>JASGEP010000011.1:0-68608 GCA_047606285.1 Luteolibacter sp. | reverse complement strand
TGATGGGTGTACTGTTCAACTTCGTGGCCGTCCCGCCATTGGTGGAACGGTAAAGGTTGAAAGCGATGTCTTTGGGATCGTTCCCCAACAAACGCCAGCCGACATAAGTCTGCGTGCTGCTGGTACGGAGAACCACGATGCCACGCCCCAATTTATCCATCTGACGCTGGCCATGCAGGACCGTCAAAGAAAGGGCCCAAACGATACAGAAAAGGCCACAACGGAGAAAACCGGAGATACGCATGACAGATAGTAAGGTTTTGATAAATCGATCCCATCCCACCCTCTGCCGAACGAGATCGGTTTTCAGGATTCAGCAGATGTGGGTTTTTCGAATCTGTTGAAAACGAGAGGTAGGACTTTAGAATTCAACCTTCCAGAGACAATCCAAAAATCGAAAAAGCCCCGCGCATCGGGAGACGCGCGGGGCTTTTTATGAAAACGAAGATCAGGCGAGAACCTTCAGCTTGTTGACGCCGAAAACGGCGTCGTCACCGAGTTGCTCCTCGATGCGGAGCAACTGGTTGTACTTGGCGATACGGTCGGAACGGCTCATGGAACCGGTCTTGATCTGGCCGCAGTTCGTCGCGACGGCGAGGTCGGCGATGGTGCTGTCTTCCGTTTCGCCGGAGCGGTGGGAGAGCACGGCGGTGTAGCCGTTTTCCTTGGCGAGCTCGACGGCGTCGAAGGTCTCGGTGAGGGAGCCGATCTGGTTCACCTTCACCAGGATGGAGTTACCCACGCCTTCCTTGATGCCCCGGCTGAGGAAATCGACGTTGGTGACGAAGAGGTCGTCGCCGACGAGCTGGGTGGTCTTGCCGAGCTTCTCGGTGAGAACTTTCCAACCGGCCCAGTCGTTTTCGGCGCAGCCGTCTTCGATGGAAATGATCGGATAGTTCTTCTTCAGGCCGGCGTAGTATTCGACGAGTTCTTCGGCGGATTTCACGGAGCCGTCGGACTTTTTGAAGACATAGGCGTTCTTGGAAGCGTCGAAGAATTCGGAGGAAGCGACGTCGAGCGCGATGCTGATGTCCTCACCCATCTTGTAACCGGCTTTTTCGATGGCCTGGGCGATCACGGCGAGAGCGTCGTCCGCACCCTTGAGGGCGGGGGCAAAGCCGCCTTCGTCACCCACGGCGGTGGAAAGATTACGGTCGTGAAGAACCTTTTTCAGGGCGTGGAACACTTCCGCGCCGTAGCGGAGGGACTCGCGGAAGGTCGGCGCGCCGTGAGGCACGATCATGAACTCCTGGAAGTCGATCGGAGCGTCCGAGTGGGCGCCACCGTTGATGATGTTCATCATCGGCACCGGCAGCACCTTGGCGTTCGGGCCGCCGAGGTATTTGTAAAGCGGGGAGCCGAGGGCGGAAGCGGCGGCTTTCGCCACGGCGAGGGACACGCCGAGGATGGCGTTGGCACCGAGGTTTTTCTTGGTGGAGGTGCCGTCGAGGGCGAGCATCGCGGCGTCGATGGTGGCTTGCTCGGTCGCGCAATAGCCGAGAAGCGCCGGAGCGATCACGCCATTGACGTTTTCTACCGCCTTGAGCACGCCCTTGCCGAGGTAGCGGGCCTTGTCGCCGTCCCGAAGCTCGACGGCTTCGTGTTCACCGGTGGAGGCACCGGAAGGAACGGCAGCGCGGCCGATCGCCCCGCCATCGAGGTGCACATCGACTTCAACGGTGGGGTTGCCACGGGAGTCGATGACTTCGCGGCCGCGGATTTCAACAATCGTAGTGTATTCCATGATAGGTGTGGTGGGAGAGAGGATCAGGGGTTGAAGGGGCGGATGGAGACGATGGTCACCGTCTGAAGCTGCTCGGTGGCTTCGTCGCGAATCTTGACTTCATCGCCGGGAGCGTGGCCGACGAGGGCCTTGCCGACTTCCGAGAGGTAGGAAACGGTGCGGGTTTCCGGGATGGAATCCCAGGCGCCGAGAACGGTCACTTCCTGCTGGTTGCCGCTGGCGTCCTTGAGGGTGACGATGGTGCCGATATTGACCTTCGCGGCGTCGGAACCCTTGAAATCGGTGCCGCGGGCGCGGGAGATTTCTTTCTCCAGCTCGCTCTTGCGGTGCATGAGGTATTTCTGAAGATCCTTGGCGGACTTGTATTCGAAGTTCTCGCGCAGGTCGCCATAGCTGCGGGCGATGGAAATGTCCTTGGTGTTCTGGGGAATGCGGACGCGGATGATCTCGTCCAGCTCGGTCTTCTTGCGTTCGAGGCTTTCCCAGGAAACGAGGAGGTTTTCCTCGCGCTTCTTGTTCTCGCCGCTCACCAGTTCGCCGGTTTCCGGGCGGGCCTTGATGATGCGGGCCATGAGCGATTTTTTCTCCAGCTCGCCAAACACCGGGCAATCGAGCAGACGGCGGGCGAAATTCCGCGCCTCGTTCACGTCCATGATCGCGACCAGATCGGCGAGCAGGGTTTTGTCGTCGCCGAGCAGGGTTTGCAGGCGGGAGGTTTTGCGCGGGCCATCGGAAAGGTGGTCGTTTTCCAGCAGGTTGAGAATGGACGCGCCGACATCCGCGGAAAACACATCGGTGGCGGAGGCTTTCCGCTCGCGGCAAACCCAGATCAGGGCGTCCGGACCGAGTGCCCGGCGGGCGATCGCGGAACGAAGGTGAGAAACGAGAGCCGCCATTTGCTCCCGCTCCAGCAGAATGCGTGCGATTTCCGTCACGCCACGGGCACCGACTCGATCGAAGACGTGTACCATTTTCTCGACCCATTCCTCACCAAAGGCCGCCGGAAATGCCTCGAACACCGCGCGTTGGCGGCCGGAAGGCAGAGAGCCGACTTCCTCCGCCAGACGCAGGGAATCCGCCGTCTGGACGAGGTCCGAAAGGCGAACCGCGGTGGCGTCGAGCTCAAGAGCCTGGGAAGAACCGATGACTTCATCCCGTGCGGCGACCAGTTGCAGCGCTTGGCCGAGTTGCACGCGGGCGGCTTTTTTCGCGCCTTCGTCGATGTCGTTGAGGAGGCGCTTGAGAGAGTCCGAATCGCCGGCGAAGGCACCGATATCGGAAGCGATGGCTTCCAGGGCGCGGATCATGCCCTTGATGTCGCGAGCGGCTTCAAAATCCGCCACCAGCGCTTCGGCGGGCGACCGGTCACCCGAGCGCAGAACGATCGGCTCGGTGCGTTTCTGCGGGACCACCGCCAGACGGCTGTCACGCAGGGCTTTCTTGGCGCTGTCCCACCATTTCTTGAAATTGGCGGCGGGAATGACCGCTCCGGAGAGCTCCTTTTCCAGCGCGTCCCCGGTCATGCTGCCACCGTGGCTTTCGAGGAGATGGACGATCAGCTTGATCGGGTCCTGTTTGGAGAGGCCGCGGAGTTCTTCGAGCTGCTCGATTTTCTTCGCGCGGAAATCGTTTTCCGGAATCCACTCGGTTTTCTGGAGGGCGAATTGCAGTTCCATCGACTGCCCGGAGGACTTTTCGAAATCGACGACCACCTTTTTCGAGGGCAGGTCCCACTCGACCACCTTTCCGGCGCCAAAAGATTTGTGAATACAGAAATTACCGGGAGCCAATTGAGAAAGGCGCTCACCGACCGGTTTTGGAATACGGCCGGCTTCCACCAGCTTCGCCACGTCAGGATGCATGGCGCGGAAGATGGAAAGCCTGAAAGTAAAAGGCAAGGGAATCCCTGTGCGAAATTCCCGATTGATCCCTCTTTCAGGCTTTCCGCCCGATTTTTCGGAAAAAATGCGGATCAGTCGATAAAGCGGATCTTGCCCGGTACCGGCAGGCGGCCCAGGGCCATTTCCGCGTGCTGCTCGTCGGAGCAGGAAGTGTTGATCGGAGCGTCCGGCGCGGCGTCGCTGGCGACGATGTAGCCGTTTCCGATCAGCCATTGTTCCACTTCCTCACCACTGATGTCCGGAAGCATGTGGCCGTCGATTTCCACGCACGGGGAAAGCGGCTGGCCACTGCGCTGTTCCATTTCCCAACGGAAGGCGGGATTCTTGATGATGTCCTTCTCCTCGTAGGCGAGGTCGTACTTGCGCATGATGGCGCGGACGCCTTCGCTCCAGCCGCAGAACGTTTTGAGATAAGCTGTGATTTGTGGGGCTTCTTTCGACATGTCGGTGTTCGGTTGGCGGGTATCATAGAGCGCTCCGGCGAAACCGCAAGGTCGCGCTGCGTTTCACCCGGCCAAGACGAAATTCAACCGCGAATAAACGCCAATGGACGCGAATTCATCATCATTTCCCCAAGATTTGGAAAAATCCGGGTTCAATATCTCCGGAGGACTTCCGAAAATTCCTCAACCTGTGCCGATGCGCGTTTATTCTCGTCCATTCGCGGTTGAAAAATCCTGATCCGGATGATCCGCATTCCCTAACTTGATCGCCCTGTTCACCCGGCGGTAAAATTCCGCGAGATCTCCATTACAGTCCGCCAGCAGCTTTTCGAACGCGGGCATCTGGTCCGCATACAGGTTCAGGGAAACGATGTGACCGTTGTGGATTTCCTCTCGCAGCCAGCCTTCCAGCCCTTGGCCACCCCAGCGACGCCGCAGATCGAGAAACTGGCCGCGCAGTTTCTTCAGAATCCGCGCCTTTTCCCTCCGCTTTTCGTGGTCCGGCCGATCCGAGGCATACAGCGCTTCGAGCCGATTCCGCGCCACGTCGATCTCCCGGTAAAACTGCCTCCGCCGGACCAGCCGACCCTCGTATTTTTCCAGTTCCTTCAATCGTCCCTGATGCCTCAGCCAACGCCTCACACCTTCCTCGGCCACCACATTCGCCAGCGATTCATTGAAAACGGTATCGCCCCGTTTGAAGACCTTGCGATGCGTCAGTTCGTGAAAAATCGTCTCCGCCAGGTCGATCTCATGATAATGGGCGAACGTGTTCAGCACCGGATCGTGGAACCAGCCGAGCGTGGAATAGGCGTCCACCCCTCCGACACAAACATCGTAGCCCTCCCCTTTCAGTCGCCGCGCCATTTCCACCGTATCTTCCTTCCGGAAATAACCCCGATAGCCCAGCTCACCGATCGTCGGATAATACCACGTCTTCGGCTTCAATGAAAACTCCGGCGCGGCGTAGAGCACCCACACCACATGTTCGCGTCCCAGATCCGCGTATTTTCCATAACTTTCATCTGCTGGAAGCAGCAGGTGCCCGCTCGCGAACTCCCGGATTTTTTCCACCTGCCGCAGCTTTTCCCGCAGGCTTTCCGGAGTATCGGAAGCGGCGATCACCTTCTCATTCGGTCGGCTCTTCCGCAAAATCTCCATCTGCCCGCCCACCGCCTGCCCGTAGAAACGAAAGGTCTCGCAGGAGGACAGGATCGCGCACAAGGCAAGCAAAGGGAGGAGGCGCATGGAAATCAGACGAACGCTCGATCCAACAGACCTCTTTCCGGCTCTTCCTTCAATCTCCAATCTCCAATCTCCAATCTCCAATCTCCAATCTCCAATCTTCGATATTCGATATTCGATATTCGATATTCGATGTTCGATGTTCGATGTTCGATGTTCGATGTTCGATGTTCGACGTTCGACGTTCTTTCCCCTTCCCTCGCCGCGAAGATTTCCCTTAGCCTCGCGGGACATGAGCAACATCGTTCTTCTTTTCTCCGGACAGGGCGCCCAGAAAGTGGGCATGGGCAAGGATTTCGTGGAAAATTCCCCGACCGCCCGCGAACTCGCCGTCCAGGCGGACAAGGCGCTCGGTTATTCCCTCACCGATCTGATGTTCGATGGCCCGGATGAGGAACTCACCCGCACCGCCCATTGCCAGCCCGCGCTCTACCTGCACGGCCTGATCGCGCTCGCCCTGCTCAAGGAGCGCGTCCCGAACCTCAATCCCGTAGCCGCCGCCGGTCTTTCGCTCGGCGAATTCACCGCTCACGCCGCCGCCGGAACGTTTTCCTTCGAGGAAGGACTGCGCCTCGTTTCGCAACGCGGAAAATTCATGGAAGATGCCTGCGCCGCGACCGAAGGCTCGATGGCCGCGCTCATCGGTGGCGACGAAGAAAAAGTCCGCGAACTGGCCGCCGCGGCCGACGTGGACGTCGCGAACCTGAATGCCCCCGGCCAGATCGTGCTTTCCGGCAGCGTGGCGGGCATCGATGCCGCCATCGCGCAGGCAAAGGACTTCGGCATCCGCCGCGCCATCAAGCTCAACGTCGCCGGAGCCTATCACTCGCGCCTGATGCAATCCGCGCAGGACAAGCTCCGCGCCGAGCTGGCCTCCGCGAACATCGCCACTCCCGCCATCCCGGTCGTCTGCAACTATGGCGCGTCCGTCGTTTCCTCCGCCGATGAAATCCGCGGCAGTCTCGAAAAACAGGTCACCGGTTCCGTCCGCTGGACCGAATCGATCCAAGCCCTGATCGCCCTGGGCCACCGCACCTTCGTCGAACTCGGCCCCGGCAAGGTCGTCGCCGGCCTCGTTTCGAAAATCGACAAGGAAGCCACCGTTTACTCCGTCGAAGACCTTCCGTCTCTCGAAGCGGCGGTCGAAGCGCTTTCCTGAGAGGCTGTCTTAAAAAATTCTCTAACCACAATGGGAGCGAAGCAGACATGGACGAACAGGAAATCCAAAACCACTGAGTCAAATAAACAGGATGGACGCAGATAAAAGAGATCTTTTGATTTCGTCGAATCCCTTCTTCCATCTGCGTTCTTAACGTTTATCTGCGGTTTAAATTTCTTCATCGCTCCATCACGTGACGGAGCGTCGGGAATTTTAAGACAGCTTCTGAGGAAAAAAGACGGGGAGACTTCTTCAACCTCCCCGTCTCAACACACCGTTCGTCAGGATACGCGCGCGCAATCCACCGCGGAAATTTTCCTTCAGGAACTCCTCCACTCCGGGGGCCACGCTCTCGTCCATCCAGTAACACGGCTTGCATTCCTCACAGCCCTCGAACTCGATTCCCTGAAAGCGGAAACGCTTCCCTAACCATTTTCCAAAATCCGCGCCCCGGATGATAAGATTCCGCCGGAACGCCGCACCGGTCAGTTCCGGACAGCCGAATCTCTCGCGCACCGCGTCGATCGCTTCCGCGCTGAAAAACGTCACCTGCCCCTTGAAGTCCGGCTTATAGCCGAAATAGCGGTCTCCCTTCAGCCCCATGCCTGCCACGCATTCGACTTCCTCCAACGCTTCGATGCCATGGTGCATTCTCCCCAATCCGTGACGCCCCCGGAAATCGTTACCCGAGGAAATGAAAATACCCTCCAGCACGCCTCCCATCTCCGGCAGTTCCCTCGCCTTTCCCGTTTCCGCCGAAGTATTGTCCGGCCCCACCCACTCGGTACTACCATCGGCGTAGGTTTCCTTCTTCCACACCGGTAGCTCGTACTTCAATCGCTCCATGATCGCCCGCGCCGCATCGAACGCCGATCCGCGATGGGCCGAGGCCACGCCCACCCACACGGCGGATTCACCGATTTCCAGCGGCCCCGTGCGATGCACCGCCACCGCGCCGATCACGCCATGCCGCAGCA
The DNA here is from genome assembly GCA_047606285.1 of Luteolibacter sp. Classification (GTDB taxonomy): domain Bacteria; phylum Verrucomicrobiota; class Verrucomicrobiia; order Verrucomicrobiales; family Akkermansiaceae; genus Luteolibacter. Next base: position 61,139 of record JASGEP010000011.1, on the reverse strand, counting down.
CTTCTTCTTCGAGAATCTTCTGTCCGGTCGCAACCGCCAGCGCCGGATATGCCTGGTATTCCAGATGCCCGACCGCCTTGCCGTCGTTGTGATTTCTCACCCGGCCATCGAACGTCACCACTGCGCCCGCCGCGTCATCGCGGACTTCAGCGGCGAGTGCCGCGAGATCGAAAGATTCATCAGTTAGAAAAAACCGAACCATTCATTTATCCTCCGGACATCGGTGGCAGCAACGCGATCTCGTCACCCGGTTGCAGACGGTGATCCCACGCGACAAACGCATCGTTCACCGCCACCTTGAAATTCCCGGTCTCCAGCCCCAGCTCGTGTTTGCCGTTCAGTTCCGCGTAAAGCTCCGCCGGAGTTTCCGCGCCACTCGTCACATCTTCCTCGGATCTTCTCCGCCGTTCCGCGAGCAAGCCGAAATACATCACTTTGTAAGACGCACTCATGATTTCATCGCGGTTTCCCACTCCTCCGGGGTGTTCGTATTTTCCAACGCCCGCCCCACCATCGGCTCCAGCAGGCGGCACCCGTTCCGGATCAGGATTTTCCGGGGACAACGCATCTCATCCACATGCGCCTGCTCAAGAAGCGGCAACGCCTCGCACGCATACAAGGCCGCCAGCGGCTCCGGCAAGCCATCGAACTCACTGCGATACGCGAGAAATTTTTCTCTTTCCCGTATCCCGGAAACCAAACCTCTCAAAGTTGCTTCATCCAGACGCGGCAGATCGCACGCGACGATCAACCAATCCGCATCGCGATCCGTCCGCATCCCGCCCACCATACCGGCCATCGGACCATGGCTTTCACCTTCCACATCTCTTACGATGCCGACGTTTTCCAAATCCTCGAATCCCGGCGGCAACGCCTGATCCGCACGCAGGGAAAGCAGCACGGCTTCGCAACCCGCCACCAGTAACAAATCGTAGCCCCTCCGCGCGAGCGTCCGCCCATCAGCATGACGCAGCGCCGCCTTGTCCGTGCCCATGCGGGAACTGCGGCCACCCGCCAGAACGATGCCTTTGAGTGCCCGCTTCATCTTTCGTAGTCTCCGGATTTTCCGCCCGTTTTTGATAGAAGGCACACCTCCCGAATCACGATGCCTTTGTTCATCGCCTTGCACATGTCGTAAACGGTCAATGCCGCCACCGTCGCACCGGTGAGCGCCTCCATTTCCACACCGGTCTTTCCGCTGATGGAAACCGTGCATTGGATCGTCACGCCGAGATCGTCGGGGAAAATCTCGAACTTGCATTTCTCGATCAGCAGAGGATGGCAAAACGGAATCAGCTCGCTGGTTTTTTTCACCGCCATCGTCCCGGCGATGATCGCGGTCTGGAACACCGGCCCCTTCGGCCCTTGCAGATCCTTGTCGGCGAAACGCGCCATGATTTCCGCGCCGAGTTCCACCCGCGCCTCCGCCGTCGCCGTGCGGCGATTCGCCTCTTTCCCGCTGATGTCCACCATCGTCGGCTGCCCGTCGCGCACGTGGGTAAATTCCTGATCCATAAAATTCTAAAGCCAAGGAGTGAAGTGAAACGCGGAGATGAATCCGGAATCCTCTCCGCGTGGAGGCAGAGTGACGCATCCATCGCTACTCAGCAAGCCGATGAAATCCCCGCTGTTTCCCGGTGGAGCGGGTTCCGCACGGCCATCGGCTCGCAAGCGAACCGGCAAATGCCGCGTCATCCCCGGAAGCCGCACCTGCCGATCCTCCATCACCACCAGACGACGCGGAGATTCCTTGAGCTCCGCCGATTTCGCCAACGCAGGAAGCACGAACACATGCAGCCCCGTCAAAGCCGACACCGGATTTCCCGGCAAGGTCATCACGATCTGCCCCGCCGGACCGATCCAGCATCCCGCCGGTTTCCCCGGTCGCTGAGCCACTCCGTGGAAGAGTTTTTTACAACCCAGCTCATCCAAAAGCGCCGGAACGAAATCCCTCGCTCCCATGGAAACGGCCCCGGTCAAAATCACCCAATCATGTTCTTCCAATATTTTCGTTAGGATATCCCGCGAAGCATCCACCTCATCACCCAACACACCGCTCGTCCGCACCGGATAGCCCGTACGTTGCAAGCTCGCGCCAATCGCATGCGCATTCGATTGCCGGATCTGATGCGGCAACGGCGTTTCATCGACGGCAACCAGCTCATCCCCCGTCGCCAACACCGCGATCTTCGGCAACGCACTCACCCACAACTCCGCCGCACCACATGAAGCCGCCACTCCCAGTTCTCGGCCACCGAGTACCCCCCCCTCCTCCAGCAAAACACTTCCTTTTCTCGCATCGCTCCCCGCCCGATGAATGAATTCTCCCGCCACCACTTTCGCCTCCCGGAAAATCACCCGTCCATCCCCGCGCCGCAACACTTCCTCCACAGGCACGATGGCATCCGCTCCGCTGGGACAAGGCGCACCCGTCATCACTTCCACACAAAGGGGGTTGTGTCGTCCCGCCGCAACGTCATCGAAACTCATCCGCGGCGCTCCCGCAGGAGCACTTCCTGCCACCTGAAACTCCCGAATCCCCTTCTCCCAATCGCCCGCCCGCAACGCGAAACCATCCATCATCACCCGGTCGAACGCCGGGAAATCCCGATTCGCCTTCACCTCCCGCCGCAAAACCCGCCCCGCCGCACCCTCGATCCGGCACACTTCTTCCCGCGCCACGGGCACCACAGCCAGCAAGCGCGCAAGCGCGTCACGAAAAGAAAGCATGCCGCATTTTCCATTACTTCACGCATTCGCCAAGTGAAACGGTATCGCGGCCCCCATGCGAAACATTCATGAAAATGGAGCGGCCTCTGGGATCGTCGCCACAGCTACGCCCCAAGATAACACGCCTGAACCTGAGGGTCCGCTTTCAACTGCTCCGATGGCCCTTCGAGCAGGATTTTCCCCGTCTCCAGCACATAGGCGTAGCTGGAAACCTCCAGCGCCAAATTCGCGTTCTGTTCCACCAGGAGAATCGTCAATCCCTGCTCACGGTTGATTTCCACGATGCGCTCGAAAATCGATTTCACCAGCAGCGGCGCGATCCCCAACGACGGCTCATCAAGCATCAGGAACTTCGGCTTACCCAGCAGCGCGCGGCCAATCGCCAGCATTTGCTGCTCGCCACCGGATAAGGTTCCTGCCGCCTGGTTTTCGCGTTCTTTCAAACGCGGGAAAAGCCCGAACACATAATCGGTTTGCTCAGCGATCCACTTGCGATCGCGCTGCAAGTAAGCACCCATTTTCAGGTTTTCCGCCACCGTCAAATTCGCAAACACCATCCGACCTTCCGGCACATGACAGAGCCCCTTGGAAACGATCACGTTCGCGGGAAGTTTTGCAACATCCTCGCCTTCGTAGGAAATCGTCCCGGTCGATTTCACCAATCCCGAAAGCGCCCGCAGCGTCGTCGATTTCCCCGCCCCGTTCGCCCCGATCAGCGTCACGATACTCCCCTGCGGCACCTTGAGGCTGACACCGTGCAACGCCTTGATGGCACCGTAGGAAACGTGGAGATTGTCGACCGTTAACACGGAGTTGAGAGTTGGTGGTTGAGAGTTGAGAGTGAAGAATAATCAGATTTCGTTCATCAAAGAGCGACGCAGGCCGCTGAGCATTTTGCTTTGTTCCTCAGCGGAGCTGTAGAGTCGTTCGAAATCTTCAGACGTCAAAAATCCTTGGTTTCGCCCGATGTGGCATTGCGAAATCACCTCGTAGAGAGATCCGGCAGCAATTTCTAAAAATCGGGCAAAGTCTTTGCGTGAATTCCTCGCGCTTCCTTCGGCAATGTTTGAGGAGATAGAAACCGCCGCGCGGCGCATCTGATTGGTCAGACCGAATCGCTCGTCAGCAGGAAAACCGCGCGTAGTCGAATAAACGACATCTGCAAATTCAATCGCCCGCTGCCAGACCTCCAGTTTTTCAAATCCAAACATAACTACTACTCTGGTTCTTTACTCTCAACACTCAACCATCAACTCTCAACTAGACTGCCGCCGCCCCCAGATACGCCTCAATCACCTTCGGATCTCCCTGGATTTCCTTCGGCGTGCCTTCGGCGATCTTGCGACCGTATTCGAGTACGGCGATGCGCTGGCAGATGCCCATCACCACTTTCATGTCGTGCTCCACCAGCAGCACGGAAAGCTTGTAGCGCTCCTGAATGAAACGGATGAGGTTCATGAGATCGACTTTTTCCGACGGGTTCATGCCCGCGGCCGGTTCGTCGAGGAGCAGCAGCTTCGGCTGGGTGGCGAGGGCGCGGACGATTTCGAGACGACGCTGGTCGCCATAGGGCAACGAGGTCGCGAGTTCATCGCGCTGGCGTGCGAGGTTGAAAATCTCCAGCAGTTCCAGCGCGTTTTTTTCGGTTTGCGCTTCGGATTCCCTCCATCGCTTCCCGCGCCACAAGGCACCGAAATACCCCTGCCCGTTGTGCAACCGGGCGGCGACCCGGATGTTGTCCAGCACGCTCATCGAGCCGAACAACCGGATGTTCTGGAAGGTGCGGGCGATGCCGTGGGCCGTGAGCTTGTTCGGTTTCACGCCCTTCGTGTTCTTGCCCGCGAAATGGATCGAGCCGGAAGTCGGCTGATAGACCCCGGTAATCAGGTTGAACGCCGTGGTTTTCCCCGCGCCGTTCGGACCGATCAGGCCGATGAGTTCCCCCTCGCCGATCGTCAGGCTCAGCTCGGACACCGCCGTGAGCCCGCCGAAGCGGATCGTTGCCTTGTCGAGTTCCAGTAAAGGCGTGCTCATGGATTTCTACGGCGTTTGATGGGAATGAGAGAGAAAAGACCCTCCGGGCGCAACAGCATCAGCAGGACGATCAGCAGTGCGTAGAGAATCATGCGGTATTCGGAGAAATCGCGCAGGAACTCCGGCATCAGCGTCAGAATAATGGCGGCGGCGATTACGCCCACCGTGCGGCCCATGCCGCCGAGAATGACCATCACCACGATTTCGATGGACTTGAGCCAGTCGAAGCCGGTCGGGGAAAGGAACTGCTTGTGATGCGCCCACAAACCGCCCGCGATGCCCGCGAAAAACGCACCGGTCACGAAAGCGGTGACCTTCGTCCGCGTGGTGTTCACCCCATTGGATTCCGCCGCGATTTCATCGTCGTGCACCGCGATGAAGCCCCGCCCATACGTCGAATTCACCAGCGCGGTGATCGCGTAGATCGTGATCGCGGCACAGCCGAAGGTCCAGCCGAGCGTGGTCAGCTTGGGAATGCCCTTGAGACCGCTGGCGGCACCGACCGCCTGCGTATTCTGGGCGATCACCCGGATGATTTCCCCGAATCCCAACGTTACGATGGCGAGGTAATCCCCGCGCAATCTCAGCGAAGGCACGCCGACGAGCAACCCGACGAAGGCGGCCAGCAAACCACCCGCCATCAGAGCCAGCGGGAAAAACCAGAATTCCCCGGCCATTCCACCCGCTTCCAGCGAAAGCCAGGCCGCGAAGTAACCGCCGACGGCCATGAACCCGGCGTGCCCCAGACTGAACTGGCCGGTGTGGCCGTTGATCAGATTCAGGCTCGTCGCCAGAATGATCGCGATCCCGACGTCGATGACGATGCCGAGATAGTAGCGGTTGAAATGCGGGGTGAAATACGAAGCGAGGATCGCGAGCGCGATGCCGATCACTAACCAACGTTTGGCTCCGGAAAAGGGCATCAGACTTTTTCAGTGGTAGAGCGGCCCAGCAGGCCGGCAGGTTTGAACAGGAGAATGAGGATGAGAATGCCGAAAGCGATGGCGTCTCGGTAGTTGGACAAGCCGGGAATACCGCCCGCGAAAGTTTCCAGCAGCCCGAGCAGCACGCCACCGAGCACCGCGCCCGGGAGATTGCCGATACCTCCGAGCACCGCGGCGATGAAGGCGCGCAAGCCCGGCTGCACACCCATCAGCGGCTCGATCCCCGGAGCTTTCATCGCGTAGAGAATCCCCGCGATAGCCGCCAGCCCCGAGCCCAGCCCGAAGGTGAAAGAAATGATCCGGTTCACCGGCACGCCCATCAGCGAAGCCGCCTGCATGTTGAAGGAAACCGCCCGCATCGCCGTGCCGACCCGGGTTTTCTGGACCACCAGCCACATCGCGATCAGCAGCACCGCCGTGACGGAAACGATGATGACGTCATTGCTGGCGACCACCAGATTCCCCCAATGCAGCGAAGTTTCCTTCAGCAGTTGGGGAAACGGCTGCGGCGAAGCACCGAGCACATGCCGGTTCTGGCCGGTGAACTCGATCAGCAGCGAAACGCCGATGGCTGTAATCAGCACCGTGAGCCTCGGCCGATTCCGCAACGGACGATAGGCGAAGCGCTCGATGGTCATCCCGATCAGCGCGCAGATCAGCGCCGCGAGGATGAAAACGAAAATGGCTCCGATAACGGACTGCGGGCCGAAAAGTCTTTCGATCTGCGGCGTGAGGAAAAACGCGGCAAACGCCCCCAGCATCAACACATCGCTATGCGCGAAGTTGATGAACCGCAGCACGCCATACACCATCGTATAGCCCAATGCGATCAGTGCGTAAATGGCCCCGAGACCGAGTCCGTTAATCGTCTGCTGAAAGAGCCAATCCATGAATGGGTTGATGGTCGATAGTTGATGGACAGAAAACGAGCGGGCGGCGTGGTCGGGAATCTTTCCATCAACCATCAACCACCCACCATCAACTTTCTCAAGGATTCACCGTCGCCTTGTAGGCGAACTTGCCGTCCTTGATCTGGATGAAGACCAGCGCCTTCACCGCGTCGCGGTTTTCGTTGAGGGAGAATTTGCCGCTGGCTCCGTTGAAATCCTTCGTCTCGGCGATCGCGTCGCGCAGCGCGATGGAATCGGTGGTGCCAGCGCGCTTGATCGCATCGGCGAGCACCAGGGCGGAATCGTAGCCCAGCACCGCCATCGCGTCCGGGGTCTTGCCATTGAAGCGCTTCTTGTAAGCTTCCACGAAGGCGGCCATTTCCGGCGTTCCCTGATCGACCGAGCAGTGGGTGGAGAAATAATGGCCTTCCATAGCGTCCTTGCCGATGGTCAGAAGGCTTTCGCTTTCCCAGCCGTCACCGCCGAAGATCGGGATGCTCAGGCCGAGCTGTTTCGCCTGGATGCAGATCAGTGCCACGTCGTTGTAGTAGCCCGGCAGGAAAATCGCGTCTGGCGCGTTCGCCTTGATCGCGGTGAGCTGGCCCTTGAAGTCCTTGTCGCCGCCGTTGAAATCGAGCTCGATGCCGAGCTGGCCGCCGTTCGCGGTGTATTTCTCCTTGAAGCTCTTGGCGAGGCCCTTGCTGTAGTCGCTCTTCACGTCGGTGAGCACGGCGACTTTTTTCGCGTTCAGCGTGCCGCTGGCGAAGTTCGCGAGTGCAGCACCCTGAAAGGTGTCGGTGAAGCACACGCGGAAAATGAAATTGCCCTGTTGGGTAAGCGTCGGATTCGTGGAAGCCGGGGAAATCATCGGGATCTGGCTCTGCTGGCAAATCGGAGCCGCTTCGAGCGACCGGCTGGAGGCCACTTCACCGAGGATGGCCACCACGCCGTCCTTGGAAATCAGCTTGTTGACCGCGTTCGCCGGCTCGCCTGCCTTGGTCTGGTCGTCTTCCGTGAGCAGTTCGAGCTGCTTGCCGAGCACCCCACCCTGGGCGTTGATTTGCTCGATAGCGAGCAGCGTGCCTTCGTGCGCCGAAGTGCCGAACGTCGCTTCCTTGCCGGTCAGCGAGGCGAATTCACCCACTTTGATCGTATCTCCCCCTCCCGATTTGCACCCGATCAGGGCAAGAGCGGCGGCGGCAACGGCGGGAAGCAGAAAATGGGTCGGTTTCATGGGCATATCGGGCTCAAAAGCGGCCCGCAACCTAGGAAACCGCTCCAACCAGCGCAACAGCATTTTGCATGCCTTTGAAATCCATTTGAAACACTGAGTATTTAAGCGAAACGCTGAGCGCGAAGGTCGCGGAGGGAAACGCTGAGTTTCTGTGCCTCCATCCGTAAATCCGTGTAATCAGTAGTCCTCTTTCTTAATTTCCGGGAAACGGATTCGCGCTGAGGCGCATCTGCACTTCCTCTTGGGAAATCGGCATTTCAGCAGTGCCACGCGCGGTGACAAGCGTCAACGCCAGCGCTGCCATCATCCCAAGCGCTAAATAAACACCGAGCCAACGGCTTCTCTGCGGAGTGGCCGAGACCATCCGGCGAATGCGTTTTTCCAGCGATCCCGCCTCCGCCATAGCGAAAGAGAACGCCGGATTTTTTCGCTCCGCAAACTCACACAGGACACCCGCATACCGCCGGGGCGCCACGCCTTGCTTTAGAACCGCCGCATCGCAGGCATATTCGCATTGATCGATCCAGCGACGCGCCATCCAGTGGACGAGCGGTTGATACCAATGGATCGCCCGCACGATTTCGATCACCCAGCGCAAAAGTGGATCACGCCGCACATGATGCTGCATTTCGTGAGAAAGCACCATTTGCCGCGTTTCCGCTGAAAGTTCTTCCCAGCCTTTCGGCACATAAATTACCGGATGGAAAACGCCCGCCGCCACCGGTCCGTGGAGATCGCCCAATTCCCGGATTTCCACCCGTCCCCGGCGTCCTATCAAAACCGAACGACGATGCCATTTTGCCAATCCGAGCGCAGCAAAAGCCAGCCGCATCAGGAAAAGGCCCGCGCCCATCCCCCACCCGATCATCAACCACGAAATACCGGATTTCTCCGAACCCGCCGCTATTTCCGGCAGGATTTCCCACTTCGGCAACACCACCCGGAACAGCGGAAACGCCAACAACAAAACCAGCACCGTCACGCTCAACCGGGGATCCCGCGCCGCATCCTTCCGCCCCGCGATGAAAACCAGCGCGGCTGCGATTACGGAGAATAGAAGGATGGAGAGCATGCTGTAAAAAAGCTACTTGCCAGTTAATTGGGAGTTTAAGCGTTCCAACTCTAGGATCGCATCAATCCTATTATGCACCTCGGTGTAACGTCTTCGAACATCAATGATGAACCAAAATACAAGAATCCATAAATGCTGGATCACATGTTCTTTAAAAATCGTAACCAGCACTACCAAAACCAACGGAAAAATCCAATCCACCCAAGGAGAGGATTGAGGATTTCTTGCCGCTTCTTCCAGCCTAGTTCTCTTCAAAGCCATATTCAAAGCTTGTAGCTCGGCCATTTCATCTGAATCCAATTTACGAGAATCTGGGGACATATTTGTAAAAGAACTGCTTTTTTATCATTCACTTCTCTCCCGCCTCGTCAATCAACCTCCGAATACCTTCGATTTCCTCCGCGCTGAGTTTTTGATCGCGGGGATCGAGCAGTGAAGCGACGAGCTTTTGCGGGCTGCCATCGAAAAACGTCGTGAGCAACTGCCGCAGCGCGGTTTGTTTCGCGCGTTTTTCCGGGACAGCTGGCAAGTAAACATAGCGCCGCGATTCCTTGGTGTGGGAAACGAGCTTCTTCTGCTCCAGTGTGACCAGTAGCGCACGCACAGCCGAATAGCCCGGCGGGTCCGGAAGTTCATTCATCACTTCTTCCGCCGTGGCTTTGCCGAGGCGGAACAAAATGTCCATAACCTGTCGTTCCCGGCGTGAAATCTGGCCTTCCTCGAATCGTTTCATGGACACAAGATGGAGACATGCTGAAAAAACCGCAAATTAAATGCTGCTTTTTCCGCAATTAAGTTGACACGGCGATTTGCAAATGCTGTTTTTCCAGCATTATGAAACGCAAAATTTTCTCCCTGTTGGGCGGTGCCGTCGTCATTCTTTTCATTGCTTCCTGCGCCCAGCATGGAGACTCGATGGCCAGCACGCCAGCGGAAGCCGGACGTTCCAGCGGCATGCAGGCCGAAGACCGCCCCGGCCTTGCCACCGGCTGGGGAAAGGAAAAAACGTCGCACATCACTTCCCAAAGTTTCGTGCGGGCTTCGCCTAAACCCGTCGGCACCGACGTCATTTACTACAACGACAAGAAAGGGATCGAAGCGATGGCGGGGGCACCCGGGCGAATCTCCGGAGCACAAACCGCTGCGGGCGGCCTCGTCGAATGGGGCGTCAAAGGCGGTGTCGGTTTCCTGCCGACTTATAAAAACTGGGGCTCGGGAGAGCGCTTCGTCGCCGGGGAAAAGAACCGGTCTTATTCGATTTACATCAAAAATCGCTGCAAAAGCACCTTGGAAATCGTCGCCAGCGTCGATGGCCTGGACGTGATCGACGGCCAGCCCGCGTCCTTTTCCAAACGCGGCTACCTGATCGCTCCCGGGGACACCCTTGAGATCGACGGGTTCCGAACCAGCACTTCTCGCGTCGCAGCCTTCAGATTCTCCAGTGTTTCCAACTCCTACGCGAATATGCGTCACGGCAACACCCGAAACGTCGGCGTCATCGGCATCGCCGTATTCACCCGGAAAGGCGTGAATCCATGGACCTGGATGCCGGATGAAATCCACCGTCGCGGCAGTGCTCAAGCCTTCGCAACGGCTCCGTGATTTCAGGTTTTTAACCGCAGATGAACAGGATAGACGCAGATAAAATAGGATAATCTATCGTAAAGAGTCAGAACCTCAGTTGCTTGCCCCGCACATTCGGTTCTATTAATTATCTTGAGTAATCTTCCAGTCAAAAATTTCTTTGAAATCTTCGTAGCAAGGAATGCAAATCCAATAGTAATCATCTAAAGTTGAGTATCCTATGGCGAGGTCTTCTTGAGTATCGGAAAGAGAAAATTTCGCCCAACAGAATGCACAATGATCGTGATCCCATTTAGGGTTATTGTCGTATAATCGATAAGATCGCAAAACAAGAGTCTTACCTTTTAGGAAGGACTCTTGATTAGTGAGACGCCAATCTTCGGGTTCTCTCATTTTTACCAAACTTCTTTATGGGTGGTTTAAAATCCCATTCATCTCCCGCGTCACCTTCCCCACCGGGAAATGCCGATCCCCCACTTTCACAATCGGCACCGCACCCCGGGTCGATGATGTGAAAAACACTTCATCGGCGGAATGGAGATCTTCCAGCCTCAGCGAACTTTCCCGCGCGTGGATTTTCTCCAGCAGGATCTCGCGGCTGATTCCCGGCAGGCAGCCGGAATCGAGCGCGGGGGTGAAAATTTCCCCTCCTTTCACCACGAACAGATTCGCCGTGGCCGTCTCGCAGAGATTTTTCGCGGTGTTAAGGAAAATCACTTCGTCGAATCCCTGCCGCCGTGCGTAGTCGAGGACTATCAGGTTTTCCGCATAGGATGCGCATTTCAGACCGGCCAAGGGCGAATGCTCGTTGCGTGGCCATGGAGAAACGATCGTCGTCACCGACAACGGAGGCTCCGGAGCGGGAAACGCGGCGATCCACAGGCGGAAATCCGATCCTTGCGAAAGATCGTCGAAAGCACCGCTGCCCGCCGTCAGCGCCAGCCTCAACCGTACCCGACCGTTTTCCAATCCCCGGCGCACGAGCAATTCCGCCATGATTTCCGGTAGATTCGGAAACGGGATTTCCCAACCCAGCCGTTCGCAGCCACGGGCCAGCCGCAGCAAATGCCGCTTGGCATGATGGACCTTGCCGTCCACGGCCAGAAGCGTCTCGAACAACCCGAGTCCGAGCGTGTGGCCGCGATCCATCGGCGACGCGGAAAGGTCCGTTCGCCACTCGCCATTGCACCACATCTCGTTCATCCGGAAATCCTGCCGCCGAAGATCGCGCTTGTAAACCGAATGAACCGCGGGATTGAGTCTTGGTCATGCGAATTCTGATCTTCACCAGCGGCCTGGCGATTCTGGGGATGGGCGTAGTGGCCCAGCGGCTGCTGGAACGGCAGGAAGGGCTGAATTTCATCCAGGGCACCCTGACGCTCGGCGGTGCGCTCTTCATCTGCGCCATGTTCATGCGGGTGATGAAATGGCACGGCATGATCGCCGCGGGCATCGTTGCCCTGCTCGGAGCCTCGCGAGGCCTCACGAATCTTCCCGGATTTTTCAAATACCTCGGAGGAGACCGCCCGCGCGGCACCGCCCCGATCCTCGAAGTGGGGATTTTCGTGATCTGCGCCTACCTCACGATCCGTGTGGTGAGAGAGCTTCTGGCCGAACGCACCCGGCGAATGCTCGCAGAAGACGAAAAACCATAAGTCCTATAGGTCCCATAAGACCTATTCCGAAACCGGAGTCTCCGGAACCTCAGGAGCAGGCGTCCCAGGCACCGTCTCCGGCGCGGCTTCCACCGGCTCAGGCTCCGGCGGTGCCGGTTTCGGCAGGGTGTCCTGCCACTGGAAAAGCTGATAGCCTTCACCGAGGCCACCGATTTCATTGACCAGTTCGTGGCATTTCTGCCGCCACTTTTCGTAATCCGGAGGCCCGTTTCTCTCCTCCCGGCTGCCGGGGAAAACCAGGTAGGTCACCTTCAGGTCGGACACCGGCCGGTGATAAGGGGTGGCCTTGGCGTTCAACTCCCGCGCCATCCGCAGCGAGGCCTCGCCCACCTTGAACGTCGGCCCCCCATCGCCGACGATGGCCGGGTAAATCTTGTCGCCGTAGATCACCACGCAATAGTCGCCGACTTTCGGCGTCGTCGGATCGGACGAGGTCAGGACATTCACCGGCACCACGATGAAAGGATCGTATTCGGCGATCAGGTAGCTCCGCGCCTGAAGGTCGGCGACATTCCGGCGGAGAGTGGCGAGGCGGGACCTCAACCAGGTCTTGCGGGCCGGGGTGGTCCCGGCGGCTTTCAGCTCGGCCTCCCCTGCCTGAATGCGGCGCTCCAGACCGGGAATCATCGGATTCTGCGTCGTCCCGATTTTCCGCCAACCATAACTCGTGAACGGCTGGTAATGTGTGGAATTCACGATTTCCGGCGGCATCACCGGCAGGCGATCGCCATCGGAGCCATCCGAAACCACGTCCATATCCGCCTGCATCAGGAAAATGCGGCGTCCGTTTTCCGCACGGCCATGCATCAGCGTTTCGCAGTCGTAGAGATTGTGCTTGGTCAGCAGCTCGTTGAGCGTGTTCGCATCGCGCCGGATGCGCCGCACCTTGTTGTCGTAAAGCTGGTAGTACATCGGCGAAACCTCCGCCTTGGCGAGGATCGGGACCAGTCCCGGCAGGATTTTGGAAAGCGACGGGCTGGAGGTTTCCAGTTCCTCAAGCGTTTTGGCGGGTGTCGGCACTTTGAGCGTCAGCTCGTAGCGGGCGACGTAGCTCGCCGCTTCCTCGCGCTCCTGCGAGGCGATGCCACCTTTTTCCACATGGACCGTGGTTTCGAAGGGAATGCCGCTGCGCAATTTCCGCACATCCGTGACGCTGCCGAGACTCGCTCCCGAAGGGATCTCCTCGGGTGGAGTCCCCTGTTTTTTCGCTTCTTCAAGCTGCTTGTGAAGTTCGGTCAGCCGACGCTGGGTTTCCTCCTCCATTTCCGCCCGCACCCGTTCTTCCGCCTCCCGGACCAGATCCGAATGATCCTGCCGGACCGCCACCGGTTTCTGGGCGAAAATTTCCTTCAACCCGCGTTTCACCTTCGCCGGGAAACCGGTGAAACACAGCACCACCAGTCCGGTCAACGCAAAGAGGAACAACACTCCCATCACGCTAAGCCATTGATTTTTAGTTTTTTTAACCGGAACCTGCTCGGACATACGGGCTTAAAATAACCATCCTCGCGGCGGCTTCAACCTCGCTCTCCATGAAACTTTCCGATGGCCCGCGGAGAAATTTTTCCGGGTTCCGAAAAGTCATCCATGACAAACCCGCCACCGTCCTCCTAGACTCCCGGCGTGAGTTATCAGGTCTTCGCCCGGAAATACCGCCCCAAAACCTTCGACGACGTCCTCGGACAGGATCACGTCGTTCGTACGCTGCGCAATGCCATCGCCCAGAAGCGGCTGGCCCACGCCTACCTTTTCGTCGGTCCGCGCGGCACCGGCAAGACCTCGACCGCACGCATTCTGGCCAAGGCGCTGAATTGCACCGGCGGCCCGAAAGCGGATTTCGATCCGGACGAAGACATCTGCGTGGAAATCGCGGAAGGCCGCTCGCTCGACGTGCTCGAAATCGACGGTGCCTCGAACAACGGCGTCGAGCAGGTGCGCGATCTGCGTGAATCCGTGCGCTTCGCTCCGGCCCGCGGCCAATTCAAGATTTTCTACATCGACGAAGTGCACATGCTCTCGAACGCGGCCTTCAACGCCCTGCTCAAGACGCTCGAAGAACCGCCGCCGCATGTGAAATTCATCTTCGCCACCACCGAGGCGAACAAGATCCTGCCCACTATCCTCTCCCGCTGCCAGCGCTTCGACCTGCGCCCGATCCCCACAGAGCTGATCGCCAAGCACCTGCTCCACATCGCCGGAAACGAAGGCATCACACTCGAGGAAACCGCCGCCTGGGCCATCGCCAAGGGAGCCGACGGCGGCATGCGCGACGCCCAGTCCATGCTCGATCAGCTGGTCGCCTTCTGCGGTGAGCACATTTCGGAAGCGAACGTTCTCGACGTCTTCGGCTTCACCTCGCGGGAAAAAGTCGCCGCGCTCACCGGCCAGCTTCTCAACCAGAACACTCCCGCCGCCCTTTCCCTCATCCAGAAGGAAGCCGAAAGCGGCCGCGAGCTCTCCCAGCTCCTCGGCGAACTCATCGGCTGCCTGCGCGCGCTCATCGTTTCCAAGCTCGATCCCGCCGCCGATGGCGAGGGCATCCCCGCCCCGCTGTGGGAAAAACTGCTGACGCTCGCCGCCGATTACACACCGGACCGCATCCTCGCGGCCATCGACGTCTTCGCCGAAACGGAAGGCCGCATGAAATGGGCCACCAACAAACGCCTGCACTTCGAGCTCGGCATCATCAAAGCCATTCAGGCGCTCAGCGAAGTCCGCATCACCGACGTCATCGACGTGCTCACCAAAGGCGCGGATTACTTGTCCTCCTCAGCAGTCCAATCCTCCTCTCCAGCTTCGACTCCCGTCGAAACTCCACCCTCGGCGCTCCCAACGGAGGAAAAACCCGCTCCGGCACCATCGGCCGCACCTCCTTCCGAACCCACCGCTACTCCACCCGCTTCACAAAAACCGGTGACTTCCGGTTTCGGAGGACTGGACTCGCTGATCGCCGAAGCACCCGAGGTCTCGGAACCCGTCGCCGCCCCGGAACCTCCACCATGGAAAGAGCTCGCAGCAGCCCCCACCCCGGTCGAAACGCCACCTCTCGCTCCCGTCGTCTCCGAGGAGGAATTCTACAACGATCCGCTGATCCTCGCCGCCATGGAAAAATTCGAAGGCAAGGTGGTGAAGTAGAGGGCCTAGTCCGGGGCGGTGCTCCGCTTGCCCTCGGCTGGCTGAATGCCGCTCCATAAGTCCTATAAGTCCCATCAGCCCTATGGCGATGCGGCGGAACGCCGCACGCTGGAAGCGTGCGCTCCCCGGAGCCGACGTGAACGTCGGCGCTCCATGCCTCCATCAATCCTTCAACCAGATTTTCCGGATCTCCTCCCGGGACAGTCCCCGCCATTCGCCGGGCGTGAGAAACCCACCGTCCAACCGGCCGATTCTCACCCGCAGCAGGCGCAAGGTCGGGAATCCCACCGCCGCCGTCATGCGCCGGACCTGACGGTTTTTTCCTTCGATCAAACGCAATTCCAGCCACGAAGTCGGGATCGCCGCCCGGTAGCGCACCGGCGGATTCCGTGGCCCTACCTCCGGTTCTCCATCGAGCAGGCGTACCTCGCAGGGTTTTGTTCGATGCCCTTTCAGGTCGATACCGCCCTGCCGCAGCCGCCGGATCGCCTCCGGCGTCGGCACCCCTTCGACCTGCGCCCAGTACGTGCGTGGATGCGCCGTTTTCGGATCGAGCAGTCGGTGATTCATACCCGGTTCGTCGCTCAACAAAAGCAAACCCTCCGAATCCATATCGAGCCTGCCCAACGGATACACTCCGGCCGGAAACCCGAAATCCGCCAGAGTCCTCTGCCCCGGCTGGTCCGGGGTGAACTGGCACAACACGCCATACGGTTTGTGAAAAGCGATGACCATGTTACTTCCGGAAAATGAAAAACACGGCCCCGGCCAGGCAGCACCCCGCCGCCAGATAATTCCACGTGATTTTTTCTTTCATGAAAAACACCGCGAAAGGAACGAACACCGCCAGCGTGATGACCTCCTGCGTGATCTTCAGTTGGGCGAGATTGAACTGCTGATGGCCGATCCGGTTCGCGGGCACCTGCAACAGGTATTCGAACAGGGCGATGCCCCATGAAATCAAGGCCGCGATCCACCACGGTTTATCCTTCAGATCCTTCAAATGGGCATACCAGGCGAACGTCATGAAAATATTCGAAGCCGTCAGCAGCAGCACCATTTTCAAACCGATCGACATGCGCTGCCTTTATCAGCAAATTTCCCGCCCGCAAGGCCCGTTCACGGATTCAGCCCGGCGATCGAAACATTGAGATACAGGGCATAGGTGATCCACAGCAGGTAAGGCACCCACAGCCCGGCCGAAACGCGGTCCACGGCCCAGGCGGTGCGGATCGAAAGAAACAGAAAAATCCACATCGCCGTCAGGATCGCCACCGATCCGGCCAGCCAGTTTCCCATGAAAAACGCCGGTCCCCACGCGAGATTGCACAGGAAACTCAACGAGAAAAATCCCAGCGCACTCCAGCCACCCCGGGCGAACAACCTCCCCGCCGCCGCTCCCATCAGCAGGTAAAGCACCGTCCACACCGGGCCGAAAACCCATGCCGGAGGATTCCCCGCCGGTTTTTCCAGAGACCGATACCACTCCATCCCCCCTTTCGTGGAAATTCCCGAAACCATCCCGAGCGCAAGACATACCAGCGCACCGATCAGCGGCAGCCACCATGGCACGCGTTTCGACGGGAAGGCCTCTCCTTGCTTCATCATCCCGTAATTTCGCCGTACTTGCCACCGATGCAAACGCGCGATTGAATGCGCTCCACGGATCGACCGTCAGACCGCATATGCCCAAATTTCTCCGGACACTCTCATCGGCCCTCGCCCTCGGACTGCTCGCCGCCTGCACCAGCACGCCGCCCGCACCGAGTCCGTTCCAGAACAGCGACGGCAAGCGGAAAGGCAGCGGAAACGCCGAGCTCGAAGGCCCCGTGGCGGATGACCTCATTTACCAAAGCCGCCGCCAATACCAACGGGAAAAAGCCCGCGGGCGCTACGATCGCCGTTACTGAAAAAGGGCACCCGTTTTGGCGCTTGTGGCTGTCGTTTGGACAAGAGCCGACGTGAACGTCAGCAGTCCTCCAGTCAACCCGCAATGGCATCGTTTGCCTGAAGGTTCAAAATGAAGGCGCTCTGGAGCGCTCCACGTTTGGTGTTGCAATTCATTCTCAACTGGCTCTCATTTGCCTTATTCATGCCGTACGCGCTCGCCAACGATCCGCACTTTGACAACCCCATGACCCTGAATCAGGTCGGAATCGGTTGCGACGTCCAGATCCGCCTGCTGCGGGGTCCCTCCTGCGACCGCCTGCGTGACCTCGGTTTCTGCGAGCAGATCAAGCTCCGCAAGCTGAGCGGAGGACGGAACCTCATTTGTTCCGTTTGCGGCACCCGCCTCGCGATCAGCCAGGAACTCGCCGAGCAGGTCTTCGTCAGCCCCATCCGCTGAGCCCTTCCGTCGCGCCCCCTGCGATTTCCAGATTTCATCATGTCCACCGCCCCTGAGCCCCTCCACTCCGTAGCACTCATCGGGAACCCCAACTCCGGAAAG
Organism: Luteolibacter sp.; assembly: GCA_047606285.1. Classification (GTDB taxonomy): domain Bacteria; phylum Verrucomicrobiota; class Verrucomicrobiia; order Verrucomicrobiales; family Akkermansiaceae; genus Luteolibacter. The sequence goes on along the minus strand of JASGEP010000011.1, from coordinate 43,391 downwards.
ACCACGATTTTCAACGCCCTCACCGGCTCGAACCAAAAAATCGGAAACTACGCCGGTGTCACCGTCTCTCTCAAAACCGGAGAAACCTACACGCCGCACGGCAAAAAACTCCGCATCGTCGACCTTCCCGGCTGCTATTCGCTGCGTGCTGACGCCCCGGACGAAAAAATCGCGGTGGACGCCCTCACCGGCCAGCTCCCCGGCTACGACAAGCCCGATCTCGTCGTCTGCGTGCTCGATGCCTCCAATCTGGAGCGCCACCTTCATCTCGCCCTCCAGGTGATCGAAAAGCGCATCCCCACCGTGATCGCTCTCAACATGATCGACATGGCGGAAAAATCCGGCCTGCGGCTCGATCCGGAAAAGCTCTCGGAAGAACTCGGCGTCCCGGTCGTCCCCATGCAGGCGAATGCCAACAAGGGCCTGCTCCAGCTCAAGCAGGCCCTGCGCCACCCTTTCCCTGCCATCCCCGAACCCCACTGGGCCACCGACCCGGAACAGTCGGAAAAATCCCGCCGGGAATTCGTCCTGGAAGTCTGCGAAACCGCCGCCCGCCGCCCGGGCGAGCACCAGCTCACTCTCTCCGACAAGATCGACCGCTTCGCCCTGCACCCGGTCTTCGGCTGGGTGATTTTCCTCTCCACTATCTTCCTGGTCTTCTGGTCCATCTTCTCCTTCGCCGGTATTCCAATGGGCTGGATCGAGGCCGGCCAGGGAGCCATTTCCGAATGGATCGAAGCCAACCTCCGCGAAGGCGATCTGCGCTCGTTGCTGGTGGACGGGGTGATCGGCGGCGTCGGTGGAGTGGTCGTTTTCCTGCCCCAGATCGTCCTGCTCTTTTTCTTCATCGGCCTGCTGGAAAGCTCCGGCTACATGGCCCGCGCCGCCTACCTGATGGACGGCCTCATGGCGAAGGCCAATCTCAGCGGAAAAGCCTTCCTGCCGCTCTTCAGCTCCTACGCCTGCGCCATTCCCGGCATCATGGCCACCCGCACCATCCACTCCGCCAAGGAGCGCCTCACCACCATCTTCGTCGCGCCCTGGATGAGCTGTTCCGCCCGCCTGCCCGTCTATTTCCTGATCGTGCCGCTGCTTCTGCATGAAAAGGAAGGCACTTGGAAACAAGCCCTCATCCTCTTCCTCATCTACGCACTCGGCACGCTCACCGCCTTCGGCGTCGCCCGCCTGCTGCGGAAAAAGCTCGGCGAGGAAGAAACGCCGAACCACTTCCTGCTGGAGCTCCCCGCCTATCGCCTGCCGCAATGGAGCTACATTTTCCGCCATGTGACCGAACGCGCATGGTCCTTCGTCAGCAAGGCCGGAACGGTCATCCTCGGCCTTTCCATCCTGCTCTGGGCACTGAGCACCTATCCGAAACACGACGGCGACGAAGCCGACGCCCTGGCGCACAGCGCGATGGGACGCATCGGCGCGGTGATCGAGCCCGCCGTCAGCCCGCTCGGCTTCGATGGCCGTGTCGGCACCGCCATTCTCACCTCCTTCGCCGCACGGGAAGTCTTCAACTCCACGCTCGCCGTGCTGTTCCACGTCGAGGAAAGCGACGATGAGGAATCGACCCGCGAAACCCTGCGCGATCGCATCGCCGCCGCCACCTGGCCCGATGGCCGCCCCCTCTTCACCCCGCTGATGATGGTGTCCCTGCTCGTTTTCTACATCTACGCCCTCCAGTGCCTCCCGACATCCGCCGTGGTGGCTCGCGAAGCCGGGTCCGTCAAATGGGCCGTCGCCCAATTCTTCTTCATGAGCGGCTTCGCCTACCTCGCCTCCCTCTTGATTTTCCAGACCGGTAGGCTATTTGGTCTCTCATGAACCTCGATTGGCAAACCCTCGCGGCACTCGGCGTCGTCCTGCTCACACTTTCGATCTTCGCTTTCCGCTTCTTCAGGCCGAAGTCGAAAAAAAGCTGCGGCCACAACTGCGGCTGCAAGAAAGGCTGAGAGCGAAAAAACGGGGAGCACACGCGCCCCCGCGTGTTCAGGAGCGCGCCCTCGCGCTCCGTTGGGTAGTCCCGCCATGGGAACGGCTTTTCACAATCCGATTCCGGGGATTTCTCGATGCCAGTTTCCGGCGAGGGCGCCGAAAACCACACGCGAGGGCGCGTGTGCTCCCCATCAAAATTCACATCTCTTTCTCTCAACCCTCAACTCCAAGCGACTCGACCCTTCACATCCCCTGCCATCTCAGTTTCTGCCGCAGCGCTTCGTAAAAACTCCGGTCCGTCAGGCGCAGCAGATTGAAGGTACGCCCGGATTTTTTCACCGAAATCCGGTCTCCCGCTTCGATCCTCGCGTTGTCCCGCCCGTCCACGGTGAAAAGCATCGGACTGCCGTCCAGCGATTCAGGGGAAATCTCGATCACCGAAGAATCGTCCAGAATCAACGAGCGCTGGCTGAGGCTGTGGGGACAGATCGGTGTGATCACGAAAACCCGGGCAAGAGGTGCGATCAACGGCCCGCCCGCCGAAAGTGAATAGGCGGTGGAACCGGTTGGCGTGGCCACGATCAGGCCGTCCGCCCGGTAATGATTCAGCAACTGGCCGTTCACCATCGCGGTGATGGAAACCAGCCGACCGGTATCGCCACGGGCCAGCGTCACTTCATTGAGCGCGTAGTAGGTTTCCGTCGTTTCGTCGGAGCGGCAAACCGTCGCCTCCAACAAGGTGCGTCCGCTGATTTTGTAACGTCCTTCCGCCAACGCACTGGCAAAACACTCCAGCTCGTCATCCGTGCAGCTCGTCAGGAATCCGAGAGTCCCAATATTGATTCCCGCCACCGGTTTTTCGAAATTTCCGAGTCGCGACACCGCGTGGAGCATGGTGCCGTCCCCGCCGAGAACGATCGCGATATCCACCCGTTGGGCAAACTCGGAGGCCGGAACAGATTCCGTTTCCCCCGCCAGCTTCGCGGTCTCGTCATCGAGCACGGAAGTCCAGCCATGCGAGCTGAGCGCCTCTCGAAGCTCCTTCAGCGTTGTCAGGGCTTCAGGCTTGTGCGGGTTGGCAAGAATTCCGGCAATCACAGGCCCTCAGCTAAGAGTGAAGTCCTGTCGGAAGCAAGCCGCGGAAACAGATTTTCAGGCCCCTTGAAAAGAAAACCCGTGGATCGCCCTGTGCGTCGCGTTTACCCACGGTTCAAAAGCCTCCTTCCCCACAACTATCTTCCTATCGACAAGCTCCCCCGGATGTTTCAAATTCCCGCGAACGCATGAATCGCCTCGTCGCCCTTGCCGCTCCATTTTTCGCTCTCGTGGTCCTGTCCGCCGGTCTTGGCACCGCGGCCGCCGCCCCGCCTCGTTTCGCGACGGTGAAGGTCACTGACATCTACCGCTCCCTGCCTTCCACCCTGGAATTCATGAAACGCATCCAGGCGGATCAGGAAGCGATCATGAAAAACGAACGGGCCGAGCAACTCCGCAAAGCGCTGACCGATCTCCAGGAACTCGAAAAACAACTCCGGGACAAATCCGCCCAGCGCACCCAGGAGGCCAACGTCAAGCTCGCCCGCGATTTCGAGCTCAAGCGCCAGGAAACCGAAACCCTGCGGCAGGAATTCGAGGCCTATCGGGAAGAGCAACGCAAGGCAATCAACAAGACGATCGTCACCGAAATGCGTGCCACCCTTTCCGGAATCACCGCCATTTCGCAAAAAATCGCGAAAGAAAAAGGCTACGACGGACTCTTCGACAGCTCCGGAGAATCCAACTCCACCGTTCCCGTCCTTCTTTATGCCAAAGACGCTCCGGACATCACCGAAGAAGTCAGGGCGGCGCTTCTGAAGAAGAGCCCCGCCTCTCCGGCCAACCCTTGAAATTTCCCCCTCCATGAACGATTTTCTGCTCCAGATTCTCAAACATCCCTTCACCTGGGGACTGATCGCCGGGCTGATCGTCGCCGGGTTCGTCTGGAAAGCCGGATTCACCGCCGGTCGCCAGGCCAGGCGCGAACAAAAGCGCCTTTCCGATGAAATCCGGGAGCTGCAAACCCACCTCAACACCCAGCTCAAAATCAACTCCACCGGCAACGCCACCCTGCTTCAGGATCTCGAATCCCTGAAACAGCAGAACGAAAACCTCCGGGTCGCCAACTCCTCGCTCCAACAAAAACCCGGACGCGCCGAACTCCGCCAGCTCGGCATCTACGAAGCCGCCATCCGCGCCATGCGCGAACAGGCACCCGGCTTCGCACCCGCTTGGGAAAAAGCGCTCCGCCATGCCGAAATCGAAGCGGAAAAATCCACCGGCGGCTTCACCAAAATGATCCGCAACGTCATCCCCGGCCTCGGCACGACCACCCCGACCCTCGAAATCCCCGACGAGCCGAAATAAGGAGCGCCGACGTTCACGTCGGCTCATGGTTTTCGGAGGAGCGCCGGTGTCCTCACCGGCTCTTGTAACCGCTCCTCAATCCTCGATCCGGATCTCGCTCGGGTCCCACGTGATCTTCGGAAACTCCATATTCAGCTTCTTCAGCGTTTCCAGCATGATCCTCGCGACACACAGATTGCGATACCACTTGCGATCCGCCGGAACGATATACCAGGGCGCGGTTTCCGTGGACGTTTTCTCGATGACCTCCTCGTAAGCCTCCATGAACTGGTCCCAGCGCGCGCGGTCCGCGAGGTCTTCCGGATGGAATTTCCAGTGCTTCGCCGGATTCGCCAGCCGGGATTCGAGGCGAGCCTTCTGCTCTTCCTTGGAAATGTTCAGGAACAATTTGACGATCGTCGTCCCCTCCTCGGCCAGCATCCGCTCGAAATCCACCACGTGCTGCTGGCGGCGACGCCACACTTCGTCCGGATAGATCTTCTTCACCCGCACCGCGATGATGTCCTCGTAATGGCTGCGATTGAAAATGACGATCTGCCCGTTGCGCGGCACCTGCTGATGCACGCGCCAGAGGAAATCGTGAGCCAGCTCCTCCTCCGTCGGCTTCTTGAACGCATGCACATGCAGCCCCTGCGGATCCACCCCTGAAAACACGTCCTTCACGCACCCGTCCTTGCCGCCCGTATCCATCGCCTGGATCACCACCAGAATGCGGTGCTTGTTTTGCGCATACAACGTCTTTTGCAAGCGCTGGATCTCCCGGGTGATCTGCTCGAACTGCGGCAGGTAGTCCTGTTTCGACTCACCCTTGAACAGAATCTTCTCGTTCGGATTCCAATTTCCGAGGTTCACCTTGTCCCCGGGTTTCACATAATAACGTTCGGCGGCACCACTTACTGGCATGATGAACGTTATCTTCCGCCACCTCCGTGTGACAAGCCCACATTGAGAAAGAAACACCTTCGTCACACATTGGAGATTGAAAGATTTTCATCCACAGGCTGTTTTCAGATGATGCCTGACGCGCTTATCGCCGAAAGAAGACCTTCCTCGCCGGAAACCAGCGAACTCTACACGGCCTTGCACATCGGCGCCAGTTCCGTCTCCATGATGGTCGCGGAACGATCCGCCGACGGCCAGATCCAGCCGGTCGATTTCCTGGAGCAACCCGTCCCGCTTGCGCGCGACATTTTCCGCAACGGCTCCGTCAGCTCCGGCACCACCGAACGCCTCGTCTCCATCGTCAAGGGTTACCAGAAATCCCTCGCGGAACTCGGGCTGGATGCCCACGATCTCACCCGCGCCGTCGCCACCAACATCCTCTCGGAAGCGACCAATCACGACACCGTCGTCAATCGCATCCGCATCGCGTGCGGCCTGAAAGTCACCACCATCGACGACGGCGAAATGACACGCCTGATCTATCTGAAAACCCGCCGTCGTCTCCTCAACCTCCCGGCCATGGAACGGCGGACGACGCTGGTGCTTCACGTCGGCCCCGGCAACACCCGCGCGCTGTTGTTCGAAAACGGTCTCATCACCCGCTACACCAGCTATCGCATGGGCACCCACCGCACCCGTGAGGCCGTGGAAGGCACCCACGCCGAGGGAGCGAATCTCCAGCGGGTCATCCGCGAACACGCCTTCGGCAATCTCGCCCAGATCCGCCACGACTATTCGGACGTCGATATCGAAGGACTGATCGCCATCGGTTACGAACTGCAATCCGTCTCCACCTCCCTCACCAAAGCCAGCGAAGCCTGCTCACTGAAAAAACTTCGGCAGTTCAGCGGCGAATGCGCGAGTCTCAGCGACCTCGAACTGGTGAAACGCTATCAGCTCGACTACCAGACTGCGGAAGCCCTCCTTCCCGCCGTCGAAATCAACCTCGCCATCGCTGAAATCCTGAAACTCCAGGAACTCCACATCCCCACCAGCGATTACGAACAAGGACTCCTGCACGACCTCATCGCCTCCCGCAACCTGACGAACGACTTCGCCGAGGAAGTCATCCGCTCGGCGCGCATTTTATCAGAACGCTATCAATCCAATCCCAGTCACGGAGAGCACGTCGCGAAGCTGTGCCGCCATTTTTTCGAATCGCTGGCGGACCTCCACCAGCTTTCCGAACACGACTCCCTCCTGCTTCATGTCGCCGCCATTCTTCACGAAATCGGCACCTACATCAGCGCCCGCGCCCACCACAAACACTCCGAATACATCATCCTGAACTCGGAAATCTTCGGGCTGGACCGCCTCGATGTCACCATCGTCGCTCTCGTCGCCCGCTACCACCGCCACTCCGGTCCGAAGCTGGAACACCCGAGCTACGCCGCGCTCGGTGTCGACGATCGCATCCGCGTTTCCAAACTCGCCGCCATCCTGCGCGTCGCGGACGCCCTCGAACGCACCCACGCCCAACGGATTTCCCAGATCGAAATCACCCGCAAATCCGGCAAACTCGTCCTGCGCCTCCCCGGCCTCGCCGACGCCGCCGTCGAACGCCTCGCCATGGTTTCGAAAGCCGATCTCTTCGAACAGGTCTTCGGCCTGAGCGTCGTCATCGACGAAGACATCTAAAAACGCGGAACACAAAAACTAACAAATTCTTCCGCACCCCTCCTTCCAATCCCCATGTTTCCCTACATCAACCGCGAGCTGTCCTGGGTCGAATTCAACCAACGGGTTCTCAACGAAGCCCTGCGCGAAGACCTTCCCCTGCTGGAACGCATCAAGTTCCTCGCCATCACCGCCTCGAACCTCGATGAATTCTTCCAGGTCCGCATCGGCGGGCTGATGCTGATGAAACGCAGCGGACGGAAAACCCCGGACGCATCCGGCTCCACTCCGACGCGCACCCTGCTCTCCCTGCGCCAGCGCATCCTCCAGATGAGCGCGGATCAATACGAGCTTCTCACCGGCACCCTCGTCCCGGCCATGCTCAAGGCAGGCATCCAGCCGCTTCAGCCCCGGGATCTGACCATCCCGCAGGCATCCCAGGCCGCCGCGTATTTTCAGGACAACGTGTTTCCCCTGCTCACACCCCTCGCGGTCGATCCCGAGGGCAAGCCGCCGATCGTCCCCGCCCTGCAAATCACCGTGGCCTGCCGCCTGTCCGATCCGGAAACGAAAACCACGCGCTACGCCCTCATTCCGATCCCCGAATTTCTCAATCGCCGCGTCAACCTCACCGTCGAGGGCGAGGGCATCGCCTTCCTGCTCATCGAGGATCTCGTCGCCACTCACGCCGAGCAGTTGTTCCCGGGAGAAACCGTGACCGCCACCACCGCCTTCCGCGTCACCCGCAATGGAGACATCGCCGTGCAGGACGAAGACGGCCTCGATCTCGCCGGAGAAATGGAAGACATGCTCACAGCCCGCCGTTTCGCCGATACCGTCCGCCTCGAACTCCGCACCGACGCCCCGCGCGACCTGTCGAAAATCATCCAGCAGGTCACCGGCACCTCCCCCCAGGAAGTCTATCGCCAGTCCGGCCCGCCCGGTCTCGCCTCCTTCATGGAACTCGCCTTCCTCCCCGGCTTCGACCACCTGCGCTCGGAAGGCTGGCCGGCCCAGAACTCCCCGAGCATCACCCCCGGCATTTCCATGTTCGAGACCATCGCCGCGGGCGACGTGATGCTCTTCCATCCTTACGAATCGTTCGAACCCGTCGTCCGCATGATCGAGGAAGCCGCCGACGATCCCGACGTCATCGCCATCAAGCAGGTCCTCTACCGTACCTCCCGCCAATCGCGGATCGTGGACGCACTCATCAAGGCTGCGGAAAAAGGCAAACACGTCACCGCCCTCGTCGAGCTCAAGGCTCGCTTCGACGAAGCGCGCAATCTAGACCGCGCCGACGAACTCCAGCGCGCCGGAGCCCAGATCGTCTACGGCGTGAAAAATCTCAAAACCCACGCGAAAATCTGCCTCATCGTCCGCCGCGAAGCCGGTGGCCTGCGCCGCTACGTCCACCTCGGCACCGGCAACTACAACGAATCCACCGCCAAACTCTACACCGACCTCTCCTACCTCACCTGCAAGGCGGAATACGGCAGCGACGCCTCCCTTTTCTTCAACGCCGTCACCGGCCGTTCGAAACTGCTCCGTTTCCAGAAACTCGTTCCCGCCCCCACCGCCATGAAACCACGGCTGCTGGAACTCATCGCCGGGGAAACCGAACGCGCCAAGCAGGGACTGCCCGCCCGCATCATCGGCAAGGTGAACTCCCTGCAAGACCCCGAAATCATCCAGGCCCTCTACAAAGCCTCGCAGGCCGGAGTCGAAGTGAAACTCAACATCCGCGGCATCTGCTGCCTCAAGCCCGGCGATCCGAAATTTTCGAAAAACATCGAGGTCATCTCCGTGATCGACCGCTTCCTCGAACACGCCCGCCTGTTCTACTTCCACCGCAGCGGCGACCCCGAAGTCTACATTTCCTCCGCCGACTGGATGACGCGCAACCTGGAAAAACGTGTGGAACTAATGATCCCCATCGAAGAATCCTCCATCAAGCGCCGCCTCGTCCGCGTTCTGGAAACCTACTTCCAGGACAACACCCAGGCCTCGCGGATCCTCCCCGACGGCACCTCCCAGCGCATCGTCCGCGAAAAAGGCAAAAAATCCTGCCGCGCCCAGGAAATCTTCTATCAACAGGCCAAGCGCACCGCCAAGGCCCGCGAACACGAACGCGCCATGACCCTGGAACCCCACGTCCCCGCGGATTAAGGAAACCTATAAGTCTCATAGGTCCTATAGGCCCTATATCCAAAGCATCCCGAAAAAAACCGCGACGGGCTCCAGAGGGGAAGAAACCTGGAGCCCGTCGCTTGTGTCGGTGCCGGGGAATTATGCTGTCATTTTTCCCGGCGACGGCATAAGTCATACCCCCTCCCGCCGCCGCCCACCATCACGTGATCGCGGGATCTCTTCCCATTTTCCATGCCTGCGAAAAACTACCACGTCCGCCAAGCCGCCGTGTCCGCCCTCCACGCCTGGGCGAAGGGCCATGATTACGCCGACACCCTGATCGAACGCCACGCCCAGCGGCGGAAACTCTCCTCGGCGGATCGCGGGCTGCTCCAGGCCATCCTTTTCGGCGTCCTGCGCCATCGCCGCGTGCTCGACCTCTGGATCGGCAAGCTGCGCCACGGCAAAGTCGATACGGAAACCCGCGACATCCTCCGCGTCGGCCTCTGCCAGCTTCTTATCCTCGGCCTGCCGGACCACGCCGCCGTCAACGAAACCGTGGAAGCCGGAAAATCCAACGTCCGCCCTCTCATCAACGCCGTCCTTCGCCGCGCCACCCAAAGCCGACAGCGCCTGCTCGAAACACTCGAAGACGCCGACCTTTCTCCCGCCATCGTCCACTCCCATCCGGACTGGCTCTACAACCGCTGGCGCGCCGCCTTCGGCAAAAAGGCCGCCATCGAGCTGATGGAGTGGAACAACGCCCCGGCGGAAACCTTTTTCCGCATCAACCCGCTCGCTCCCGAGCCACCCGCCGAGCTCCCCGGCACACCGCTCGAAGACGCCTCCGGTTTCTACAAACTCGAAGGTTCGCTGCCCACCTCGCTGCTCGCTTCCGGCAGCGTTTACATCCAGGACCCCGCCACCCGCCACTCCGTCGAGCTGCTCGCGCCGAAACCCGGCGAACGCATCCTCGACGCCTGCGCCGCCCCCGGTGGCAAAGCCTTCCTTATCGCCGCCGCCCTCGGCTCCGCCGAAACCCTCGTCTGCACGGATTCCAACGAAAAACGGCTCCCCCGGCTTCAGGACAATCTCAAGCGACTCCACGCCGGCGACGCCGAAATTTCCGTTCACGACTGGACCCTGCCCGCACCGGAAACATGGCAAGGCACCTTCGACGCCATCCTGCTCGACGTCCCCTGCTCGAACAGCGGTGTGATCCGCCGTCGCGTCGATGTCCGCTGGCGCCTGCAATCCCCGGACATCGAGCGCATCACCCACACCCAGCGGAAGATCCTCGAAAACGCCATCCCCTGCCTCAAACCCGGCGGTCGCATCGTCTATTCCACCTGCTCCATCGAAAAAGACGAAAACCTCGCCCTCATCGAAGCCTTCCTCGCCGATCATCCCGAGTTCAAACTCGCCGATCACCGCGAAATCCTCCCCTTCAAGGACGGCACCGACGGCGCCTTCGCCGCCCTTCTCCTCAAAAACCCATGAAATCCTGCCTCGGCCTCCTCCTGTCCCTGACGATCCTCATCGCCGTCATCGGCAGCGGCGCGCTCATCTGGCACCTCTGCTCGACCAGCAGCTTCACTCTGCGGTCGGCCCCGGAAGCTGTTGAGCGGTAAAAAGGGGAAAATGTGGCTGGGCCATCTTGGCCCAGGCCGTTGCTGGAGCATCTTGCTCCGGTCTTCCGCCCACAAGCTCATCCGGATCTCGACCACATTATTTCTGAAAACGCACCAAATCCTTTCCTAAAAAACGCAAGCAAGCGCTTGCATCTGTAATTTCAGCCATCCATAAGCCACGTCCTTCGTCCTATGGATGCCCCTTCCCGTCCGGTTCTTTCCGAAAGGAACCTCCTCCTGCTGCTCGCGGCGGTGCAGTTCACCCACATCATGGATTTCATGATCCTGATGCCGTTGGGTCCCCAGCTCATGCGGGAGCTGCATCTGGATTCGGCCCGCTTCGGGGCGATCATTTCCACCTTCGCCATCACCGCCGGAGTGGTCGGGCTCGCGGTGGCGCCTTTCATCGACCGCTTCGATCGTCGCCAGCTGTTGCTGTTCTGTTACGCCGGATTCACGCTCGGCACCCTGGCGTGCGGACTTTCCACCACCCATGAAATGCTTCTCATCGCACGCGGCATCTGCGGAGCGTTCGGCGGAGTCAGCGGAGCGACCGTGATGGCCATCGTGTCCGATGTGGTTCCGGCGGAGCGCAGGGCGCGGGGCATGGGCGTCATCATGACCGCCTTTTCCGCCGCTTCCGCCCTCGGCGTGCCCTTCGGCCTGAAATTGGCGCAATGGTGGAAATGGGAAGCCCCCTTCCTCGTCACCGCCGCGGCCGCCGCCCTGGTCTGGCTGGCGTTGTTCCGGGTGCTGCCGCCGGTAAGAGCCCACCTCGGAGCCCACCAATCGCCCTTGGGCCGGGATTTTTTCCGCCTCCTGCGCAGCGGAAACGCATGGACCGGCATCGTGCTGATGGTCTCGATGGTCTTCGGGCATTTCACGATCATTCCGTATCTTTCGCCCTATCTTGTGAGCAACGTCGGCATGCCGGAAAAGAACCTCTTTCTGGTCTATCTTTGCGGCGGTCTCGTCACCGTCTTCACCGGTCCCATCGTCGGCCGTCTGGCGGACCGCTATGGACGCTTCCGCGTCTATCTCGTGCTCGTTTTCATCGCCAGCGCCGTCATCCGGATCATCACCTCCGCCGGCCCGATGCCGGTGTGGGAAATCCTGATTTTCTCCACCGCCTTCTTCGTCTTCGCCAGCAGCCGTTTCATCCCCGCGCAGGCGGTGATTTCCCTCGCCGTGCCATCCGCCCAACGCGGAGCCTACATGAGCCTGATCGCGTGCTCGCGCGATCTCGCCTCGGGCACTGCCGCCGCCTTCGCCGGAAGGATCGTCTATCAGGACTCAGCGGGCGAACTGCAAAACTACCAATGGCTCGGACTTATCGCCATCGGCATCAGCCTGCTGAGCCTGATCCTTTTCCGCATGGTGCGCCGGGCGGACGCTGAAATTTGATAGAAAATCATTGATCCGAAGAGCCGACACGCATCGCTCAAAAATCCGCTTTCTTCGAACCACCCCATCCCTTTCCTTCCTCGCATGTCGCAACCGTATCTCTCGCTGGAAGCCGAGCTGCACGACGTCTTCTGGAACCACGAGGACGAAGCCTCCGAAGTCGCGCTGATGGCGGATTTCCTCGATCACCATCCGGGAAAAGCGCTGGAAATCGGTTCCGGCTCCGGCCGCCTGCTGATTCCCCTGCTGGAAATGGGATACGACATCGAGGGGCTGGAACTTTCCGCCGACATGATCCGCCTGCACCGACAAATCGCCGCACGGCGCAACCTCCCCACCGTCGTCCATCAGGCGGACATGTGCCGCTGGAGTGACGGACGCACGTTTTCCTCCCTGCTCGCCCCGGCATTCACCCTGCAACTGGCCCGCGATCCCCTCGCCACGCTCTGCCACTGGCGCAGCCTGCTTAAGAACCACGGAGGACTTTATCTCACCCTCTTCATGCCCTACGCCGAGCTTCTGGGAGACCTGCCGGAAAACGAATGGTACGAGGACCACACCGCCCCCTTGCCGGACGGACGGGTCGCCACCGTGCATTCACGCCACCGCCTCGACCGCACCGCGCAAATCCTCCACCGGGAACACCGCTACTCCATCAGCGGCGAGCCGAACGTTTACGAATCCCGCCAAACGCTCCGTTGGTTCGAGCACGACCAGACGCTGGATCTTCTGGCACAAGCGGGCTTCCATCTGGACCACGCCCTGCTGGACTTCGATCCGAACTCCCCCGCGCTCGATCCCGACAACACGGATTTCGGCGGCATCCTCACCTACTACGCGAGCGCGTGCGCTTGAGATTCGGGATCAATTCAGGGGGAACAAGTTAAGAAAACAAGACCACCCCGATCAGGATTTTCCAACCGCGAATGGACTCCAATGAACGCGAATTCTTCACGGTTTCTCAAGAATTTGGAAGAATCCGACTTCAGTAGCCCGGACGGTTTCCGAAAGTTCTTCAATTTGTGCCGATTCGCGTCCATTGGCGTCCATTCGCGGTTGAATGTCTCTCTCGCTGGATCGCATTGGGATTCAATTTCAAAATCGCCGCTTGCCATTCTTGACGGAAGCCGCATCCGGGCTCTATGACGCTCGCTGTGCCAAGGTATTTCATACTGTTTGCTGCGATCGCTTCTTTCACCCAGCCCGCCTTTTCCCAATGGGAGCGCGACAAACTGGATTTCTCGGCCATCGAAAACCGGGCCAGAGACCTCGCCGCCAAGCCTTACGTCTCCCCGAACCGCGGCAATCTGCCCGATTGGATGAAAAACCTGACCTACGATCAGTATCGGGACATCCGTTTCAGAACCGACCAGGCATTGTGGGCCGCCGAAAAAATGCCGTTCCGCGCCATGTTTTTCCACCCCGGCTACCTTTTCCGGGAGCCTGTCGCCCTCAATGAATTCACCGAAACGCACGAACAGCGCATCCGCCTTTCCGACGCCTTTTTCAATTACGGACCTCTGGTGAAAAACCGGGGAGAACTGCCTACCGACGCGGGATTCGCCGGCTTCCGGCTACACGCCCCGCTGAACACCCCGGATTATTACGACGAACTCATCGTCTTCCAGGGCGCGAGCTACTGGCGCGCACTCGGAAAAAACCAGCGCTACGGAATTTCCGCCCGTGGCATCGCCGTGGATACCGGGCTGGATGGCGTCACCGAGGAATTCCCTGCATTCCGTGAATTCTGGCTCCGCAAACCGAAGCCGGACGACCGCAACGCCCGCATCTACGCCCTGCTCGACGGCCCATCCTACACCGGAGCCTACTCGTTCACCGTCGCTCCCGGCGACGATACCGTGGTTTCCGTGAAAGCCGTGCTGTTTTGCCGCAAGGCCGTGAAGCGGCTCGGCATCGCCCCAATGTCCAGCATGTACTGGTTCGGCGAAAACTCCCGCCGCCGTTTCGACGACTTCCGCCCGGAAGTCCATGACTCCGACGGCCTCGCCATCCGCATGGGCAGCGGCGAACGCGTTTGGCGCCCTCTCGTGAACGACTCGCCGAACCTCGAATTCAGCTTCTTCACGATGGACAAATGCGAAGGCTTCGGCCTGCTCCAGCGCGACCGCCATTTCCGCTCCTACGAAGACGCCGAGGCCGCCTACCACCTCCGTCCCTCGCTGTGGATCGAGCCCACTTCCGATTGGGGACCGGGCCGCGTCATGCTCCTTGAAATCCCCGCCCGCAACGAGCTCGAGGATAACACCGTGGCCATGTGGGAACCCGCCCGCACCCCGCAAGCCGGTGAACGCCTCGAATTCAGCTACAAGCAGCACTGGACCATGGAGGAAGATCCATCCCAGGCAGACGGCCACGTCGTCGCTACCCGCACCGGTTTCCACGACTGGCTGCCGAACCAGCGTACCATGATCGTCGAATTTTCCGGAGAAAAACTGCACCAGCCCGACGAAACCCCTCTCAAGGCGGACATCCAGATCATCGGCTCGAACGCACCCCGTGCCCAGGTCCGGGACGTCACCCTGCAAACCCTGCCCGAAAACCGCATCCGCGTCGCCTTCCAGATCTCGCCCGCCGAAGGCGTCGAAAAAATCGGCGACATCGGACCGATCGAGCTCCGCTGCGCCCTGAAACGCGGCGACAACTATCTCACCGAAACATGGGCTTATCGAATCACCCCCTAGCCGACATCCGACTCAACGAGGCCGAACTGGCCGAGTGGGAAGAAGCCTACGCCGCCGTGGAAGCCTACTTCCAGGCGCTGCGCCTCCGCAACCGCCTGCTGGTCGCCGAGCTGGTCCGGAACATCCTGACCCGCGCCGTCGCCCGCCACAGGCAGGACCCCAGCCAGCCGCCCCGTCTGCTGGCCATGGAAGAAGCCCTCGCGGAAATCGCCCAATGGACGCAAGCCGTTCTTCAGGAACCGCTTGAAAACCGCCGCCTCGCCGCCCGCGGACGCCTCGCCCTGCTCCTCGCCGGCATGCCCGGCAAGTGGCAAAGCGTTTTCCTCACCCCTGCCCCGTGGCCCGCCGAGTTCGAGGAAGCCATGCGCACCTCCTACCTCGCCGCCGGCCCGCGCTTCGCCCAGCTCACCATGCTGCCGAAGCCCCTCGAATTCAACGTCATCGGCAGCGGTGCCGCCCAGTGGTGGGAAACCATGGACCGCAAGCCCATCATGAAGCGCATGTTCATCGGCCTCATCCTGCTCGGCCTGCTGACCCTCACCTGGTACATTTTTCTCTAATCCCGATGGAATCCGAAGCTTCCCGCTCGCGTCAATCGACTCCGCCGTTTTTCAGCCCCTCCCGCGCGAAGGCGAGACGCGCCGTCTTTTTCATCAGCGTCCTGATCGTCAACATCTGCGCCACCCTGTGGCTGCTGGACATCTTCTGGGGCCACGGCCTCCACCGCGGGCATTATTCCCTGCTCTTCATTTTCATCATCCTCAACGGAATCCTCACCCTCGGCTCCTTCCACGCGCTCTTCGGAGCCTTCGACATCCTGCGCGGAAAAAAGAAAGCCGTCTGCATCAGCGACATCGCCGCCAACATCACCCGCCCGCTGGCCAAACGCTACGCCGTGGTGATGCCGGTCTATAACGAAGACAGCGTCAAGGTCTGCGCCCGCATCGAGGCCATCTACCGCTCCATCGAAGCCACCGGCAGCCTCGAATCCTTCGATTTTTTCATCCTCAGCGACACCCGGGACCTCGACCTCTGGGTGCAGGAGGAAACCGCGTGGACCAATCTCTGCCGCCGCCTCGGAGGATTCGGCCGGATTTATTACCGCCGCCGCAAGACCAACGAAAACCGCAAGGCAGGCAATATCGGCGATTTCGTCCGCACCTGGGGCGGCGAATACGAAGGCATGCTCGTCCTCGATGCCGACAGCCTCATGGACGGCGGAGACATCCTGAAAATGGCCCGGGTGCTCGAAAACTACCCCCGTCTCGGCATCCTCCAGACCGCTCCGAAGCTCATCCGTGGCATTTCCGTCTTCACCCGTCTCCAGCAGTTCGCGATGCGCCTCTACAGCCCGCTCTTCATCCGCGGCCTGAACTTCTGGCAGCTCGACGGCGGCAGCTACTGGGGCCACAACGCGATGATCCGCGTCAAACCCTTCTCCGAATACTGCGAACTCCCCGCCCTTCCCGGACGCGAACCCTTCGGCGGAAAAATCCTCAGCCACGACTTCGTCGAAGCCGCCCTCATGGTCTCCCAGGGCTGGGAAGTCTGGCTCGCATGGGACATCGATGGCTCTTACGAAGAAGCCCCTCCGACGCTCATCGACCACCTCAAGCGCGACCGCCGCTGGTGCCAGGGAAACCTCCAGCACATGTGGCTGATCTTCGCGAAAAAACTGCCGCTCACCGTCCGCATGCACCTCTTCATGGGCATCATGGCCTACCTCGGCAGCCCGCTCTGGTTCCTCTTCCTCCTTCAGGGCTCCTTCCTCGCCTGGGACCGCGCCCACAGCCAGCTCAGCGAACTCCCCTTCAGCAGCTACGCCTCGAAGTGGTTCCACCTCACCGGCACCCAGCAAACCCTGATTTTGACCACCGCCATTTTCAGTCTGCTCTTCCTGCCGAAAATCATCGCCCTCCTTTTCGCCCTCTTCAACCGGGAAACCCGCAGATCCTTCGGCGGCACCATCCCCCTCGTCATCGGCGCGACCATGGAAACCCTGCTCTCCATCCTGCTCGCCCCCTGCATCATGGCCGCTCACACCCTCATCGTTCTCAGCATCATTTCCGGAAAAGCCGTCGGCTGGGGCAATCAATCCCGCGAGACCGACGGCACCGCCTGGGTGGACGCCTTTTCCTTCCACTCCATCCCCTTCATCATGGGCATCGTCTGGACCTACGTCGCCTTCCAGATCAATCCCATGTTCGTCGCCTGGATGTCCCCCATCCTCCTCGGCCTCATCCTCAGCGTCCCCGTATCCGTCATCACCAGCCGCGCCCGCTACGGCCAGGCACTCCGCCGGAAAAAAATCCTCTGCACCCCCGAGGAACTCCACCCGCCGGAAATCATCCGGCTGGCGGATGCCGCCACCGCCGCCGTGGATCCCGCGCTGGACGCCTCTTCGGAATCACGCCGCGGGCTCATCGCCGCCGTCGTCGACCCCTACGTCAACGGCGTCCACGTCGCACTCCTCGAAAACTCCGAGTTCACCCCGGAAGAAGAACAGCTCGCCGAGCGCTGTCTTGCCGAAGGACCGGGCGCCCTGACGAAAAATGAACTTTCGGAACTGCTTTACCTCGCTCCCGCCATGCTCATGATGCATCGAGCCGTCTGGCTGCGTCCGGCCAGTGGCATGCATTCGCTCTGGACGCAAGCGGTCGAAAGCTACCGTCGGCGTTCCGAACACCCCGCCGCCGTATAATTCCCGCTCCCTTTCCCCATGCTCCAGCCCAATCCCGACCTCGCAGACCTCGTTTCCGACGCAACCCTCGGTTTCCGCGAGCGATTCCAGCAAGACGCCACCATCACCGCCGCAGCCCCCGGTCGCGTCAACCTGATCGGCGAGCACATCGACTACTGCGATGGCTTCGTCATGCCCTTCGCCATCAACCGCTACATCGTCATCGCGGGTCGGAACAACGGCACCACCAGCGCCCGCGTTTCCTCCTCCATCAACGAAGAAATCGTCTCCATCGATCTCACCCAGCCGCAGGAACCCGGCCAGCCGAAATGGGTCAACTACCTCCGTGGCGTAATCCGCGGCTTCCAGGACCGCGGCCACCACATCCCCGGCTTCGACCTCTTCATCATTTCCTCCGTCCCCGGCGGCGCCGGACTCTCCTCCTCCGCCGCCCTCGAATGCGCGATGGCCACCTTCCTCGAAGGCCTGCTCGATACCGTGCTGGAAACCAAGGAGAAAGCCCTGCTCGCACAGAAAGCCGAACACGATTTCGCCTTCGTTCCCTGCGGCATCATGGATCAGTTCGCCTCCGCCTTCGGCAAAACCAACCGCCTCGTCCTGATCGATTGCCGCTCCGGAGAACCCGAAATGGTCCCCTTCGAAAATCCGGACCTCACCGTCCTCATTTCCAACACCCTCGTCAGCCACGAGCTCTCGGACGGCGGCTACGCCCTGCGCCGCAAACACACCGAGGACGCTCTCGCTCTTCTCGGCAAGCAATCCTGGCGCGACGTCTCCGAGGCCGACATCCTCAGCCACTGGGACCAGCTCGGTGATCCCGTCAACCGCCGTGCCCGCCACGTCGTCGGTGAAATCGCCCGCACCGTCGCCGCCGCATCCGCCCTCGCCCGCAACGACTTTGAAACGCTCGGCCCGCTCATGGCCGCCAGCCACGACTCCCTCCGCGACGACTTCGAGGTTTCCTGCGAGGAACTCGACATCCTCGTGGAAATCGCCCGCAAAATCGGCCGCTCCGGCGGCGTGATCGGTGCCCGCATGACCGGCGGAGGCTTCGGCGGCTCTACCGTCACCCTCTGCGAATCCCGCAAAGCCTCGGAAATCGCCGCTATCCTTTCCCGCGAATACGAAAGCGCCACCGGCATCGTTCCCCAGATTTTCGCCTCCCGCCCCTCGGAAGGTGCCCATCTGATCAAAACACCCGCCGCCGTCTCCGCATAGGGAGCGCCGGTGTCCCCACCGGCTCTTCGATGGGTATAGAGCATAGGTCCTATAGGTTTCATAAGCCCTATCGCGTACCCATCCCTGAATTTTCCCTCCCGACGAAAGATGAATTTCCCTTTCGTCGACGCTTTTCCATCAGGACAGCCAACTTTCCACGGCTAAGTTTACTGATTAACCTGAAAAAACACTCGCGCCTCTTCAGCCCCTCTCAGCATACTCCCGCGCCCTGTTTTGGAGCATAAATCCACCTCTGTGGAACATCCGGAAATTTTCCGTGTGAGAGCACCAAAAACTCTTCTCCAGAATCTCTGAAACTTCATTCCAGCCCTTCCCGTTTTTTCTGAAATTGACCCAGCCGGCGCATAAAAAACACTCGCCGTCATGAAAATCCCTTCCCATACTTGAAGGGCTCCCGCCCGCAAAGGCACCTGCAACCCTTTTTTCCCATGGAACACACAGAAACCCACGAAATTCATGAAACTCCTGTGTTTGAGAAACAAAAGCTCTCATTCTGGAGGAAAATCGGGGGCGGCTCCCTGACGGTTTCCATTCTCATCCATGCCATCGCACTGGCCCTCGGCGTCTATATCGTCGTCCAGGTCATTCCGGAACCGGAAGAACCCCCGGTAGACTTCCTGCCGAAAAGTGGCGGCGGCGGCGCAGCCGGTCCTCCGAATCCGGGCCAGAAAGTCCGGGTCAGCGCCCCTTCCTCCGCCAACCGCATCGCGGCGAGAGGCGCGGAGAGTGCTTTCTCCCTGCCCGAACCGGACGCCAGTTCCGACATGAACTCCCTGAGCGCTCTCGATGGAGGAGCCATGTCCGGCGGCATGGGCGGCTCCGGCTTCGGCGGAGGAAGAGGCGACGGACAGGGTTTGGGAGTCGGTGACGGCATGGGAATCGGCATCGGCGGTGGTGCCGGCATCGGCAATCCGTTCGGAGTCGCGGATGCCAAAGCAACCGGTCTCATCGGAGTTCTCTACGACCTCAAACAGGATAAAGACGGCAAATCCCTGGGAACGGAGGACGAGAGAAAAGACAACTACGCCATGCGTTCCGTCATCAAGGAATTCAACGACAAGAACTGGGACGAACGGGTCCTCCAGAAATTTTACCGCGCCAAACAAGAACTGAAACAAACCCGGATCCTGATGCCCCGAATGAGGGCGGCTGCCGCTCCCCAGGCCTTCCAGTGTGAGAAGGAAGTTCAGCCAAAGCGCTGGGTGGTCGTCTATAGAGGCAACGTTACCGCCCCGAAAACGGGAAGCTTCCGCTTCGTCGGCGCCGGCGATGATGCGTTGATGGTCCGGTTCAATCGGAAAGTGGTATTCGACCATGGCTACCACAAATCCAATCGGGATGTATCCGGAAAAATCGAAGAAGGCGTCACTTATCCCAAGCTCGGCAACCTGAGTCTGGCTCCCGGTGCCAATTTCAACGTCCAAGCCGGAAAAACCTATCCGATCGAAATCCTGATCGCCGAAATCCCCGGCGGCAATTTCGGCGCCCTTCTCTATATGGAAGAGATCGGTGTGGAATACCAAAAAACCAAAGAAGGTGTGCCCATCCTGCCGATTTTCCGCACTACCAACGACCTTCCCTCTTCCAAAACACCCATCCCGGCTTACGACAAAAATTCGCCCATCTGGAAAACCGAGGCGGGGTCCCGCATCTCCGATATCTGAATCCCTCTCATTTTCCTCGCTTCGAATTTACTTCTCTCTCCAATGCCACGCCCAAAAACTCACCTAACCGCCAGTTTCATATCGGCCTTCATTCTGGCGAGCAGTGCCACCCTCCCCGCTCAAAATGCCGACGAGCTGAACAAGCTCTTCAGCGAGGCCCAGGCCGCATTTGTCGCCCAGGACTTCAACGGAGCATCGACCAAATTGGAAACGCTGATCGAGCAATCCAAATCGATGCCGAACGCTCCGCACGAAATGCTTCGTTTCAGCCTCGGCCTCGCTTATTTCCAGGCGAATAAATTCGCCGAAGCGGAAAAGGCATTCTCCGAATGCGCGGCACAGTTTCCGAATGGAACCTACACCAGCCGCTGTTACCTCGGCCTTGGACGGGCACTGCTCGGGCAGAAGGATCCCGCCAAAACGGAGGCCGCCATCGAAGCCTTCACCCGCGCCGCAAACGACCCTCAACTCCGCGCCGAAGCGGGCCTGCTCCTCGGCCGGGTTTACACCGAACTGGACAAACCGGACGACGCGCTTCGCATCTTCCGCAGCCTGATGGGTTCCGAAGTGCGGACCCCGCAGCAAACCACCGCCGCGGTGGAAGCCATCGAAGTCCTCGCCCAGACGGACAACATCAACGACCTCATCCTCTACCTCGATCGCCTGATTACCCAGCCGGGAATCCGCAACGCCATCGCTTGGTATTCCAACGAAGTGATCGTCCGTGCCGACCAACTCACCGGGGAACAAAAATACGACGCCGCACTGGCGATTTACCGCTCGATCCCCCCGCGCCGCCAGATCCTCTCGATCCAGCGAACCTCTCTCGCACAACAACAGGCCAAACTCACCGAGCTTGAAAAGAAAGCCGAGGCCGAAGCCAAGCTGCCCATCGACAAACAGCCGAACCAAAGCTCCGCCGAGACCGCCGCCCGCCTCAAAAACACCATCACCGCCACCGAAGCCGCCCTTACAGCCATCTCCGGCAAGGAAGACCTGGATCCGGCCATTCTGCTTCGCCGCGGGCGCTGCCTCTACTACCTGAATCGTAACCAGGAAGCCCTGATCTGCTTCAAATACATCCAGGACAAATTCCCGAACGCGACCGACGCCCAGCACGCCGCCTATTCCGAAATCGTCATCCTCAATCGCCTCAAGAAAATCGAGGAGATGCAGTCCGCCGCCGCCGAGTTCGTCAAAAAATATCCGGATTCGGAACGCCGCGAACAGGTCGCCATGCTGGCAGGCGATGGCCTCGCCCAGGCCGGCAAATGGGAGGAAGTCATCCGGTTTTACGAAAAACTGGAACAGGATTTCCCCAACTCCCAGCAAAAGCCCTACTTCCTCTACTATCAGGGCGTCGCCATGTTCCAGCTCAACGAGTTCGCGGACGCCGAAAAGAAATTCCAGGAAATCGTCGACAAACATCCCGACAGCAATCTCGTCGAAACCGCTCTCTACCGCATCGCGATGGCGCATTTCCTGACGAACGATTCCAAGGGAACCACCGAAGCGTTCAATCAATACCTCACCCGTTTCCCGCTCGGTGATTACGCCGGTGAGGCCTATTACCGTCTCGCCTTCATCGACAACAACAACCGCACCAAGGACCTCTCGGATAAAATCATCAAGGATCTGACCGGCTTCCTGGCGCAGAAACCCGACGACATCGCCGCTGCATCCATCTACAGCCTCATCGGCGACGTTTATGCCCAGAAAAAGAAGGACGCCGAAGGCAAACCCATGACCGACAAGGCTCTGGAAGCCTACCTGAACGCCGCGGAAATCGCCACCTCCGAGCAGATCCTCACCTACGTGATCGATGCCGCCACCGGCATCATGCAAGCCAACAAGGACTGGGCCGGTATCGCCAAACTCCACAGCGATCTTTACGCCAAACAGCCGAACTCCTCCATGGGCATCCGCTCCGCCGCCTGGGTGGCGAAAATGAAAATCCGTGACGGCAAAAAAGAAGAAGCCATCGCCTTCCTTTCCGAAGCGCTGAAAGCCAACATCGCGGATCCTAGCAACGAACAGGTCGAATTCCTCCTCGACGAACTCGTCAAAACCTTCGTCCCTCCCGGCAAGGCGGCGCGGGAAGCCAACGTCGAGGCACTTTGCGACGACTTGGCCGCCACCATTCAGAAAGCCGCCGAAGGCAAGGAAAACCAGACCACCAACGCCCGCATCTACTACGCCCGCGCCAAACTGGCCCAGGCCCTGCGGGACTCGCAACGCGCCGCCATCTACATGCGGGGCATCGCCACCGACGAAACCGATCCGGCCGCCCTCAGCCCCGTCCTCCTCTACGTCGCCGCCGATCTTCACATGAAGTCCGGAGATTACGACCGGGCGGAAAGTATGTATCAGCGCCTCACCGACCGCTACAAGGAATCCGTCTTCGCCGACGCCGGTCCCGCGGGCCTCGGCCAGGTCGCGCTCGCCCGTGGCAAATACGAGGAAGCGCTCGCCATGTTCGATGACATTCTCAACAACAGCGGCGGCACCTCCCGCTACGGAGACGTGATGATCGGCAAGCTCAAGGCCCTTCTCGGCGTCGGCAAGCTCCAGGAAGCCGAAGAGCTTTCCCAAAAACTGCTCGGGGACAAGCGGACCTTCCGCGGCGCCCCAACCGGCGAAATCCTCATCACCACCGGCGACATCCACCGCAAGCGCTCCGAAAAACTCGGCGGCGAGGAAAAACGCAACGCCCTCGCCCAGGCCCACGCTTTTTACCAGAAAGCCTACGTCGCCTATCAGGCCTACCCCGACATCTGCGCCGAAGGTTACTGGCAGGCCTACGAAGTCGCCAAACTTCTCGGGGACAACGAACTCGCCCAATCCACACTCAAAACCCTGGCGGAGCATCCCAAGCTCCAGAAAACCGAACGTGCCAGAAAAGCCAAAGAGCTGAACCCGTAACTCTCCAGCTTCCCATGCTCCGCACCCCGTTTCACCGCATGCCTTCCGCATCCGCCCTCGCCGCTTTTTCCGCCATCGTCCTCGGCGCGCTCGTATCCGCCCACGCCGATGAAGCCCGCATCGTTTTCGAACTCGAGAACGTCAGCCGCTCCACTCCCGTCTCCAACCTCACTCTGACCGGAAACCAGTACCGGGTGAAAGCCGCCGCAGATGGATTCGCCGCCGGACTCACCCTTCCGAAAGCCGCCGCCTCCCACGTCCAGGGCGAACTGCCCGAAGACGTCAACAAGGCCATCAGCCTCATCCTGATGGAAAAACCGCTCGACGCCCTCAAGCTGCTCGAACCCATCGTCGAATCCCAGAAAATCAGCGCCGGTCTTCCCGGCAACCACTGGGACCCCGCCGCCCGCGCCGCCCTCGTGGCCTACGGCCTCATCGGCAGCACCGACAAATGCAACGCCTTGGGCCAGGAAATTTCCGACGCCGCTCCCGAAGCCGGCCTCGATCCCATCGTTTCCCTCGGCAAAGTGCTGTTGCTCCCCTTCTCCACCCCTCTCGACAGCCGCCTCGAAGCGCTGTCCTCCCTCATCAACGAAAACTCCCCGGCGGAAGTCAGCGCCTACGCCTCCTTCAACCGGGGACTCCGCCTGATGAAAGCCAAGCGGAACGCCGAAGCCCTCGAAGCCTTCCTCATCATCCCCTGCGTCTATCCGACAGGTGGCAGCATCATCAATGGCGTCGCGGAAATGAACGCCGCGCAACTTCTCGCCGAAGAACCCGGCCGCCGCGAAGAAGCCGTCGCCCTTCTCACCTCCGCCGTCACCTACACCCGTGGCACCCCTGCCGGCGAGGAAGCCGAAAAACGTCTCAAAAGCCTCAAGTAATTTTCTTCCAACCCCCTTCGAAAATCCAATAATGCAATCCATGAAAACGACCGCCAAAGCAGCACTCACCTCCGTGCTTTTCCTCCTTCCCCTTGCCGCCTTCGCCGCCACTCCTCCAGCCCCGGGCCAAACCCATACCATGCTGGACACCTACAAGGAAGGTGGTCCCGTGATGCATTTCCTTCTTGTTTTTTCGGTCGTCATGGTCTGGCTCGTCATTGACATCTGGATCAAGACCAGCCGGAAAAATATGACTCCTCCGACGGACACCTCCACCGCTCAGGAACTGTTCCGCTCCGGTGACTACGTGGGGGCCTATCAGGCCATGAAAGCAGGCGTCAGCCCTTATTGCGAAGTCGTCCGTTCGGCTCTCGGCTCCGTCGGTTACGGCAAGGAAGCCACCGAGGAAGCCCTCTTCGCCACCGTGGACAAAATCAACTCCACCCTGCAAACCCGCATCAACTACCTTTCCGTTATCGGTGTCTGCGCCCCGATGGTCGGCCTTCTCGGAACCGTCGCCGGCATGAAAGGAGCCTTCGGTGCCCTCGGCACATCCGGCGCCGACGTGGGAGCTCTCGCCGGTCACATCGGTGAGGTGCTCGTCGCCACCGCCAGCGGTCTGTTCGTCGCCATCCCCGCATTCGGTTTCTTCTACTTCCTCAGAAACCGTCTGCAAGGAGCCGTCTTTCACCTGCAAGACGAAGCGGAACACCTCTTCCGCAACACCCCTTACGAATACCTTCAATCCACCGACGTCGGCCAGGAAGAAACCTACGCCGCCCTGCCGAACTGGGTCGAAGCTCCGGAAGCCGAAGCTTGATCCTGCCATTCGCCTTTCAACCCAACCCATAACAACCTGATACCATGGCCGGAGGAGGTGGAGGAGGAGACGGGGAACCCGAGTTCCAGATCGCCCCGATGATCGACGTGCTGCTCGTGCTGCTCGTGTTCTTCGTGACGATCACATCGACCGAAGTGCTCAAGGTGGACAAGAACCTGACGCTGCCGGTTTCCCCGAACGCGCAGGCTCGCGACCCCGAGCAAAACCGCAACGAGTTCGCCGTGAACGTCCGCTACGACGCGGCGAGCAACAAAGGCATCCTCGTCATTGACGACAGGATCCTCGACAACTGGCAGGATCTCGTCCCGATCCTGGAAGCACGCTACGAAGCGAACAGCAAACTGCGCGCCATCGTCCGTGGCGACAAAGACCTGCCCGCCATCGAAATCCAGCGCATCATGGGTGTCATTGCCGAGTCCGGCGTGTCCGACATCGCCTTCTCCGCGTCCAATAAGTAACCTCCCATGAGCCAAAAACACAGACACAGACGTAAACAAGACTCCTCGGTGAATCTAGGCTTCCAGATCGCTCCGATGATTGACGTCGTTTTCGTCATTCTCCTCTACTTCATGGTCGCTGCGGGAACCCAGAAGCAGGAAAACGCCCACGTCACCAAGCTCCCGGGAACCATCCCCTCCACCGAGGAAACCATCGTCCCCGACGAAGTCTCCATCCGCGTGGAAGACGACGGCCAGGTCTATCTGAACGACGATCCGGTCGACGGCCCTGCGGAGAAAAACCTGCCCGAGCTCGCCGGGAACCTCGTGCAGCTCAAGCAAAGCAGCGAAGCCGCGAAATCGGACGTTCTGGTGACCATCTACGCCAACGAACAGGCGAAATACGAACGAGTCGTCGACGTGCTCGACGCCCTCGGCCGCGCCCGCATCGGCAACGTCACCTTCCAGGCCACTTCCCCGGAATAACGGAGCACCGACGTTCACGTCGGCTCTTTTTGGAGAGCGCCCGGACCCCATGGGCCCAATAGGACTCATAGGCCCTATATGCTCTCCAGGCGGAGCGAATCCAGATTCCTTACTCCGAAATTTTTCTCGTCTCCCACCCCGGTTCACCCCACCCTCCCGCCGCAATGCTCAAAGCCGGAATCGTAGGACTGCCCAACGTCGGAAAATCGACCCTCTTCAATGCCGTCACCCGCACCCGCAAGGCGGAAGCGGCGAACTATCCCTTCTGCACCATTGATCCCAACGTCGGAATCGTCACCGTGCCGGATCCCCGTCTGGCGGTGCTCTCGAAGATCTCCGGCTCCCACAAACTCGTTCCCACCGCGATCGAGTTCGTCGATATCGCCGGTCTCGTCAAAGGTGCCTCCGAAGGTGCCGGCCTGGGAAACCAGTTCCTCGCCAACATCCGCGAAACCGACGCCATCGTACAGGTCGTCCGCTGTTTCGAAAACGATGACATCATTCACGAACTCGGCTCCGTCGATCCGCTTCGCGACATCGAGATCATCAACTCCGAGCTGATCCTCGCCGATCTCGCCTCTCTGGAAAAACGCCGTCAGTCCCGCGAGAAAAAGGCAAAAGGTGGCGACAAGGAGTCCAAAAAGGAACTTGAGCTCATCGACATCATCCTCCCCCATCTCGATCAGGGGAAACCGGCTCTCACCCTGGAATTTTCCACGGAAGACCGGGAAATCGTCAAAGGCTTCTTCCTCCTTTCCTCCAAACGCACCATCTACGCCTGCAACGTCTCCGAAGACGAACTGGCCGCCGCCATGGAAAACCCGGACTCGCACGCGCAGGTCGCCAAAGTGCGCCAATTCGCCGCCGAACACAGTGGCTCCGAAGCCGTCGTTATCTCCGCCCGCATCGAGGAAGAACTCAGCGAGCTTTCTCCCGAAGAGGCCTCCGAATTCCTCGCCGACATGGGAGTTTCCGATTCCGGCGTGTCCAATCTCATCCGCGCGGTCTATCACCTGCTCGGCCTCCGTACCTACCTCACCACCGGCGTGCAGGAAACCCGCGCCTGGACCATCACCGCGGGCGACAAGGCACCTGCCGCCGCGGGAGTGATCCACTCGGATTTCGAGCGCGGTTTCATCGCCGCTGAAGTCGTCCATTACGACGATCTCGTCACCGCAGGCACCAAGACCGCCGCGAAGGAAGCCGGCAAAGTCCGCATCGAAGGCAAGGAATACGTCGTCAAGGATGGCGACGTCATCGAATTCCGCTTCAACGTCTGAGCCGGAATGGAGCGCCGACGTGAACGTCGTCGCTCCTTATGGCATTGGAGGAAATTGGAGCACGGACTTCAGTCCGTTTGGCTTCGATGGCTGGATGCTCCGGGTCGGACTGAAGTCCGTGCTCCAATTTTTGGTCAGAGGTGAGCCACCGACCTTGGCCGGTTCCCTCCCCCCTCTTCTTCGGCTTTGATGCGTTCCGCGAGCCAGACCTTGACGATGGATTGTCTGGTAACCCCGATTCTCCTGGCTTCGCCATCCAAAGAATCAATCATCCACAAGGGTAAATCGACATTCACTCGACGTTGTTCGAGTCCGGGACGACGTGCGGTACTCCAGTCGAGAAAGCGCCCAATATCCTCACCTTCATCGAACCTGCGATCGAGTTCGTCAGCACTGATGGTATCCTTGCTCTTCTTCATGGCGTGATCTCCTTACTGATATAATGCGAATACGCTCTTCGCGTAGCGTGAAAATGGCCGTCCACAGGCGCTTCTCATAGAGGGCGATCAAGGCGAATCTCGGTTCCGATTCACTTCGAGCAGCCACTTCAAGCCGTTTGGGGTCGAGCCAGAGAGCCTGAGCTTGGGAGAAATCCATTCCATGCTTCTCGAGGTTGCTGTGGGACTTCTTCTCATCGAACTCAAATTCCACTTTGGTATAATAACGGTGCTTTTTCGGGGGTCAATCGGCAATTTTCTTCGATGCTGGGAGTTCGACGTTCATTCTTCCATCCCGCTTGGAGCCGCCGCAGTCCATAGTCCATGACATCACCCCGAAGAGCCGGTGGGGACACCGGCTCTTGGGAGGGCATCGGCCTGCTTTGGCTCTTCCCCCAAAGAGCCGGTGTGAACACCGGCGCTCCATAAAAAAACCGGCCGGGAATCCCCGGCCGGTTTGAATGCGATAAACCCTTATGAAATCAACTTCACTCGGATCAGGCAGCGCGGCGGCGACGCAGCAGACCGAGGAGACCCAGACCGCTCAGAAGAGCGACGGAAGGCTCGGGGACGGCGGTGAAGCTAAGGAGACCAGCATTACTCAGACTTGCCGTGTAATTGACATCGTCATAACCCGTGATGCTAAATGTTCCACCCACAGTCCCAGAATCGAAGCCACTGAAGATCTGATAAGTTTCGGAATAATCCGCAACATCCAACAGAATCGAGCTAAGATCCAAAATTCCTCCCGTAAGGCTGAAAGTACCGCCAGTGGTACCGATAATCCTATCATAAGAAGAAACGGAATCGATTCCCAATTGTAGGGTTCCACCGGTCATTGCAAAGTCGGTACCGTTTCTCAAGGTGAAGGACCCGATGCCCGCTCCGTTCGCTTCCAAGGTGCCTCCAGAGATGGTCATTCCTCCGGTCGTCACATTGGCAACGACGGAATCCAATTTACCGCCCGAAATGGTGACCGATCCGGAAACGGTCCCACCCAATGCACTGGTATGACCAGCAATGAGAGTTCCCTCGGTAACAGTGGTGCCTCCTCGATACGTATTATTACCGGTAATAGTCCAGGTTCCACTGCCCTCTTTGGTCACTCTCGTTTCCCGGGTATTGGATTGGCCATTGTTAATGGTGCCGCCAGCAATGTTATCCGACGACGTTCCAGCAAGAATCCAATGCATCGTATGAGTGCCCCCTGTTCCATTAACGGAACTCAAACTTCCTAAGGTCAGATTTGCAGTGGTGGGATTGAATGTGTATGTACTGCTCCCAGCACTTAAATCTCGAGCAATCCCTCCTGTTTGCAAACGATAGCCATTCGCTCCCGTAACGTTAAGCTGGCCACCATTGCTAACTCTGAAACCACCGGTTGACAGAGTTAGGTTGGAGCCGCTGGAAAGACGGTCCACATCGATCGTTACCGTTCCGGAAAAACTGCTTTGGTTGTTATTGCCGTTAAAGCCTGCAAAGGTTGTCGCACTATCTCCCCGCAACTGAAGAGTAGCTCCCGACGAGAGTGAAACATACCCGCCATTGCCAGCAGCCGTGGTGACTCCTGCCGTGGTGTTACCGGCATTTGCTTGCAATTGAAGAATACCCGCGCTCACGGAGGTATTCCCGGTGTAAGTGTTATTTCCAGCGAGAGTCAAAGTGCCAGCACCGGTTTTGGTGATACCAGCGCCACCCGTGATGGAATTAAGAACATTCAAGCCACCGGCTCCCACGTTCCACGTTTGACCTGTGCCAATCGCCACGTTCACCGCCTGATCCGGAGTAGAAGAACCAATGGTTACCGCACCTGCTCCAGTCGTAATGCCCGCCGCCCCGCTGAGGGTAAGGGTCTGGTCTGACCCACTGTTGGCGTTGGTCAACGTCGTTGCCGAAGTGTTCGTAAAGGTGATCGTGCTGGCTGCCGACGCGCTCGTGATGTCGATGTTGAGCGGACCCGCCGCATTTCCCGGGCCAAGGATGGTCAGGGTATCTGCAGAGGTGGGAACCGCACCAAAACCTGTATCCCACTCATCATCCGTAGCTCCACTCCATGTGAGAGGAGCCGCCAAAACAAGTGGGGCGGAAGTGAGTGAAACGGCAATAGACAAGGCCCGTGCCGAAAAAAGGAAGGAGCGTCTGAATTTCATTTTCATAGGGGTTTAACGAAGGGGAGGGTTCAATGAAACGTAGGGATGGACAGCACCTGATTGCAGGTATTGATGGATGAATTAGGAGAAAAACCGGGGACAGCGCAAGGGAAATTTGTCGAAATTTTTCTTAAAATTCCTGAGAAAGAGCAAGTTACACAGTTAACCTCATGCATTTTGCAGGATTTCTGGGGAATCCGGGTGGGGAGGCTTTTTTCATGGGTCCTATAAGCCCTATAGGGCGTATAAGGCCTATAGGTGGGAGAGAAGGAGGAGCGCCGACGTTCATGTCGGCTCTTCATCGATAGTGGTTGCGGCGTCCCGCCGCATCCGCCGCATCGATGCTATTGCGGCGGGACGCCGCAACCACTTTTGAAAGCATTCGCCGGTGAGGACACCGGCGCTCCCGTTGGATGAGACAAAGAAAAGAGCCGACGTGAACGTCGGCGCTCCTTGGACGGCGCTCCTTCACTCCGCATTGAGAAGGCTCAGCAACTGGTGGGGAGAATCGAACAGGTACGTGGGCTTTTGGGCGGCGAGGGCTTCGTGGGAATTGAAGCCCCAGGAGACGGCGGCGACGGGGATGTCGGCTTTCTGGGAGGCTTTGACGTCGCGGAGTTCATCGCCGATGTAGAGGATTTCCCGGGGTTTGAGGCCGTATTGCCTGCGCAGGGACTTGAGATGGCGGGCCTTGCTGGTGAGCTTGGAGGTGGTGGAAATGAAGTCGAACTCGCGGCGGAGGTGGTATTTTTCCAGAAAGGCCTCGACGTTGGCGGTGGCGTTCGAGGTGAGAATCCCGAGACTGTCGGCATGGGGCCGGAGTTGGCGGAGGACTTCGTCCATGCCGGGGATGAGCTGGAGGGCATCGATATTGCCGCGCATGAGGCTGGTGCCACGGGCGAGCAAAGTGGGTACGCGGCGGCTGGGAATTTTCAGGTGCTTGATGAGTTCCTTGAGCGTGAAGTGGCGCATGTCGTCGATCTCGTCTTCCGCCACCGGCCGCAACCCGTAGTCCGCGGCCATCAGGTTGTAGAGGCGGCGGGTTTCTTCAAGGGTGTCGGCAATGGTGCCGTCGAAGTCGAAAATGAGGGTGCGGTAGATCATGCGGCTTATCTTATAAGTCTTATAGGTTCTACAGGACTTATGCGAGAGGAAGATTCGGATGAATGTCCGCCTCGAGGGGAGAAGTTTCTCCTTCCAGATGACGCAGCAGCGCGGCGAAGGCGATCATGGCGGCGTTATCGGTGCAGAAATCCGGCGGGGAAATCGCGAGCCGCATGCCGTGCCTGCGGCAGGCGTCCTCGAACGCGGCACGCAGGGCGAGGTTCATGCTCACGCCGCCGGAAAGGGCGATAAGCGTGTGGCCGCTCTCCTTCGCGGCGCGGATGGTTTTTTTCACGAGCACCTCAATGACGGCGGCCTGGAAGGAGGCGGCGAGGTCCGGGATGGGGAGGATTTGCGGCGGGACACTACTTTGGTTTTTTGGGAATTGCGGCGGGACGCCGCAACCACTTTCGCCGCAACCTCTGTCTTTCCGGAGGGCCTGCAGGGTGTAGAGTACGGCGGTCTTCAGACCGGAGAAGGAGAAATCCAGATGCGGATCATGCAGCATCGAGCGAGGGAAATCGAAGGTCCTGGGATTTCCCTCGCGGGCGGCTTTTTCGATTTCCGGGCCACCCGGGTAAGGCAGGCCGAGCATTTTCCCGACCTTGTCGAAGGCCTCCCCCGCCGCGTCGTCACGGGTGCCGCCGAGTTTGCGATAGTTTCCGGCTCCCGCGACATCGAGCAGAAGCGTGTGGCCGCCGGAAACGATCAGCGCCAGATGAGGCGGGACATCGGTGTGGAGGAGAAACGGCGAAAGCAGGTGGCCTTCAAGGTGATTGATCCCGAGAAACGGCTTGTCCAAGGCACAGGCCATACCTTTCGCCGCTGTGCTGCCGATGAGTAGCGAGGAGGCGAGCCCGGGACCGGTGGTCGCGGCGAAGGCATCGATTTCCCGGATATCCACCCGGGCATGGAGCAACGCGGCTTCCACCAGCTCACGGAGCCTCAGGGAATGATTGCGGGAAGCCAGCTCGGGCACCACCCCGCCGTATTGGCGGTGGAGCGGGATCTGCGAGGAAATTTCCGAAGCGAGCACCTCCGCCGCCTCCCCCGGCGCACCGCGCACGATGGCCACGGCGGTTTCGTCGCAGGAGGATTCGATGGCGAGGATGAGGGGCATGAGGGAGGGAAGATGAACATCGAACCTCGAACGTCCAACACCGAATTGGACGAATGGAGCGCCAATAGTGGTTGCGGCGTCCCGCCGCAATAGCATCGATGCGGCGGGACGCCGCAACCACTATCGGGAGGGTCAGGAAATCAGCTTGTCGTAATCCGAATGGCTTCCGATCCAAAACCAGACGATGGCATCTCCGTCCTGAACTCCCAATGCCCGATACTTGAGACCTGCCCGGACAGACCAAAACCGGCCTACCTTCTTGAAATGCAGGGATGGATGGAATGGATCATTCTTCAAAAGTTCATAATTCGCATCCGCAACCGATCGGACCGATCTCGGAAGTCGCTCGTAGGCGCCCCAGAATCGTTGCGTCGCAAAATGCTTCATAGCGGGCGCGCAGCTCCAGAGCGGTAGTCGCAAAGAGCTTCATCAGCCAATGAATCGAGCTTGCCCGCAACGATATCGATCTCGACCTCGGCATCCCAGCGAGCAGCATCATAAGTGGAAAACCACGTCCGGAATATGGAGAATTCTTTGGAAGAGAGTCTCTCAACCGCTTCTTCGATTTCTTCTACATTGCTCATGGACTGAAAGATAACGATGTTTTCCATGCAGGTCAATTCTCCGCCGAAAACGAGCGCGGAAGGAGCGCCGACGTTCACGTCGGCGAATGCTTTCAAAAGGGGTTGCGGCGTCCCGCCGCAATAGCATCGATGCGGCGGGACGCCGCAACCACTATCGGCTCCATTTATCCTCTTCTCTTCACCACCAACCGCTGGTCCAGATCGGCGAACCATTGGGGTTCCTCTTCCGCCGTGCGCTTGATGTAACCGAGAGCGGCTCTTTTTCCCTCGGTCACAACGGGGGAAACGCTGGTGAGAGTTCCCGCGCTCCGGCCATCGGTAATGAAGAGTTCGCATGGGGTGGTCACCGTTTCCGGCACCCACAGCCGGGTCAGGGAACGGTTCACTTTCCCGGCGGATTTGATGCGGGAAATGACCTCCTGCCCGATATAGCAGCCTTTCTGATAGGAAATATCCGTGGCGTCCAGCCCCGCCTCGGGCGGAAGCTGGCCTTCCAGCAGATCGACACCCCACTGCGGTATACCTCGGGAAATCCGGAAATGTTCGAGAGCCTCCCCTTCCAGCCGTGGCACGGCGGGCAAAATCACCTCCTCGCCGGCGGGAACCAACCAATCGGCCCCCGGCTCGCCGAAACGTTCGCTTGCGCGTGCGATCACACCGGCGGGAATCCCTCCGCCGGACATTCCGGTGAAATGCACCAGTGCATAATGGCCGGTCAGGTTTTCCACCTCCACGTCATCCGCGATCAGATAGCGGGTGATTCTCGCCTCCAAAGCCTCCGCCGAGTCCGCACCGCCGATAATCCACAATCCCCCCTCGCTCTCGGTCAGCCAAACGCGGAATTGCAGCTTTCCCTTCGCGTCCGTAACGCACGCCGGAAGCATGAGTCCGCTACCGACCACCCGCCGCACGTCCTGGGTGATCTGCCCATTGAGAAATCTCACCGCGTCCGGCCCGCGAAACACAAGCACCGCGGGCATTCCCAGATCGATCCGCCATTCCTCGCTCATGGTTCGTCCAGATAACATTTCGTCCACTTGCACCGCGATCTTCACCGGGCTCATTGCTTCCGTTGCAGCGCCAGGGCGACGAGTTTCGCCGCTTCCCCGCGGATCGCCTTGATCTGTTCGGCGGTCGGCTCCTGCCCATCCGGGATGACCATCGCGGTGCGCAATCCCGAAAGCACCTCGCGTAGCTGGATATAGTTCGGGCGCTCCGAAATTTTCGGCTCCAGCCCGCCCACCGTCTCGGTGTAATAATCCGCGATGTCCTCGCGCATCAGCTTGCGGGCGCGCTCCGGGGAAAACTGCTTGTCCACCGCCACGGTCGAGACTTCCAGCGCACGAATCCAGCCGCCGAGGGAAATCAGGTGTGCGAGATCCGCGTCGCGCAGGCTCACCAGCTCAAATTCCACATCCCGCTGCGTGGCGGAGAGTTCTTTTTTCAACTGCTCGACCTGCTGTTTCTTGGCGCTCTCCAGCAAGCTCGCCGCGTGGCGGTTCACCCGCTCGCCCGCTCCCAGCGCCTTGCCGTAGCGGGTCAGGTCCGCCGCCAGATCCTCGACTTTTTCCATCTGCCCGGCCTGCACCACCAGGAAGCCATCCGCGATCAGGAATCCCAGCTCCATCGCCAGATCCGCACGGTCCAGCGGCATGCGGGACGGCATTTTCCGCTCGGTATCCACCAGCGGCAGCGGCATCAGGAATTGCAGCGTGTCGAACAACTTGGAAATCGACGGAGCGGTGAACTCATTCACCGCCAGTTCCTCGCGCACATGTGGATCGTCCAGCAGGTCGGTCGGTATCGCGCTGCGTTCCTGCGCTTCGGGAACCGTTTCCTGAGCGGCCAAGGGAAACGGGATCGTTACGGTCAGAGATGCCATCAGGCAACCGATCAGCCATGCGGGACGAAATTTCACGTCCGAGATGGTGGCACTTCACTCCGGTTTCCGCAATATGAGTTTGTGGGGAGATTCTGTCGATTTGTCCGATAACATAAAAAATAATCACCTTTCACCCTCACTTTATAAAAATTCCCGTTTACCCGCATTCACTCGCGATAAAAATCTCAAAAAACACAGGCTCCCGCCCTCCGGGAAATTTTCGGTTGCCAATCCACCCGATCTCCCGCATCTTCCGGCTGTTGGAACGACTGAACGGTGTTTCGCGTGGAGTTTCCATACTGCCACATTCCATCCCGGAACGAATCATCATGGGTATCACGTCCACCTGCTTCCATCTGCATCCTAAAAAGGGAGCGCTGGTGTCCACACCGGCTCTTTCATCTCCTCGGCATTTCACGCTCAGGTAGAATCGCAGATCCGAGGAAACTTCGCAGGATTTCGTTTTCCCCGCCCCCTCAGTCGTGCGGATCGATGAGGGAAACTCACTCCTCTCACTCATTCCGCTTCGTTTTCCCCGCCTCATCCATTCCCACACAGCACTCATGGCCGGTCACAACAAGTGGTCAAAGGTCAAGCACATCAAAGCCCGCGTGGACGCCATCAAAGGTCGCGTCTTCAGCAAGTGCGCCCACGAGATCGCCCTCGCCGCCCGCGCCGGAGGCGGTGACGCCAGCCAGAACGCCCGCCTGCGGACCGCCATCGACAATGCCCGCGCCGTTTCCATGCCGAAGGAAAACATCGAGCGCGCCATCCGCAAAGGCACCGGCGAACTCGGAGGAGACGCCATCCAGCAAGTCACTTACGAAGGCTACGGCCCATCCGGCATCGCCTTCCTCATCGAAACCGCCACCGACAACCTGAACCGCACCGCCCAGGAAATCCGCACCGTCCTTTCCAAAAACGGCGGCAGCATCGCCACCCCGGGCAGCGTCGCCTACCAGTTCGACCGCAAGGGCGAAATCCGCATCCCGGCCGACAACATCTCTTCGGAAAACCTCATGGAAGCCGCCATCGAAGCTGGTGCCGACGACCTCCAGAGCGACGAAGACGAACACATCCTCTACACCCAGCCGACCGAACTCGCACCCGTCTCCCAGGCACTCCGCTCCGCAGGCCTGAATCTGGTTTCCGAAAAATTCGTCTCCCTGCCCCAGACCCCTAGCGTCATCACCGACCTCCCCATCGCCCGCCAGGTGCTCAAGCTCTACGAAGCGCTCGACGACCACCCCGACACTCTCAACGTTTTCACCAATTTCGAGGTCTCCGACGACCTCCTCACCCAGCTCGACAGCTGATTTTTCAAAAATTTCCCACACTCGGCATGAACATCGACGAGGACAACCTGCAAGACACCGCCACCCCCAAGCGGGCCGCCAAAAAAACGACCGCGAAAAAAGCCCCCGCGAAAAAGGCAACCGCCCGCAAAACCGCGCTCAAGGAAGCCGTAGACGCCCCCCTTCCCACCACACTCACCACATCTGCCGTCGAGACCTCCGGAACCGATTCCGCCGAAGCTCCGGTCGCGAAAAAGCGCGCCGTCCGCAAAACCGCGAAGAAAATCGTGGCCAGCGAGGAAACTCCCGAGCCGATCGCCGAGGCTACCTTGCCCGCTCCGGTCACCGAA
This sequence comes from Luteolibacter sp., assembly GCA_047606285.1. Taxonomy (GTDB): domain Bacteria; phylum Verrucomicrobiota; class Verrucomicrobiia; order Verrucomicrobiales; family Akkermansiaceae; genus Luteolibacter. The sequence goes on along the minus strand of JASGEP010000011.1, from coordinate 7,245 downwards.
GACACTCCGGCCGTCCCCGATGTTTCCGATTTCAAACCCACCCGCCAAATGGGACGCGTCCCCGGTGGCGGACGGATCGCCCCGAAAAAAGCTCCCGGCGAAGATTCCGATTCTCCCGCCGAGACCTCCCAACCGATCGAAAATCGGGAAACCCCTTCTACCGATGACGCGAAAGGTGGTGCGGATAACCGCGTCAGCCGCAGCAAGCGCCGCCGCGAAAAACGCAAGCGCAAGCGCGATCAGATCCGCCAGGAAAACGGCGGCCAGCTACCGGAACGCCAGCACGAGCAGCGCCGCGAGTCACGCCAGTCCCAGGATCCGCAGGAACGCCGCGCCCCTCAGCTCAACGGGCCGAAGATCGAATGCGACGGCATGCTTGAAATCGCCCCCAAAGGCTTCGGTTTCCTGCGCGTCCCTCACAAAAACTTCGAACAGGCGCGCGACGACATCTTCGTCACTCCGGAAACCATCCGCCGCTTCCACCTGCGCGTCGGCCAGTGGATTCACGGCACCTATCAGGAAGGACCGCGCGGGCCGCAGCTCGTCGAAATTTCCTCGATCAACGACCAGACCGTCGAGAAGGCCTCGAAATTGCCGCACTTCGACGAACTCAAGGCCATCAACCCCTCCAAGCGCATCAGCTTCGAAACCTCACCGGACCGTTATACCACCCGCGTGCTCGACATCATGGCACCCGTCGGTCGCGGCCAGCGCGGACTCATCGTTTCCCCTCCCCGCTCCGGCAAGACCACCCTGCTGCTCCACATGGCGCAAGCCGTCCGGGAAAAATACGAAGAGCAGATCCATCTCATGATCGTGCTCATCGACGAGCGCCCCGAGGAAGTCACCGAATTCCGCCGCGCCCTGCCCGGCGTTGAAATCTACGCCAGCTCGAACGACGAACAGGCGCGCAGCCACTGCCGCATCGCCGAGCTTGCCATCGAGCGCGCCAAACGTCTTGTCGAAGCCGGCAAGGACGTCTTCCTGCTCATGGACTCCATCACCCGCCTCGCCCGCGCCTACAACGGCGGCATGAACCATCGCGGCCGCGGCGTCGGCTCCGGCGGCATCACCATCGGCGCGCTGGAAGTCCCCCGCCGCCTGTTCGCCGCCGCCCGCAACACCCGTGGCGGAGGTTCCCTCACCATCCTCGCCACCGCGCTGGTGCAGACGAACTCCCGCGCCGACGAAGCCATTTTCATGGAATTCAAGGGCACCGGAAACATGGAACTCGTGCTCGATCGCAAGATCGCGGAAAATTACATCTACCCCGCCGTGGACATCTTCAAATCCGGTACCCGCCGCGAAGAACTGCTCCTGCCGGACCACATGCTCCACAAGATCCACCTCATCCGCCGCGGCCTCTCCGGCCACCGCCCCGTCGAGGCCATGGAACGGCTGCTGTTCTTCCAGAAGAAATTCCCGAACAACCCGCAGATGCTTCTGGAAATCAAAGGCTGAATCAAAGGACCGCCGACGTTCACGTCGGCTCTTCCCATATCCCATAGGCCTTATACGCCCCATAGGGCCTATGATCTCAGCTTCCCGTTTTCAGGCCTCTGGTCCTCACCGGCCCGAACAAGGAGAAAATCCCCAGCAACAGCCCGCGAATCAAGCGGACCACCAGAAACAGCGCTCCCATCACCACCCCCACGGTCAGGATGAGAAAAAGCGCGAAGATCCCCAGGACCACCCACAACGGCCACCAGCGGGCATCCAAAGTCTTCACTTTCCCGGACCACGTCTGCCATTGTCCCCATTCGCTCCGGGACTCCGCCCGGGTATTTTCCTCCTCCGGCATACGGGAGGAAGAAGGAGCGACACCATCGATTTCGACCACTTCGACTTCAATGGCATCCTGGGAGGAGGCGGAGGGCTTCGGCATGATTTTCTTCCCAAGAATCCGCGAAGCCACCGGATTCGCAAATGGAAAAGTCGCTATGGAGCGCCAGTGCCCCCACCGGCTCTTCTCATGGAGCCTCATGGAGCGCCGACGTTCACGTCGGCTCATCTCTAAATGCGGAGTAAGGAATACTGGAATACGGAATGCTAACCCGTGCCGCGTGACCCACGCCCCATGACCCTCAACGTTTTAAACATTTTAACATTTTAGCGTTCGCACCGACAAACAGATCGTGCGATGATCCCGCGCGAGGAACCCGCCTCGTTTCTCAGAATTTTCAGTTAGATCGCCAGCCGTTTTATCACCCTGTATGCATGATTTACCCCTGATCTCCACGATCGCCGCCGCCTTCACCGCCGCCTGGCTCCTCGGCTTGCTCACTCAATGGTTACGGCTTTCGCCCATCGTCGGTTACCTGCTGGCGGGAATCATCATCGGCCCCCATACGCCGGGCTTTGTCGGGGATATGCATCTCGCGCACCAGCTCGCCGAGGTCGGGGTCATCCTGCTGATGTTCGGGGTCGGCTTGCATTTCCACCTGAAAGACCTGCTCGCCGTAAAAAGCGTCGCGGTCCCCGGAGCCGTCGTTCAGAGCCTGATGGCCACCGTCATGGCCATGGTCATCTTCCATGCCTTCGGTATGTCCCTGAAAACCGGTGCGGTGCTGGGGATGGCGATGGCGGTGGCCAGTACCGTCGTGCTGATGCGCGTCCTGATGGATGCGGATTCCCTCAGCTCCCGGCACGGCCACGTGGCCGTCGGCTGGCTCATCGTGGAAGACATTTTCACCGTCATCCTGCTGGTGCTGATCCCGGTGATGGGCACCGACCCGGCAGCCATCCAGGCAGGTGTCGAAGCCAATAACGGGAACTTCTGGGTGACGCTGGGGATCGCCCTCGCCAAGCTCGTCGTGCTCGTCGCCATCGTGCTCGTCGCCGGGGCCAAGATCGTTCCCTGGCTGCTGGTCCGCGTCGCCCGCCTGCGCTCGCGCGAGCTGTTCACCCTCACGGTACTGGTGTTTTCCGTGGCGATCGCCTCCGCCGCTTATTTCTTCTTCGGCGCCTCCATGGCCCTCGGAGCGTTCCTCGCCGGCATGGTCGTCGCCCAATCCCCCGTCAGCCATCAGGCCGCGGCCGATGCCCTGCCGCTGCGGGACGCCTTCGCGGTGCTGTTCTTCGTTTCCGTCGGCATGCTCTTCGATCCCGCCTTCCTCATCCAGGAACCGCTCATGGTGCTCGCGGCGCTGTTCATCATTTTCATCATCAAGCCGTTGGCCGCTCTCCTGATCGTCTGGATTCTGGGGCACTCGGTGCGCACCGCACTCACCGTCGCCCTCGGCCTGGCACAGATCGGGGAATTTTCCTTCATCCTCTCCGACCTCGCACGGAAATATCAGCTGATGCCGGATTCCGGGCACAACGTGCTGGTCGCCTCCGCGATCCTCTCGATCACCCTCAACCCCCTGATTTTCCGTTCCATTCCCCAAATCGAAACCTGGCTGCGCGGCAAGCCCAGGCTTTGGAAACTGCTCAATTACCGGGCGGAAAAAAAAGCCACCACCATTTCCGCCGACATCTCTTCCCCCACGCCCACTCACAAGCGCGAACAATACGCCATCGTCGTCGGCTACGGTCCCGTCGGACGGGCCGTTCACCGCGCCCTGGAGGAAGCGAAAATTTCCACCGTGGTCATCGACATGAACATGGACACCATTTCCGAGCTCAGGGCCCAGGGCAAAACCTCCATCTACGGAGACGCCTCCAATCAGGAAATCCTCGAGCAAGCCGGGATGAAACATGCCTCCCACCTCGTGGTCACCGTGCCGAACGCCTCCCTGCGCCTCGCCATCATCACCGCCAGCCGCGCCATCAGCTCCACCGTCCGCATCGTCGCCCGGGCTCACTATCTGCGCGAGCGCACCGAGCTTGAGCACAGCGGAGTCTCCGCAGCCGTCTTCGAGGAAGCCGAGGCCGCCATCGCCCTCTCCCGCCTCGTCCTGGCCGATACCGGTGTGCACCGGAATGCCGTGGAACGGAAAATCCACGACATCCGCTTCCAGCTCATCATGGACAACCTGTCCAACCTCAGATCCCAACGGGTCAGCACCGTGATGATCCCCTGGCCACAGGTCCACAAGCTGTCTTCCCGCGCCACCAGACAGGAAGTCCTGGCACAGATTTCACAGGAACCATTCTCCCGCTGGCCGGTCGTCGATCCCGGAACCCGCCGCCCCATCGGCTATCTCGCCTCCAAGCACCTGCTCTCCGCCACCGACGGCGAAACTCCGTGGACCGATTTCATCCAGCCCCTGAACAGCATCGATCCACACATCTCCATCGACGTCGCCCTCAACCGCATGCAGGACGAATCCACCAGCCTTTATCTCGTGGAAGACGCCGGCGTCATCATCGGCATGGTGACCCTGGAAGACGTGCTCGAACAGGTCGTCGGGAAACTCGAAACCAAGAACTCCCGCGAAATCACCCCGGATTCCCTCTACGCCGCACTCAAGCTGGGAACCGTCCTCAGCCACATGGAAGCGACGACCAAAGCGGAAGCCATCCAGGAACTCACCTCAGCCCTGCCCTCCCACCGTCTCCCGGCCGGCACCGATCACGCGAAAATCCTCGAACTCACCCTGGATCGTGAAGAAGAAATTTCCACCGACCTCGGCAATGGCATCGCCGTCCCGCACGCCCGCTGCCCGGGCCTCGTCGCTCCCGTGATCGTGGTCGGACGCTCCGAAGAAGGCATCCCCTTCTCCACCGAGGGAGACAATCCACCGGTGCACCTCTTCTTCCTGCTCATCACTCCCACCGAGCGCCCGGAAACGCAACTTTCCCTCCTCCGTCAGGTCGCGAAACTCGCGGATTCCGATAAAAACCGCGAGGCCCTCATGAACGCCCAAACCCCGGCGGACATGCTCGCCGTGCTGAGCACCTGATAGGATAGGAGCGACGACACTCTTTGCTGTCGTCGTTGCCTATTGATTCAGGGACATGAGTGTCCCTGCTCCTTATTTACCTGATCGATTCCTCTCGGTATAAACTCCCATGTTTGGCGGAGCTTTTGGAGCACGGACTTCAGTCCGCTTGGCTTCGGTCGCTTACTGGGAGCACGGACTTCAGTCCGCTTGGCATTGTTGGCGAGATTCTCTGGGTCGGACTGAAGTCCGTGCTCCAATTTTCTCCAACGCTTCCGGCAATTTCGTTCGGCAAACGGGATACGCGAAAAAACTCCGCGCATCTCTCCGCGACCTCCTCCGCTCCGCGTTTCGATCCAAACAAAACACCTTCAGCAAAGCTTCGCGTTCCATAGCGACCTTGGCACCTTTGCGGTAAAATCCACGGCACTCCGGAATCCATCCGTCGGGAATTCCCCGGAAAATCAGGAATGGCTTACCTACAAAGCCCTCACACCATTCCGAGCTTCATCTTGCCCTCTTCCGTAATCATCTCCTGATTCCACGCCGGATCCCACACCAGTTCCACCTTCGCATCGTCGATGCCGTCGATGGTCATGATTTTCGCTTGAGCATCCGCCGCGATCACCGGTCCCATGCCGCAGCCCGGAGCCGTGAGCGTCATTTTCACCATCGCCACCTTCTTGTCCCCCGTCTCCTGAATCTCGCAATCGTAGACCAGACCGAGATTGACGATGTCCACCGGAATTTCCGGATCGTAAACGCTCTTGAGCTGATGCCAGACCTGCTCTTCCAACGGCGCATCCTTCAGACGCTCCGCCTCGGCCTGCTTTTTCTGCTCCTCTTCATCGTCGATGCCGAGCGCGTCCGCATCCTTCGCGGAAATCCGCGCCAACCCCTGTGAAGTCGCCACCGTGTAGGTTCCACCCAGACGCTGGGTGATGAAAACCGGCGTCCCGACGGGCAAGGTCAGGGCATCGCCACTTGGGATCTGGATGGCATTCACATCGCGGGTCAGCGTAATTTCCTCGTGCATACGGCCCACAATAGAACCCACCCACCAGCGCAGGGCAAGGGCCATTCTCTCGACCCGCGTATTCCCCCGAAAATCGACCTTCCGGGAAATTTTCTCATTTCCCATCACTTTTTGATCGACCTCCCCCGATCCTCCTTCACATATATGCCCCCATAACCCATTAACCTGCCCCTGATAACCCCACCATCAGGGGTTCCCTATTTCCTATTTCATTACCCAACAAAGCCCAGCACTCTGTTGCTCAAAGCCTTATGAAACCCAAGCACATCGCCCTCCGCTCCCGTTCGTTCCCCTCTCGTGTCAATTTCTGCTTCGGCCTCGCGGCGTCGCTTCTGGCAGCGGCTAGTGTACAGGCTGCCGACCAAGTTCATAATGCATCTCCTGCAGCCGCTACCGTGAACTGGACGGAGCTGACATGGTCTCCCGCAGTAACAGACTGGACTTCAACCGCAGGCGATACCTTCCGTTTTGGGGGAACTACGGCTTCCACAGTGGATCTCGATACGAATATTATCGTAGGTGGTATAGCAAATCCAGGCGCTGCAAACCGTACCATCACCGCAACCACCGGTAATACCATTACCATGGATGGAGCAGGATTGAGCGCAACCAACCAAGTTTTTGGCAACGCCGGCGTCGCATACATTGCCAATAACAATGGCAATGGCTCCCAAGGCAGTAGTCGAAATCTTAACATCGGAAGTTCCACAGCATCGGTTACCATCAACATGCTTTCCGATCTGAACATTGGTATCACATCGGGCACTGCGCATTCGATGAATACTTTTGGGGTAATCGTAAATACCAGTGGTTCCGCAAAAACCCTGACTTTGCTCAACAATCTCTCTTCAGGCTCAGGTGAACGCTTTGTCGCTATCAATTCCAGTGTCGGCGTGACAGGCTCTGCGATTGATATTGTCAATGCTGGAACAGGCTCTCGGGGCGCTCAATTGCTAGGAACACTTGGTAGCAATGTCACATCCATCACACAAAACAGTGCCACTTCCCGTCTCATTATCTCCGGTGATAATTCTACCGGTTTTGCAGCAGGAACAGGCACCCTGACCATCAATGATGGGTTAGTCACCATTGGAGCGACCACTTCGTTAGGCATCGGCAACCTCATCATCATCGGAACTGAAACCACGACAGGAGTTAACACATTGGATTTTAACGCCGGCGCTGGCAGCTATACCATTGCAGGCATCAATGGGAGCACGACGACTGGCTTGCTTACCACCAGCACTTCAGGGCTCAAAACGATCACCTTGGGAGGAAGCGGAAATTACTCTTTTGCGGGAGCAATCACTGCTTCCACTCCTGCGAACCTCGCCCTTACTGTGGCCCTCACTGGTTCCGGCAGCCAAACTCTCCTGGGTGCGA
>JASGEP010000010.1:0-2720 GCA_047606285.1 Luteolibacter sp. | reverse complement strand
TGGGAAAATACCCAGGCACCCCTTCTCCCGAAGTTACGGGGCCAATTTGCCGAGTTCCTTAACCAGGGTTCACTCTTACGCCTTGGTATATTCTACCCACCCACCTGTGTCGGTTTGCGGTACGGGTTCCTTAGCATACACCGGATCTTTTCTTGGCACAAACTTTGACAATACGAATTGGCCGTAGCCGCATCTCGGAATTCAATCACCTGGTTGTCTCCATTCATGCGTCCATCCGGGTTAAGGGTCGAAAGTGCGGGAATATTAACCCGCTGTCCATCGCCTACGCGTCTCCGCCTCGGCTTAGGTCCCGACTAACCCCGGGACGAAAATCGTAGCCCGGGAAACCTTGGGTTTACGGCGGACGGGGATTTCACCCGTCTTGTCGTTACTCATGTCTGCATCCTCTCTTCTTGACTCTCCACGGTCAGTCGCCATCGCGCTTCAATGTGTCAAGAATGCTCCTCTACCGCTGTGGGTCCCAAGACCCACAGCCCAGAGCTTCGGTATCATGCTTATCGCCAATCATTTTCGGCGCGGAATCTCTCGATGAGTAAGCTATTACGCACTTTTTAAATGGTGGCTGCTTCTAAGCCAACATCCTCACTGTCTAAGAAATTCCACATCCTTTCCACTTAGCATGATTTAGGCACCTTAGCTGCTGATCTGGGTTGTTTCCCTTTTGACGACGAAGCTTATCCCCCGCCGTCTCACTGCCGTGCTCCATTGAGTGGTATTCGGAGTTTGATAGGGGTTGGTAAGCGGGTATGCCCCCTAGCCCTTTCAGTGCTCTACCCCCACTCATCAGCACACGACGCTGCACCTCAATGCATTTCGAGGAGAACCAGCTATCACGGGGTTTGATTAGCCTTTCACTCCTACCCTCAGCTCATCGGAGAATTTTTCAACATTCACCCGTTCGGTCCTTCACGCAGTATCACCTGCGCTTCAACCTGGCCAAGGGTAGATCACCTCCGCTTCGGGTCTAGCACGTGCAACTATGGACGCCCTATTCGGACTCGCTTTCGCTTCGCCTCCGTCCCATAAGGACTTAAGCTCGCCACACATACTAACTCGCAGACTCATTAAGCAAAAGGCACGCCATCATCCCCGAAGGGACTCTGACACCTTGTAGGCACACGGTTTCAGGTTCTATTTCACTCCGCTCGCAGCGGTTCTTTTCACCTTTCCCTCACGGTACTGGTTCACTATCGGTCGCTAACTAGTATTTAGCCTTACGCAGTGGTCTGCGCAGATTCATACGGCGTTTCACGTGTGCCGTATTACTCAGGGACACCCTAGGGTTCCGTCGGATTTCGATTACGGGGGTTTCACCCTCTATGCCGGCCTTTTCCAAAGCCTTCATCTATCCTATGGAATCCCACATCGGGGCCCTACAACCCCGAGAGCAAGCTCTCGGTTTGGGCTCTTCCGCTTTCGCTCGCCACTACTCACGGAATCGATTCTCTTTCTTTTCCTCCGGTTACTGAGATGTTTCACTTCACCGGGTATCGCGTGCTTTATCCTACCTTCCCTCGAAAGGGCTTCGGATAAAGACGATGGCGTTTTAACACCATCAGGTTACCCCATTCGGAAATCTCCGGATCAAAGTGTACTTGCCACTCCCCGAAGCTTATCGCAGCTTATCACGTCCTTCATCGCCTGTTAGCACCAAGGCATTCACTGTGTGCCCTTTATAACTTGATTCCTCATTTTAAGAAATCAGCTCGTTCAATGAGTTGGTTCTTCGATCTTGCGATCTCTGATCTACTTTCATTCAACAGCCAGCTCACACTCTCGTGCTGCCGGCTTGCCGTAAAAATTTGATGTATATTTGGGATTAGAATATATTCCAAGGACTGAAATAAGAATGGCTCATTGTATGACAATCATTATTTATTGCAGTCAGAAAATATATTTCTCCATGTGGATGTCAAAGAGCGGTCCGCTCTATTCAAAATGGAATCAACTTCACCCGAAACTTCCCGTATCCCAACGGATGGTGGGCCTGACTGGACTCGAACCAGTGACCCCACGCTTATCAAGCGTGTGCTCTAACCAACTGAGCTACAGGCCCGGTGGATGGTAAATCCTGAAATACTGAAAACCTGAAACACTGAAATTTCAGCATTTTAGCTTTTTCGCCTTTCAGCTTTTACCAATTGGTGGAGGTTAACGGATTCGAACCGTTGACATTCTGCTTGCAAAGCAGACGCTCTACCAACTGAGCTAAACCCCCTTTTTGGAAAGCGGTTCGCTTGCGTGTGTGTTGACCGGAAAAGATAAGACTAAATCGTGCACTGCGTTCCTTCAAAACCACGCAGGTCTTTGTTTTTAAGTGTTCACTTAGGGTTGTGGAAACCTCGCGGTTCCCACCAAGCCTCATTGAGGCTTCGACCTTTCACAGCGGTCATGAGAATGACTTGTGAATTTCTCCGTAGAAAGGAGGTGATCCAGCCGCAGGTTCCCCTACGGCTACCTTGTTACGACTTCATCCCAGTTACCGGCTACACCTTAGAACCCTGCCTCCTTGCGGTTGGCACAGGCGCTTCGGGTGCGACTGACTTCCATGATGTGACGGGCGGTGTGTACAAGACCCGGGAACGTATTCACGGCGCCGTAGCTGATGCGCCATTACTAGCGATTCCGACTTCATGGAGGCGAGTTGCAGCCTCCAATCCGAACTGAGCCCAGTTTTACAGATTTCCTCCACCTCGCGG
>JASGEP010000009.1:0-65526 GCA_047606285.1 Luteolibacter sp. | reverse complement strand
TGATGCGGCGAGACGCCGCATCATCCCCTCTCTTCATTGCGGCGAGACGCCGCAACCACTTTCGCTTTCACAATCTCTTTGTCCCTTTCCCGCTCCCTTCCACACCACCGTTGCCCGGGCGGTTTTTCTCGTCTATATCGCTTGGAGACATGACTTCGCACGCGCCCCTGAGCTATTGCCCGGATTTGCTCCACGCCTCCCGCCGCGTCACCCGTGAGGTATTGGTGGGAAACGTCGGCATCGGCGGAAATAACCCGATCCGCGTGCAGTCGATGATCACCTCGGACACGCGCGACACGCCCGCGTGCGTCAAGCAGGTGCTGGATCTGGCCGCCGCCGGTTGCGAGATCGTCCGCATCACCGCGCAGACCCGCCTTTACGCCGCGAATCTGGAAAACATCGCCCGGGAAGTCCGCGCCGCCGGTTGTCAGGTGCCGCTCGTCGCCGACATCCATTTCAAGCCGGACGCCGCCATGGAAGCCGCAAAGTGGGTGGAAAAAATCCGCGTCAACCCCGGCAATTACGCCGACAAGAAGAAATTCGAGATCTACGAATACACCGATGCGGAATACGAGGAAGAGCTGGAGCGCATCCGCGAGGAATTCACCCCGCTCGTCCATCTTTGCAAGGACCTCGGTCGTGCCATGCGCATCGGCACGAACCACGGCTCGCTCTCGGACCGCATCATGAACCGCTACGGCGACACGCCGCTCGGCATGGTCGAAAGCGCACTCGAGTTCGCCCGCATCGCCCGCGACAACGATTACCACAACTTCGTTTTCTCCATGAAAGCGAGCAATCCGAAGGTGATGATCGAGGCCTACCGCCTGCTCGTCGCCCGGCTCGATCAGGAAGGGCCGGACTGGAACTATCCCATCCACCTCGGCGTCACCGAAGCGGGCGATGGCGAAGACGGCCGCATCAAAAGCGCCATCGGCATCGGCTCACTGCTCGCCGACGGCATCGGCGACACCATCCGCGTCTCCCTCACCGAAGACGCGATCCACGAAATCCCCGTCGCGAAAGCGCTGGTGGCACCGTTCAATCGGGAAGGTGCTGAAAGCGAAAGTGGTTGTGGCGTCCCGCCGCAACAAAACCTCACCGAGGACGCCCACAAACTGCGGGTAAACTGGGACCATGTCGAAAAGTCCAAAGCCACCTTCCTCCCTCACTGGACTGTCGAAAATGGCACTTATGCCGTCACCTTCCGTCTGCGGGACTCCCTGCCGGAAGAGGCGATCGCGCGATACCACGAAAAACGCCAACACCTCCACGACCTCCTGAGTCGCGATTCCAATCCTCTCATTCTCCAACAGCTCCGGGATCTTCAGGAAACGGAAATCGATTCGCATCTCGATCTCGGCCACGGCTCATGCCTTCTCCGCGAAGATGCCTGTGCTCAAATCGTCGCGGATGCCATGAAGCACTTCGACGGCATCCGCTATCAGCTTCTCGCGTGGTGTGTCATGCCGAATCATGTGCACGCCGTTTTAAGACCTTTCGAAGACCATTCTCTGGAAGGAATTCTGCACTCGTGGAAAAGCTTCACCTCCCACGAAATCCACAAACTCAAAGGAACCAGCGGCACCCTCTGGCAGAAGGAAAGTTACGATCACCTGTTGCGCAATGGCGAAGATTTGCGGAATCAAGTCCGGTATATCTTGGACAATCCGGTAAAGGCAGGACTGCAAACTTGGAAATGGGTTGGGAGTGCTTATGGAGATACATTGCGGCGGGACGCCGCAACCACCATCATTCTCACCCCCTCCTACGATCCCTTCTCCTACGAGCGCCGTCACAGCTCGGTGATGACGATCATGGGCCACGAGCTCGGCGGGGACCGCACTGTGCGCGTTTTCACCACTCAGGAGCGCTGGAACGCGCTGGCGCACAAGATTTCCTCCATGGGCGATTTCAAGCCGGAGATCATCGTGGAAAAATCCGGTGTGCTGGAGCTGGATCCGCACGACCAAGCCGCCATTTCCGCGCTCAATGCCGAAACCGATCCACGCCTCATCACCGTAAAAGACGGCCTCGATCTGGAAGTCATCCACGCCTTCCGCGAGCTCGCCTTTCGCGCCGATCCGCGCCACCCGATCCTGCTCAAGGACACGCTCCATCCACCCGTCGGCGACACGGATTTCCTCGCCGCCCTGCTGCCCGCCGCGCGAAACATCGGCTCGCTGCTCTGCGATGGCATCGGCGATGCGATTCTGGTCCGCGGCGAAACCGCTCCCGGCCAATCGCTCCGTCTCGCCTACAACATCCTGCAAGCCGCAGGCACCCGCATTTTCAAGACCGATTACGTCGCCTGCCCGAGCTGCGGTCGCACGCTTTTCAACCTCCAGTCCACCACCCAAAAAATCCGCGCCGCCACCGGCCACCTCAAGGGCGTCCGCATCGCAGTCATGGGCTGCATCGTCAACGGCCCCGGCGAGATGGCGGACGCGGACTTCGGCTACGTCGGCGGCGCTCCGAATAAAATCAATCTCTACGTCGGCAAGCAGCCGGTGAAATTCAACATCCCGGAAGACGAAGCCGTCGACCGCCTCATCGATCTGATCCGCGAGCATGGAAAATGGGTGGACGCGCCCGCCCCTGCCGCTGTTTGATCGTTCCCCGCCCATGGCAGACACCGTTACAGTCCCCGAGATCCGCCAGGAAACGCAGCTCGACACCCCGTGGAACGTCCTCATTTACGACGATCCGGTGAACCTCATGGGCTACGTCACCCGGGTCATCATGAAAATTTTCGGCTACCCCGAGTCCCACGCCTCCACCCTCATGATGCAGGTCCACAAGCTCGGCCGCTCGGTCGTCTGGACCGGGGAAAAGGAAAAGGCCGAATTCTACGTCCAGCAGCTTCAGGCCCATCAGCTCAAAGGCTCCCTCGAAAAAGCCGAATGAAAGCGATGCCCACACTCGAAGGCGGCCTGCGTCTCGACACGGAAGACCCCAGCGATTGGGAATTCCTGCGCGCCATCGTCACCGATGCCCAGGCGACCACGGAACACGATCTCGCCGAGCGCCTCGGCCGCCTGATCCCGGAAAACGCGGGCGGCGAGGATTGGGAGGAATTCGTCGTGCCGGACCTCCGGGAAATGTTTCAGGACGAGCTGGCGGAAGTTGCCGCCGCAATCGAATCCGCCGTGGTCGAGGCCGATGGCGGAGCCGGGCCGGTCTGGATCAACCCGGAAAACGCCAGCCAATGGTACAGCACCCTCAATCAAGCGCGCCTGAATCTTGAGGAAATTTTCCGCTTCGGCACCGCCGAGGATCTCGACCCGACGATGAGTTCCCCCATGCGTGCCGCCGCCTTCATCCGCTCGAAGTTTTACTGCACCATCCAGAGCCTGCTGCTGGAATACGTGATGCGCTAGGAAAAGGTGGCTCGCTCTCGCCGAGAGCGTTTGGCCCGCTGCGAAAAGCAGCCACGGCGAGGCCGCCCCACCTTTGAACCTGATTTGCTCAAATCATCTCAATAAATCGGCGCGCCGCCGGAATCCTGGGACGAATCACCGCCGCCACGGGACTTGTTCGCCTGATTTTCCATCGTTTCTCCGAGAATACGGGTGTCACGTCCCAGGCCGATCATCGTGTTGCAGGAGCTCAGAAGAGCGGCGACGGCAAGAAGGGAAGTAAGGAAAATGGTTTTCATCGTGGAAGTGAAATACCCCGGTTCCCCTAGGCTCGCAAGCCACTTTGTCAAGATTACTTAAGTTCTCGACGGAGCTCGACGATGCCGTCCCGGATTTCGAAAATCGAGGACCTCAGGTGCTCCAGAGCCGCTTTCTGGTCCGGGTCTTCCTCCTGATTGAGGATTTCCTGACAGGCTCCCACCGCTTCGTTGATCCAGTTCAGGCAGCGCTTGAGGACCGCCAGGACGAAACCCGTTTCCGCTTCATAGCCCGCTCCCTGCCCATTGAGGACTCCCGCCAGCTTGCCACTGATCTGAAGCAACTGGGACACCAACACGTAAGGCGCCGTGCCCGGCCCCGCCTCGCGATCCACCAGATCCATCGCCCGCATCGCAAGCTCCTGCGCCCGCGCCTGCAAGGGGTGATTGTCCTCCTCTCCGAAACCGAAATCATCGAATCCCTCATCGTCTTCCTCCTCGTCTTCCGAGTCCGGAAAATACCCCGACTGCTGGAAATCGTCGTCGTCGTCCTCATCCATTTCCTGCTCGTCCCGCTCCGCCAGCGCATCGAGCAAGCCATCCCAGCCCATCACGAACGCTTCCTTCCGCTCGCTGTCCACATCCTCCATGTACTTCTCCAACACTTCCTGATAGGCCTCCGTCAGCCGGTCGGATTCCTTCAGCCGCTCCTCCCAGGCGAACTCATCCAGCTCGCCCATCGGCTCCGGCACTCTTCCTTCCGGATCACGACGGCGGATCACCTGCGCCATGAAATCCCGCATCGCATTCAGGTTCGCCAGTTTCTGCGCCTCTTCGTCATCCTCGTCCATCTGCCACTCGTGCCCGGAAACCTGGAGCGAGAAATTCGCCGCCTCCAGCACCACCCGTCCGTTCAGCTCGCTGAACCATTCGAGGTAAAGCGTGTTTTTCCACTCATACGGAATCTCCCGGCGGTTCTGATAATAAAGGGGAATCTCCTCGTCACCGATCAGCGGCACCTTCACCTTGCGCGATGCCGTCATGTCACCGACGACTCCGGATTGATCCACATCCAGCGCCTGAAACTCCGCCGAAGGCTGCGGCGCGGGATTCTCGAACTCCAGCCTCGCACCTGCCAGATCCCGCCAACAGTCACCCTCCAGCGAGAGAATCAGCGGTTCGTCGCGACCTACCAGCCAGATCCGGCCCGTCGTCCGACCGGCGACCGTATTATCGATCACTCCCTGGACCACCGCTGTCTCGATTCTCCATGCCATGGAGCTCACCATGAATTCTCCTCCTCCCGCGCGTCAAGCAAGCGTCTTGGAGGAGTTATGGCCGGATATGGGAACAACATGGTAGGTCCTGGGACGATTTTGTGAAAAAAGATGGGGATAGTTCCGATCCTAACACCTGTTTTCGTTTTACATGTTCCCGCCTGTTTGGCCCATTTCCTCCGTATATGAATGCAGACGCCCTAGGTTCTCACCCCCAAAAGACCCGGAAGCAAACGGCCGAAGCGATCAATCGTGCCCTGGTGCGGCTCCCGCTCCTGCTAGACGTGCTCGAGGAACTTTCCAAACAGGATTTTCCCTGCGCCGGCGATCAGGAACTCCGCCACGGCTGCGATCGCGCCCTAACTGCCATGCTTTCACGCCTCGCCCTCATCGATCCCGCTCCGAACGGACAGGTATCGAATGCCGAAAAAATCGCCGAATCCTGGCTGCACGAAGCCCGCGCGCCACGCCTCATCGACGCCTCCAAACTCGAACGCCTCCAGCAATTCATCGACCGGATTCTGGGGCCGAAATGTTCGCCTCCGGTGAAATAACCCCAACTGCACCCTTGAGCCGCCCAAGTGCTATGGCAAGGTCCTCACATGGCAATGGCTCCCGTTTCCAGCAAGAAACTTGTCTTCAAAGAGTTCGGCCCTCCCCGAGCCGTCCTTGAACTGGCGGACTCCGACCTCGCGGAACCGAACGACGGGGAAGTCGCGATCCGGTTCCTCGCCGCTCCCATCAACCCCGCCGATCTCAACACCATCGAAGGAACCTACGGGATAAAGCCGCCCCTGCCCGCCACCCCGGGCATCGAAGGTTGCGGCGAGGTCATCGAAAGCCGGTCCGAGGCATTCGCACCGGGTGACCGGGTCATGTTTCTCAGACGCGCCGGTTCCTGGGCCACCCACGGGATCGTACCCGCCGACGCCCTCTTCAAGCTCCCTCCGTCCATCGACCCTCTTCAGGCCGCGATGCTCAAGGTCAATCCGGCCACCGCCTGGCGCCTGCTCCACGGTTTTTCCCCGCTTTCCCCCGGTGACTGGATCGTCCAGAACGCCGGGAACTCCGCCGTCAGCCGCTGCGTCATCCAGCTCGCCGCCGAGCTCGGCATCCGGACCATTTCCTTCGTCCGCCGCCCCGAACTGATCGAGGAACTCCACACCCTCGGAGCCACCCATGTGTTCCTCGATAACCCCGAAGGCCAGGACGCCGCCCTATCCATCATGGACGGAAAAAACGCCACTCTCGCCTTTAACTCCGTCGGCGGCGAAAGCGCACTCCGGCTCATGAACCTGCTGAAATTCGGCGGCAGCCACATCACTTACGGCGCCATGGCCCGCCGCCCGCTCACCGTGCCGAACGGCCTGCTTATTTTCCGCGATCTCCGCCTCCGCGGCCTGTGGGTCACCCAATGGCTGGAAAACGCCCCCATCGATCAGGTCCACGACACCTACCGCGCCCTCTCCGAGCGGGTAGTCTCCGGCAAACTCGTCCAGCCCGTCGATTCCACCTATCCGCTGGAACAATACCCCGCCGCCCTCGAACGCCTCACCGCTCCGGACCGCTCCGGCAAAGTTCTTTTCGTCCTCTGACGACCCGCCGATTTTCCCACCGGCGCCTTCCATGAAAGCCATTCATGATGGCACACTTGCTTGCCCTCTCTAGCCGCTCCCGTTACACCTCCGCCCGCATGGCCACGATCAATTCGAATTTCCTGAAACTGAAAGCCGGATACCTGTTCCCGGAAATCGCCCGCCGGGTGAAGGCATACTCCGAAGCCAATCCCGACAAAGCCGCTCGCATCATCCGTTGCGGCATCGGCGACGTCACCGAGCCCCTGCCCGCCGCCGTCGTCAAGGCCATGCACGAAGCCGTCGATGAACTCGCCAACCGCGACTCCTTCAAGGGCTATGGCCCGGAACAGGGCTACGAATTTCTCCGCCAGGCCATCGTCGAAAACCAGTTCGCCGACCTCGGCATCTCCGCCGATGAAGTCTTCATTTCCGATGGCTCCAAGTGCGACACCGGCAACATCCTCGACATCTTCGGCAAGGGCAACGTCATCGCCATTACCGATCCCGTCTATCCCGTTTACGTCGATACCAACGTCATGGCCGGAAACACCGGAGACGCCGACGGAAAAGGCGCCTACGAAGGACTCCTCTACCTCCCCTGCACCGCCGAGAACCACTTCGTCGCCGACGTTCCCGCCGAAAAGGCCGACATCATCTACCTCTGCTTCCCGAACAACCCGACCGGTGCCGTCGCCACCCGCGCCCAGCTCGAAGCATGGGTGAAATACGCCAGGGAAAACGACTCCATCATCCTCTTCGACGCCGCATACGAAGCCTTCATCCAGAACCCCGCCATCCCTCGCTCGATCTTCGAGATCGAAGACGCGAAAAACGTCGCCCTCGAATTCCGCAGCTTCTCCAAAAACGGCGGCTTCACCGGCGTGCGCTGCGGCTACATCGTCATCCCGAAAACCGTCACCGCAAAGGCCGACAACGGCGAGCGCATCCCCCTTCACCAGCTCTGGTCCCGCCGCCACAGCACCAAGTTCAACGGAGCCAGCTACCCGGTCCAAAAAGCCGCAGCCGCCGTGTTTTCCCCTGAAGGAAAAGCACAGGTCAGCGCCCTCATCGAACACTACATGGGCAATGCCAAGCTCCTGCGCGAAGCCGCAGCCGCCGCCGGCCTCCCCGTCTTCGGCGGGGAAAACGCCCCCTACGTCTGGGTCGGCTGCCCGCAAGGTCTCAGCTCGTGGGACATGTTCGACAAAATGCTCAACGAAGCACAGGTCGTCATCACCCCCGGCTCCGGCTTCGGCTCCGCCGGTGAAGGCTACTTCCGCATTTCCGCCTTCAACTCCCGCGCCAACGTCGAGGAAGTCTGCCGCCGCCTGAAATCCCTGGTGGCTTGAAAATTCCTTAAAAAACCCGCGAATCGGATGATCCGCGGGTTTTTTGCGTACTCTTTCCATCAACCCATTCAGCGTTCGATGTTGAACGTTCAATGTTCGACGTTCCCCTACCCCTTCAACACCTCATCCAGCCACTCCAGCATCTTCTTCCGGTAAGCGCCATTATTTTGATAGAGCGCGTCGCCGTGATGCCCTCCCTTGATCGCGAACAACGTCTTCGGCTCATTCGCCCGCTCGTAAAGTTGCCTGCCCTGGGAAAACGGCACCACCTCATCCACCGTGCCATGCACCACCAACAGGGGCGTCGGCGAAAGACGGCTGACGAAATCCTTCGGTGCCCACTCGTCCGAAACGAGCTGCTCGCCCAGTTGCCCGCCGATGAAACGCGCCATCGCCAGATAGGAGGCGAACGCCCCGTCCACCACGATCGCCCGCACCCCTCGCACCGGTGTTTCCGCCAGCGCCGTCACCGATTTCGCCCCGCCCAGACTGTGGCCGTAGGAAACCAGCTTCGTTGCATCCACGTCCTTTCGGGTTTTCACGTAGGCGAACGCCGCCTTCACATCGTTCAAAATTCCCCTGCGATCCGGCGTGCCTCCCGATTTCCCGAATCCCCGGTAATCGTACATCAGCACATTGTAGCCCGCATCCGCCATCCACAGGATGAAGCCGAGGTGATAACCCATCGATCCGGAATTTCCGTGGGAAAACACCACCGTCCCCTTCTTCACCTTCGCCTTTGCCGGGATGAACCACCCGTGCAGCGAAGTGCCGTCCGATGACTTGAAATTCACCGCCTCGTAGCGGAATCCCCACTCCGCGGGTGTCGCCGGTTCGTCCCGCGTCGGGAAATAAAACAAGCGGTTGCCGCCATTTTTCCCCAGCGCCTTCTCCACCTCCTGCGCCACGCTGCCGCTCGGATCGCTCAGCAACTGGTCACGCAGCTTCCGCAACTCCTCGCCCGACGCCTCCGGCTGCTGCGCCGAAAGCGATGAAATCAGGGCAAAAAGCATGACGATGGACCGACCTTTCATTCCCCGCAGCCTAGCACACCTCCGCCGCACCTCAACGTCGGATGTCGTTTGCCATGCGCGATATCGGCCCTATATCATACCCGTGCCCGGGGACCTCCCATCGACCGAAACAGCCACCACCGCCGCCATTCCACAGGCCGAGGCCGGCGACATGCGACGCCAACCCGTCGGCGACGTCGGCTGGCGCTCCGCCCTCTCCGCCTTCCAGCACCGGAACTACCGGATCTTTTTCAGCGGCCAAATCATCTCCCTCATCGGCACCTGGCTGCAAACCACCGCCGAAGGCTGGCTCGTCTATCAGCTCAGCGGTTCCTCCCTCGCCCTCGGCATCAACCGCTTCGCGAACATGCTGCCCTTCGCCCTGCTCGCGCTGTGGGGCGGCACCATCGCGGACCGCCGCTCGAAACGCGAAATTCTCCTCTACACCCAAGGCGTCTCCATGGTGCTCGCCCTCGTCCTCGCCGCTCTGGTTTACTACAACCTCGTCCAGGTCTGGCACGTCGCCGCCATCGGCTGCCTGCTCGGGATCGTCAACGCCTTCGACGTCCCCGCCCGCCAGTCCTTCGTCGTCGAGCTCGTCGGCAAGGAAGACCTGATGAACGGCATCGCCCTGAACTCTTCCATGTTCAACCTCGCCCGCGTCATCGGCCCCGCCATCGCGGGCCTGCTGATCGGCGTAGTCGGCATCGCCGGGTGTTTCCTCATCAACGGCATCTCCTACATCGCCGTCATCGCCGGCTACAGCTCCCTGAAACTTCCCGAGCACGTCCAGCGCACCGACCACCCGCCCTTCTCCGCCGCCGTTCGCGAAGCCTTCAACCACATCGCCGGAAACGGTCCGCTGCGCGCCGTGATGATCCTCGTTTCCACCTTCAGCCTCTTCGGCCAGAGCTATTCCGTCCTCATGCCCGTCTTCGCACGGGACATCCTGCACGGCGACGCGAAAGCCTTCGGCATCCTCATGGCCGCGAACGGAATCGGCGCTTTGTTAGGCGGACTCACCCTCGCCTCCCACGGAAAGCGCCTCTCCCGCCGCACCCTCATCTACAGCGGCCTCTTCGGCTGCTGTCTTTTCCTCACCGCCTTCGCCCTCAGCCCGTGGTTCTGGGTCTCCGCCGCCCTCCTCGTCTTCGCGGGTTTTTGCATGATTCTCTTCCTCGCCACCGCGAACACCTCCGTCCAGCTCCGCTCCCCCGATGCCCTGCGCGGCCGCATCATGGGCTTCTACTCGCTCAGCTTCCTCGGCATGAGCTCCATCGGCAGCCTGCTGACCGGCTATCTCGCCAAACACTTCACCGCCCCCGGCGCCATCTTCATCGGCACCGTCGCCTGCGTCATCGTCGGCTTTCTCATGATGAAACGCATCGGGATCTATGGGCCCGCCGAAGCCAAATCCTGACCACCGGTCAGCGCCCGGTGCACCCTCGGCACCCACACATACGAAATCCCGGTGAAGTAAATCATCACCAAGACCAGATTCTCCCAGAAAAAGATATTCATCGTCAGCAACGTCAGCAGATGGAACGGCACCATCACCGCCAACCAACAACGCCGCAGCCGATCATGGAACAACACCCACGGACTGATGACTTCAAATACCGTAGTGACCACAAATCCAACCTTCAGCATCCATAACAACACCGAGGTCCTCACTACATCCAGCCCCCAGACGAATCCGTAACCCATCGGTTCCAGCGTGCGCGAAACCACCCACCTCGGCAGAGAATCGTCCCACATCACCTCGGGTCCCAACGCCAACCGGCGGATACCCACGAACGCATAGGCCAGCGCGCAGACGAAAGCGGTGAAAGCCATACCGCTCGCATACCTCGACGGCTTTTTCGGAATCACCTCCCTGAAACGGAACAGCACCCAGGCGTCACCCGCCGGAAAAAGCGCCAGGCCGATCGCCGCATACAAAATCCCAAGCTGCCCGTGGTTGATGAACGACGAATAGCTCTTCACCCACGATTCGAATAACAGCAACCCGATCACCCCGCCCCACGCCACCCACCGGTAAGGCCGGATGCCCAACGCGAGAACCACCAGCCATCCGCACAACAGCCATTGAAACGCCCCCATCACCCCGGGCGTGCAATGCTCCGCGAATCCTTTCCCGAAAATCCGCAAAATCCCGGTCGGACTATAAAGAAAATCCGGCAACATCGCCAGCCCCCGCACATCGGTGGTCGCGACAATCACCGCCCAAACCGCGAAAATCCCGAACCGCGCGAACCCCAGAGACGCCGCGCTTCCGGAAAACACCAACGGCGGTTTAACGGTCGAATCGGATTTCATAACAGGGGCTCCAGCTCACAAACCGGCTCGGTTCTTTCATATCCAGCAATCCTTCCATCAACACCACCCCATGGGCAGCTCCCACCCTCGCCACACACTCCCGCCGCAGGGATTCCTCCAAAAGACGGATCTGTTCATCGATCTTCTCGCGCTTCTTCCCGGATGCCTTCACCCGCGCATCCACCAGAGACTTGAGCTTCCTCGCGACATTGAGAGTATTGGACGGAAACAAATTCGTAGACAACTGCACACAGGCGCCATCTTCGCATATCGCCCGGAAAGCATACACCTTCGTCGCCTTCCCCGTTTGCTTCGAATACATCGTCCAGCTGACGAACGGAAAGATCTTCCGCGATTCATCCTTCAGTTGGCCCACCATCAAAACCACCACCAACCCGCTCGCCACACACCGCTGGAAACCCGACATGTCCGCAAAAAACGAACGGACAATCCCAATCCGGGAAACTCCCACCAACAGCGCGACGCAGAACCAAAACTCAAACCACCCCCGCAACGGACCGATCACCACCGACATCACGGCGATTCCATAAATCACCCATCGGACATCCCGACGGTTCAACGCCTCATCGAGCAAGCCGATCCACTTGGCAAAGCTGAAACTGGAGGAAGTCATCGCGGTTTTTTCCGTTTCCGCCTGCGACGGGAGATTCCGAGACGACTCAAAAACCGATCCATCCGCTGCCTGCGGCGGAACGCATTCAATACGGATTCCAGAGCCTTCGCAATCTCATCATCCGGATTGCCCCTGCGGAAATATTCCAAAATCTGGCGGAACTCATGGAAATACACTTCCGACGGCAAATGAATGTCTTTGACTGCGGCAACATCCAGCTCGGAGCCCATCCCTTCCGGGGCTTCGACTCCCACCGCCCAAAAGTTCAGCTTGGTGCGCACACACTTCTCGCAGACCCCACAATTCGCCCCCTGTCCCGCATGTTGCCAGCAAACCCGGAGATTCGCGCATCCGATCGGCCACTCCGTCAGGAGCTTCACCTTCTCCGACCGCCCCAACGCGGCTCCATGATGGAAAATCCGGAACACATCACTTCCCAACAAATAATCCGTCACCGGCGTGGAACCCCAAGGGATCACCAGTTGATGATAAGGCTCCGAACTCGCGATCAATCCTTGGGTCAGCACCGACTTGTAAAAATGCATGCACGACGCGAGAGCGATTCCGCACGCATCCCCCCAATTCACACCGATCACTTCGCGGAAATTCGTCCGCACCCGGTCCAACGGAACGCCCACCGATCGCGCCGTCTCCACCGCCGACGCGTAGGCGATCTCATACGAGGAATCCGCCAGTGGAATGTCGAAACCGTGCACGAACATCGCGCGCCGCAGCGGCGCTTCGCGTTCCCGCCCACTCGGACGCCACGACCACATTAGATGGCTCGCATCCACCCCACCCGAAAAGGCCGCCACCGATCCCGGAGAACGCTTCCCATAACGCTCCGGAGCAGCCCAGCTCGCCACCTCGATCGGAACCACCTGATACAGCTCCGGTTTCCAACACCGCCAGGCACCCATCCATTCCTCAAGATTTTCCACCAAACATCGCGAGACACTCCCCCGTACTTCCACGGCCCGCCCTTCCCGCATCGCCAGCATCAAGGCACCCAGAAGAAACGGATCCCCGTCATCCGGCTCGAGCAGCGGAAGATCCCCCGGAAGATCGTAAAAAAGCACCTCCGACGACTCCACCTCGTCACCCATGCGGAGAAGCCTCGCCGAATAACGCCGGAAATCGCCGTCCTCCTCGACCATTTCCAATCGCTCGATGACCAATTTTCTCATAAATCCAAGCTCCGCTTTCCCTTACCGGAGTAAAAGCTTTTTGTAATCGGTCCATTTCCTATCAAAAACCCCACCGCTCCGCAGGGTGATCCGACGAAACCCGGAATCCCTCCGAATGCATCCGGTTTATCGCAAAAGCCGCTGAGATCGCAGAGGAACGCGAAGCTTGAACCTTTGTGTTCCGATTCGCGGACCGACTTTGAATCTTCCCATCAACCATCAACTAACTACGGTTGCCCGCATCAGCCTGTTCGTCCTGATTTGAATCATCAATTTGATGATCCTGATCTTCGCGAGAGATCTTGCATTCCGACATCGAATCGAGATCAAGCAATTCGATTAAATTATCCATCCGATTGTTCAGTCCAGCCGAATGCCATTGCAACAAGGCCAAGCTGATAAAGAGCATCCATCCAATGGTAGGGGAAAACCACGGATATCCTATGGCAAAAATCACCATCAGTGCAGGAATCATCTGCCTCCCGCGATAAGACTTCGCCCTGTTCAACTTAGCTCGCCGGGATCCTGACTCATTGAGGACGACCCGCGCATACGTATCAAGCTCCTGATCCGTCAGCTTGGCGACTTGTTCTCGGGATAGTTGCATGACGATGGAGAACTCTTGCTGAACGTCAGAGGTGAGGCACCGGTTTGTTCGCTTTTAGGTTTGATTTGTTGATGATCCAGAAAAGCACTCCCAACGCGGGAAAAAGCAGAAGTTGCCAGACCCATTCTGCAGCACTAGCAAATCTCGGAGACGGCCACGACGTAAGCATTGTCAAACCCATGGAATGCGCGCTTGCGAGAAAAATGCCGTTGCTAATGAAGGCGATCGCTAAAAGAAAAATGATTCCTCGAAATGCTTCTATCTTTCCCCTCATTCGCCACAGTATCAGGGCGGGGATAAGTATTAGAGTCACACACGCAAATGCAATGACAACTCCCAATAGATGCCAGTCCGCCACAAATGCTGTCAATACCATCCATGTGCTAAAGCCCAAAGCGCTTCCGAGTAGACCTACGAAATTCCATGAGAATCTACTATGTTGTTTGGAGATATTCATTTCTTTGGCAAACATTGAGTTCATCTTCGAAAAAGGCAAAAATATCCAGCAATTTTATAAATGGGAGAATGCGTCACTTTGCTAGAAGTTCCACACCTTTTGGAGATTTTCTACCGAAGAGAATTCTCGCGCGGAGGCGCAGAGCCGCCGAGGTCTGGGAAATAAAAGAAAATCTCCGCGTCCCTGCGCCCCCGCGCGAGATCATCTGAAAATTCACTGTAACGTTCAACGGGCTTCCATTCTAAGACCTCCAGCCTTCGGCGGATTTTGTGTCTTCTGTGATCTTTGTGGTTGAACCTCTCCTTCACGAGAAATTCAGCGCATCCATATCGAACACCACCGTCACGTCTTCCGGTAGCGTCGTGCGGTGAAGCACTGCCTGCACATGGTTCGTCAATGGCCGTGCCCGGTGCGAGCGTAGGGTGATCTGGAAACGGAATTGTCCATGGGAACGCACTAGCGGTGACGGCAAGACTTCGCCGAGGACGATTCCTTCCGGTAAATTTTCCGCCAGCCGCAGGTGCAGCGTTTGCAACGTGAACTCCGCGCGGCGTTCATGCGTGGACCTCGCGGTCAGCACGGCGCAATGCGCGTAGGGCGGGAAGGAAAACTGGCGGCGGAATTCCATTTCCTGCTCGGAGTAGCCGTCGAAATCATGCTTCCGCGCGTATTGGATGGAGGGTGAATGCGGCGTGAACGTCTGCACGATGACTTCCCCCTCGAGATCGCCGCGCCCGGCACGACCGGCGACCTGGGTGATGAGCTGAAACGTTCTTTCCCCCGCGCGGAAATCCGGCACGTGCAAACCGAGATCCGCGTTCAGAATGCCGACCAGCGTGACGTTCGGGAAATGCAGTCCCTTGGCGATCATCTGCGTTCCTATCAGAATATCGATCTTGTGCGCTTTGAAGGCGTTCAGCGTATCGCGCAACGCGTGCTTGCGCCGCATCGCGTCGGCATCGATCCGTGCGAAACGGGCATTCGGCAAAACCTTCGCCAACACTTCCTCCACCTTCTGCGTGCCGTAGCCTTGCAGGATAATCGCAGGATCCTTGCAATCCGGGCATTTCCTCGGCACCACCGCCTGATAGCCGCAGACGTGGCAGACCAGTCGCTCGTCGGCGCGGTGATAGGTAAGCGCGACTGCGCAATGCGGACACTGGCAGACGTGGCCGCATTTCGGACACTGAAGCGAGCGGGCGAATCCGCGGCGGTTGAGGAAAAGAATGGATTGCTCGCCTTTTTCCAGCCGTTGCTCCAGAGCGACGCGCAAGCGGTCTGATAGAATCGCCACTCCGCCTTTGATCTTCGCCGCTTCGTTCCGCATGTCGATCACCCGCACCAATGGCATGGACTGGCCATCGGCGCGTTTGTCGAGGCGGATGATCCGATATTTCCCGGTTTGTGTATTGTGCCAGGATTCGAGCGATGGCGTGGCGCTTCCTAACACGATCGCGCACGGCTCGAAGTGGGCGCGCAGCACGGCGACATCGCGCCCATGATAACGCGGCACGCTTTCCTGCTTATAGGAATTTTCGTGCTCCTCATCGACAAGGATCAGCCCGAGATCCGGCAAGGGCGCGAACACGGCGGAACGCGCGCCGATCACGATGCGCGCCTTGCCCTTGCGAATCCGGTGCCATTCGTCGAAGCGCTCGCCCTGGGAAAGATTCGAGTGGAGAACGGCGACCTGATTCTGCATCGCGGCGAAACGGGCCTTGAAGCGGCGGACGGTTTGTGGCGTAAGAGCGATTTCCGGCACAAGCACGAGCACGGTTTTTCCGAGGTCCAGCGCGTGTTGGGCCGCTTGCAGATAGACTTCCGTTTTGCCGGAACCGGTCACGCCTAACAATAAAATCGGTGCCTTGGGTTCCGCGATCGCTTTGTGAATTCCGGCAAGGGCTTCCGCCTGCTCGTCATTGAGTGTCAAGGGCTGGGACGCGAGGATTTCCTCCACCCCGTCCGCTTCGGGGTCGCGGCGGATTTCCTCGGTTTCCAGACGCAAGAGGCCCGCTTTTTCCAGCGATTTCAACGAGGCGGAAATCCCCTCTCCGAGATCCGCCACCGGCAGGCGATGATTTTCCGCGAATCCTAACAGAGAAAGGATGGCGTATTGCTTCGGTGCGCGTTTTTCGAGCTTCTGCAAAACGGCCTGCTCCGGTGGGGCATCGAGCACCGCCACGCGGCGCGTCTTCGCGGAGTTTTCCTCGGCACGCACGGATTCCGGCAACACCGAGCGGATGACGGACTCCAAACTGGATCCATAGTAGCCGGCGATCCACTGCGCGGTCTTCAGGAGCACCGGCGTAATCAGCGGCTCGGGATCGATCAGCGCTTCCAGCTCGCGGGTGGCGAAGTCCGCCATTTCCGGCTCGGCCAATGCGAGCACGGTGCCGGTGGCGGATTTCCGTCGGAGAGGAACGCGCACCCGGCAGCCCGGCCGCACATCGAGCCCGGCCGGAATCGCGTAATCGAAAACCAGCTCGGAGGGGCCGTCTATGAGCACTCGGGCGTTCACGCCGCTACGCTGACGCGGTGGCCGGGACGGGCCAAGAGCTGATTTCGCGGAATTCCACTCACGGCTCGATGTGCACGCGATCGCCCGTATCGGTCATGGCGAAGAGCTTCGCCGCCTTGCCGGCGGGCACGCGGATGCAGCCGTGGGACGCCGGATAGCCGGGCACGACTCCCTGATGTAGCCCGAAGTCCGAGCAGCTCAGCCGCTGGAAGAACGGCATGCTCGCCTGATACAGGGTGGAGGTCCACTCGCGGTTTTTGTTGGTGATGACGTAGATGCCGGTGGGGGTGACGAAGCCTTTGCGCCCGGTGGAAACAGCGGTGACGAAGATTTCGTTGCCATCGGCGTCGTACATGCGGGCTTTCTGCTCCGAGAGGCGGATCACGATCCGGCGTTGCTCGCGGAAAGGGTCCTTGCCGAGAAACAGGCGGGACATGGGGATGTCGCGCCGTTTCGCCGCGATGGTGATGGGCCAGAGATTCAGCTTGCGGGTGCGGGCGTTGAGTTTCGCCCCGCCGCGCAACAGGTGCCGGGCGGTGTCGAGATTTCCGACATGGGCGGCGAGCATCAGCGGGGTGATGTTGCTGTCGTTTCTCAAAGCCCAGCGCAGGTCTCCACGAGGCACCGCTCGCAAAAGGGAATCGGAGGCGGGTGTGGCGAGCGGTTTGTTAGGTTCGGCTCCCCGTCTGAGGAGTTCCCGGACCGTTTGCGGGCAACCGCAGGCGATGGCGAGATGGAAGATGGATTCGCCGTCGGGCGTAGTTTCCCAGGTCGCACCGAGATTCAGCAAATCCAGCGCCAAATCGTCCCGGTGCGAGCGGATCGCGGCCGATAATGGGCTGTCCATCCATGGCGGAACCACCGCGCCATCCAGCGGAGCACCGCAGGCGACGAGGAGCCCCGCCATCGGGCGATCTCCCCGCTCCGCCGCCCGCACTAATGCCCGACCGGGCGGGCAACCGTAATCCATCAGCAGCTTCACGAAATCCCCATTCCGGTCACCGGCCACCGCTTCCACCGGCAGCCGCCCGTTTTCATCCCGCAGCGTGCCGTGCACTCCCTGCCGCAAAACCAACTGCGCCATGGGACGGTTCCCCTGCCGGATGGAAGACCACAATTCCCGTTCCCAGTTTACGGCTGAA
Organism: Luteolibacter sp.; assembly: GCA_047606285.1. Lineage (GTDB taxonomy): Bacteria > Verrucomicrobiota > Verrucomicrobiia > Verrucomicrobiales > Akkermansiaceae > Luteolibacter. The sequence goes on along the minus strand of JASGEP010000009.1, from coordinate 47,830 downwards.
ACGTCGATATTTCTTTCTTTTAAGTCTCTCAAAATCAAATCATTGCCTGATTCGATCACGCGCCGGAAGGCGGTTTTCCCCGAAGTTCCGGCCACGTGGTGAACATCGGCACCTGCCTCCAGCAATGCGTGCAAAAGCAGTCTGTTGGCAGTGACCACGGCATACTCCAGCGGTGTGAACTCCTCGAAACAAGCCTCGTTCGGATCGGCTCCCTGACGGATCAGGGAAGGCAGAAAATCGTACCAGCCGTGATGGATGGCGAGAAACAACACGTTTTGAGGGCTGGCCTCACCCGGATGCACCCCTGCGCTTAACAGGGATTCCGCGATGTCCCGATGGCCGAATTTCAGGGCGAGATAAAGCGAGGAATTTCCCGCCGCGTCCCGGGTGTGGGGATCCGCTCCTTTTTCCAGCAAGACGCGGGCGTAGGACAAGCGGCCTTCACGGATCGCCCAAGGCAACAGTTCCTCACCAGCAGACGTCCTTCCTCTGGCCGCCGCACCGGCGCGAAGCAGCTTTCCGAAAATCTCCGGCGACGCATTTTCCGCGGCGCTACTGAGGACGGACACCTGATCCGGCATCGTCGCATCGAGATCCGCCCGGTAAGCGATCAGCAAATCCACCAACCCCTCACGACTATTCTCCACGGCGATTCTCAACGCGGTTTTCCCCTTGGCATCGCGACCCTCCGTCGGCACTCCGGCATCCAGCAGCCAACCGGCAATCTGTTCGTCACCTCTCGATGCCGCGTCGATCAACGACCTTTCCGAAGGCTCGATCCCCCTTTGCGAAAGCTTCTGCAACCCACGCTCGCGGGGTGATTTGCAGCCTGTCACAAGCCCACAGGTCACCCCGAGCAGACAGCTCAATGCCAGAACGCGATAGGATAAACGGGACACGGTCGCCGAGACTAGGAAGCCGCTCAGGAAAAATCAAGTTTGGGAATGTTACTTTGACACATCCCTATCTTAAATTTTGAACCACGGATGGACGCAGATGAACACAGATCAAGAAAATGGAGTTAGGTTTTGCTCAAAATTCTGTGGAAATCTTTCCTTTTTACGGAATCAATCCGTGTTCATCCGCGTCCATCCGTGGTTCGATTTCTCCCAAGTAGGGGCCTGACTTCTTTTTGATCTATGCCACGTTGCAATCGGGCCGGAATCATCGATCATCAGAGGATATGAGCGAAGCGATTCCATCCCTTGAAACGCGTGAGGAAGTGATGTTTTTCGACACGGACTGCGGCGGCGTGGTTCATAATATCGCTTATCTCCGCATGATCGAAACCTGTCGCACGCGTCTCGCGGCTCTCATGGGCATGGACCTGCAAGCCATGAGCAGCTCGCAGATTTTCCCCGTCGTGGCGCGCACGGAGATCGATTACAAGCGCTCGGGAAAACTCGGCGACTGGATCACCATTCGCGGTCGGCTGGATGAAATTTCGCGCGCACGGTTCTGGTGCGCGTTCGAGATGGTCCGCGAATCCGACGGCGCGGTGCTGGTCACCGCCCGGCAGGCGCTCGCGCTCGTGAAAATGCCGGAAGGAAAGCCGATGCGGCTGCCTGCGGAATGGGCGCAACGCTGGCAATTTTCCTGATTCAGGAACTCCGTTCGAGCTTCTCCAGCCACACCACGAGGATCGCCATGTCCGCCGGGGTGATGCCCGGAATCCGGCTTGCTTGGCCGATCGTAGCCGGACGGATCTCTCCAAAACGCACCTGCGCTTCTTTTTTCAACGCCGTCACCTGTGTGTAGTCGAGGTCGGCAGGAATCCGACGATTTTCCTGCCGTGACAGGCGATCGATCTGGGTTTGCTGCCGTTCAAGGTGGCCTTCGTATTTGAAATTTGTCTCGATAATCGGCCAAAGTTCCACGTGGAACTCGGAACGGATCTCTTCCGGCAGGGCCTGCCATTCGTTCGCACTTCTGCGGAACCACTGATCCAGTTTGATCCCGTCATGGGTTTTCTGGCGGACGTAGGTTTCGGCGCGGGCGAGTTCCGAGAGCTTCGTTTCTACCCGCTCAGCCCGGTCGCGTGCCACGAGTCCGATCCCGGCTCCCACCGGGGTAAGCCGGAGGTCGGCATTGTCCTGACGGAGAAGCAGCCGATATTCGGCCCGGCTGGTGAACATCCGGTATGGCTCGGTGCAGCCACGGGTGACGAGATCGTCCACCATCACACCGAGATAGGCTTCATTTCTCCCGAGGATGAAAGGAGGTTTTCCCTGCACCTTGAGGGCTGCGTTCGCCCCGGCGATGAGCCCCTGCCCTGCCGCCTCTTCATAGCCCGAGGTGCCGTTGATCTGCCCGGCGAAGTAAAGTCCGGAGATTTTTTTGGTCTCCAGCGTCGGATGGAGCTGTGTCGGCGGGCAATAATCGTACTCCACGGCGTAGCCAGGGCGCAGGATCTCGCACTTTTCCAGCCCGGGAATGGTCCGGAGGAAGTTCAACTGCACCTCATAGGGCAAGGAGGTGGACACGCCATTGACGTAGTATTCCAGCGTGTGCCTACCCTCCGGCTCCAGAAACACCTGATGGCGCTCCTTTTCGGCGAAACGCACCACCTTGTCCTCGATGGAAGGGCAATAGCGCGGCCCCACTCCCTCGATCACGCCACAATACATCGGCGACTGATCCAGATTCCCAGCGATGATTTCGTGGGTTTGGGGATTGGTGTAAGTGATCCAGCACGGCAGTTGTTCCACGTGGAACGAGAGATCGCCCCAGGGATTCAGCGTGAAGAGGTCGTTTTCACCTTTCTCCAAGGTGTCCGCCATGAAGCTGAACTTCGGAATCGTAGCGTCTCCGTCCTGCCTTTCGCATTTGGAAAAATCGAGCGAGCGCCCATTCAATCGACACGGTGTGCCGGTTTTGAAGCGCTCCACCGCGAAGCCCAAACGCTTCAGGGCATCGGAAACGGTGGACGTGGCATCTCCCATCCGGCCGCCTTTTTCGTTGCGCAGCCCGACGTGCATCAGACCGCGCATGAAAGTGCCCGCGCTCAGAATGACTGCCCGCCCGGAGATTTCGATGCCAAGGGAGGTGACCACCCCTCGGATTTCGTCATTTTCGACCAAAAGATCCGCGACATTGCCCTGATGAATCTCCACGCCTTCCATCCCCTCCAGCTCCCGCTTCATCCGGAACTGGTATGCCTTCTTGTCGCATTGGGCACGCGGCGCGCGCACCGAAGGCCCCTTGGAAGCGTTCAGCATTCTCCACTGAATAGCGGTCGCATCCGTGTTGATACCCATCAACCCGCCCAGCGCGTCGATTTCCCGCACCATGTGGCCCTTCGCCAAACCGCCGATGGCAGGGTTGCACGACATTTGGCCGATGGTGTCCAGATTCTGGGTAAGCACCGCCACCTCCGCACCGAGCCTGGCTGCTGCCGCCGCCGCCTCCACTCCGGCATGACCGGCACCAATCACAATCACGTCGTAAACTTTTGGATAGCGGAACATCGGGGCGCGCACCATAACTCCTAAGTCCACGTCGACAAGCACGAACCTCGGCGTTCCACGTGGAACACGGACCCGGGGAAAACTCTTATTTTACACGGAAATTTGGGCTAGCTCATCGCCTGCAAATTTCCAATTCTACCCGCGCTATGAACCGCTGGCTGCCCGCTCTCCTGATTTTCACGATTCTCATCGTGTTTCGCGTGATGCCGTTGTTGCTGCCGGGGACTCTTCCGAATTTCCAGCCCCTGCCAGCGATCATCCTGTGCAGCATCATTTTCCTGAAAGGACACCAACGCTGGCTGCTGCCGCTTCTCGCCTGGATCGTCACCGACCCGCTGACCAGCGTGCTGCAAGGTTACCCGATTTTCTCACCCAAGGATCAGATCGGCATCGTGCTTGGAGTCGCCGCCATCGTCGGCATTGCCGTCACCACCCCCAAGCGTCCGATTGCGGTTCTTTCCAGCTCTCTGCTTTCCGCCATCGCTTTCTACGTCATCACCAACTGGCTTTCCTTCGTTTTCGATCCCCTTTACGAAAAATCCATGACTGGATTCATTCAGGCCCAATGGACCGGTCCGGTCGGCATGATGCCCACCTGGATTTTCCTGCGGAACCTGATCGCCGCAAACCTGCTTTTCTCCAGCCTTTTCCTAGTCGCACGACAGGCCCTGCCTCAATCCGACCCCGCCACCTCACCCGCCTGCGCCCGCTGAAATTCTCTCATTTCCATTCCACTTCCCATCGCCCACATGTCCAGCGCCACACCATCACAACTCGATTTTGCCAATTCGCCGATCAACCAAGCGCTCACCCCGGAGCAAAAGATCGAGCTGTACACGCAAATGGTTCGTATCCGCCGCTTTGAGCAAGCCGCGCTGAAATACTATCAGGCCGGAAAAATGACGGGCTTCCTTCATCTCTACATCGGCCAGGAATCCGTCGCCGTCGGCACCATTTCCCTCGGCAAGGAAAACGACCATTTCATCACGGCGTATCGCGACCACGGCCACGCGCTCGCCGTGGGCATGGGCATGAACGAGTGCATGGCGGAAATGTACGGCAAGCAAACCGGCTGCTCGAAAGGAAAAGGCGGCTCCATGCACTTCTTCGCCCCGGACAAGAATTTTTGGGGCGGCCACGGCATCGTCGGCGGCCAGACACCCCTTGGCCTCGGCCTCGCCTACGGCGTCAAGTATCTCGAAAAGGAAGGCTGCTGCCTCTGCTACCTCGGCGATGGTGCCGTCAACCAAGGTGCTTTCCACGAATCCCTCAACATCGCCGCCCTGTTCGACATCCCGGTGATTTATATCATCGAGAACAACGGTTACTCCATGGGCACTTCCCAGAAACGTTCCTCCGCCTACCGCGGCTGCCTGGCCCAACGCGCCGAGGCCTACGACATGGAATGGGACGTCATCAATGGCTCCGACATCTACGAAGTCCGCGCCAAAACCCACATCGCCATGGAGCGTGCCCGCAAACAGCACAAACCCTGCGTTCTCGAAATCGACACTTACCGCTACTACGGCCACAGCGTGGCGGATGCGAACCACAAGAAATACCGCACCCCGGAAGAGATCGAAAACTACAAGAAAAACCACGACCCGATCAGCGTGTTCGAAAACAAGCTCGTCGCGGAAGGAGTTCTGACGGACGCACTCATCAAATCCATCAATGACGCCGCCCGATCCGAAGCCGCGGCTTCCGTGAAATTCGCCGAAGAATCCCCCGCCCCCATCATCGCCGACATCAGCACCGACGTTTATTGGGAAACCGACAACGACACCGAAGCTTCCAAAATCGGCCACCACTTCTTCGACTGATCCCGCGTTTCACGACTCCCTATTTTCAATCTCCCAACCGCTCAAATTTTCTCATGTCACGCATCATCACTTACCGTGAAGCCCTCCGCGAAGGGATGGACGAAGAACTCGCCCGCGATCCCAACGTCGTCATCATGGGCGAGGAAGTCGCTCAATACAACGGCGCCTACAAGGTCACCGAAGGCCTCTGGAAAAAATGGGGCGACAAACGTGTCGTCGACACCCCGATTTCCGAAGCCGGCTTCATCGGCATGGGCATCGGCGCCTCCATGCTCGGCGTTCGCCCGGTGATGGAGCTCATGTTCTGGTCCTTCCACTCCGTCGCCTTCGACCAACTCGTCAGCAATGCCGCCTGCGTCCGCTACATGTCCGGCGGTCTTTGCAACTGTCCCATCGTCGTCCGCGGCCCGGCCAACGGCGGCACCGGCGTCGGAGCCACCCACTCGCACATTCCCGAAGGACTCTTCGCCGCCTTCCCTGGCCTGAAAGTCTGCGCCCCGGCTACGCCAGCCGACGCCAAAGGTCTCATCAAAGCCGCCATCCGCGACAACGACCCGGTTTACGTCATGGAAAACACCCTGCTCTACGGCATGACCGGTGAGGTGCCGGATCCTTCCGAGGGTGATTTCGTCGTGCCTCTCGGTCAGGCAGATCTCAAGCGCGAAGGTACCGACCTCTCCCTCATCGCCCACGGCCGTTCCGTTATTCAGGCCCTCGCCGCAGCCGAAACACTCCAGGCCGAACACGGCATCAACTGTGAAGTGCTCGATCTCCGGTCCATCCGTCCTCTCGACATCGATGCCATCCTGAAAACCGTCAAGAAAACCAATCGCGTCGTCCTGGTGGACGAATCCAAGCCCTTCGGCGGTGTTTCCTCGATGGTCGCCACCATCATCCAGGAACAGGCTTTCGATTACCTCGACGCCCCGATCAAACGCGTGTGCTCGATCGACGCTCCCGCGATTTATTCGCCACACGTTGAGCATGAGCAACTTCCGAATCCAAAACGGATCATCGCCAAGGTGCTCGAGATCGCCTGACGTTTCATAAGCAAACCCACCAGAGCCTCCGCTTGCCCCAACCTGCAAGCGGACTTTGGCGACCCTTCATAAAACATCCTCGGCCATACGAATCTTTTCCATTGCCAACAATGAGATCATTTCTAGCATGAGAAACATGTTCCGCCGTATTGCTACAGCAATCACCGCCGCAGTGATGGCACTTGCCCTGTCATCCTGCTGCTGCCTCTTCTAAAAAGCCTCCAGTCTCAACCAAGAACCCACATGAAAAACCTCGCTCTGCTTGCCACCCTGATCGCCGTCTCACTCGGCTTCTCCTCCTGCTGCTCGATGTTCGGCTTCCACGAACGCTACGCGGGCTACCGCACCGTTACCAAAAAGGTGAAAACCTGCGGCTATGAAACCGTCACGGAAGAGATCTACACCGGCGGCAAAGGCGGAATGACCGAAGTCGTGGAAAAGAAAGTTCCCCGCTACAAGACCATCACCAAGAAAATCCCGATCAAAGGCGGTCCTTGCGTCCGTCTCTACTGCCCGAAGAAAACCACTTGCGGCAGCACCGCCGAAGGCACCCTTAAACTTGCATCCGCTCAAGGCAGCGTTGGCAGCCCGAATATCGGACTCGTGCCAAGCATGAAGCCCCTGGCCCCCTGATCGTCAAAATACACCCACCTTCATCATGCGCGATGGCATCTCCTGTCATCGCGCATTTTTTATCCCCCGCTCCTCGCAAAAAGTCTGGAAATACCGACGTATTCTCCCATTCTCCGTTCCGACAACTTTTTCCATTACCGATCGCCATGCCTGTAAATATCGAAATGCCCAAGCTCTCGGACACCATGACCGAGGGAACTCTCATCAAATGGCACAAACAGGTGGGCGATACCGTGGAAATCGGCGACATCCTCGCCGAAGTCGAAACCGACAAAGCCACCATGGAAATGGAAGCCTTCGATGAAGGCACCCTCACCTCCATTCTCATCAAGGAAGGCGAAAAAGTCGCCATCGGCGGAGTCATCGCCGTGCTCGATGGAGACGATGCCGGAACCGCTTCTCCCGCTCCCGAGGCAGCTCCAACTCAAGCCGCCGCCGCCGAAAGCGCACCTGCGGAAGCCGCTGCACCCTCACCTTCCACCGCGACTCCTGCCCCAGCCACCTCTTCCGCCGAAGGAGATCGTGTGAAAGCCTCCCCTCTTGCCCGCAAAGTCGCTGCGGAAAAAGGCGTGGATCTCGCTGCTCTCACCGGTTCCGGCCCCGCCGGACGAATCATCAAAAACGACGTTCTCAACGCCGGATCCTCTTCTTCCGAAGCATCCGCTGCCACCGCTCTCGCCTCCTCGGCCAAGGCCAAAGCAAGTGCCCCCGCCACGACAGCAGCCCCTGCTCCCGCCCAGGCCATTCTCCCGGTTTCCAAGGAAGAAGACGAAATCATTCCGCTCTCCTCGATGCGGAAAGTCATCGCCTCCCGTCTGCTCACCTCGAAGACCACCATCCCCCACTTCTACCTTCACGTGGAAGTCGACGCGGCTCCCCTCATGGCGCTCCGCAAACAGGTCAACGAGCAGGCCGAGAAAACCCACGGCAACAAATATTCCGTCAACGACTTCATCCTCAAGGCCGTCGTCAACGCCGCTCAGGCAGTACCAGCCGTCAACGCTTCCTTCGCCGGTGACAACATCGTGAAGTTCAAAAACGTCGGTCTCTCCGTCGCCATCGCCGTGGAAGACGGTCTCGTCACCCCCGTCATCAAGGAAGCCGACACCAAGTCCCTCCTCGCCATTTCCCGAGCCGTCAAGGACTTCGCCGTCCGCGCCAAAGAGAAGAAACTCAAGCCCGCCGAATTCGATGGTGGCACTATCACCGTCTCCAACCTCGGAGCATGGGGCATCGAATCCTTCGACGCCATCGTCAACCCACCGCAGGCCGCCATTCTCTCCGTCGGTGCCGCGATCGAAAAACCCGTCGTCAAAAACGGCCAGATCGTCCCCGGCATGCGCATGAACCTCGGCCTCTCCTGTGACCACCGCGTCGTCGATGGAGCCGTTGCCGCCCAGTTCCTGTCCGAAGTGAAGAAACTCATCGAGCAACCCGCCCTGATGCTTCTGTAAGCTTCCTCTGCTCTTCCAAGGCGGCGCTCCACACCGGAGTCGCCGCCTTTTCGCATCATGGAGTGGAGCGCCGGTGTTCCCACCGGCTCTTTCCAAAGAGCACGCCTCTAACCATTTCCCGCCTCTTCTGATGATTTCTTTATTTAAAGCTTATAAGATTCATCTTCTTCATAGTGTGAACAACTCGCAAAATGGCCTGTTCCTCAGCACCACCATGCGGGTTCCACGGAAAGAGTAACATGGGGAATAACCCCGATGCGGGCCTAATGACTCCGGTCTCCCAAGTGACCTGTGAGCAATTCTCCCACTCATTCCGATGTTACTCACAACTCTTTCCCAAGTTTTTGGAGCGCCGACGTGAACGTCGGCTTTTAATTCGTATCTTCGCAAGCCATTCTTGTCCTCAGCATCTTTCCCACGTCATGCTTCAGTCATGCAGCATGCGGTTGTCACCGGGGGGAAAGGAGCGCTTGGACAAGCGATTGCTCGTGAGCTCGAAGACTTCCGATGGACGGTTGCTTCACCCGGCCGCCTTGAGTTGGATGTGACCGATCCCGCCGCCGTCTCCGCCTTTTTCCGAAATCGTCCAGTGGATCTGCTCGTCTGCAACGCCGGCATCACCCGGGATATCCTGCTCGCCCGCTCCGGAATCGAAGACTGGAACGACGTCCTCAACGTCAACTACCACGGAGCCGCCCTCTGCGCTGCTGCCGCCTTGCCCGGCATGCTTGCCCGAAAAAACGGCCACATCGTTTTCATTTCCAGCCATTCCGCCCTCCACCCTCCGCTCGGGCAAGCCGCCTATGCCGCTTCCAAGGCCGCCCTGCTCGGGTTGACGAAAGATCTGGCCTGCCGCCACGGCTCCGACGGCATCCGCGTTAATGCGATCCTACCCGGCTTTCTTGAAACGCCCATGACCGCAAAGCTGTCGGGAAAACACCGCGGAGCGGCGAGAAACGCTCATTCTCTGGGCCGCTTCAACACAGTAAGGGAAGTCGCCGGATTCATTCGCTTCCTCCACGAAAACCTCCCCCACACCTCCGGCCAGATCTTCCAACTCGACAGTCGCTGCTAAAGTCATTTGGCAAACCGCCGGACCCGCGCCAAGGTTCCCGCCATGATCCGTTTCCTCCACACCCGCATCCGTGTCCGCGACCTCGACAAGTCCATCTCCTTTTATCAGGCGCTCGGCTATACCGTCGGAGAACGCAAAGATTCCCCGCAGGGCAACAAGCTCGTTTTCATGGAACTGCCCGGAAACGACGTTTTCCTAGAACTCACGCATTCGCCGGACTACACTGCCACTTGTCCGGAAGATCTCATGCACACCGCGCTCGGCGTGCCGGACATCGTTGAATACTGCGGAAAACTGGAAGCCCAAGGCATCGAAATCTGGCCATCCGGCTGGAAAGAAAAATTCACCTCCGGCGACCGTAAAATGGCCTTCGTCACCGATCCCGACGGCTACGAAGTCGAGATTCTGGAGCGGAAGTGAAGACTTGTTTCATCGATGTTTAAGGAAGTATTCCGGCGAAATGCCATAAATTCGTTTGAACATGCGGGAGAAGTGGAAGGAATCCATCTCCAGTTGCTCCGCCACTTCTTTTACCAGCATCCTTTGATTCAGCAGTAGCGCTGCTGCGTGATTCATTTTTAATTTCGTAAGAAAACGGTAAGGTGTGGTTTGATCGAAACGTTGGAACAATCGACAGAGGTAAGAGTGGTCGGCATGCACAGTGAGGGCGATCTCCTTCACCGAGCGTAAAGTCAAAAATTGGGACTCGATGACTCGTTTTACCCGCTGATACGTTTCCCATGCCCGGAAATCATAGGCTCTGTAGGGAATGGCGCATTGATCGAGGATCATGAGCAGGATCGGTAGCAAGGCAGCACAGATGTTATGACTGTGCCTTGTCTCACTGCTTCCCTGTTGTTGGAACCATTCGAAAAGATCCTCCACTTTTTTCGGAGATGAAATTCGTACGACCTGTCCCAATTTGAGCACGGAATCCGCAAGAAGTTGCTCCGCTTTGAGACCGGTAAAGTCTACATAGTATTTCAACATCGGTGCGGCGGGATCATTGATGATTCGGTGGGGAATACCCGGCCCATAGGCGAATGCCATTCCAGCCATGAGTTGATACGAAGAACTTGCAAGCTCCAAACTTCCCTTTCCTTCCGCGACGTATTCGATGCCGAAAAAAGGAAAGTCCACACGATCGATTTGATAGTCCGTCTGCAAACGTTCCCATCCACCACAGACGATTTTGATTTCGTCGGAATTCCGGGGATTCAAGTGAAAGTAGTACCTCCGGGCATCTGTCACTTGGGTGGAGATAAAACTGGGCGGCTCACTTGGTTTCGGATGCCCGCGGGATTCCATAAGTCAAAAATTGTCATGCATCCGGCAGCAATGTCCATTCCCATTGCGCTGGATCACCCGTATGATGCCATCCTGTCCTTCTTCCGTGCTGGGCGATGAACCCCAAAATTCCAAAGATGTCTGCTTTTTCCCAATTCTCTACGAGACGAGCCACGGCAGGTTTGCTTTTGTTTTTCGCGACTTCAGTGTTTGCACAGCAGGAGCCTCTGTCGGTTCCGGAACGCGGTGTTTCCAGTCGGCAAATGAACCGGGCGTGGGAATATGGATTCCTCACGGGCAACGGATTGATGGGTGCGAATTATTTCGGCTACCCGGGTGACGAGACGATAGTCATGACGCATGCAAAGCTTTTCGTGCCCTTGGGAAGTGATGAAAAGGTACCAGATATAGGCAAATCACTGCCCGAGTTGCGCCAAATCATTCAAACCGGTGGCTACGGTCGAGCCATCGGGTTCATGATGGCAAAGGCCAAGGATAAGGGCTGGCCTGGTTTCATCCAGAACACGGATCCGTTCCATCCGGGATTCTTCTTCAAAATTCAATCCTCCGTGGCTCAGGCGCGTGACTACCTGCGCATGGAAAATTTCCAGACTGGTGAAGTTGCAGCCCGGTGGAGAGTGGGTGGTGAATGGAGTCAGCGCCGTTTGTTTGTTTCGCGTCCGGATAATGTCGCTGTCCTTTCGTTGACCGGAAAACAGATTACTTGCGATTTTTCTGTTCCGCCGATTGATCCTGCGGCGCAGGTGCGTGCCTATCAGCTGAATCATCCCGATGAACCGCAGGAAAATTCCGCGGCAAATGTACTGATCCAACAGGAGCGGAGTACCACAAAGGACGGTATTACGCTGCAACATGCCTACAAATTTGGCAAAGGTGGCTACGATGTGGCCATACGAGTGATCGTGAAAGGGGGCAGTGTCGGGAGTGATGGTGAAAGAATCAGCATAAAAGATGCGGATGAAGTGCTAGTGTTGATGAGGATTGAGCCTTTCAAGCAAGACGAGGAACATTCGCTGGAAAAAATAAAGGCCGAGTTGGTCCGGCTCCCGGCGGATTATCAAACTCTGCTTGCGCGTCATGCTCCGGTACATAGTGAGCTTTTCTCACGCGTTTCCGTGGATTTCGGCGGAGGAGAAGATCGCAAGCTTACTTCTGAAGAACTCTTCGAGCGGGCCAAACAGGAAAATACCATCTCTCCTGCCCTTCTGGAAAAAATTTACGATGGTAGCCGGTACGTCATTCTCTGCGCTGCCAGCGATCAACGCCCACCGAATCTTCAGGGCATCTGGACCGGCACGTGGGTACCTTCCTGGTCCGGTGATTATACGATGAATACCAATCTCCAGCTCGCCATTTCCCATTTCCTCAGTTCAGACACGCCGGAATTGTTAAAGGGCTACTTCAATTTGATCGATGAAACGATCGACGGCTGGCGAGAAAACGCCAAAAAATTCTACGGAGCCCGCGGCATCATGGCTCCTTCGCGCGAGTCGAATAGTGGTGCAATGATTCATTGGAGCAACCGTTTCACCGGATCATTCTGGACTTGTGGCGCGGGTTGGCTCGGCCACTGGTATTATGATTATTATCTCTACACTGGGGATCGTGAGTTCCTCATGCAAAAGGCGATTCCTTACATGAAGGAAGTCGCGCTTTTCTATGAAGATTTTCTCTTCACCGACAAAAGCGGGAAATACCGCTTCAGCCCTTCACATTCTGCGGAAAATGGCGATGGTGATAATTCAACTCAGGACATTATGGTTGCCCGCGAGCTGCTCTCGAATTTGATCGTTGCTTGCAAAGAGTTAAAAATCGAAGAAACTAACATTTCCAAATGGCAGGCAATGCTTGATAAGCTGCCACCTTATCTGATCGCTGCGAACGGCGAGTTGCAAGAGTGGTCTACCGAGGGTGCTCTCAATAAAAACAACCACCGCCACATGTCGCACCTCTATGCGATCTGGCAAAGTTATGAATTCGGTCCAGCCACCACGCCCGTCATGTGGAAGGCTTCCCGGCTTGCTTACGAGGCACGCATGAAAGAATGGTTTCGCAATCCGGAAAATACCGGAGATGTGAGGGGAAATGAAACCGCATCTCATGGGCGGATGCACCTTGCTCTGTCCGCTGCTCGCTTCGGCTGTAGCGAAGACCTCTGGGAAATCCTCACACGCATGGTCATCGGCGGAGCTATTTATCCAAGTATGGGCACTGCCCATTATGAAAAGGGAAAAACTTTCAATATGGATGCCAACGGTGCGATACCGGAAATCATCAACAACTCCCTGATTTTTTCTCTACCGGGACAGCTTGATCTCCTGCCTGCGCTTCCGAAAGCGATGATGAAGGGATCGGTCAAAGGAATCGCAACACGTGGTCAGATCAAGATCGTTTCGTTGAATTGGAAACCGGGTGCCGTTATTTGTGAATTGGAGTCGCCAAAAGACCAGATCATCAAAATTCGTCTGCCACAGGCCGCTGCTATCGACTTCTTCAAATTTGAGGGCGAGACTTCTCCGATTAAGCAGACAGGAACAAATGAAGGGCTGATCGCTCTCAAAGCAGGTCAATCGCTGAAATTTTCGATTACTTATAAAGAACAAAAGTGAAGCCGTTTTCCCGAAAGCATCATGGGAGATTTTATTGGCAACTCTCTGCTTATTGCCACGATTTCGTAAGGTACGATGTTAATAGGAACAGTGGAACCACCGCATGCTGCTAAATGGAGCTAATGGGCTGCCGAAGTCCAAGGCTTATGCCAGACCCGCACGGACTAGCAGAGGCTCCAGCTCGGGGTCGCGGCCCATGAACTGGCGGTAGAGTTCGTCCGGGGGCAGGGAGTTGCCTTTGCTGAGGATGTGTTCGCGGAAGGCGCGGCCGGTTTCGGGATTGAGGACGCCTTCTTTCTGGAAGCGGGTGAAGGCGTCGGCGTCGAGGACTTCGGCCCACTTGTAGGAGTAGTAGCCTGCGGCGTAGCCGGTGGGGCTGCTGAAGAGGTGGCCGAAGCGGCGGGTCATCGAGGGCGAGTCGGTTTTCAGCGGCGCGTGGTAGTCGGCGAGGATTTCGCGGTCCACTTCGTCGAGATCGCGACCGAGATATTTGGCGAGGTGGATGTGGAGTTCGAGGTCGAGTTTTCCGAACGAAAGCTGGCGCATGAAGGCGGAGGCGCTGAGGTAGTTTTTCGCGGCGATCATCTTGTTGAACAACTCGTCCGGGATCGGCTCGCCGGTTTCGTGGTGGCGGGCGAAAAGATCGAGCGAGGCGCGGTCCCAGCAGAAGTTTTCCATGATCTGGGAGGGAAGCTCGACGAAATCCCAGGCGACGGAGGTTCCGGCGAGCGATTTCACCGGGACGTTGCTGAGCAGGCCGTGGAGCAGGTGACCGAATTCGTGGAAAATCGTTTCGACTTCATTGTGGGTGAGCAACGCGGGCTTGCCATCCACGGGCGGCGACATGTTGCCGATGATGAGGCCGAGGTGCGGCTCGCCGACTCCGCCGGTGTGGAGGGAGTTCATCCACGCGCCGCCGCGTTTTGATTCGCGCGGGTGCCAATCGGCGTAGAACGAGCCGAGGTGCGCGCCGGTTGATGAATCGTGGATTTCGTAGAAGGAAACTTCGGGGTGCCAGGTTTCTACGAGTTGAGAGTTGAGAGTTGAGGGTTGAGAGTTGGAAGAAGGATCGATGAAGATGGTTTCCTTTTGTTTGATGGAAATGCCGAAGAGGACGGAGGCGATTTCGAACATGCCGGCCATGACGCCGGTGACGGGGAAATACGGGCGGAGGGCTTCTTCGTCGAAATCGTAGTTTTCCTGCCGTTGTTTCTCGGACCAGTAGGCGACTTCCCATGGCTCGAGCAGGTCTTCGGGTTGGCCGTTTTTCGCGGCTTTGTATTGGGCGAGCTGCTTGTATTCCGCGTGATAGGCGGGCTGGATGCGGGCGTGGAGGTCTTCGGTGAAACGGAGCGCGGTTTCGCCGTTTTTCGCCATGCGGCGTTGGAGATTGAGATCGGCGAAATTCGGAAAACCGAGGATTTCGGCCTTTTCCTGCCGCAGTTTGAGGATTTCCCAAACGAGCGCGGTGTTGTCATACTCGCCGTAGCCGCCGATTTTGGTGGAGGCTTCCCAGACTTGCTCGCGCAGCTCCTCGTCATGGGCGTGCTGCATGACGGGATACATGGAGGGAAATTGCAGGGTGAAGCGCCACGCGGGGGCCTCGATGCCCTTGGCGCGGGCGTTGGCGGCGGCCGCGGCCTTGGCGGAATCCGGCAGACCGGCGAGGCGGGATTCATCGGTGATGACGAGTTCCCATGCGTTGGTGGAATCGAGGACGTGCTCGGAGTATTGTTTGGTGAGCTTGGAAAGCTCGGACTCGATGGCGGCGATGCGGGCTTTTTGCTCCGGCGGGAGATCGGCGCCGGAATCGCGGAAACTTGCGAGCGTTTCCTCGACGTGGCGTTGCTGGACGGGCGTGAGTTTTGCGATTTCCGGGCTTTCTCCGGCGGCCTTGATGACAGCCCACAGGCGGTCGTTGAGCGCGATGGAGGAGTAAAATTCGGTCACTTCCGGCAGCATTTTGTTCAGCGCCTCGCGTTGCGCGGGGGAATCACTGACGGAATCGAGGTGGTTCAGGCGGCCCCAACCGTGGTTCAGCTCGTCGGTGGCATTTTCCAGTGCGACGAATGCGGATTCGTAAGTGGCCTTTGCGGGATCTTGAGCGCAGATTTTCCCGATGTTTTCCTTCGCGAGTTCCAAGGCGTGGCGGATGTCCGGCTCGATGGCGGAAGGGACGAGGGTGGACCAGCGGACGTGAAAATCGGGAGCGAGGAAGGGGTGCATGGGAGTTAGAGAGAAATTTTTTTCAGGAAATCGGCAGGCGAGAGGGCAGGAATCGGCGAATGGCGGTAGTCGGGTAAATTCCGGGTGATAATGAAATCCGCGTCCCACGCCAGCGCGGCGGCGGCTTGCAGGGCGTCTTCGAAATCGGGCATCGGCAAGGCGAGCGCGCGTTTCGCGTCTTCCGTGCCGGTGGATGCCACTTCGACGAGGAGCAGCAATTTTTCAAGAAAAGCCCTGCCGCCTTTCAGCAAATACGAGCAATTCGCCAACGAATGCCACGCGACCGCGGCATGGCCACCGTCCTGCACCCAGCGCAACACGCGCACGCTGGCTTCCGAATGCGGTTGGCGATCCAGTGCGACGTCGAGCAGCACGTCGGTATCGAGGAAAATCTTCATTCGCGGGCGTATTTCGCCTGCAAGGCATCATAGAGTGGATTGCTGCCGGGAGCGGGAGCGCGAAGTGTGCCGATGCCGGTCATGGCGGCGACCAGATCTTCCTGAGAACGCGTGGTTTCCGCCTGAAGCAGGGATTCGATGAGGCCGGAAACGGTGGTGTGTTTCCGCGAAGCTGCTTGTTTTGCAAGCCGATGGATGTGCGGATCCAAAGTAATGGTCACGCGGGATTTCATGAGTATGTATTTACGCGAGATCGTGCGTATGGTCAAGGGAGTGATTGTCCCACAAACTTGACTTTTTGTGGGACAAGTGGCTTTTTCCAATCAATGGGGGAAGAAAGGAATGTTGGCTTTGCAGGCGAAGCGGTTCATCCAATCGAAGACGAAAAATGGACAAAGCTGCATCATGAATTGAAGCCCGGAATGGAGGCAGCAGATGCGGAATTTGTCCTCCTAAATGTGGCATCGATCATTTCCGAAGCAAAACGGACTGAAGTCCGTGGTCCAATTCCGGCAATTTCTTTTGGCAAACGGGATAGGTTGTGACTCGTGAAGCTCCGGAACTTGGTTCAGATGATTTGGCCCTGCTTGTGGTTGGCGGGAATGCTGAACGCTTATTTTCAGCATCGGAACATTCAGAATTTGGGATGGGTTGCCATCGTGGGCGTGTGGCTTTTTTGCGCATTGACGCTCCACCCCAAACGTAAATGGAGCTGGTGGGCGTGTCTTGCTCCACTGGTGGTTAGTTTTCTGATCGGGATCGCCTTTGTCGGAGAGTTGGCTCTCATGTTCATCCATCCGGATCAGTTCGAACCCGATAATCGCTATGGCGCGCTTCTTGTCGCTGGAATCATTTATTTTCTAACGTTTTCTTCGATTCTGCTCGCGCATTTGTTCTTCATCCGTCGGCAATTTTTCACGCCTTCTCTTCCGTGAAAACCCCCAGCGGCTTCACCAGATTCGCGGGGAGCGGGAATACGCGGTCGTAGATGCCGGGGGCGAGTTCGTTGGCTTGCTGGTAGGCGTCGCGGATCATTTCCATTTTCGCGTCGAGGTTATCGATGTGATGGAGTGCGTGGGCTTCCGGGGTGCGTGGAAGCACCGGCGAGCCGAATTCGGGTTGCCCGTGGTGACTGCCGATGAGGTGGAGCAGGTGGAGGCGGGTTTCCTCGGTGGCGGGTTTGAGCGTTTTCCAGTCCTCGGCTTCCGGCGAATCGAGGATGTCGTTCCAGAGTTTGTTCACCAGCTCGATGCCGAGAGGGATGTGGCCGAGCATTTCGCCGTAGAGGCTGTGGGTTTGGGCGAAGCCGTCTTTCGGGTAGCTGTTTTCCCAGAGTTTGCCGCAATCATGAAACAGCACGCCGGTGAGCAGGAGGTCGCGGTTCAGCTCGGGATAAACCGGGCAGAGGGCATCGGCGGAGCGCATCATTTGGGAAACGTGCTCGACGAGGCCTCCACGGCGGGCGTGGTGGTTTTTGCGGGCGGCGGCGGTGCGGCGGAAGCGCTCGCCCATGGTTTGCAGGAAATGGGCACAAAGCGTGTGCAGGCGGGGGTCCGTGATGGTGCCGACGAGGCGCCGGATTTCCGCGAAATCGTGGTCCTGCTTGGCGCGGATTTGCGGATCGCCCGCGAGGAAATCGGCGATGGCGGCTTCATCGGGAAAATGCCAGGCAAGGTGCGCGGGGTTCACGCCGTACTGGTTCTGTGTCCACTCGGCTTCGAGGCGCAGAATGGAGCCGATGGGCAGGGCTTCGGCGTCGGCGTAGTTCGGTGCGTCCGACCAGATTTTCAGGGTGAAATTCCCGGTGGAATCGGCGAAAACCAGCTCCAGATACGGTTTTCCGCCCTTGGTGGTGCGGGTGGTACGGGTCTGGAGTTGCGCGTGGATCGCGGCGGCGACGGGGATTTCTCCGGCTTGTTCCTTGACGGCGGCGATGCTGATCGGAGTCACGTCATGGAGCATGCAGAATGGAGCGCCGATGTCCACATCGGCTCAAATGAGATCGTTCTGGATGCCTGCCGAAAGATGGCGCAAGTTCCCCGGCGGATGAGGAAAGGGTGCTTGCTGGTGTTTTTCCCGATCGTCGCCATGCCGTTGGTGCAGGCGGCGGACGATCCCCGGCGGGATTACGCCTTCGGCGTCTGGGAGCGGCTGAATGGCCGCGAATCGCAGGCTGCGGAATCTTTCGAAAAAGCCCGCAAGGCGGACCCGACGGCGTGGACACTGGCCCGGCTCGGGATCGATCGGCGGTTGGCGCAGAAGGACGTTCCGGGCGCGCTGAAGCTGTATCGGGAGCTGGCGGAAAAACGGCGGGCCGAATTGTCGATCCAGCTCTCGTTCGCCGATTTCCTGCTCAACCTCGGGCCGAGGTTTCAGGCGGAGCGCGTGAAATTTCTGGAAGCGACCGCGAAGCGTTGGCCGGGAGATCCGCAGCTCGTGCAACGCCTGTTTTCCGCGATGCTCGATCAGGGCGAGATGGAGAAAGCCCGGCGCGTGCTGGAAACGATGGCGGAAACCCCGGCGGCGGCACCGGTTTACGCCGCGCTTTCCCGGACGGCTTACCCCTCGGACGATGCGGCGGCGTCGCGTCGTGTGGCGGATCGCTACGCAACGGCGGTCTCGGCCGAGCCGAAACAGGCCGGGCTCGCGCGGGCGGCGTCCGATTATTTTCGTGATCGCGGCGATTCAGCGCGGGCGATCCGCATGCTGGAGCTGCACACCGGCGCACTGCCGTCCTCGCTGGACCTGCGTGTCCGGCTCGGGATTCTGTATTTTTCCGTCCGGGAAAACGCGAAGGGCGAGGCGGCGCTGCAAGACGTGCTGAAGATCGATCCGGGCCACGCACAGGCGCATCAGGCGCTGACCCGTTTTTACCGGCAGACGAATCAACCGGCGCTCGCCCGCCGACACGCGGCCGAGGTGTTGAAACGTCGCGGCGGTTCCATGGGTGATTTCCTTCAGCTATCTGAGGAATTTCTCGCCGCGAACGAACCGCGCGAGGCGAGATTGTTACTGGAAAAGGCCGTGTTCGACGTGCCGGGGAATTTCGAGTTGCTGAGCCAGCTCGCCATCGCCACCCGGCGTGACGGGACCGCCCGGGATCTCGCCGCGAACGCCATTCGCGACGCCGAAGCCGCTTTGCCGCGGGGCCGGAAATTTTCGCCGGAATTTCTGGTGGAAAGCGCGGAAATCTCACTTGCGGAAGGCAGGAGCGAAGAGGCCGAGCAACGGCTGCGGGACGCCATCCGCGCCTACCCCGCTGATGCAAAACCGCAGACTGCCGCCGCCCTGCGCCGCCTCGCCGGAATCTGGGAAAGCCAGAACCGCAACACTGAGGCCGCACGCTCACTCCGGCAGCGCGCCGATCTGCTCGATCCCCCGCGCTGACGCCCGCCGCACGATCTTCAAATGTCTTGCACAAAGTCTGGCAGCGACCTACTTCCCCGGCCATGGCTCTTGAAACCACTCTCATTTTGTTCAAACCGGACGCCGTTGCCAAAAACCTGACCGGCACCGTGCTCGCCCGCTTCCAGGCTGAAGGCTTCGTGGTCCGCGGCATCAAGATGATGGCTCTCAGCGACGAAATCCTCGCCGAGCACTACTCCCACATCGCCGACAAACCGTTTTTCCCTTCCGTGCGCGGCTTCATGCAGGAAACCCCGGTGATCGCCCTCGCCCTCGAAGGTGAAAACGTCATTTCCCGCGTCCGCGACCTGCTCGGCCCGACCGATTCCACCCAAGCCGCCGCCGGTACCATCCGTGGCGACTTCGGCTTCAAGGACGCCGATGCCAAGATGAAGAACGTCTGCCACGCTTCCGATTCCCCCGAAGCCGCCGCCGCCGAGCTCAAGCGCTTCTTCAAGGCGGACGAAATCTTCAGCTTCTGAGAGGATGGAGCGCCGACGTTCACGTCGGCTAGCGAAGATAAGATTGAGCCGACGTGAACGTCGGCGCTCCCCCTCCTTTTTCGACAGATCCCGCATTGCGTGGCGCTGAGATCGTGGCCAGTCTGAGGCCGCATTCCTTTGCATGGAATTTTACCATCCAGCCACCAGACGCGGAGACGGCAGGTTGTGGGCCATCGCCCTCGGCCTGTCATTGGGGCTGAATCTTGCGCTGCTCATCGCCTTCGGCATCATCGGTCTGTCCACGGTGCGGCTTCGCGACGCATCCCGTCCCGTGGCGCGTGCGCAGGACACACCCGCGCAGGCGACGGTGGAGATTTACCCGGAAATGCTGAAAAAAGTGGCACCCGAGGCCACGGCGTCTCCGCCTCCCGAGTCCGCCGCCACTCCGGCACCGGCACCCCCGGTCGTCACCCCGCCGCCCTCGAAGCGATTCGCCCGCACCTCGGACGACCAGCGCGGGAAACGTCCGGATAAGCCCGCTTTCATGGGAGAGCGCGATACACAGGCCGCCAGCGATCGCGCGCCGGACGCCTCCGCCCCGCCCCTGCCCTCGCAGGCCGGAGTCGATCCGAAAAGCCCCGGCGATTTCGAAACCACCGAAAGCCGCTACCACGACGGCAAACTGCCGGACCGCAATCTCCCTTCCCTCGAATCTTCGGGTCCTCCCGAACCTTCTCCGGAAACTGCAGCCAGCTCCGAAACCTCCGAAATTTCCGGTGAATCCGATACCGGCACCGCGCCCTTCCCTCCTCCGGCGGCAGCCGCTTCCACCCCGCCTCCCCTCCGGGAAAAACTGCTCACCGGTCCGAATCCGGTGGAAGTCCCCGTCCCGGCCCCAGCCGAAGAAACCCGAGAAAAAACCGACGATTCCTCCACCAAACGGCCAGCGGAAACGGCCGCGAAACCCGCCGACGCCTCACCCGCCCGCGACGCTTCCAAAGCCGCCAAGCCGAAAGCCCGCCAGCCGGTGAAGGACCCCGCCTTCAGCGGCTTCCAGCGGAAAACCGCCATTCGCGGTTCCATTTCCCGCACCGGCCGCAGTTCGCTCGATGTCGAGGATTCCCCGCTCGGCCGTTATCAGGCCGCGATCAGCCGCGCCGTGGAGCTCGAATGGCAACGGAACTGCGTGCGTCACCGCGATTTCATCACCCCCGGATTTCTGACGCTGCGTTTCACCGTCGAGCCGAGCGGCAAGGTGCGCAGCGTGAAATTCGTCGATGGCATGCAGACCGGTGAGGTCCAGAAAGGATTCACCCTCAACGCTATCCGCGACGCCGCCATTCCGCCGATGCCTGCCTCCATCCGCAAGGACTACGCCAAGGAACCGCTCGAACTCATTTTCAACTTCTACTTCTAATCTTCCACATCATTCCCATGACCGAACTCCTCAGCGCTCTCGATCCCGCCAACGGCTTCTCTTCCGCCTGGCACTTCCTGCAACAAGGCGGCGTTTTCATGGTCCCCCTCGCCATCACCTCCGTGGTCGGCGTCATGGCCGTGGTGTTCAAGGCCCTCTCTCTCGGTGCCAATCGGGTTCTCCCCGCCGATCTCGTCGGGAAGGTGCAGGACTTCGAGAGTTACGAGAGCAACGGACAATCCGGCCCCATCCTGCAAACCTTCGCCACCGGGGAAAGCGTCCTCGCCCGGCTTTGCCACCTCGCCGTGAAGCATCGCGGCAAGCCGGAAGAGCGCATCGTCCACGTCGTCGAATCCGCCGCCCGCGAGGAATCCGTCCACCTGCAAGCCGGGATGGGCGTGCTGGATGTGGTCGTCACCGTCGCTCCCCTGCTCGGCCTGCTCGGCACCGCTTCCGGTCTCGTCACCATTTTCCAGGGTCTGGCGGAGACCTCCGATAACGTCACCATCGCACGAGGGATTTCCGAAGCGCTCACCACCACCATCGTCGGCCTCGCCATCGCCGTGCCGGGAGTGGTGGCCCAGAGCTACTTCCACCGCCGCATCGAGCTCTTCACCGCCCGGCTCGAGACCCTGCTCACGGACTTCGCCCATCACTGCGCCAAGCCCGGCCCCCACTCTGATACCCGGCCATGAAATTTCACCGCTCCACTCGCCAGCGCAGCCATATTCAGGTGATCCCGCTGATCGACATCCTGTTGATCCTGCTGATCTTCTTCGTGGTCACCACCACCTTCAAGAAACCGCGCAACGCTCTGCAAATCAATCTGCCCACTGTTTCCGAAGTCCCGACCGACCAGATTGTCGAGCCGCGTTCCGTGCTCGCGGTGGACGCCTTGGGCAATATCAAGCTCGATACCCTCGAAGTCCCCGAAGGGCTGCTCGAGTCCTACCTCGTCGCCTTTCGGAACCAGAACCCGGGAAGAAAGCTCGAACTGGAAGCCGACCGGAAACTGCCGCTGGAGCGCCTCATCACCGTCTGGGACGCTCTCGTCAAAGCGGGCATCGAGATCAAGGACGTCCCCGCCCGCATCCAGATCCCGGAAAAATGAGTTTTCAGGAGCAAGGACATCCCTGTCCCTGAATGGATTGAAGAAAACAGGGACAGGAATGTCCCTGCTCCTCAGTTTCCGCCGAACTGCCGTGCGGCTCGCAGAATGTTTTTCATCAGCATGGCGATGGCCATCGGGACGCCGCCGCAAAAACGTTTCTTCCCGCTTTCACCCTCGTTTCCTTGAGGATTTCGCTGCCCGCGTCTGCTGGCCCTTTTCCTGATCCCGCGATAGGATCGGGTTCAGTTCCCGCTCCTCCGAGGCATCCAGCCACTGCCGGATCGCGAGCCGGATCACCGCGGAACGTGTCATGGACATTTTCTCGGCAAGCGTATCGACGCGTTCCTGGAGTTCTGGAGAAAGGCGGACTGGTATGGGACCCATGATTTCGCGAATGTATTCATATTTCCTTGCCGGTTCAAGCTGTCGTATTGTATACGAATGAATTACAAATGAAAACGGATGAATCGTGCTGGTTGGATGGGGAGTTTTCGGAAAAGCTGAAACCTATCAGAAATCTGCCCCCCGGGGAAGCGGATCATGTTCTGAACCAGATGATCCGCGAAGGGCTGGACCTCCTCGAAGCACGCTGGCAGCAGGAGAATCTAACCCTGATTTCCGATGAACTCAGCGAAAAAAAGATAGAGTGACGCAAAAAAACCTTGCGTATACGTTATGTATACAACAAGGCTGAGCGCGCTTATGAAATTCAAAGCTCTTCCATTCGTCATCGCAGTGCTCACCGCAGCGGCTGCCCATGCCCAGACCACCACTGTCGTGGGGGATGTAAATATCACTCCAGGTGTCCCCGCGAACCCTGGTAATGTTAGCGTTGCTGGCGATGCCACAGTTAACGGCACTCTCACCGTGCAGGCGGCCCCTTCGCCGGTCACCGTGACAAGCAACAGTAACTCCGCCGGGCAGCAAAATGCCGTCACGGGAACTGACGACGGAACCAGCACCGCCGTCCGCACCGTGTTGGGGGGAGCCCAAGCGGATTACACCACTGCGACCGGAGGTGGTGCGGTTATTGAAAACAACGGTGACACCACCTTGAACTCTTCCACCGGCAGCAACAATTCCGTGTCGGTCTCACGTGTTACCGAAGTCCGTGTTTATAATGCCGATCAAGGAGTGAACGCAGGCCAACCTGTTCCGGGCACCCAATCTTACTACTTGATTGATGCTAATGGCGTTGAAATCCTAGGCTCCCGTGTTTCGGTGGGCGATCCGGGTGTGCCTGATGCCGCGACCGCTCAAGCAAACTTCGAAGAACTGATCGACGGAGATGGAGTGGGCGATATCGATTTCACATCGGCCGCTTTCGATTCCGCTCGTACTTCTACCCCGTTGGCAAACACCGGTGGCAATCTTTCCGTGGGCGGCAACGCCACCATCGCCGGTCAAACCACCACCAACGGCATCGACAACAGCGGTGAGAAGATCACCGGTGTCGCCGATGGTACCGCCGCCTCCGACGCTGTGAACAAAGGCCAGCTTGATGCCGAAGCGACCGCTCGCGCCAATGCCGACACAGCTCTTCAAAATAACATCGACACTGAAGCCGCCACCCGCGCTGCCGAGGATACCCTCATCCGTGACGAGTTCCGCGCCGCCGATACGGCTCTGCAAAACAACATCAACGCAGAAGCTGCGACTCGCGCTTCCGAAGATGCCCACATCCGCAACGAGTTCCGCACTGCCGATACGGCTCTGCAAAATAACATCGACGCCGAAGCCGCGACCCGTGCTTCCGAGGATGCCCATATTCGCAATGAGTTCCGCACTGCCGATGCGAACATCATCGCCGACTACACGCAGAAGATCGATGCCGAGGAATCCGCCCGGATTTTCAACGACAACCAGATTCGCGACGAATTCCGTGCCGCCGATGCGGACATCCGTAACGAATTCCGCGCGGCGGACCGCAAACTGAAGCGCGCCATCGACAAGAACACCCGTGGTATCGCCATGGTGGCCGCGATGACGAACACCCGTGTGGAAGCCGGAAAGACCCACGGTGTTGACTTCAACATCTCGCAATTCTCCAGCTCCACCGGCTTCGCCTTCGGTTATGCGAATCGCATCAACGACAAGGTGCAGCTTCAGGCCGCCCTCGCGTCTTCCGAAGATTTCGAGGAAGCCGTCGGCCGGATCGGTGTGAGCGTTCAGTGGTAATCGGTCTTTCCCCCTTGGTCATATTGCTGATAGCCCCTCGATAAAGGTGAAGTGCGGTGAGCATGGCGCGCCGCACTTCACTTGTTCTCCGGCTCCAGATTCCTCGAATGATGAATCCCGTCGTTTCTTTATTACGTGAGGTGGTGCCGCCCTTTTTGGTGGCCGGTTTGGGGTCGTGGTTTCTGATTTCCTGCGCCTCGACCCCCAAACAGCCAACTTCACGGTTGCACACGTATTGCAGTTACACGGCGGTGAGCCCCGCCGAACGTCCGCGGATTCCGGTGGAAGTGTACGTGTTTCCGCCTTTGTTAGCCGATGCGAAGGGCAAGCCGCTCCAGAAAATGAAACCGGTGACCGGACCGTCCGGAGAAGTCCGGGAATGGGCATGTCCGTCGGACCGCTCCCGCCGGATTCGGGAAAAAATACGACGGCAGTTGAGGGATGCGGGCTATCAGGTAGTGGATTTCGATCGGGTGACATCCATGGAGACACCTCACTCGATCCTCGTGCTGAGCCTGTTCCATGCGAAGCCGGAACCCCTGAAGGACGCCCACCCCGATGGCCCGGATCGGAGCATGCTAACGATGATCCGCGCCCGCACCTTCGATGTGGATCTGAATCCCGCCACGGCCCGGCCCATCTCGGATGTGGATGGCGTGACGTATTTCAGGGCGTCCGAATCTCCTCCGGAGCTGGAGGAAAAAAGCTTCCGTGTGCTCCAGACATGGATCGGGGAAAACGTCTCCGGCTTTATCGATTTGAGCTCTTCCCCTCCCTGAAACCTGGCGATGTCCAATCAATTCCGAATTTCCCGCATGGATCGTTTCTTCAAATTTCTGCTGGTCTGTTCCAATGTTCTGCTGGCGGCGGCGTTTTCTTACCATTGGCTCAGGCCGGTGTCGCCACCCTCCGTGCGGGTGCATGCCGAGCTGCCGAAGACCGCGCGAAGTGAAGGCGTGCCCATGATCGCTACTCCTCAGGTGGTGGTGGAAATGAAGCCCGTGGAGCAAGGGATTACGTCCCTGGAAAAGGAGTTGAGCCTGCTGCGGGCGGACCTTCGAAGACTGAACCTGACGGCGCTGCAATTCGCGTATCTCGGCAGGGAGCTGGATGGTCTGGAAAAATCCGCCCAACAGGCGTCCGAGCGGCTGCGGGAAGCGAGGATGGTTCCTCAAAAAGACCTCACGCCGGAAGCGATCAAGGCGATCGCCCGGATCAGCGAATTGCAGAAGAAAATCGATTCCCGCACGGAAGAACGGAGAAAATTGCTAGGTGACCTTGTCCGCAAGCTGGAGATCGCTTGTGAATCTTCTTCTTCTTCCTCAGACTCGTCATCCCCGCCGACGAAGAAATAAGGTTGCGGCGTGATTTCCTCTTCCTTGGCGGTTATTCATCCTCCGCCAGTAATTGCTCGATGCGGCGTGTGTGGTTATTCAAAAAATCACGAGTGATCTGGTAGTGCTCGGTTTCTTCGAATTTCACTTCCGCAATGCCGTTGCCATCGAATTGAAAAATTCGGGCCTTCGGGTAGGAAAGAAGGATCGGTGAGTGTGTTGCGATGATAAATTGCGAAGACTGCCGCACCAGTTGATGGATTGCCCGCAAAGCGGCCAACTGCCGTGTGGGAGAAAGCGCGGCCTCAGGTTCATCGAGCAGGTAGAGTCCGTCCCCGCGAAGTTTATTTACCAGTAGCGCCATGAACGACTCACCGTGGGAAACGGAATGCAAGGACTCGACTCCGTAGCCTATCGAGCCGATCTCGTCCATGTAGGTTGCGAGATTGAAGAAACTCTCCGCCCGCAGAAAATAGCCGTCTTTTGGCTTTCGATAACTGCGGCTCAGACGAAGGACTTGGTGGAGTGAGGAAATGGATTCGGTGGTTTGGAAACGCACATTGCGTGTTCCACCTTCGGCACTGTAGCCCAGGCTTTTGGCGAGGGCTTCCAGCACCGTCGATTTTCCTGATCCGTTTTCGCCTACGAAAAAGGTAACGTCGGGATGGAATTCAATTTTCGCGATGTCCCTGACGGCAGGTATACAAAATGGGTATTCCGACCATTCGATTCCAGCCTGCAACTGAAAATCCGCTTCTATCAAATAAGGTTTGGCGGAGAGTTGCATGGGTTTTAAGGAACAGGGACAGGAATGTCCCTGCTCGTCAGTTTCCGCTGAGCTGCCGTGCGGCCTGCAGGGTGTTTTTCATGAGCATGGCGATGGTCATCGGGCCGACGCCGCCGGGGACCGGGGTGATGGCGGCGCAACGGGGGGCGACTTCGTTGAAATCGACGTCGCCGGTGAGACGGAAGCCGGATTTTTTCGAGGGGTCGGCGACGCGGTTGATGCCGACGTCGATGACGACGGCTCCGGGTTTCACCCAATCTGCCTTCACCATGTCCGGACGGCCGACGGCGGCGACGAGGATGTCGGCGCGGCGGCAGATCGCGGGGAGATCGTGCGAGCGGGAGTGGGCGATGGTGACGGTGGCATTGGATTTTTTGGAAACGAGCAGGAGCGCCATCGGCTTGCCGACGATCATGCTGCGGCCGATGACGACGGCTTCCTTGCCGTTGGTTTCGATGCCGGAGACTTCGAGCAGCTTGATGCAGCCGGCGGGGGTGCAGGGGACGAAGCCGGTCGGGTCTTCGAGCACGAGCTTGGCGACGTTTTCCGGGTGGAAGCCATCGACGTCCTTGCGGGGATCGATCTCACGGATGATCGCTTCTTCGTCGATGTGCTTGGGCGGTGGCGACTGGACGAGAATGCCGTGAATGGCGGGGTCCTCATTGAGACGGCGGACGACTTGGAGGAGTTCCTCCTGAGTGGTCTCGGCGGGGAGGACGATTTTTTCGGAATGGAATCCGAGGTCGCCGCAGGTGCGGACCTTGGAGCCGACGTAAACCTGCGAGGCGGGATCTTCGCCGACGAGCACAACGGCGAGACCGGGGGTGATGCCTTGGGCTTTGAGGGCTTCCGCTTCGGCGCGGCATTCCTCCAGCACGCGGGCGGCTACGGCTTTTCCATCGATGAGAAGTGGGGTGTTCATGAATGTGATTTAGGAAAGGGAAACGTCGTCGGCTCCGGCGAGAAGGGCGGCTTCGATGCGCTTGCGCTCGGCCTCGAAGGCGTCCGCATCGGCGCAGGGTGCGACGTGGAGGGCTTCGCCGTAGGAGAAATCGACGCGGCTGAAAGGCTTCGGGATGACGAAGCGGTCCCACGTTTTCAACCGCCACGCGGAGTGAAAGCGGGCGTGCATCGGGATGATGGGAGAGCCGGAGGATTCGGCGATTTTGACGATGCCGGGCTGGAATTCGTAGCGCGGGCCGCGCGGGCCGTCCGGTGTGATGCAGATGTCGGAGCCCTCTTTCAACGCGCGCTTCATCGCGATCAACGCGGCGACGGCGCGGCGCGAGGAGGAGCCACGCACGGCGCCAAGACCGAAGACGGACATGGCGGTGGCGAGTGTGGTGCCATCGTGGCTGGCGCTGGTAAGCACCACGCAGGGTCGATGTTTTCCGATGGTCCGGTACCAGATCGGAGGAAGGGCGAAAATGCGGTTATGCCAGAGGGCGAGGATGACGGGCTGTGGGAAATTCCCGTGCCGGGTGATGCCCACGTGATCCGTCACATGATAGCGGAGCGTCCATGACCACACTTTCATCACCCAGCCGATGAGGGTGCCTAGCAGAATGGATTTGCGATCGATGCGGATCTCGCTGTCGTTTTTCTTGCTCAAAGGAAACCGGCGGGGTGAAGGGTATCGACGAGGTATTGCTGGCGGGACATCAGTTCCTGATAGAGTTCGTGATGCCGTGGGTTTGGCTCGCAGCGTGCGGCGGGATTACCGGAAACGAGGTAACTGGAAATTTCCTCGAAGCCCAGTGTTTCGCCGCTCTGGTGGAAAAACGCGACGGCGGCCTGCATGGCGGCTCCCATGGCCGCGCCCTGGCGGCTGGAAACCGGGATGACGGGTGCTCCCAGCACATCGGCGAGGAGCTGGCGCATCAGCGGGCTGCGCGTGCCCGGGCCCAGCAGGCGGATTTCCTGCGGTTCGAAATTCAGGTCCCGCAGGCGGCTCATCGCGTAGCCGAGGCCGAGTGCGACGCCTTCGGCTGCGGCGCGCGCGAGGTGGGCGAGGGTGAAATTTTCCGCCGTGATGCCGTAGAGCACGCCGGTGCCTTCGGGGAGGCGCGGGATTTGCTCCCCGGTGAAATAAGGGAGGAGGAGCAGCCCGTCGGCACCGGGTTCCACGCTATCGACCATGGCTTCGAATTCCTCGTTGCTCCAGCCGTAGTGACGGCGGAAGATTTCCGGAGCGGCGGCGGCATTGGTGAGTGTCGCCATGCCGAGCCAACCGCCGGTGGCGTTGCAGAACGAGAGGATTTCCCCGCGATAATCGATGACGGGGGCATGGTTCACGCCGGTGATGACGCCGGTGGAGCCGAGCTCCAGCGCCACGGTGCCGGGCGTGACGCAACCTGCGGCGAGCGTGGAAAGCATCGGGGCGGCGCTGCCCGCGGAGACCTGCACCATTTCGGAAATTCCCCATTCCCTTGCCAGGGCCGAACGCAAAAGCCCGCGCGGCTGGTCCGAGGCACCGACGGGCGGCAGAATCCGGGCGAGCTGGGGATCGAGGAAATCGACCATTTCCGGGGACCAGCGGCGGGCGGAAATATCGAACAGCCCGGTGGCCGAGGCGCTGCCCGGCTCGGTCGCGCGTTCGCCGGTGAGCCAGTAGGCGATGAAATCCTGAGCGGTGAGGTAGCTGGCTGCGCGTTGGAACTGATACGGTTCATGCTGTTTCAGCCAAAGGCATTCCGCGGCGGCGGATTCCCCGCCGGGTGCCTGTCCGAGCATCTCGATCAGGCCGGGTGTGCCGCCGAAGGAGCGGGCGATTTCCTCCGCCTGCCGCTTCACGGTGGTATCTCCCGCCATCTTGGAGGGACGGATGATCCGGTTCGCTTCGTCCAGCAGCACCATTCCGCGCAGGGGGCCGGCGATGCCGATACCGGCGAGACGTTCTTTTTCCGTTCCGATCTGTCCCAGACACTCGCGGATCACGCGGTCCACGGAATCGATCCATTGCGCGGGATTCTGTTCGCGGTAATCCGCCGGGAGTCCCTCGATCCAGGAATGCGCGGCCCACGCCTCGGCACGCACCATGCCCGCTTCGAGATCCAGCACGAGTGCGGACGTGCCGGAGTGGCTGATTTCGATACCGAGAAAATGCATGGGGGTGGTGGAACGAGTGCAGACTCCGCCACCCGGTGATTTTTGACAAGTCTGGCTTGAGAGCGGGGGAGTCGCAGTTGGTGTCCTGCCAATTCACTGGTCCAACCGCGTTCTCCAATAACCGGGCCGCCTGCTGTGATGGGCAATCGCGTAAATAACGATGGTCGAATTTTCAGCGGAATGCACGAAAAGCACGGAATAGGGAAACCGCTTCATGCGGAAAATCCGAATGTCCGGCGCAATGGCTTGGAAGCGTTGGGGATCCCGGCAAATGGTGGCGATCGCCGCCTCAACGGCATTGACGAACTCTTCACCCAACCCGAAGAATCTTTGGGAATATTGAGCGGCTTCGCGATATTCGATCAAAGCCTCCGCTTCAAAGAAAACTCTCATCCCGCACTTTGCAGAGCTTCACGTACCAGACGATGAGCGTCACCCTCACCGATCAGGGAAGATTGGCCATTTTGCACATTCTCCATGCGCCGGGTGACAATCTCGATCTGATCCGCGAGCCATTCGGAAGAGGGTGCGCTTTTTTCAAGCAGCGCCTCCACCAACTCCGTCCGGACTTCACCGGGGAGCAGGAGCGCTTCTTTCATCAGACGTTCCACGGCTGGAGTCATGGTGCCAAGGTAGGGTAAAAAGGAAGGCCCGGCAAGGCGTGAGTTCACCCCGCCCGCCGCTCGCTCATCCACGTGTAGAGCATGACCCACAGCGAAAGCGCGAGGCCGAAGAGCGGGATCTGCAACAGGGACGGCAGCGAATAAATGATCGTGATGATCGGAATCCACACGCCCCACGTGGCGAACAGCGTGGGGATCACCGTGGTCTTGTAATAGCGCCAGGTGAAAAAGCGCCCGAATCCCCGCACCCGGTAACCGCTGTTTTTCCAATCGTAGAGAATCGCGACCACCGGCGCGGCGAACAGCGGATTGTAGAGGAACTGATCGACGAGCACCTTTTTCGCCACCACCTCGAAGCTCGCCTCCTCGCCGAACCAGCGTGCCTGTAATCGATAGAAAAAATCCACGACCATCCCCATCACGCCCCAATAGACGGCGGAGAACAGGAAATTCGAGAGATTCGCGCGGGTCACACGTCTCCCCTGAAGCAGGACGATGCGCAGGATTTCCGGAATCACCGCTCCGGCGATCGCCGCGGAAACCAGCGAATAACCGTAGCCCCACGCCTGTTTCACCCCGGCCAGCCGGTTGAGGAGATCGGTCGTCGGCGGATAGAAATAGTAGGCCAGCAGCAAGGCCAGCATGATCGCCTGAATCACCAGCCCCGGCACGAGGTTCGCTTTCGCCGCTTGCCAGCCCGCCACCCATGGTGCTTCGGCGGGTGGCTGCGGGGTCTCGGAGTCGGCGGACATGACTGGCTTTTCCCGGATTTGAAAAAGTTGTGCAAGGCCGATCCCCGGCTATCGTCGGGGCCTCCGATGAGCGCTTCACCCGCAACGCCTCCCATTTCCACCGGCACGGTTTTCGAAGCCCGGAAAGTCAGGAAAGTGTATCACACCGGCGAGCTCGACGTGGTGGCCCTGCACGGCGTGGACCTCGAGCTGAGCGCCGGTGAGCTGATCGTCCTGCTCGGCGCTTCCGGCAGCGGGAAATCCACGCTCCTCAATATCCTCGGCGGGCTGGATATCCCCACCTCCGGCGAGCTGATCTACAAAGGCTGGAATCTGGACGGCACGGAGGAAGACGCGCTCACACTCTATCGGAGAAACTGCGTCGGCTTCGTTTTCCAGTTTTACAACCTCATCCCCAGCCTCACCGCCCGCGAGAACGTCGCACTCATCACCGGCATCGCCCGCGATCCCATGACGCCGGAGGAAGCGCTGGAAATGGTCGGCCTCGGCAAGCGCATGGACCACTTCCCCTCCCAGCTCTCCGGCGGCGAGCAGCAGCGCGTCGCCATCGCCCGCGCCATCGCCAAACGCCCTGAAGTCCTGCTATGCGACGAACCGACCGGCGCGCTCGATGTGAACACCGGCATCGCCGTGCTCGAAGCCGTCGAGCGCATCAATCGCGAGCTCGGCACTCTTACCGTCATCATCACCCACAACGCCGTGATGTCCGAAATGGCGGACCGCGTGCTGCATCTCTCCGACGGGAAAATCGTCAGCGAACACCGCAACGAAACACGCCTCCCCGCTTCATCGCTGAAGTGGTAAATCCCTTGCGCGCACCTTCCCGCCGCCTACGTTGCCGCCCATGCGCCCCAACGCCGGATTTTTCCCAACCCTGCTGGCCTTCCTCTATGGCCTGACGTTTCTCCACGCTCAGGAAAAGCCGGATGCGTTCGCCGCCCTCGAAGCGAAAAACGGCGGCAAGCTCGGTCTCGCCGCCATCGATCTTCAGGATCGCCGCACCCTGACACACCGCGCCGATGAGCGCTTTCCTCTTTGCAGCACCTTCAAGCTCCCGCTTGCCGCCGCCGTCGCCGCGCGCATCGATGCCGGAAAGGAAACGTGGGACCACCCGGTTTCCTACGGTAAAAAACAACTCGTCCCCTACTCCCCCGTCACCGGCGGCAAGGAGAACCTGCGCAACGGTAAAATGAGCCTCGCGAAGCTCTGCGAAGCCGCGATCACCCTCAGCGATAACACCGCCGCCAATCTCCTGCTGGACACCATCGACGGGCCGGAAGGCTTCAACCGATTCCTCGTTTCCCTCGGTGACACCACCACCTTTCTGGAGCGCCGCGAACCCGCCCTGAACTCCAGCACCGTCGGCGATCCCCGCGACACCACCACTCCCGCCGCGATGCTCGCGACCATGGAAAAACTGCTCGTCGGCCCCACCCTCCAACCCGCCTCCCGCGAAAAACTCATCGGCTGGCTCGTCGCCACCCGCACCGGTGACAAACGCATCCGCGCCGGCATGCCCGCCGGGTGGAAAGTCGGTGACAAAACCGGCACCTGCGGCAATGGCGCGACCAACGATATCGCCATCGTCTGGCCGCCCGGTCGCGAGCCGATTCTGCTGGCGATTTACTACTACGCGCCGCAAACCCCATCCAATCAGCGCGAAGCCGTCATCGCCGAAGCCGCCCGTCAGGTCCGCGAGCACTTCGTGCCTCAACCGTGATTTCCCACACGAATTCTCCATGCCAGAATCTCCCATCATCCGCGCCGAGGACGTTGCGAAACGCTTCGGCGACTTCGAAGCCCTCGCTTCCCTCGATCTGACCGTCACCAAGGGCGAATGCGTCGGACTGCTCGGGCCGAACGGCGCGGGGAAATCCACCTTCATCGGTTGCCTTTACGGCGTGGTTTCCAGAACGGCGGGAGAGCTTCGGGTTTTCGGGCTGGATCCGGCCTCGCAGGCGCGGGACATCAAGCGCCGCATCGGCGTCGTGCCGCAGGAAAACGCCCTCGACGATGGATTGACCGTGCTGGAAAACATGCGGCTTTACGCCGGCTTCAACGGGCTATCCCGCAAGCAGGCCGACCCACGCATCGCCGACCTGCTCGCCTACATGCTGCTGGATGGAAAAAAGGACTCCATCATCAAAACCCTCTCCGGCGGGATGAAGCGCCGCCTCACCTTCGTTCGCGCCCTGCTCGCGAATCCCGAATTGCTCATTCTCGACGAGCCGACCACCGGCCTCGATCCCTCCGTGCGCCACCTGCTGTGGGAAAAAGTCATCGAATTGCGCGAACAGGGGAAAACCATCCTCGTCACCACCCACTACATGCACGAGGCCGAGGTGCTCTGTGACCGGATCATCATCCTCGATCACGGCAAGGTGGTGGCCGCGGGCGCGCCGCGTGAACTCATCGGGCGCGAGGCCCCGGGCTTCGTCGGGATTTTCCCTCCCGGGACCGAAGACTCGTTGAAACCGCACATCGATCCCTCGTGGGATCTCTTCCATCAGGGACGGCAATGCTGCGTCCGCGCACCGAGGTTCGACGATCTGCTGGAACTCCAGCGGCTCTCCGGCCAGACCGCCCTGCAACTCCGTCCCGCGAACCTTGAGGACGTCTATCTCAAACTCACCGGCAGCGAACTTCACGACGATGAATGAATTTCTCCTGAGCATCCGCCTGAGCTGGCAGGTCGTCATCCGTAACTGGACGGTCTATCGGAAAGACTTCCTCGCCAATATTTCGCCGACGCTCGCCGATCCGGCGCTTATCCTCGGCTCGCTCGGCATGGGGCTTTCCGGCTTCGTCGGGCAAATCGATGGCATGAGCTACGCGCAATTCCTCGCGCCCGGGATGATCGCCACCACCGCGCTGTTCACCGCGTTTTTCGAGAGCAGCTACGGCTTCTACGTCCGGATGACCTTCGAGGCCGTTTTCAAAGCGATGCTCACCACGCCCATCGGCGTGAGAGAAGTCGTCGCCGGGGAATTCATGTGGGTCTTCGTCCGGGCCGCCCTGATGGGTCTCGGCGTCTCCCTCGTGCTGCTGGTGCTCGGGCTGCTGCCGAATCCCCTCGCTATCCTGATCTGCCCGTTCATCGCCGGATTCCTCGCCCTGCCCTGCGCCGCCATCGGTTTGCTGGCATCCGCGTGGGTGCGGAACATCAACCAGTTCCAGACCGTCTATTCCTTCCTGATCGCGCCGATCTTCTATCTCTCCGGCGTCTTTTTCCCGATCCCATCCGGATCCTTCCTCGGGACCATCGTCCAGTTTTCCCCCTTCTATCACGGGGTGAAACTCATTCAGTTCACCGTCTGGGGCCACGCCCCATGGCAGGCGGTGTTCTGGCATCTCGGCGCGCTCGCCCTGTTCGCGCTGGTGCTCTGTAGCATTTCTTTCCGGATGATCGGACGCAAGCTGACGACGTGACAGACCGCGAGTTCGCTAGGACGGTGAAATCGGATCGAGGGGGCTGCGCATGCTTTCCCCTGTGAGAATCTCAGTAAGCGCCGGATTGATGTAATAATTCGTCCTTCCGGCCTTGCGTTTTTGAAGGAACCCGGATCGGACGAGAGCTTCGAGATATTTGGAAGCAGTCAACCGCGTCACTCCCAGATCCCGTTCGAGAAACTCGATTTTGGTGTAAGGATGAGTGAACAGGTTGTTGATGAGGTCTTGGCTGTACAGCTTTTTATGCTGCTCACGAATGCGATGCTTGTAATCCAGCAATGCCGCTTTCACATCACCGATGATGGTAATCGCATGCCTGGCGGTGTTTTCGACAGCGGTCAGCATATACACGACCCATTCCTCCCACGTATCGTGGTCGCGCACCGATTGAAGCAGCCGATAGTAATCCGCCTTGGTCTGGACGATATGGCGGCTGAGATAAAGGACCGGGATATCGAGAAGACCTTCTTTGACCAGATAGAGGACGTTCAGGATTCGCCCGGTCCGGCCATTCCCGTCATAAAAGGGGTGGATGCTTTCAAAACGATGATGGATGAGGGCCATTTTGATCAATGGATCCGCCTCGAAGAGCGAAGGTTCGTTGATGAAATGTTCCAGATTTTCCATCAGCTCAAGAATGGTATTCCTGTCCTGAGGAGGGGTATAGATGACTTGCCCCGTCTGATCCTTAAGAGTGGTCCCCGGCACACTGCGAAAACCGGCGTTGTTTTGTTCCAGCTCGGCCTGAATGGAGAGCAGGTGGTTGTTCGTGAGAAGATTGCTCTCCCGCACCAGATTGAAGCCGGTCCAGAGGGCCTGTCTGTATCGCAGAACTTCCTTGGCCGCAGGTTTCATCGAGCCATGGGAACCGAGGTCGTCCTGAAACAGCTCGTCGTGCGTGGTAACGATATTTTCGATTTCGGAGCTATCCTTGGCCTCCTGAATCGAGAGGGTGTTGATGAGGATGCTTTGGCGGGGAATACTCGTAGCGGCTCCTTTCAACTCAGCGAGTTGCCGACTGGCCGAGGCCAACCGCTTCAAGATGGCAGGGGTCTCGAAACGGGATCGGTCAAGCAATTGAAGAGGGCCCATCGACATGCAAACCGAATTTACATGTGGCCGATAACATGTATAGAAAATTCGATTTCTTATACATATCTCGCCGATCATGCATGAAAAACACGCTTTTTTATGCATGTGGAGCATCCCGATGAAGGAAAAGGATGTCTCTCCACCCCCGGAAGAATGAGTGGCGGAGCAGGGAGATTTGGAGTGAATTGACCGCGGATGATTTCACCGCTCGACCGCAAGCTGTTGCGAGACCTTTCCCGGATGAAGGGGCAGGTGGTGGCGGTGTCACTGGTGATGGCGTGCGGGCTGGCGATGATGATCATGACACGCAGCCTGATCCTGACGCTGGAATCGACACGATCCGCTTATTATCAGGAATATGCGATGGCGGACGTATTCGCGAACCTGAAACGCGCGCCGCTCTCGGCGGCGGAGCAGCTCAAGACCTTGCCGGGGGTGGCGACGGTGGAACCTCGGGTGGCGGTGGAGGTGACTCTGGACCTGCCCGGCCTCGCGGAACCGGCGACGGGGCACATCGTTTCCCTGCCGGAAGACGGTGGGCCGCAGAAACTGAACCGGGTTTTCCTGCGCACGGGGCGTTTCCCCCGCACGGATGACCGGCGGGAAGTGATCGTGGGCGAATCCTTCGCTCTGGAAAACCACCTGAAACCGGGGGACTCGCTGGTCGCGATCATCAATGGCCGCCGGGAAACGCTGAGCATCTGCGGGATCGGGCTTTCGCCGGAGTACGTGTTCGAGGCGCGGGCCGGGGAAACCCTGCCGGATCACAAGCGGTTCAGCGTGATCTGGATGAATTACCGCGCGCTGGCGGTGGCTTACAATCTGGATGGTGCCTTCAATGACATCGTGATGGACCTCGCGCCGGGTGCCGCGCCGGAGCCGATCATCGAGGAAATGGACCGGGTGCTGGCTCCCTACGGTGCGGGCGGGGCTTACACGCGGAAAGACCAGGCGTCGGCGCAGCGGCTCGATGACGAGCTGCGGGTGCTGCATTCGCTGGCGGTGGCCTATCCGCTGGTGTTCCTGAGCGTGGCAGCCTTCATGGTGAACGCGGTGCTCTCGCGGATCGTCCGCCTTCAACGCGAGCAGATCGCGCAGATGAAGGCGCTCGGGTATTCCTCATGGCAGGTCGGTGGGCACTATCTGAAATATGTGCTGGCGATCGGTGTGTTGGGCACCCTGATCGGAGGAATCGGCGGGCGCTATATGGGCGAGAGTCTGGTGGGACTTTACACCGAGTTTTTCCGTTTCCCTGAATTGAGGTTCCGGATGGATTACGGCGCGCTGGGGCTGGCGCTGGTCATCAGTCTGGGTGCATCGGCGCTGGGGGTGCTGACGGTGGTGTGGCAGGCGGTGAAATTGCCACCCGCCGAAGCGATGCGGCCGGAGCCACCGGCGGATTTCAAGCCTTCGCTGTTCGAGCGCATCGGCCTCACCCGGTTTTTCAGCCCTACGTTCCGGATGGCGTTGCGGAATATCGAGCGGAGGCCGTGGCAGGCGGTGTTCACGATGTGCGGACTCTCTCTGGCCACCGGCCTGATGGTGCTGCCGGGGGCGATGAGTGACAGCATCGACTACCTGCTGACCTTCCAGTGGAACAGCGCGCAGCGGCAGGATGTTTCCGTGTTTCTGACGGAGCCGGGATCGGCCCGGGCGTTTCAGGACCTCCAGCACCTGCCGGGGGTGACCTACGCGGAGCCGATCCGCAGTGTGCCGGCGCGGTTGAGATTCGGCCATCGGAATCGGAAGCTGTCCGTCACCGGCATCCCGCGCGGGGCGGACCTGAGCCGCCTGCTGGATGGCGACAGCGTGCCGATCGAGATGCCGGAGGAAGGGCTGTTGATGTCGGAAAAACTCGCGGAGGTGATCGGCGCGCGCGTCGGTGACGAGGTGAGGATCGAGGTGTTGGACGGACGCAGGCCGGTGCTGCATGTGCCGATTCGCGGGCTGGTCACGGATTTCGCCGGAGTCGGTGCCTACATGGACATTTCCGCCCTGCGGAAACTGCTGAAGGAGGGAGACACGGTGAACGGCGCGTATCTTTCCATCGATCACAAGCACTGGGACGCCTTCATGCGCGAAGTGAAGGATACGCCGCGCGTGGCGGTGGTGATGGTGAAGCGGGATCAGCTCGCGGCCTTCCGCCAGACGACGGGGAAAAGCATCGGGATCATCCGCACGCTTTACTTCGTGCTCGCGGTGATCGTCGCTTTCGGGGTGGTGTATAACAGCGCCCGGATCGCGCTTTCCGAACGCAGCCGCGAGCTGGCGACCTTGCGGGTGGTCGGTTTCCGGCTGCCGGAGGTGCGGACGGTATTGATCGGCGAGCTGGCGCTGCTGGTGGCCTGCGCCCTGCCGGTGGGGCTGTTTTTCGGCAAGGGCCTCGCACTGTTCATCATGGCTTCGTTCAGCACGGAAACGGTGCGGATGCCGATCGTGATCCACCCGTCCACTTATTCGATCGCGGTGATCGTGGTGCTCACGGCCTCCGTGATCTCGTTCACGCTGGTGAGCCGGATGCTCGGGAAGCTGGACATGGTGGGCGTGCTGAAGGCGCGGGATTGAGAGCGTCGAGGCGTGACGAAGCGTTTCACCTGGAATTCCAAACTGGTAAAAACCCGATGAGCGGGCATCGTTGCCGGATGCATCGGACTCTCATGCTTTTTTCGGTCGCGGCGGTTTGTCTTGGCGGGACGACTTCCTGTTCCCTTTGGCAAAGATGGACGCCGAAGAAAGAGGTCGTGACGTATCCGGCGGGCAAGACGGCGGAGGAGAAGGTTTTTTACGCGGTGAACGGATTTCGCGGCAATCATGGGCGTGCTCCCCTGGTACGTCATCCGGGGCTCGATGCCATCGCACGCCGACATGCCCAAGCGATGGCGCGGGCGGGAAAGATTCATCACAAGGGGCTTTCCGCGCGTGAAGCGGAGGCCCGGCAAACTCTCGGCCTTCAATCCTTCGGGGAAAACCTCGGACGGGCCGGCACGGTGGACCCTTCCCCGCTGCTCGGAATGTGGGCGAATTCCTCGATGCACCGCTCGAATCTGATGGGAAAATGGAGCCAAACCGGGATCGGCGCGGCGAGGGGGCGCGATGGCGCCCTTTACGTGGTGCAGCTTTTCGGGCATTGAATCGGTCCCGGAGAACGGGCGAAACGCGGTAAGCGCTTGCCGAGCGGGCTTCGCGCGTTAGCTTGCGGGCTGGCTTTCAATTCCTCGCGCCCATGCCCGCTTTTTCCTCGATCCTACAAGTGACACTTCTGGTGCTCATCATCGTGATGAGCTTCAATGTCATCATTTTCGTTCACGAGCTTGGCCACTACTGGGCGGCGAAATGGCGCGGCCTGAAAATCGATCGGTTCCAGATCTGGTTCGGCAAGCCGATCTGGAGCAAGACGGTGAACGGCGTGCGATACGGCCTCGGCTGGATCCCGGCGGGCGGTTTCGTGGCCTTGCCGCAGATGGCGCCGATGGAAGCGATCGAGGGTGGCGAGAGCGCGTCGCGCAAGGCACTGCCGCCGATTACGCCGCTGGATAAAATCATCGTCGCGTTCGCAGGCCCGCTTTTTTCCATGCTGCTGGCCCTGTTGGCGGCGGTGGTCGTGTGGCAGGTCGGTAAGCCAAAGGATTTCGTGCCCGTCACGCAGATCGGCTTCGTCGAGCCGGGCAGCCCGGCGCAGCAGGCGGGACTTCTTGCCGGTGACCGCATTCTCAAAATCAATGGCCAGCCGGTGAACGGCTTCGCCGGATCGCTGGATAGTATTTTCGAGCGGATCATCCTGAGCCGGGGTGACCGGATTTCTTTCGAGGTGGAACGCCCGGGAGAGTCGCAGCCGCTCACCATCGTTTCCGGTTTCAAGACGGAGGCATCGAAGTGGTATCAGCGGCGCGGATTGCGCAGCGTCGGCTTCGGAGCGGCTTCCGATTCGGTGGTGGGCAAGACCATCCAAAAAAGTCCGGCGGCGGACGCCGGGCTGCAAAAGGGCGAGAAGCTCGTTTCGGTGGACGGTCTCCCGCTCTACAGCCCGGAACAATTCTCGCTCTATCTGAAAGGAAAGGGCTGGTCCACGGTGCGGGTCGGCGTGCGGAGTCCGGATGGCGCGACCCGCGAAGTTTCCCTCACGCCGGAAATACCGCTCCAGCCGACGGGCTCCGAACCGAAAATCGGTGTGCTGTGGGAACGCACCCAGGAAGTCGACACCCGCATCGTGAAACCCGGGCCTTTCCGACAGGTCGCCGAGAGTCTGGAAATGATGTGGACCACGATCACCAGTGTGGCCGCCCGGAATTCGAACATCGGCGTCGATCACCTCAGCGGGCCGGTCGGCATCGCCAAGATGCAGTATCAGCTCCTGCAAACGGAAGACGGCTGGCGGCGGCTGCTGGCGTTTTTCGTGCTCTTCAACGTGAACCTCGCCGTGCTGAACATGCTGCCCTTCCCCGTGCTGGATGGCGGTCACATCACGCTCGCTCTGCTGGAAAAAATCTTCGGTCGCCCGGTGCAGTCGAAGCCGCTGGAAATCATCCAGACCGCGTGCGCGCTGGCACTGATTTCCCTGATGCTTTTCGTGACCAGCAAGGACATCGGCGATAGTTTCGGGCGAGGCTCGAAGGAAAAGAAGGTGGAAATGGAATTCCCCTGACCGTCTGGCGAATTACAAGCTGGGAAGGGTGAGAGCGGATGTTTATCTTTTCCGCCTCCTCCCATCGAATGATATCTTCGCGAAAAACCCTCCTGTCCCCGCTGGCTCCGGTGCAAGCGGCGATGTGGCGCGCCCGGGCACCCGGGGAAGATGTCGAGCAAGTGGAACTGCGGTTTCGTGATAATCTGTCGCCCGCGAAGGTGGCGGAGGCTTGGGAGGCCACGGTGGAGGCGACCGAGGTGTTGCGCTGCCGGGTGACGGAACAGGGTGTGGTAGCTTCCGATGAGCGGGGAGAAATGACCGTGGCGGAAGAGTTTCCCGAAGAATGGCAGGAATGGCTGGAGCGGGACCGGTTGCGTGGTTTCGGCGAGGGAGTCCCATGGCGGACGGTTTATTTTCCGGAATCCCGGCGCTGGGTGTGGACGTTTTCCCATGCCTTGCTGGACGGGCGATCGATCACCGCGATCCTGCGCGCTTTTCTCCGCCGTCTGGCCGGGAAGGAAGCGGATGAACTGAAGCTTTCCAAGTGGCGCGTGGCGGAGCCGGAAACCCGACAGCGTGCGGCGGAACACTTCCGGGAAATCCTGCGTGGAGTGGAAGCGGCGGAACCGGATTTCGGCCGCGATGGCCGGGCACGGGCCGCCGTGAAGGTGGGAATGGCGGAAGAACTGGAAAAGGTGGCGGCGGCTGCGGGAGTCACCGCCGCGACGATCATAAGCTGGGCGTGGGGGCAGGTGCTGGCCCGGGCGGCGGGAGTGGACGCGGTGGCGGTCGGCCAGGTCCGCGCCGGGTTGAGAACGGAGGGCGAGGCGGGATTCACGATGAATACGCTGCCGTTGGTGCTCCGGCGGGCGTTGACGGGTGACGCGGCGACCGAATGGCGGAAGTGCCGGGAAGAAATGCTGGCGTTGCGGGAATACGAGAACCTCGCGCCGGAAGATCTACCGGTGGAATTTTTCCCGGAAAACGGACCGTGGTCCGGTGTGCTGATGGTCGAGCGGGGTGACTTGTCTCGCCAGCTTGGTGAGAACGCGGAGATGTTGTTGGAAGCTGCGGAACTGCACGAACAACCGTCCGGAGATTTGACGGCCTCGGCATGGTTGAAGCCGGATCTGCGGTTGGAAGTGGAAACGAACCGTGGCGCACTCGCGGCGGAGACGTTGGTTTCGCATTGGGCGGCGGTGGTGAAGGCCGCCGCGACGCACCCGGCTAGGGATGTCGGGGAAATGACGCGCCTGCCGGTGGAGCAGGAGAAGAAACTGGCGGCGTGGGAAAATGGCGGGGAACGTTTGCCCGGACCGGAACATTTGGCCGGGGCATGGCGGGAAGCATGCGCGCTTCATGCGAACCGTACGGCGGTGTGGACGCCCGAGGTATCGTGGACCTATGCGGAAATGAGCCGCCGGATCGGAGCGATCGCTCACGCTTTGGCGAAAGCCGGCGTCAAAATGGGGCAGGTGGTGGCAGTGATGTGCGGCGAGCGCCGCCTGTGGCCGCTGGCCCTGTTTGCTATCGCCAGTCTGGGAGCGATTTACCTTCCGCTGGGGCCGGGCATTCCGAGAACCCGATTGCGCGCGATGGTTCGCGACGGCGATCCGGTAATCCTGCTGTGCACCCCGGAAGTGGATGAGGATTTCGGCCTGCCGAAAGTGGCGCTGGAAACCGGGGAAAATCCGCCGGACGCCGACGTG
Organism: Luteolibacter sp.; assembly: GCA_047606285.1. GTDB lineage: Bacteria > Verrucomicrobiota > Verrucomicrobiia > Verrucomicrobiales > Akkermansiaceae > Luteolibacter. Next base: position 5,764 of record JASGEP010000009.1, on the reverse strand, counting down.
CCGCCGATGACTTCCGGGAACGAAACGATGGCCGTGCTTTACACCTCCGGCTCCACCGGCGAGCCGAAAGGCGTGTTGCTGGGCCATGGCGGAGTGCTCAACGAAGCCCGTTGGGCCGCCCGCGCGCTGGAACTGAAGCCGGGCGACCGGATGCTGCAATTTTCCTCACCGGGATTCGATGCCTCGCTAGAGGAAATATTATCCTGCCTGCTCAGCGGAGCCACGCTGGTGCCGAGGCCGGAGGAGGTCTCGGAAAATTTCGAAGCCTTTCAGAGCTTCCTCGAAGATGCGGGAATCACCGTGCTGGACCTGCCGACCGCTTACTGGTCCGCCTGGGCGGCGTGGCTGGTGGAAAACGACCGGAAAATTCCCGATTGTGTGCGTGCCACCATCATCGGTGGGGAACGGGCGTCTGCCCGCGCGGTGGCGGATTGGCAACGTTGTGGTGGCGGGACATTGTGGAACAGCTACGGCCCGACCGAAGCCTCGATCGTGGCCTGCGTTCAGGAAATCCGGCCCGGCTGGAATGAAGAGGGCGATCCGCCGATCGGACGTCCCCTGCCCGGCTATCGCATCCGGGTGGCGGATGCCGAGGGACGGGCGCTGCCACCGGGGGCGGCGGGAGAAATCCGGATCGGTGGTTACGGCGTGGGGCCGGGCTACCATGGTGCCGCTGCGCGTGGCGGAAGTTTTGTCGAATATGAGGGCGGACGCTGGTACCGCACCGGCGACATCGGCCACTGGGACGAACAGGGACGGCTGCATTTCCTCGGCAGAAAGGACGGACAACTGAAAATCCGGGGCCACCGGATCGAGCCGGAAGAAATCGTGCGGGTGCTGGAATCCCATCCCGGGGTGACCGCCGCCCACGCCGGACCGTGGGGAAGCGAACCGGTGCTGGCCGCATGGGTCCGCTGGAGCGGGGAGCCGCCGCAAGATTGGCAGAAATTGCTGCGCGAGCGGGTGGCGGCGGAGCTCCCGGCTGCATCCGTGCCGGTGCGCTGGGCGGCGGTGGAGGAATTCCGCCTCACCGAGCGCGGCAAGCTCGACCGCCGGGCATTGCCGGAACCGGAACTGTGGCGCGCTGCCGGGCAGGAAGAACCCGCCACGGCGACGGAGCGGAAACTGGCCGCGTTGTGGGACGAGCTGCTGGGCTGCGGCACGCCGGGACGACACGACGGATTTTTCGACCTCGGTGGAAATTCGCTGGCCGCGCTGCGCCTGTTCGCACGCATTTCGACGGATTTCGGGATCAGCCTGCCGATGGCCACGCTCATCGAATTTCCCGCCTTGGCGGCGCTCGCGGGAGCGATCGATCGCGGGAAATCCTCAGCGGGCCGCGCGACACTGGTCGCCCTGCGGGAAGGCGATGGTATTCCGCTGATCTGCATCCACGGCGGAGACGGCGGAGTGTTTTTCTACCGGAATCTGGCGAAGGCGCTGCCGCCGGGCTTCTCTGTGTTCACGCTGGAATCCCCCGCTCTCGGAGCGCCGGAGCCGGTCGGGATGCCGAGCGTCGAGGCGCTGGCCGCCGAATATCTGGTGGCCGTGCGCCGTCATCAACCGCGCGGACCCTATCGGCTGGTCGGTTATTCGTTCGGCGGAGTGGTGGTTCACGAAATGGCGGCCTGCCTGCGCAGAGCGGGCGAGGAAGTGGCGTTCGCGGGGCTTTTCGATACGGAAAACCCGGCGATGAAATGGCGCGGCTACTCCTTGTCCAAACGCGTGGCCGTTTTCTGGAACTCGATGGCAGGTTGCTCGACGGCGGGCCGCATCGCCGGAGTCGCGGTCCGGGTGGCGGACGGAATCGGCACTCATTTCCAAGTGAAGTTCGAGCGTTGGCTGACTCGTCGTTTTCCGCGCACCGCACCGCACGGAAAACTGCGCGCTTTGCAGGTCCGCGAGGCGCACGCCGCGGCGATGGACGTTTACCAGCCTCCCGCCGTGGATGTTCCCCTTCACCTCTTCCGCACCGAGGCGGTGGATGACAAGTTCGAGGTCTCGCCCGATTACGGGTGGTCGGCGTTGACGCCGAAACTGGAAATCATCGACGTGCCCGGCGAGCACCTGACCATGTTCGCCCCGGAACACGCACCCGTGCTGGCGGATGAGCTGGCAAAGCGGCTGGGGTAAGGTAGCGAGGCGGCTGCGCCGCTTCGGTTGGGTAAATGCCGCGCCTCCCTCACAACCTCATCCTGAAATAAAGTTCCTCCGGACTCCCCTCTCCTCTCCGCCGAAACGGCGCAGCCGTTTCGCTACACTGGTGGCTCTTCGCTCCGGCGTTCCGCTTTTTTCCGCTCCCTTGCTTCGCGGAAAAAACTTTGCAGGAGATAGAGGCATTCCTCGCCGAGGACTCCGGAGGTGATTTCGCAGCGGTGGTTCAGCGGAGGATTCGCTTCCAGCAGGTTGATCCAGCCGCCCGCCGCCCCGCCCTTCGGGTCCGGCACTCCGAAAACCACGCGGGTCGGCCGGCAATGCACGATCGCCCCGGCGCACATCGGGCAAGGTTCCTTCGTGACATAAAGCGTGCAGTCTTCCAGCCGCCAATCGCCGATGACCTGCTGGGCACCGGTGAGGGCGAGCATTTCGGCGTGGGCTGTGGCGTCTTTCAGCGTTTCCACCTGATTCCACGCGCGGGAGATGATCCGGCCTTCCTTCACGACCACCGCGCCGCAGGGAACTTCTCCGGCGGCGTATGCCTTCCGCGCCTCGCGCAGGGCCTGGCCCATGAAGTAGGCGTCGCTTTGAAGGTCGATGATCGGGGTGTCCACGCCGGATGGGTAGCGAATATCGCAGCAGGAAGCACGCGGATTCTAGGGACTTATAGGTCTTATAAGCCCTATAGGACCTATACCCTTGATTCAGGGTGGATGCTCCGCCACCGTCTGGCCGTGATCCCGAAGACCTTCAAAGACCGAGTCATCGCCCCTTCCCTGCTGGCCGCGGATTTTTCCCGAGTCCGCGAAGAAGTCACCCGCGCCATCAACTCGGGTGCCGACTGGATACATCTGGACGTGATGGACGGCCATTTCGTGGACAACATTTCCTTCGGCCCCGCAATGGTGCAGGCGGTGCATGAGACGAACGACATTTTCCTCGATGTGCATCTGATGATTTCCCGGCCTGACCATTTCCTGCCGCGTTTCGTGGCCGCAGGCGCGGACCTGATCTCGGTGCATGTGGAAGCGGATCACGACGTGGCGGAAACGTTGAAACGCATTCGTGAAGCGGGCTGTCTCGCCGGACTGGTCATCAATCCCGCGACGCCGGTTTCCGCTGCGGAGCCGTATTTTGACCAAATCGATCTCTTGCTCTGCATGACCGTGGTGCCGGGCTTTGGCGGCCAGCCGTTCATGCCGGAAGTGCTCGATAAAATCGCGGAAGCCAAACGCATCCGCGACGAACGCGGCCTGACCTTCCACATCGAAGTGGACGGCGGGATCAATGCGGAAACCGCCGCGCTTTGTTTCAAGGCGGGTGCGAATGTGATGGTCGCGGGCTCATCCTCCTTCAATGCTCCCGACATGGCCGCCGCGATCAGCGCGATCCGGAACGCCTGATTTTTCATCTTTCCCCCCTGCTCTCCTTTTATGACCCGCCCCGACGGCCGCCAACCCGACCAACTCCGCCCGATTTCCTTCACCCCGAACGTCGCTCCGAACGCGACGGGCTCGGTGCTGGTTTCCTTTGGAGACACCCGCGTGATCTGCTCCGCCACCATTGAAGACGACGTGCCGCGCTGGATGCGCGCCCAGCGCGTGGAAGGCGGCTGGCTGACGGCGGAATACTCGATGCTGCCGTATTCCACGCTGGAGCGGAAACAGCGCGACAGCACACGTGGGAAAATCGACGGCCGGGCGACGGAAATCCAGCGCCTGATCGGCCGCTCGCTGCGCGCGGTGGTGGATTTGAAAAAAATCGGCCAACGCACGATCTGGATCGATTGCGACGTATTGCAAGCCGATGGCGGCACACGCACGGCCTCGATCACCGGAGGCTGCGTGGCGATGGCGATCGCGCTGAACAAGCTGATCGCGCAGGGCAAGATCAAGGATTTTCCGATCAGGAAACTCGTCGCCGCCGTTTCCGCGGGCGTCTATCAGGGTGAGCCGGTGCTGGATTTGAACTACCCCGAGGACAAGGACGCCAGCGTGGATTTCAACGTGGTGATGACGGAAACGGGTGAGTTCGTCGAAGTCCAGGGCAGCGGCGAGGAAGCGGTTTTCAGCGGCGAGGAAATGTCCGCGATGCTGGAGCTTTCCCGCAAGGGCATCACGGAAATCGTTTCCCTGCAAAAGGCCGCCATTCTCACCGCGGACCGTGCCGCACCGGCGGATCTCGCGTCGTTATTCGCGACGTTCAGGAAGTGAGATTCACCATTTCAATACGGCGAGACCTTCGATTCGGTCGAAATGCGCGTCTCGGGTGGCAAGAGGCATATTGAGTTCGAGCGCGAAGGCAGCGATCCACAAATCATTTTCCGGAATGCGTTGCCCGACGGTTTCCAGTGCTGTCGAGGCTTTCGCGTAGTGGATCGCGGTGGCACTGTCCGGATTCAAAACCGCGACGATTTTTTGCAACTTGAGGATTTTCTCCTGATGTTTCGACGGATTTGCCGATTTGAGTGAGCCTTTCCAAAGCTCGCCCAAAACGATGAGCGGCATGAATAGCGGTTCACTCGGATCGACCAGTTGGAAGAGGTCCAGCTTTCCTCTGAAGTGCGCGATGATGACACTGGAATCCAGCAGGATGCCTTGAGAGCGATCAGCCACGGTCTTCGATAAGGCGGGAATTTTTTAGAGCGGTTTCAAAAAGCCGACCGTCATTTTCATCCAGATAGCCGTGGGTTTCCCGGAGAATCTCACTGCGTTCGCGGTGGGCGGTTTCACTCAAATTGTGAACGTATCTCGCCACATCCACCAGCTTGCGCAAAGGCAGGCTGTGAAGATCGTGCATGATGGATTCGATCACCGTCATGAGAGTAATATAGTGGCTCCCATTTCAAAAAGCGAGCGTTGGATTTTGACTCAATACCCGCGCCAGAACGCCAGCGCGCAGGCGAGCACCGCGACGCCATACGCCAGGCCTGCGAGGGTGCAGGCATTCCAGCGTCCGCGTGTGGCGGTGACCCAGGTGACGGCATCCCGGAACAGGTAGGGCATGCCGACGAAAAACAGCGAGGCGGTGAGCAGCGCGTAGGCGTAGATGGGCACCAGCAGGCGGGATTGAGGATCTTTCAGAAACGCCGCACCGAGCAGTGGCGCTGCCGCCATCAGGCCGACCACGCCGAGCGCGCGAACGGCGAGGAAATCCCGCACGCTCATGGAAACGAGGACGAAGGAAATGGGCACGAGGAACTGGAGCACTCGCTTGGCTCCGTTGAATTCGCCGAGATCCATTGCCAGCGCGCTCAATTTTCCGAGGCCGGCGGGAGCGATCAACAGCCAGAACCACGCGAGTCCGATGCCCAGCAGGATCTGGCCGAGTTGCGGGTTGCGCGGGAATTTTTTCAGGAAATCCTGCGTCGCGACCGGGCGGACGAGCATGACGGTGTGAGTCGCGATGAGAAAAACGGCCAGTACGATGCCGGTGGTGAAGAGTGGCAGTTGCTGGTAAGCGTGCGGGGCATCCATTTGCCCATCGGACTAGGGCCGGAACCTGGATTGTTCAAGCGCCAACTTGGGCGGGCGGAGCGCCGGTTTAAGAAACCGCATTTAATTTTGTTATAATATCCGGTGAGGACAACCGCGCACCGATTAGAGGT
>JASGEP010000008.1:0-152648 GCA_047606285.1 Luteolibacter sp. | reverse complement strand
GTCCTCACCGGCATTTCATTTGGAGAAAAGAGCCGGTGAGGACACCGGCGCTCCGATTCGAGGTTTACGGAGGGCGTCCGCTCTGATTCAGATGGCGCATGCGTTTCCCCCTTCTGTTTCTTTCTCTGGTGGCTTTGCTCCTCCCGCATTGCACTGGCGGCTATGGCAAAATGAGCCTGCAAAAGGCCCCGAAAATCGTCAATGTGTCCTCCTTCGACCCGAAGGAAAAACAACGGCAGGGCGATTCCTTTTCGCAGCACGATGTTTCCGCCCTCAGGCGCAATGGTGCTCACGGATTGATCGCCCGCTGTGGCAAGGGGCGGCTGATCGACGAAAAATGCGCGGATTTCCTCAGTTCCGCCCATCGCCAGGGAATGAAGCTGGGCACTTATTACTTCGTGCTCGCTGGCATCGATCCGGTGTGGCAGGCGGATCAATACCTCGCACGACTCCGACAGATCGCTTCCGAGCGCGGCTTGCACGGGCAGAAAATCCTGTTGGTGGGCGATATGGATACGAAATCGAGCGCCCGGGACGTCGTTGTATTCATCGAGCGCATCCACAGCCGCACCGGAGTTTATCCGGTGATCTATCTGGAAAACAGCGATCGGCTGCGCGGCGAACTCAGCCAGGCGACTTCCGCGCAGAAACGCGTGATGAAGAAATGCCCTTACTGGATCGCGCTTTATCGCCCGACGGGTGCCTACCGCACGCCGAAGGATCTGATGGAAGCCTACGACGTGTGGAACGATTGGGCGATGTGGCAATACGCGGGCGTCGAGTGGGAACGCCGGTCGGTTGCCAAGCACTATCATGCGGGTCCCTGGCGCGCGCCGGAATTTTTCGGCACGATGGACCGGCCCTTGGAGCATAACGCATTCAACGGCAACGTGGACGATCTCGAAGCGTTCTGGAACAAGCATTCGTGGATTCCGAACTGACTCCCCTTTCATGTTTCACATCGTCCTTCACGAACCTGAAATCCCGCACAATGCCGGAGCCGCCGGCCGGCTGGCACTGGCCACCGATTCCACCCTGCACCTCATCGAGCCGCTCGGGTTTTCGCTGGAGGACAAATACGTGCGGCGCACCGGGCTGGACTACTGGCAGGATGTAAAACTGCGCGTCTGGCCGTCGTTCGAGGCGTTGCAGGAAGTTGCGGAAAAGGACGCACGGTTCTGGTTGCTGAGCACGAAAGCCACCGCATCGCCGTGGACCACGAAGTTCCAGCCCGGCGACTACCTCGTTTTCGGCAGAGAAACCAAAGGTCTCCCTGAGGAAATGGTCGCGGCGGCGGGAGACACGGCGCTGCGCATCCCGATGGCTCCGGGCGGTACGCGCAGCCTGAATCTTTCTACCGCGATCGCGATCGTGCTCTACGAGGCGGTGCGGCAGCAGGGGCCAGAATGGTGATAGGCCCTATAAGGCTTATAGGACTTATGGCCTAGCCTTCTACCGGCGGTGCCACCACATGCACCCGCTCGATGCCGTGCTTCGTGAATTCTTCCCAATAACGTTTTTCCCAGGCGGAGGTGCGGGCGCGGCGTTGTTCCTCGGTGAGCTTTTCCCAGTTTCTCAAACCGATCGCCCGGGCGAGATCGCGGTCCGCCAGACGCACGGCCATTTCGTCCCAGAAGCTTTCGTTACGAAATTCGTCGTAGCATTCGTGATAGAACAGACGCTCTTCCATCTCCGGTTTCACCTTGAAACGCTGCGTCTCGGGATCGAACTCGATCCAGTCCCCGAGGCCGGATTGGGTCGCTTTTTCCAGAATCTTGCTCTCCAGATTTTCGAAGGCCGCCACCTTGTCGTCGGCGGTTTCCTTTTGATTCCAGGACGCGACATTGGCGGCGAGGCTCACCATTTCAACCAACGTCGCGAGTTCTTGATCCGATAAGCGCAGGTGCATCCGGGCGGGAAGAAATCACTGTCCGGGCAGAGTCGCAAGCTCGCATCACTCCGAGCTTGCGTCGGGAAAATTCTTCGCCCACCTTCGCGGCCCGCTTCTACGGAACATGCGCGAGTAGCTCAGCGGTAGAGCAACCCGTTTACACCGGGTCGGTCGGCGGTTCGATCCCGTCCTCGCGTACCATCTTTCCTGCACCGTCGGTTTGTGACCGTCGTTCCATTTTCAAACCCGCCACACCCCCAGAATCCGGCCTTTGGTGAAGGCAGTGGGCGCTTCGTGGATCACGCCACGGGTGAGGTAGCCGTTGTTCCATTCGAGGTAATCGGCGCGACCGGGGTTGACGAAGGAACCGGTGTTGATGATCCGGCGGGTGCCGACCTGCCAACTGCCGTGCCAGTGGAAATGGCCGATGACGAGGATTTCCGCGTTCGGGAAATAGCGTTCGGCGAAGGCGGCTCCGAGGTTTCCCTGAGAAAGCCAGGAAGTGAGCATTTTCACGGCGCGCTTCGGCGGGAAGATCGCATCGAAGGCGCGGTGCCAGATGCGGCGGCCTTCCGGGTGCTTGTGGGTGCGGAAACGGCGGGCGATCTCGCGGGCGAGGCGCAGGCGGATTTCCGCGTTTTTGTCCGCGCCGGGGAAAATGTCCCACAGCGCCTGCACATCGGCGGTGGCGTCCATGATTTCGCGTTTCCACGGCGCTCCGGAAAACAACAGGCCGTCGCCGTGGGTGATGACGATCTTGCCACCGGCGAGTTCCGCCCAGCCGCTGCCGGGCCAGCCGGGATCGTGATTTCCGGAAAGGAAAACGGCGTCGATGCCTTCCTCGACGCAGAGCGCTTTCAGCTCGGCGAGCATGACTTCCGAACGCGGTCGGAAATTTTTCGACATTTCCTGCCAGGTATCGCCGTTGAAAATCACGGTGCCCGCTCCGCGCAACAGGGGACGAAGGGCCGATACTTCCTCGATCCGCGAGACTTTATGCCCGAGGTGCAGATCGGAGAGAATCAGGACGGGCTGTTTCATGAAGGGGAGTTTTGAACATCGAACACGGAACGCCCGACATCGAAAGAAGAAGTTTTTTAGCCACAAAGATCACAAAAAGCACAAAGGAAGAGGAGATCTCATCGAATTTCACTTCTTCATTTTTTGTACTCCTCTGTGATCTTTGTGGCTAAAAATTCCCGATTCGCGTTCTAAAATCAAACCGTTGAGCGCTGGCGGACGGCTTCGAACAGGCAGACGCCGGTGGCGACGGAGACGTTGAGGCACTCGACTTTCCCGGCCATCGGGATGCGGGCGAGGAAATCGCAGTTTTCTTCGGTGAGGCGGCGCATGCCCTTGTCCTCGGAGCCCATGACGATGCCGAGCGGGCCTTTGAGATCGAGTTCGTAGAGTGACTTCGACGTTTTGTGATCGGACGTTCCGACGAGCCAAATACCCGCTTCCTTCAGCCGCTCCATGGTGCGGGCGAGGTTCGTGACCTGCGCGAATGGCACGTGATCGGCCGCCCCGACGGAAACCCGACGCACGGTTTCCGTGATGCCCACAGCCTTGTCCTTTGGCGCGACCACGGCGTGGACTCCGGCGGCATCGGCGGAGCGCAGGATGGCTCCGAGATTGTGCGGATCCTGCACGCAATCGAGAATCAAGACGAAGGGCACCGACTGTTGGGAGACGATGGCCATGAGATCGTCTTCATCGAGCGAAGGAATCGCCTGCTCGGTTTCCTGTGGGCGGACATGGCGGTTTTCCCGTGCCTGTTTGTTGCCACCGCCGTGGCCGGGTTTCGGGCCGTTGAATCGAGGTTTCATGCGGGAATCTGCGCCGGACGCCGAGGCGGAGTCCAGCGCGGGTTTTCAAAAGGTAGCACGGCCTCGACGAGGCCGTTCGAGGGGGAAGTCGGCTGGCATGCCAGGCGCTCTCGATAGGAGGGGGCTACCTTCGCTTAGCGCGGACGACCGTATTGCATCCAGCGGTAGGCGACGGTGGAGGAGACCAGAATGATCGGGAAGGCGATGAGGAGGCCGACACCACATGCAGTGACACCCAACATGGCGATCAGGAAGCAAAGGAAGCTGAAACCGACGAGGCGGATGCTGTTGTTTCGGGTAATCGAAGCGCTGTATTTCAACGCTCCGGCCACATCATGATTGCGATCCACCACGGCGAAGCTGGCAAAGCCGAGACGGAGCCATGCGACGATCGTCACCAGAAAACTCAAGGTGTAGATCACTCCTGCCGCTCCGAGCGGAAGGTAGGCGAGTGCGAGGTTTCCGATCCACATGGGTACTGAAAGCAGCAGTGAGATCAGAAGCAGGCGCACCAGTTTGTCCCCTTGGCCGAAAATCTGGCCGACCGATGCCTGGAGGCCATCCGTGGAGTTGAGCGAAATCCGGCAAAGACCCCCTAGCAGAAATGCGCTGATGACCTGGATGACGAGTTGCCCGAGCAGATGAACGATATTGAGCTGAGCCCGCATGCCCCATTGGAATGAAGCGAAAATATCATTTGGACCTTGCGGTACGGGTGCCCCGCCGAGCTTCGCGATGTGTGCTTGCTGGGCCAGGGAAAACGGGATGTTGACGACAGTGACGATTGCCAGAAAAACCAGCGTGCCCAACAGCAGGGGGGCGAATTGTTTTTTGGCGATACCCCAGCCGCGCTTGATGCATTCGACCGGCTGGATCGGATCGCTGCCCGGCGCGATTTCCTCGCCGTAGACCACGGCGCCTGTCGTCGGAGTTTCCCAAGGTGTCGAGGGCGGCGCGTAGGGATTGGAACCGACGGGAGCTGTGAAAATGCCGTCCACGGCACTGGCCGGGAGCCAGTCTTTCATGGAGGTATTCCACACCAGGTCGGAAGGGCTCAATTCCGCCTGACTCGCGAGAGCTTTCAGTTCCTCGAACGAGATGGGGCCGCGCTGTTCGCCGTTTTTTGCATAAAACCACTGGGTCATGATGCGCCGCTTCTAGCGGGGTTTTCGGAGAATCTCAAGACAAGTCGGCGACGATTTTGTCAATGAGGGCGCGCAGAACCTCACCGGCCCAGCAGCCAGCCGATGTGCGGGGCGTAGAGGTCCGGCTCGAGCAGGAAGGAATCGTGACCCTTGTCCGAGTGCACGGTGATGTGCATGACGTCCACTTTCGCTTCCTCAAGGTGTTTCACCAGTTCGGCCTGTTCTTCCGGATAGAAGCAGAAATCGGAATCGATCGAAAACACGAGCCACTTCTGGCCCGCGACGCGGGAGCGTTCGAAAAGCGCGCGCGCGCTTTCGGCGTCGCCTTCGTGGGCACCGTCATAGCGGGACCAGAGATCGATGATCCGCAGATAGGTGTTTGGATCGAAGCGGCCGACGAATTTTTTCCCCTGATGCAGCATGTAGCTCTGGAACTGGTCGCGCACGCGGTACCAGGCGAGGATGTCGTTCGGCTGCACCACGTCCTGGCGGGCGCGGCGCTCGATGGCGTCGAGGTGGACGAAGGTCTTGTGGGAAATCATCCGGGCGAGCGCGAGTCCGTAGACGGGACCCTCGGTGTCGTAGTAATCGCCGCCGTTGAAATGCGGGTCGTTCTCGATGGCGAGGATCTGTTCGAACAGGATCAGGCGGGTGTAAACGGTGGTCTTGTAGCCTGCGGCGATGGAAATCACGTTTTTCACCCGGTGCGCGAAGCGGGTGGCGAAGGTCAGCGCGAGCAACCCTCCAACAGACGGACCGACGACGGCGTGCAGGGCGTCGATTCCGAAAAAATCCAGCAGGTAAGCGGCCATTTCCGTCTGGTCCGCCGCGGCTACTCCGGGAAAAGAAGCACCGTAGGGCTGCCCGGTTTCCGGATTGATCGAAGACGGGCCGCTGCTGCCGTAGCACCCGCCGAGGTAGTTCGCGCAAACGATGAAATACCGGTTGGTGTCGATGGCCTTGCCCGGGCCGATGAAATCTTCCCACCAGCCGATGTGGAGTTCGCGTTGCCAGAGCTTGTCCACGCCATCGATGGCATCGTTCAGGCCCGCCGCGTGGTGGGAGCCGGAAAGCGCGTGGAACAGCAGGATGCCGTTGGATTTCTCCTCGTTGAGCGTGCCCCACGTCTCGTACGCGATGGTGACACCCGGCAGCACCGAGCCGTCACGCAGCCGCACCGGATCGGAGGGGCTGCCGTGATGGTAAAACTGGGTGCGTGTCGGCGCTGGCATGGCGGGAAGGTAGAGGGCCACGGCCCTATAATGCAATATAAGTCCTATAAGTCGTATAGGCCCTATGGGACGTGTAAGGCGTATAGCTCGGAGAATTCCATCAACCCATCTTCACAGCCCCAGCTTCTCAGCCGTCCAGGCGCGGGTCTTCGCGTAGAGTTCGGGATTTTTCTCAAGCGACTGACCGTAGCTCGGGATCAGGGCGGTGAGTTTTTCCCGCCATTCCGGCGTGGCCATTTCCTTCGGGAAGCAACGGCCCAGCAGACGGAGCATGATGTCCACGGCGGTGGAAGCGCCCGGGGAAGCACCGAGCAGCGCGGAAATGGAACCATCGGCGGCGGTGACCACTTCCGTGCCGAACTGGAGCACGCCGCCTTTTTTCTTGTCCTTTTTGATGATCTGGACGCGTTGGCCAGCGTAGGCGAGATGCCAGTCGTCCATTCGCGCGGTGGGCATGAATTCTTTCAGAGCTTCCAGCCGTTCTTCCGGGGACTGGAGCACCTGGCCGATCAGGTAGGTGGTGAGATCGACGTTTTGCGCCCCGGCGGCGAGCATCGGGATCAGGTTGTTCAGGCGCATGGACATCGGGAAATCCAGCAGCGAGCCGCCTTCGCCTTTGAGGTATTTGGTGGTGAATCCGGCGTAGGGGCCGAAAAGCAGCGAGCGCTTGCCCTCGATCACGCGCGTATCGAGGTGCGGCACGGACATCGGTGGAGAGCCGATGGGAGCCTTGCCGTATACCTTCGCGAAATGTTGCTCCACGATTTCCGGGTTGTCGCACCGCAGCCACTGACCGCTGACCGGGAAACCGCCGAAGCCCCGGCTTTCCGAAATGCCGGATTTCTGCAACAGCGGCAACGCCCCGCCTCCTGCGCCGAGGAAGACGAACTTCGCGCGCACCTGATAACGCGGCTTGAGATGCGGTTCCACACTGAGCAACCAGCCGTATCCGGATTTTTCCACATCCGCCACCAGATGGCCGAGGTGCAGGGAAACGCCGGGCTGTTGTCGCAACCACCCGAGCATATTGCGGGTCAGCGTGCCGAAATCCACATCGGTGCCGGATTCCACCCGTGTCGCCGCGACGGGTGCGTCCACCGGACGATCCCGCATCACCAGCGGCAGCCATTCGCGGATCGTCGCAGGGTCTTCGGAATACTCCATTTCCTTGAAAAACGGATGGTCCTTCAGCGTCTCGTAGCGGTTTCGCAGATACCCCACGTTTTTTTCGCCGGTGACGAAGCTGAGATGCGGCACCTGGTGGATGAAGTCGTTTGAAACCTCGCCCTGCTCGATCAGGCTGGCCCAGAGCTGCTTCGAGAGTTCAAAGGCTTCGTTGATCTGGATCGCCTTGGAAACGTCGATGGAGCCATCCGGTTTTTCCGGGGTGTAGTTCAGTTCGCAGAGCGCGGCGTGACCGGTGCCCGCATTGTTCCAGGCGTTCGAACTTTCCGTGGCGATGGCGGGAGCGGACTCGAGGATTTCGATCGTACACTCGGGGCGCAGATGTTTCAGGATCACGCCGAGGGTGGCACTCATGATCCCGGCTCCGACCAGGACGACATCCGCTTGTTGTGTAGGGCTACTCATGGACAGAAAAACTGGCGGGGAAAACCGCCACGCTTCCGCCGAAAAGAACAGCGCAAAAAAACGGATTCACGCGGTTTTTTTCGAATCTCGCAGCCCGCTCAGGAACAACATCGTCGCGGCGATACAGATGCAGGAATCCGCCACGTTGAACGACGGCCACCAGCCATACAGCGGAAGCTTCACCGAGATGAAATCCACCACATATCCCTCGGACAAGCGGTGCCAGAACGATTCCGTTTTATATGCCTCAAGCAGAAAGCCTTGCACCAGCCGGTCCGTGAGGTTGCCGAAGATCCCGCTCAGTAGCAGCGCCACCGCCACCTTCGCCACCGGCTGGGCGAAAACGCCCTTTTTCCAGAAAATCCGGATCAGGATCAGCGCGATGAGCGGGACGACCAGAAAAACCACCGGTGCCCAAGCTGTGCCATTGCCAAACCCGAACGCCACGCCTTGGTTATGCACCCGCACCCAGTGGAACACCTCCGGAATGAGCTCGATCTGGTCGATCGCCCAGTACAGTCCCCTTTCCCCCTCCGCCACCCGGGGAGGCTGGAGATTGAACACCGTCCAGAACTTCGTGATCTGATCGAGCACGTAAAGCGGTAGGGAAAGAAACAGCAAAAGCTTAGGCAAAGTCATGGCGGCTGGACGGAGAAGAAAGCGGAATGCCGGAGAGAGCAAAGGATTTTCCGGGAATTCGGAATTCTTACCAACCGACGATAAGTCGGTAATGATCCGCGATTTCAGGAGTCAACTGCGGTGAACTTTCGACCGTAAATCGGTAATTCATTCCTTCGGCATCCGCAGCTTCGTATCCAAAGTGAAGACTGATCAAGGAATCGGAAAGGCGAAGGCTCAGAATGTAGCCACCGTAAGAATATTCTTTGAAAAACGATTCGAATTCCCCGTGAGCGGAGTGATGCGCAGCAAGAGCCCGTTCAATGGGAAGATTTCCCAAGGCCGCGATTTGCGAAAGCATGCCGTCCAGCAGCTGCGGATTGAGCAGGAATTTGGAAATCGTGATGTAATCATTTTTGCCACCCTCCATCGGAGGCTCCGGCAAATTCATACGCTCCAGCTTGAAGGTTTTCTCCATTCGGCTCTGATGGCAAAAGGCGATCAGATAGTCTTTTCCCCGCTCTTCCGAATAGCGTAGCGGCGTGATTTTGCGAAGGCTGCCCGGCAAGCTGCCGCCGAAATAAATCACGTCGATCCGGGCGGCGGAATGAATGCCGCGCTCGATTTCACCACGTAGCCTCTCCTCTTTCTGCGCAAAATTTTGCTCAATCATGCGCCGTATTCCCATGGATTGATGAGGGAAATCCCGCATGCCGCGAAGCCGGCCGTGTTCCGGGTCGCGAGAGTGAGTCCGTGAACCTGAGCGGTGGCGGCGATGAGAGAGTCGTAGTAGGGCGTCTCGTGATCGGCGCGGTAGAGGGCGGCGATTTCCGCAATCTCGCGATCCACCGGGAGAATGCGGTAATAGCGCTCCTCGTTGACGATGGATTCATACCAGTTCTGGAGTTCCCGTCCGAAATCCGGGTCTTTGGCTTCCACAGTGCGGATTCCGAAGCGGATTTCATTTAGCGAAATCACGCTCAGGTAATGGTAGGGCACATCAAGGGATGCCGCCCAGCGCAAGACTTCGTCCGGCGTGCGGCCTTCTCTGCGGAAGGCGGAGATGGTGACGGTATCGAGCAGGTAGGTCATGGTCATTCGTCCGGCTCACGTTCGAAGCGGAAGGGGGTCCCACGGAGGGGAACCACATCCCGGTTCAGGAGCGGGAATCCTGTTTTGGCAAACCATTCGGGTTCTTTCGGCAGGAGAAGGGATTCTGCCAGATTTGGAGCCTTGGCAGGTTTGGCTTTCTTTTTCCTGATGTGGGCGTCCAGCAATCCGGCGACGAGTGCTGAAAGGGAGGTTTTTTCGTTGATTGCCTCGTGCCGGGCTTCGAGAACGAGATCGTCGGGCAATTTGAGGGTGACGTTCATGATGTTTTTCGTGCTGCACGATTGCACGGTTGCACGAATTTGCAACCTTTAGAGCTAGTTTGAACTTAAGGAAGCAGTTTGCCGTCCTTGTCGCTCAACCGTCCGTCCTTGTCGCTCAACCGTATTTGTTCGCGGGTTTCCAGTTTTCGAATGTTCTCCGCCACCGGCAAATCTTCCGGCATGGCACCGCCGAGTTCTTTGATGGTTTTCCTCACCTTTGCGCCGACCTCACAATGAGCAACGTTGGCGTTATTTTTGCCGATGATTTTCTCTCTGCGCAGTTTGTCTTCGGCCTGAGTCGCGCGGAAGAGATTCGCCGCGAGTTCGGTGCTGCCCATATGATCCAAAATCTGCTGGCTCTTTTTGAGGCCTTTTCTTGCGTGAATCTCTTTCGCTCCAAGACCGCCGTATAGACCGAGGTAACCGTGATTTTGGAAAATCGCGTAATCCCTGGGTTCTACCACGCCCGCGTCTTTCGCAGCTTCGGCGAGTTGGGTGTTATGTTTGCGCAACTCCGAACGAATGGTGAGGCGACGTTGGTTTTCCTGTTCCTCATCGCTCAATTCCTGCCGCCGGGTTTGGATCGCGAAGTAAGTTTGTCCCTGTGCGACGATTTCCTTGGAGGGATCGGCGTTCTGAATGACGAGGTAGCACGCGTAGCGCGACATCATCACGGTTTTGGCGCGTCTTTTGCCACCTTTGCCGATTTCGATCATTTCGGTGAGCTCAACGAAATGATCCTCTGGCGTCTGACCGCTGTTCACGCAGGCCGTCTGAGCAGAAGCTACAACCGATTGGAAATTCCTGTAATCCGCATACCCCAGAACCCGCGCGAAATCACGGCTGGACCAAAATTCGCGGCCATCCGGGTCGGTTCGGCGAATGATTTCGTAAGCAGTGGCATCGGCATCCATTTGTTCTATTGAACACTTCGGAATGCGGATGCCAAGCTAAAAACTGTTATTTCAGCACGGCATCACACCGCTCGCATAGGCCGCTTTCCAGCAGTGGCTCGTGTTTGCGGCAGCGGGGGCAGAGGGGGAGCTCGGTTTTTTGCGCGGTGGCGGTGAGCTCCGTTCCTGTGGTTACGCTGAGTTCGGCGATGATGAAGAACTCGGTGGCGAAGTCGCGGTCGTTGAGGAGATCGATAATTTCTTGTTTTTCACGAATGGTCAGCTGCGAGTCACCGTTTGGTAACAATTCCCAAAGGTGTGAACTTGGCACCGTCAATAAAACATTTGCCTCGTTGTTGCGGGTGAAGGCCTTGGCCTGGATTTGCGCTTCGATGGCGGTCTGGATGACGGATTTGATCGCGAACAGGCGGTTTGTTTTTTCCGTGGCGTCGCCGGGAGCGAAGGCCGGATTCGGCTGCGGGAAATCCTGCTGGTGGATGCTTTGGTCGCTGAAACCGGCGTGTTCCCACGCTTCGTCGGCGGTGTAGGCGAGGATCGGCGCGAGGAGTTTCGCGAGGGCGGCGAAGATCTCGTACATCGCGGCTTGCGAGGCGATCCGGCGCGGGGAATCCGCAGCGTCGCAATACATCCGATCTTTCAGCGCGTCGATGTAAACGGCGGAGAGATCGGTGGTGCAGAATTGGTTCAGCGCATTGAAAACCTTGCGGAATTCGTAGGTTTCGTAGGCCTTGAGGCACTCGGTATTGACGGCGTGGAGGCGCTCGAGAATCCAGCGGTCGAGCAGCGTGTATTCCGGCGAAGCGGGCGCGGATTTCGGGTCGAAGCCATCGAGATTTCCGAGAAGAATCCGCAACGTGTTGCGCAGACGGCGATACGGCTCGGCGACTTGCTTGAAGAGGTCTTCACCGAACGGCACTTCGTTTTGCCAATCGACGGAGGAAACCCACAGGCGGACGATGTCGGCGCCGTATTTGTTGTAGAAATACGCGGCGTCGGTCGGTTTTCCGCCCTTGTTCGCATCGGATTTCGCGAGCTTTTTTTTGTCCTTATCGACGACGAAACCGTGAGTCATCACCGATTTGTAAGGCGCGACTCCGCGATAGCCGACGCTGAGCATGAGCGAGCTTTGGAACCAGCCGCGGTGTTGGTCGGTCGCTTCGAGATAGAGATCGGCCGGGGCGTGAAGTTCCTTGTGCGCGTCGAGCACGGAGACGTGCGAACAGCCGGAATCGATCCACACATCGAGCGTGTCGCGGCATTTTTTCACGCCTGCGGGCAGGCCGAGGATGCCGGCGAGTTCGGCGTCGGATTTCTCGAACCAGACGTTGGTGCCTTCTTTTTCGACGAGATCGGCGACTTTGTTGGCCAGTTCGGAGGAGAGGATCGCCTTGCCGTTTTCATCGAAGAAAACCGGAAGCGGCACGCCCCAGGTGCGCTGGCGGGAAATGCACCAGTCCGGGCGCGCCTCGACGGTGCCGTAGATGCGGTTCCGGCCCCAGGCGGGCAGCCATTCGACTTTGTCGATCTCGCTGAGCGCCTGGCCGCGCAGGGTGTCGAGCGAGATGAAAAATTGCTCCACCGCGCGGAAAATGATCGGCGTTTTCGAGCGCCAGCAATGCGGATACGAGTGTTTGTAAACTTCCTGAGCCAACAGGTGGGCGCTCTCGGTGAGGATCTCGATGATGCGGCCGTTCGATTTGAAAACGTGCTGCCCGACGAGTTCGTCGAGGCCCGCTTCGACGGTGAATTTCCCTTCGTCATCGACCGGGGAAAGCACGCCGAGCTGGTTTTGTTGGCCGGCGACGTAGTCGTCCGCGCCGTGGCCGGGAGCGATGTGAACCGCGCCGGTGCCGGATTCCGTGGTGACGAAATTCGCGAGGATCACCTTCGAGACACGCGGCAGGAACGGGTGCTGCGCTTCCATTCCTTCGAAATCCTTGCCCTTGCGTTCTTCCAGCGTTTCCGCGAGTGCGAAGCCGGTTTTTTCGGTGAAAGCGCCGATGAGTTCGCGGACGATCACGAAGGTTTCAACCGTGTCTTCCTTGAGGAATTTTCCGACGACGTAAGTGAATTCCGGATGCAGCGCGATGGCGAGGTTGGCTGGCAGCGTCCACGGCGTGGTGGTCCAGATCACCATACTGGCTTTTCCGGCGAGTTCACCGGAAACGAGCGGGAATTTCACGAAAATCGCCGGACTTTCCTTGTCCTGATATTCCACTTCCGCCTCGGCCAGCGCGGTTTGCGCGCCGTAGGACCATTGGACGGGCTTCTTGGATTG
Organism: Luteolibacter sp.; assembly: GCA_047606285.1. Taxonomy (GTDB): domain Bacteria; phylum Verrucomicrobiota; class Verrucomicrobiia; order Verrucomicrobiales; family Akkermansiaceae; genus Luteolibacter. The sequence continues at coordinate 139,778 of JASGEP010000008.1, read as the reverse complement.
ATAGATCGAGCCGCTTTCCACCAGCTTCGCGAAAACGCGGAGGATGTTCGCTTCATAGCCCGGATCCATGGTGAGATACGGGTTTTCCCAATCGCCGAACACGCCGAGGCGGCGGAACGATTTCCGCTGGATGTCGATGAAACCTTTGGCGAAATCCGTGCAACGGCGGCGGATTTCGGCGGGTTCGAGACCGGCGGCGTCTTTCACCACCTTGAACTCGATCGGAAGGCCGTGACAGTCCCAGCCGGGCACGAACGGCACGGAGAAACCGGCCATGGTCTTGGATTTCACGACGAGATCCTTGAGCACTTTGTTGAGCGCGGTGCCCATGTGGACGTCGCCATTCGCGAACGGCGGGCCGTCGTGGAGGATGAATTCCGGCGCGTTTTGTTCGCGGCGGCGGCCGATAATTTTCCCGTAAAGACCTTCGGATTCCCAACGCTCGAGGCGTTTCGGCTCGTTCTCCACCAGATCCCCCCGCATCGGGAAGGTCGTTTGTGGAAGAGTCAGCGTGTCTTTGTAATTCGGGGCGCTCATGACGGGGCGCGGACGCTACCAATCGCGCCCGAGCGGGTCAACCACGGGAAATGAACGTTGAACATCGAACTCTCAACATTGAAGGGAAGAAGAAGGTAGAGCCGTGATGATTGCTACCGCTTACTTCGTTTCAGTTCCCGGAATAAATCGGTGGGGAACTCATGTTCGCGCCACTTCTCTTTGTATCCTTCTACTCCATATTCAGCGAGCAGTGCTGCAAATTCCTTTTGAACCTCCTCGCAAAATTTGACGATTGTCAGTGAGCCGATCTGGAATGTTTTGAATTGGTCATCAGGGTGCATTCCCCAACTATTCCAATCATGGAACCATCGTAATTCGTAATCGATCGAATCGCCTCGTCGTTTTCCTAGAAAATGAACTTCTCCCGGCTCGTCCATAAACACAACGCGGACAGAATCGGCTCCATTACGCAAAGCAAGGGCGGCTTCACCAAGTTCCCTCAGCGTGTCATGGAGATATGAAACTGTAACGTCTACCTTGTTTTTGCCGTCTTGAATTTGAACTGTCGCCCAGCCAACCCCTTCAAGATCATATGTTAGTGAGAAAGTCATTTTTATCCTTACCGTCGGCGGTAGTTGTTAAGTAATTCTGAATAACTGAAATTTCATGTAACTCGCCTTCATTCAGCACGTTGGACACGTGCATGCTGATGTTTGGTATGGAGGTGGCAAAAAGTTCCGCGAGCTGTGCTTGGTTCATCCAGACAGAGCCATCGCGGGCGTAGAGAGCGAGTGAGGCTTGGCCGTCGTCGGTACGGTAGAGGATGATTTTTCCTGAATCCATCGTCAGAAATGGTGTTCGTTTGAGGATGGGGGCGGACTGTGGAATTTAGCAAGCGTGCGGCTTTCTGGTTTGACACTGGCTTGCGGCAGCATTACATACCAACCGGTCTGTTTCTATGTATGCCCGAACCCGAAATCCTGAAGAAACCCGTGGCCGTCTGATTCAGGCGGCGGTGAAACTTATTCTGCGCCAAGGTTTTCCAGCGACAACGGTGGATGAGATCTGCGCCGAGGCGAAGCTCACCAAGGGCAGTTTTTTCCACCATTTCCCGAGCAAGGACGCGCTGGGCATGGCGGTGGTGACGTGGTGGTCGGACATGGGGAACGCGCTCTACGCCCCGGCGTGGGATGATACGGAGGGCGATCCGCTGGAGGCGCTGCATCGGTTTCTGGAAATCATGATCGGTTTCACCGAGGGCGAAGATCCCTGCACCTGCGTGGTGGGGATGATTTCGCAGGAAATGGCGCTGGTTCACCCCGGTTTCCGCGAGCGCTGCGCGGAATCGCTCACGTTCTGGACGGAGAGCGCCGCGCGCCTGATCGCCGCCGCGAAGGAGAAGCACGCGCCTGAGTCCGGCATCGATCCGCATCAGGCGGCGTGGTTTCTCAACTCGCTTTGGCAGGGGTCCATGCTGGTTGCGAAAACCCGAAACGAGCCGGAAATGATCCGCAACAATCTCCGTCAGGCCCGCGCGTGGCTCGATTCCCTTTTCCTCCAAACACCCAACCCGAAAAAACCATGAACACCACCGATCTACCCTACGTCGATGGCTTTGTGCTGCCGTTGCCCAAAGCCAATCTCGAAGCCTATCAAAAAATGGCAACCACCGCAGCCACTGTCTGGAAAGAACACGGCGCGCTCGATTACAAGGAATGCGTTATCGAGGACTCCCGCATCGAAACGATGCGCTCGTTTCTCGATATGGCGGGTGCTTCCGATGAAGAGACCGTCGTTTTCGCCTACATCGTGTATCCTTCCCGGAAAGCGCGCGATTCGATCAACGCCAAGGTCATGGCCGATCCGCGGCTCAAGGATTGTTGTCCGGAAAGCAATCCGGACGCGGTGCTGCCCTTCGATTGTAAACGCATGGCCTACGGCGGTTTCCAAACCATCGTTTCCGCGTGATTTGAAAAACTAACGAAAAAATCCTATGAACACCGAAAGAAATCCCGTCGGTTGGTTTGAGATCTACGTCGATGACCTGCCCCGCGCCCGCGCGTTTTATGAAACGATGTTGGGCATCAAACTTGAAGAACTGTCCTCGCCCGATCCCTCGTTGGAAATGCTCGCGTTTCCGATGGATATGGAAAAAACCGGCGCTCCCGGGGCACTGGTGAAAATGGAAGGTTGCTCCGCAGGGCCGGGCGGCACGATGATTTATTTTTCGTGCCTCGATTGTGCGGAGGAGGAAGCCCGCGCGGCGAAGGCCGGCGGGAAGATTTTGAAACCGAAATTTTCCATCGGAGAATACGGCTTCATTACCATTCTAACGGACACGGAGGGTAACACCATCGGGTTGCATTCGTGTGCGTGATCCAGGCGGTTACGGCGTCACGCTCCAATGATGAGGGAAATGGATGATGCGGCGGGACGACGCAACCACGGTCTTCATTTTTTCCTCGGGCCCTGCCATTCCCAGAGCTCGTTGAGGAGCAGGCGCTCGATTTGGCCGATGGCCTTGGCGGCGGCGCTGGCGCATTTCGCCTGTTCGATTTTCGGACGCAGGCGGATGAGTTCCTCGACGAGGTGATGATAGAGTTTCGCCCGGCGCTTGAGTTCGAAAACGGAGATCATCGCCAGACTCCAGGCGGCGATGCCGGGCAGCACGGCGGGAAGAAATCCGAAGGCCCATCGTTGCAGGAGGTTACCGACCGGATAGTTGAAGGAGTTCACCAACAGGGCGCTGCCGGCGAAGATGATGGCGCCGTAGGAAGCGACCTTGAACAGGGTGCCGAAGACCCGCATGCGTTCTTTCGCCTTGTTTCCCTTGTGGGTCAGATAGCGGATTTGTCCGTTCAGGCGTTCGGAGAGGTAGTGCTTTGCCGCCGTTTCCCAATCGGCGCGTTCCGGGATCAGATGGACGGCGGCGCTGCGGATGAAGGGCATTTCGGCGGGGAAAAGATCGAGCGTGGGTGGGTGCAGCGGGCTGCCGGGGACGTGGGAGGCGAGCAGCGAGCGCAGCAGCTCGGCCCGCACGCGGTCGGAAACCCAACGTTCCTGCAGGCGCATGCGGGCACCGACCCACGGCAGGCAGGCGGCCACGATGGCGAGCGTGAATTTGATAATGCCGCCCATTTCCTTCGAGAAACTGAGCGCGAGCAAGCTGGCTTGCACGAAGGTGGCGACGTGGTTGACCGACATGGAGCCGGCGGCGAACCAACGCGAACGCGGCGCGCCCTGGGTGGCGCGGGTATCGAGTTTTTCGAAAAGTTCCCGGATACTACGGGAGGGCGGAAGATCGGCGAAGCGGGGATCGGAGGCAAGGGACGGCGGTTCGTCGGTTTGCCAGCGGACGGTGAAATCTTTCGCGCTGATGACGCGGGCGGGGATTTTCCGCTCATGGCATTCCATCACGACTTCCGCAGTACCGCCGAGCCCGCGCGCGGGCAGGCCGTCCCAGAGGAAAATCATGCGGTCCGCGATATCCAGCATCTCACGGTTCACGACGTGATAGGCGGCGGGAGCGTCTTCGTTGCCGCCTACGGTTTCGCACCAGAGCGCGGTGTCCATGCAGTGGATGGCTCGTCGCCATTCCTCCGGATTGTCGAAGTCCTGGGAGAAGCGTTCGCGATCGAACGGCAGCAGCACGATGGTGCGGATGCGGAGCTCGGCGCAGGTTTCGAGAAAGATCAGATCCGCTCCCGCCGCGGCGCTGGAGAGGCCGATCAGCTCGCCTTTCAGCGAAGAGGCGAGCGAGCGGAGTTCCTGCCGGATGATCGCGCGCGCTTCCTCGGGACGCTCCATTTTCCGGTGTCCGGAAAATCCGACGAACCACAGGCGCTGAAACAAGGAGGATGGTGCGGGCTGGGGTGTGCTCATTGCGTTCGCGGAGGGGCATAACCGATTTGCCGCCGCGATGCGCGATTATTTTACCTTGGACTTTTCGGGGAAGTCGTAGGGTTTGATTTCACCTTTCGGAAACAGCTCGGCGACGGCCTTTTCCCTGTCGCCGAAGACGACGATGACGCGTCGCCATTTTTTGGTCCCCGAGGCGTGGGCTTTCGGCACGGCGAAGTAGACGGAATAGCGTTTTCCCGCTTCCAGGGCGGGAGGCACGAAGACATTCGCTTCTCCATATTCGTAAATGTGGGAAGGTTGGCTGGCGGAATAGATGAGATTGTCGTCCTTATCGTAGAAGTAGGCTTTGTAATAAACCTGCTTCGGTTCCTGCTTTTCGCTGGCGGAGATTTTCAGCTCGATGCATTCGGCCCCTTTGTTCCAAGCGTCGTCGACCCAAGCCCATTGCTTGCCGCGACTGACGTGTTCGATTTTATATTCCACGGCGGAAACCAGGGAGGAAATCGAGGTGAAGAGAATGGCGATCAGGGAGATGGGTTTCATGGCCCCTTCATCAAACCTGATAGGAAGACGAGAAGGCAAGCCTAAGTAAGAAGCCGGGGCTGAAGCCTTCCGGAATCCGGCAATCGGCCGCCGAATGCGCTTTGAGACTTTCCGGAGTGAAATTTTTATAAACATCTCCGAAATACCTGTTGAGCCCTACGGAAGCCTAGGAAAATGGAGTTTTTCCTAGGAGTGAAATTTTATAAATACTGGCGGTTTGATGGCATAACTGGCTTTTTTCGGTTTGCCGGAAGCCGTATTTCCGGGTAGTAAGCGGACGAGTCACAAAAAAATGCATCCGCATTTGCATCCTCTTTCTCTCTCTTTTGCATGACTTTCCGATCCCTTTCTCTCGCCACTCTCGCGTTTTCCGCTGCGGTTTTTCTGACCAGTTGCGGATCCGGTTCTTCCCTCGCCGTCCTCGACAAGTCCGCCATCCAGAGCGGTAGGGGTGGTTCTTCCGTCAGTAAATCCCAGGCCTTCAACACCCCGGCACCTTCCTCGTCCATGGTTGCGGCGGCTTCCGGTAAGCCCCGCGACAAGCACTCGATGCCGGTTTACGCGTTTAGCGATCGCAATCGCGTCGTGCGCACCACCGCCTACACCTGCAGCGAGGCGGATCACCTGATCTACGGCAGCAAAAACGCCACCGGCACCCAGCTTCGCTACACCGACCGCGTCCGCAGCGCGGCGGCGGACTGGTCCTTTTACCCGGTGGGCACCACCTTCCGCATCAAGGGGCTTCCTTATCTCTACGTCGTGGACGATTACGGCTCCGCGCTCACCGGCACGGGAACCATCGATCTTTACAAGCCTTCCAAGGCCGTCATGAACCAATGGGGACGGCGCAATGTGGAAATCACCATTGTGCAGTGGGGCTCTTTCACCCGCAGCGCGGAAATCCTCGCGTCACGCACCAGCTACAGCCATTGCCGCAGCATGCTGGCCAATATCGTGCGCCAGCGCCCGGATCTGGGTGTGACGGCGATGCGGTGAGCTAACTCTTTAATAGGGCCTATGGGACTGATATGTCTCATAGGCCCTATTTCATTGTACCGGCGCCAGCAACCTCGCGGCCCGGCATGCGACGCGGAAGAGGAAGGATTTGTTGGTGAATCCTCCCAGCGTGGCTTCTTTGCAGTGGTTGAAATCTTCCTCCAGCATTTCCGTGACCTCCCCGATGAACCCGGGATCGGGCGAAACGGCGGTGATTTCGAAATTCAGCCGGATGGATCGGTTATCGAGATTCGCGGTGCTTACCATCGCGAGCTGATCGTCCACCAGGATGACTTTCTGGTGAAGGAACCCGCGATGGTAGCGGAAGAGCTTCACGCCGTAGGGAATGGCGTTTTCGTAGTAGGAGAAGGCGGAAAGCCAGACGAGCAGGTGGTCCGCTCGTTCAGGGAGCATGATCCGGACATCCACGCCGCGCAGGGCGGCGGTTTGCAGGGCGGTGAGCACCCCTTCGTCCGGGACGAAATAGGGCGAGGTGATCCACAGTCGTTGGCGCGAGCTGTTCGCGGCCTGGGCGACGACGAGCTGCCAGGTATCCGCGGGGTCCGCCGGACCGGTCGGGATGATGGCCGCGATCTGGTCGGCAGGTTCGGGCTCGGTTTCCCATGACAGCTCCGGCACGGTGCCGGTGGCCCAGAACCAGTCTTCGAGGAAAACCATCTGAGCCGCGTGCACGGCGGGACCGGTGATCTTGAGGTGGGTGTCCCGCCATTTTCCATAGCGTTGATCGCGGCCGAGGTATTCGTCACCGACGTTCAGGCCGCCGAGAAAGGCGGTGAGGCCATCGATCACCACGATTTTCCGGTGATTGCGGAAATTGAGCTGGAGCCGGGAAAACCACAGGCGGTTGGAGCCGAAAGCACAACAGTGGACTCCGGCGTTCTTCAACGGTTTCAGGTAGCTCCGGGGGAGCTTGTGCGAACCGATTTCATCGAACAGGAAGTAAACCTTCACCCCCGCCTGAGCCCGCTCGATCAGAGCCTGTTGGAAGCGTTTTCCGATGCGGTCGTTCTTGATGATGTAGAAATTCACGCACAGGTAATGCTCCGCCTTGGCGATTTCCTCGAACAGGCTGTGGAAGGTTTCCTCGCCGTCGATGAGCAGATCCAGCGCGTTGCCCTTCATGAACGGCAGGCCGCCGAGAATGAACGCGGCTTTGGAAAAAACCGCTTCGTTCGGAGTTTCCGCTTCGTAGGCGAGCAGCCGCAGGTGCATGGACTCGGCCAGCCTTCGCAGCCGGTGGTCTTCCGCCCGGCGGGCGCGGACGTAGCCGGAAAACCGCGAGCGCCCGAGCAACCAGTAAAGCGGAATGGCCACGAACGGCACCGTCAGCAAGGCGATGACCCAGGCGATGGTCCCCTGCGAAGTCCGCACGGTCATCAGCGCGTGCAACACATGCAGCCAACCGACCACGTAAAAAACGATCACCGCCGCGAGGCCCAGCCAGGTCGATTGGTCGAACGAGGGAAACAGCATGACCTAGGCTAGCGTGTCGGGAGGAGTTTGCTAGTTTTTCAGTGTCCGGTTTTCGGGGGGAGGGCAGGGATGTCCCGGCAGCGGGCTGGGCCAAGATGGCCCAGCTACTTTTTCAATTCGCCTGGCTGGTGGCGAGGACGGGCTGGATGTGGGATTCGGAGACGAGGGCGATCATGAGGTTGTTGACCATGATGGATTTGTTTTTCTCGTCGAGATTCACAATGTTATCGTTTTCGAGTTTTTTGAGGGCCATTTCGACCATGCTGACGGCGCCTTCGACGATCATTTGGCGGGCGCCGATGACGGCGGCGGCCTGCTGGCGGCGGAGCATGGCCTGGGCGATTTCCGGGCTGTAGGCGAGATGGGAGAGCTGGGCTTCGAGGATCTCGATGCCGGCGATCCCGACGTGGTTCTGCACTTCCCGCTGGAGGGTTTCGGCGACTTTTTCCGGGGAACCACGCAGGGAGATTTCACCGGTGTCGTGCGGTTCGTAGGGGTAGTGGTTGGCGAGGTGGCGGAGGGCGGTTTTGCACTGGATCTGGACGAAGAGGTGGTGGTCCTGCACGTCGAAGGCGGCCTTGGCGGTATCGACGACGCGCCAGACGATGACGCAGGCGATTTCGATCGGGTTGCCGTGGGCGTCGTTGACCTTGAGCTGGGGGCTTTGGAAATTGCTGATCTTGAGGGAAATGCGGGATTTGTTGGCAAAGGGATTGGCGAACCAGAATCCGGGAGTGCGGACGGTGCCGGTGTATTTGCCGAAGAATGTGAGGATTTTCCCTTCGTTCGGGGAAACGATGAAGAGTCCCTTCAGCCAGAGCATGACGATGGGAATAATGAGGGCGAAGAGGTAGGGGGCTTCTTCCCGGATCCAGGTGAATTTCCCGGTGTAAATTCCGCCGCCGCAAATGGCGAGGAGTAGGAGGAAAGGGATCAATCCCTGCACGCAGATGGCTTTTTTTTCGGTCATGGTGGTGGTGGCTTTCTACAGAGATAGGGATTTGGGTGACGGTGGCAACTCGGATGATGGAAAGAAGCGGGACGGGACGTCCCGTCGCGATTCGATGTTGCCGCGGGACGCGTCAACCACCATCAGAGGCGGGCGGAGCCGGTTTCGAGGCTGGCGAGGAAGTCGCGGTAGGCGGAGGCGAGGCCGGTTTCGAGGTCGATGGTGGGTTTCCAGCCGCTTTCGCGCAGGAGGGTGTTGTCCATCAGTTTGCGCGGGGTACCGTCGGGCTTGGTGGGGTCGGTGAGGATTTCGCCTTCGAAGCCGACGGTTTTGGCGACCTGTCGGGCGAGGTCGAAAATGGTGACGTCGTCGCCGTAGCCGACGTTGACCCAGTCCGGTGGGTTTTCCAGTGCGAGGAGGTGGAAGCAGGCGGAAGCGAGGTCATCGACGTGGAGGAATTCGCGGCGGGGGGTGCCGGTGCCCCAGATGGTGACGGAGGCGTCGCCGCGTGCTTTCGCTTCGTGGAAGCGGCGGAGCATGGCGGGGATGACGTGGGAGTTTTCCGGATGGTAGTTGTCGCCGGGGCCGTAGAGATTGGTGGGCATGGCGGAGTGGTACATCAGGCCGTGCTGGGCGCGGTAGTATTGGCAGAGCTTGAGGCCGGCGATCTTGGCGATGGCGTAGGCTTCGTTGGTGGGCTCCAGGGCACTGGTGAGCAGGCAGTTTTCCGGCATCGGCTGCGGGGCGTGCTTGGGATAGATGCAGGAGGAGCCGAGGAAAAGCACGCGCGGGACACCGGCGCGGCGGCAACCTTCGACGAGGTTGGCCGCGATCATGAGGTTGTCGTAGATGAAATCGGCCGGATAGGTGGAGTTCGCGTGGATGCCTCCGACCTTGGCGGCGGCGACGATGACGGTGTCGGGTTTTTCCCGGACGAGGTAGTCGTGGGTCTGGGCCTGGTTGGAGAGGTCGAGGCGGTCGCGGTTGGAGGTGAGGACTTCGAAATTTCCGAGGCGGTTCGCTTCACGAACGAGGGCGGAGCCCACCATTCCGCGGTGGCCGGTGATGAGGAGACGGGACATGATGTTGGGGCGAGGGGAGTTAAAAGGAGTGGGTCGGACGGCTGCGTTTTAGTCGCTTTCTCCGCTGGAATCCAGCATGGGATTGGCGGGTTTTTCAGGGAGAAGTTCAACTGCGAATGGACGCCAATGAACGAGAATCCATGATGATGTTTCAAGAACCTGGGGAAATCCGGTTTCCATTTCTCCGAGTGCCTTTTTCCGCGAGAGGGAGCTTGTCACGCGGTGGGGGTTACTGACAGTTTGGGCGGGTGAATCGTTTGCGCGGCTGGCTTTGTTTCCTGATGGTGCTGATGGCTGCGAATGCCGTGGCGCAGCAGGTCCCGGAGTGGCTGCGGGAGGCGAATGTGCCGCCGCCACCGGCGGAGATGGTTTCCGATGAAAGCGGGCTGTATGACGACGATCCGGAGGCTTTGGAACGGATGCGGCAGGCGGTGCGGAAGCTGGCGGACGAGCGGGGATTCCGGATTTATGTGGTGATCCGACCGGTGATGATCGCGAGCGATTCGATGCAGTTGGCAGGGCAGTTGCAGCAGGCTTGGGTGCCGGATGGGGATGGGATCGTGCTGGTCTATGAATCGAACAGCAAGTCGTTGGGGCTGGGACGCGGGTATGAAGAGGTGCAGGGGGATTCGGACGGGCGGTGGCGGATGCCTTCGCACGAGTTCATGCGGATTTTCACGAATGCGATGAAAATGGAGGGGAAACCGGCTCCGGCGGAGTTTCTGGAGCGGTTGACGTTGCGGCTGGCGGAGTCCTGCTCGGAGTATTTCGTGAAAAAGGAGGCTCCGGTACCGGCGGGGAGGATGCCTCGTTTCGCGGCGTTGGCGCTCGGTAGTCTCGTTTTGCTGGGAGTGATCGGTGGGGGATTGGCGCTGGTTTTACGCCGCTTCGGTCACGGAGCGACCGGGAGATTCGTGTTCCCGAAATCCGATCTGCCGCAGCGCTTGAAGGCCCCCTTCGGCGGAGGGATGGTCATTGTTCGGCGTTTCGGCGCAGAGGAGTGAGTGGCGGGCCGGGACGTTTTTTCACCGGCAGGTGGTGCGGCATGAGCAGCGAAAGAAGGTGCACGACCGGATAGGTGAGGAGGGCGAGCAGGAGGCCGCTGGCGATGAAGCCGACCGTGAAGCTGCACAAGCCGACCTGACCGATGCCGGGCAGGGTGGTTTCCGCTTTCAGGAACATTTGCGGGACGGGCAGGTGGGCGGTGTTGATGAGCCAGGTGCCGAGTTTGATCTGGGTGTAGAAGATCGGGACGTTGGTGAAAATATTGCTGACGAAGCAGGCGGCGACGGCGAAGGGGATGTTTCCCCGCAATCTCATGGAGACGATGGCCGCGCAGAGCGCCTGCGGGATGAAGGGGATCATGGCGAAAAACAGCCCGACGGCCAGCCCGGTGGCCACGCTATCCCGGCACGGGACCCACAGGGCGCGGGCGAACAGCGGGCGAGTCAGGGCCTTCCACCAGGAGCGGTGGCGCAGGCGGCGGTGCCGGAGCGTCCGAAAAGTCTGACGGACCAGTTTGAGGTAACGCTGTTTCATGCGGTGGCGGGAGGATACGCGACGGGGGAAGCTCAGGGCTGGGCGGCGGAGATGCAACCGTAAATCCCTTGCCGGACCGAGGGGGAGTCTGCAAGGTTCGCACCTCCATGAACGCACTGCAGGCACTGATTTTGGGAGTGATCGAGGGAATTACGGAGTATCTGCCCGTGAGTTCGACGGGACATTTGCTTCTGGCGCAGCATTACATGGGGATCGGCACGGCGAGCGCTTCGGAAAAAGTCGCGGCGGATGCGTTCGCGATCTGCATCCAGGGAGGAGCGATTCTGGCGGTGCTCGGCCTTTACGCGAAGCGGGTCGGCCAAATGTTTCGCGGGGTGCTGGGGAAGGATCCGGAGGGGTTGAAGCTGGTGATCGCGATGATCGCGGGCTTCCTGCCGGCGGCGGTGTTCGGGGTGTTGTTCGATGACTGGATCGAATCGAAGCTCTTCAAACCCTGGCCGATCACTCTGGCGTTGTTCGTCGGAGGAGTGGCGATTTTATGGATTACCCGGACGAACCGTTTCGGGCAGAAAAACAGCGGCGGCAGGGATCTGGTGGAGCTGACGTGGAAAATGGCGCTGGTGATCGGCCTGATGCAGTGCCTCGCGATGTGGCCGGGGACGAGCCGCAGCCTGATGACGATTCTGGGCGGTTTGCTGGTGGGCCTTTCGGTGCGTGCGGCGGTGGAGTATTCCTTTTTGCTCGGTGTGATTACGCTGACGGCGGCGACTCTGAAAAAGGCGGTCTGGAAGGTCGAGGGGTTGGGACCCGCTTACGATGTGTGGGGCGGGGGAACCAAGCTGATGTGGGAAACCTACGGCCCGTTGCCATTGATCGTCGGGGTGGTCGCCGCGACGGTGTCCGCGGTGATCGCGGTGAAGTGGCTGGTGTCCTACCTGCAAAGCCACGGACTGGGCGTTTTCGGCTGGTACCGCATCGCGCTCAGTCTGGTGATCGCCTCGCTGGTGGCTACGGGGTTGTTCCAGTTGTGAATTGGAGCGCGGACTTCAGTCCGTTTCGATTTGCCGGCTTACTGGGGGTGCGGATTTCAGTAAGCTTGGATGGATCGGACTGAAGTCCGTGCTCCCAGTGAGGCTGGATTCTTTGGGGCGGACTGAAGTCCGCTCTCCAATTCAAAACCGGATGCGGATGCCCTTCGGGCGGAATCCAGCTGAAACGTCGGCTTCGAGTTGTTCCCACGTGCGTCCGCCGAGCAGCACCGCGCGGGCCGCGGCGGCGTCCTTGCCTTCCTGCAGGGCGCGGATGCAGTCCTTGAAGCGGGCGGCGTCGTTTTCCCCGTCCAGATAGATGAAGTAGTAAACGAGCAGCAGGCCGTAGCCGTAGTTCACGTTCGGATTTTGATAGAGTTCCGCCTGCGACATGGTCATCAGCGTTTCCAGGCGCGGCATCTGGATTTCCTTGCCGAGCGCGCGTCCGCCCTGATTGTCCTTGCCGTAGCCGGTGGCGTATTCCAGCGCGTGGCTGGGTTGTTGGATGAGGGAAAACCGGCCGTTGCGATAAGGTGCGCAGCCCATGAATTCGGCGAATCCCTCGACCATCCAGGAGCCCGCGCATTCGCCGATGTCCGCCCAGAGCTGGTGGGTGATTTCGTGGAAAAACACGTGGTTGTTTCCGGTGTGGTCGAACATGTAGCCGCTGCCGACTTTTTTCACGCCGAGGCTGGTCAGCGGGAGGATGAATTCGTCGGTACGGCCGAAGTAGTAGCCGGTCGAGCCGGGAGCGCCGCCCGCCGCGTAATACTGGTCGAGCGTTTCGAATAATTTGGCCTTGAATTTCCCCGCGTCCGGCGAGCGGGTGCGGCGGTTGTTGAAGGGGACCTGCCGGTGCAGTTCGTAGCTGGCCTCGAACATGGTCGCGACCTTGGCGATCAGGCTGGGCCGGAGAATGACGTTACTCTGGAAGCGGAAATGCGGGCTTTCGTAAATGTAGCGGTTTGCCTCGGGGGATTCCTCGATCACGGTGATCGGCGCGTCGCCTTCGTAGCCCACGCGGTCCGGCCACGGTTCGTGGAAATTCGTCACCGAAGGGTCGTAGCCAGCCAGCATCGGATGCCGGTGAGTCTTGGAATCTTCGGCCTGCGTGGCGCGACGGGAATCGATGTAATCGTTATCCTCCTTGCTGAGCGTGGCGCGGGGGATCGAAAAAAATTTCCCGTCCGTCCGGCGGATTTCCACCGTGGTCTCGGTGGCGGAGAGGAAAGAGCCCTGAAGCGTGCGGCCTTTCTGGTCCGTCCACCCGCGGGCTTCCGTCGGATGCGCGGCGAGCGGTCCGAGCAGCGCGGCGAGGGAACAGGCGAGTGGCAGGACGTACCTCATGAGAGGAAATTGGCGGAGGTTTCAGGCTTCCCGCCCTTCTTCCTTCACGCGGATGAAGGGTTTCATGACGAGCAACCCGACGGGAGCGACCAGCACGAGAGAGCCGATAATCAGCCACATCGTGCCGGGATCGCGCGGGCCTTCCGGTGGACAATACTTCGCCAGCAATCCGCCGAAAGCGGCTCCGGTGATGAGCTTGCCGATGAGAAGCGGCACATAGGACAGCGAGGCATAGGACGCTTCCTGGCCCTTCGGCGCGATCGAGGACGCGTATTCATACACGCGGGGGGAATAAAATGCTTCTCCCACCGAGAACAGGACCTGCCAGAGCGCGATCATCACGTAGTAGGGATGCACGCTGCCCTTGAGCTCCATGTAGCCGTTTCCGATGGCCTTTCCCAGCCAGCCATCGGCCGCGCCCTGGAAAACCGCGGGCGGCACGATGATGAAGATGAACGACAGCGCGGTGATGAATCCTCCGAGAATCACCATGGAATAGGCGGAAAATTTCTGCGTCAGCAACCCGATGGCGGGCGCGAGGATCAGGATGAGAATGCCGTTGATCGCGTTGAAGCGACCGACGCGGGCGTCCGCTCCCAGCTCCTGGATGGCGAAGGTAGGGAGGATGTAATCCATGACGTTGAAGACCACTTTCAGAAATCCGATCATCAGCAGGAAGACCATGAGCTGATAGAAACCGGCGGTTTTCACCAGCCCCGCGAAGAGCCGGCCGGTGTCCCTGGCCGCGTCGCAAACGGTGAATTTCACGGATTGGAAAAATCCGGCGTCCGGGTATTTTTTGGTCTCCGGTGTCACGACCAGCCCGTGAGGTGTCATTTCCGCGCCGCGCCGGAGGAACAGGATCAGGGGAAACATCAGAAGCTCGATCCCCGTGCTGGAGAGCAACAGCGTCCGGTAATCGCTCAGGCCGTAGAAACTTCCACCGTTCGCCAAGGATTCCCGCACGCCGTCGAAGACGAAATAGGCGACCATGAAACCGAAGTTCATGAGCGCGTAGAAAAGGGAAAATGCGACGGAGCGCTGGCTGGGAGACGAGTAGCGGCGGAGCGCGGCGACGAGCACCGGCGTGCAGAGCGCTTCACCCACCGCCAGCGGGAACAAACCGCAAATCAACGCGAGCGCGGGGCTTGGCGAAAACACCATGACGAGGCGGGTCAGCACGCACAGCGTGACGCCGATCAGGAGCGTGCGCCGCAGGCCGAGCGCATCCGTGATCGAACCCGCGAGCAGGGTGATGATCGACATCAGGATGGACCACCCCGCGATGAGCGCCAGCGCGCTTTCCTTGCTGTAGCCCATGTCGCTGGCGAGCCAGAGGACCAGCGTGGTGTTGAGGACTTTGTAAGCGGTGACGCTCAGGAATTTCAGCCCGAAGGTGAATCCCATCTCGCGCGGCGCGCCCCGCAGTTTCATCAGGGCGAAAAATCCGACGCCGGAAAGCGAAATGCCGATGACGGCTCCGGGCACCAGCCCCAGATTCGCTTTTTTCGCGGCGAGGTAGCCGACGCAGCCGCAGAACAAAACCAGAAGGAGGGATTTCAGGGCGAGAACCAGTGGGTTGACCGGGGCTTGTTCGGGAGCCGGGGGCACATCTGTCGTCATGGTCGATACTATATGGATGGCGGGGCGGAGCGCGCCAAGCACCTTCGCGCCGAAGGGAAAAATGGTGGAATTTCCCACTCCGGATCGGGCGGGGATTTGTGGTAAGTCGTGGTCATGAAATTTTTCCTCGTCTGTTTTGTCCTCTCGTCCGCCGTGGTATGGGCGCAAGAGGTGCCGTCTCCGGAACCCACCGTCCGGATCGAGGAAGTCGCGGAAAATCCCCCGGTTTCCAAAACGGAGGAAACCTCTCCAGAGCCGGAAACTTCGATCGATGACCTGTTTCTTGAGGACTCGTCGAAAGAATCCGAGAATTCGTGGCTTGGGACCCTTTGTTCGTTGGGCTGCGTGTTGCTTCCGGCGTGGATGCTGTTCCGGCTGATCCGGAAGAAAAACGCCGGGGACCCGTCGGCCCAGCCTCATGACGAGACATCTTCGTCCCTGATGCCGCTGAGAACCCGCCTGACCGATGACGGGTTCTGGATTCGCGGAAAGCTCCCGCCGCATGCCCCCGTCGCATGGAGTTGCGTGGCCCGGGGCGATAAGAAACAGGGGACGCTTCGCTATGCCGCGGGGCCGGAGGGGGTATTTGTCTTCACCGGCTCACGCCCGAGGCGTGTGCGGGCCTGGCTGGAAGCACCGGTAGAGAAGAAAGGTCCACCGCCGTTGCGGGGCAGGGGGTGATTGATAAGTCCTATAGGGCCTATAAGGCTTATAGGAGATTTACATACACAGCTCCTGCCAATGAGCGGCGGAGTCCCAACCGGAGGTTTCGAGGGTCAGCTCGGGGATGCCCAGGGAGTTGAATAACATGAGCCGGGTGACTTGCTCGGCATCGACTACCCGGCGCTCGATGTGAAGGGAATGGCAGAGGCCGGGGTCGATTTCGAGCATGCTGCGGTGGTCGTCTCCGGTGACGCTGATGTGCTTGTCCGAGAGCAGGATGTGGTGGGGCAGGATGGACTGGGAAAAATGGAAAGCGCGGGCGCTGAGCGTGCAGTGCAGGGTTTGGCGCTGGTCGATGGCGCTGCACAGGATGCGGGTGATCGGGTTGTTTTCCGGGTTTTTGCGCCGTTTTTCCGCGGCCTCCTGGCAGCACGGGCAGGCGGTAGGGCGGATGAGGTGGTTTTTCCTCCAGGTTTCGTAGGTCTCGCGGGTGAGCGGCGTGCAGGCGTGCGGGGCGAGCTTTTCGGCGAAGGCGTCCAGATCGCTGAGCGTGGGAATGGCGGCGATGGAAATGCTGCGGGGCTCGCCCCGGGTGGCGATTTCCAGTGCGAGCGAGGTCCGGCAGCGGTGCTCGATGGAAACGCGGTGCAGGCAGCGGATGGCGGAGAGCGAGAGCGTCAAGCCTTGCTCCGGGTAGCTGAGCCAGAGCTGCTCCTCGTCGAGGATCGGTTCCGTCAACGGACGGATGGCCGCCATTTCCGCCATCCAGTTCCGGGCGTGCAGATAGAGAGGGGCTTCGCTGGTGAGGGAAAGCAGGACTTCCTCGGGAGAAGTGTCCAGCAGGTGGTGGCGATGGGTGGTGGATGGCTGGGCGCTCATGAAAATCAGACGTGGGTGAGGAAAAGCTGGCGGTTGCCCAGATTGCTCAGGGAGAAGTCCCGGGCGCTGACATCCGCATAGACGATGTGGTGGCGTTGCTTGTCGGCGATACGGAGGACGGAGCCTTCGGAATCGATGAAGGACGGGCGGAAATGCATGGTGCTGCGATGGGTGTCCGTGCGGATGGCGACGTGCAGGGACTGGCAGCGGTGAAGGTTTTCGCGGGCGTCCTCGATGAGGTCCGCCGGGACTTTTTCGTCCGCCGGGCGGGGCTGCTCCCATTCGTCGAGCCATGCTCCGGCTCCCAGCCGGTGGCTTTCCACGCAGTCCAGCGAAATACCGTCGAAGCGTTGGATCATCTGCTGGATCGCGGGCGCCTGCCAGGTGAGGCCGTCGAGGCGGATGGAGAGTTCCACCGGTTTTCCCGGAGGACCCATGGCGAAGATGGGGCGAGGCTCGGAGAGTTCCCGCAGCAGGTAAACGCGCAGCTCGCGGCCCAGATCGGTCTCCAGCCCGCTGATGGAATCACGAAGCAATTTCCAGTCGCTGGCGCGGTCCGTGATGTGCAGGCCGAAGGAAGTGGATTTCGCGAAGCTGATGCCGGGACGGCGAAGCACCAGGGTGCCTTTGCCGAGGCAACAGAGGTGGTTGAGCAACTCATGGACCGGGCTGCGCAACTGATAGGCGCAGCTGCAAGGCGCGTCGGGGCGGGTCTTCCAGGAGCAGAACATGGCCGGGACGCTAGCGACTTCCACCTTTTCCCGCTCGCGGGGTGTTGCTGAAGATGAGCGGCGGGTTGCTGTCGCGGTCCGCTATTCCCTCGAAAGCGAGTTGATGGCATCCACTGAGATCGTCTGCTCCTTGGCGATGCGTTCGAGGGTTTCCATGATTTCGGCGGCGTTTTCCTCGAGCAGGCGTTGTTCGCTGCGGGAAAAACGGCGCGGCTGGGTGTCCATGAGGCAGAGGGAACCGAGGGTGTGGCCGTCGCGGGTGGTGAGCGGGGCACCGGCGTAGAAGCGCGCGCCGGTGGCTTGGGCGAAGGCGTTTTCCCGGTAACGGCGGTCTTTGCGAAGGTCTTCGAGGATAAGGCTGGAACCGGTCGCGACGATCTGGTTGCAGAGGGCTTGGTCGCGCGGCAGGTCGGGGAGATCGGCGGGAAGGCCGTGGTGGACTTTGACGATCTGGTGCTCGTGATCGATGAAATTCAGGGAAACCATCGGGCACTGGAAAATGCGGGCGTTTTTTTCCACCAGGCGTTGCAGGGCGGCGGGGGGGAAGGAGCCGGGAATGCCGAGGCGTTCGAGTGCGGCGAGGCGCTGGTGTTCCTGTTCGGGAGAGGGGGCGAGGGGTTGGGGACGGGTGGTTTCTTCGGCGAATGCCTGGCAGTGGGCGACGGCGTCGGAGAAGCTGCGGAAGATCAGATTGACACCGGCGTCATTGAGGACTTTCGCGTCTTCTTCCGGAGAGGAGTCATGACTTAGCAAAAGAACGGCGATGTTCTGTTCCGGCATCCGGCGGCGGATTTTTTCGGCGAGGTTCCGCACCTGAAAGGCGGTGGTCGGAAAAACGGCGGTGAGAATGGCGAGATCGACGAGTTGTTTTTCGAAATCGGAGACGAGGCGGGAGGGCGCGCGCTTGTCGGGTGTGGCGCGGGCGTCGAGCGAATGATCGCGGAGCGCCTGGGCGAGCATGAGGCTGGCGGTGCCGTCGCGGTCGGCGCGGGAGCCGAAGATTTCGATGCGGCAGCCGGATTCCTGAAGCTCGGATTTTTCCGGCAGGTCGTCGATGAGGTCGCGCAGGGCGGTGGTGAATTTCGAGTGTTCGCCGGCTTCGAGCAAGCCGTCGCGGAAGTCGGATTCCGCGGCGACGAGGACGGGGACGAGAACGTCGTCGTATAGCTCGGTGATTGTATTGTTTTTCAGGTAGGTGTCGACGAATTCCGCTTCGTCGTGTGGCCCGGAGCGGAGCAGGCGGTGGTAACAGTCTTCTGCGGGGGTGAGCGCTTCATCCTCACCCAGCGCGATGTTGAGGAAGGACAGGCGTGGAATGTGCTGGCCCATCACGACGAGGCAAACGGTGATGGGAGTGGCGAGCACGAGGCCGACGGGGCCCCACATCCACGTCCAGAACACGGCGGCGACGATGAGGGCGATGGAGGAAACGCCGGTGCTGGAGCCGTAGAGCCAGGGTTCGAGGACGTTGTTGCTGATGAGTTCGATGACGACGAAGAGGCCGATGGTGAGGACGGGCGGCCACCAGCTCGGGGAAACGGCGAGGGAAACGAGGATCGGAAAGGCGGCGGCGATCCACGGGCCGATGTACGGGATGAATCGTAGCACGGTGGCGAGCACGCCCCATAGCACGGCGTTCGGCACGCCGATGAAGTAGAGTCCGATGGCCAGAGGGATGCCGTAGGTGACGTTGACGACGAGCTGCATCAGCAGGTAGCGGCGGATGCGCCGACCGGCGTCGTCCATCGCGCGGGTGGTCAGGCTGATGCGGCCCTGGCCGATGAGGCGGACGGTGCGGTTTCGCAGGTCGTCCCATTTCAACAGCATGAAGGCGACGAGGAGGAAAACGAGGGCGGAGGTGCCGAGCGGGCCGAGCACGGGGGTGAACCAGGTGCGGGCGAGCTCGAAGGGGTTTTGCGAGGGATTTTCCACCACCCGCACGGCCATCGCCTCGGAGTGGTCGCGGGGTTTTTGGGATTCCGGCTCGGATTTCAGGACGGCGGGGACATCTTGTTTGAGGTCTTCGAGCGCGTCGGAAAGTTTGGTGAAAACGCCGTTTTCCGGGACCTTGATGGAGCGGAGCTTGGCGCGGATGTTTTCCTTGTAGCTGGGGAATTGTTCCGCGAGGTCGACGGCCTGCTGGGTGATGATCCAGGCGGAGGAAATGGTGAAAGTGAGGATCAGCCCGAGCGCGATGAGCACGGCGGGGATGCGGTGGAGAAAGCGCTCGAGCTTCGAGACCAGCGGTGCGAGCAGGAAGGAAATGAGCAGGGCGAGGGCGAGCGGGATGAGCACTTCCCGTCCGAAGTAGAGGGCTGAGATGATGGCGGCGGTGAGGGCCACGAACCAGATACCGCCGATGGCGTCACCCGCGGGCTTGCGTGGAGGAGCTGGACGAAGCGGCACGGGAGAAGATGGGGCGGCCATAAGAGGTAGGAATGTCGGGTAAGATGGCCTTTGTCACGGGATCTTGCAAGGGTTCGGGAAATTTTGAACCGTAGATCAGTCGGATCAGACAGATCAGTCGGATCTTTCTTTTTGCGTGAGAACGTCTTGATGAAACTCTAAGGAGAAGCATGGTCATTCAGAAATCGTGGCAGGACTTGCCGAGCGGGGAGAGTGTGATGCGTTGCGCGGTCTTCCGCCCGGTGTGTGAGGGAAAATATCCGGCGGTGATTTTTTACTCGGAGATTTTCCAAATCACGGAGCCGATCTCGCGCACGGCGGCGTTTCTCGCGGGGCACGGCTACGTGGTGATCGTGCCGGAGGTTTTCCATGAATTGAATCCGATCGGCACGGTGCTGGCTTACGACGATGCCGGGAAAGACAAGGGAAACGCCGATAAATTCACCAAGCCGCTCACCGCGCATGACCGCGATACGGCGGTGATCGTGGAGTGGCTGGAGGCGCAGGATTTCTGCAATGGCGCGATCGGCTCCTGGGGCGTGTGCCTCGGCGGGCACCTCGCGTTCCGCGCGGCCCTGCATCCGAAAGTGTTGGCTGCGGGATGTTTTTACGCGACGGACATCCATTCGGAAACGATGCCCGCCGGAGATGGCAAGCAGACGATCGAGCGGCTGGACGAACTCGACGCGGAAGTGCTGATGCTGTGGGGTCGGCAGGACCCGCACGTTCCGGTGGAAGGGCGGAAACTGCTCTATCAGCGGTTCACGGATGCAGGTGTGAATTTCACCTGGCACGAGGTGAATGCCGCGCATGCCTTCCTCCGGGATGAAGGCGAGCGCTACGATCCGGAGCTGGCGATGCTCGCCCAGCGGCTGGTGCTGGATTTGTTTCATCGGGCGCTCCGTCGTTGACCCTCCCGAAACTTTCGCTATGAGATAGGCAAGGCATAGAAATCATGGACCCAGATCAGGAAAAAAACACCCCGCAAGGACCGCCGCCGCCGGACGCCATCAATCGCCCGACGCCTCCGCCCAATATCCCGGCCCCGAACATTCCTCCGCCGAATGTTTCCACGCCAAGCCCGGCTCCGGTCAACATCCCGTCACCGGCAGCCGCCGTTTCCGAGGAAGTGGCTCCCCTCAAACCGGCCTTCTCCGAGCCTCCTCCCAAACCCGCCGAGGCGGCAGTGGCCGCGGAACCCGAGCCGGAAGCCGGAGCGCTCGCCTCGGTGAACAACCGGATTGTGGCTGCCTTGATTGATGGGCTCGTATGTGCGATGATTTCATTCATTCTTGGACTCATCCTACCCAATGTGTTGGGCACGGTAGGCTCTTTGGCCGCAATTGGATATTGGTTGACGCGCGACTCTTTGCCTTTTTTAGGAGGACAAAGCATTGGGAAAAAAGTTGTTAAAATCCAAGCTGTTACAAAAGAAGGTGAATCACTGGTAAATAAATGGGAGCCCTGCTTGATTCGGAATGCCGTGTCGTTGGTCCTCTCCCTCGTCGAACTCATCGTCCTGTTGACCCGCGACGGCAAACCGGAAGAAGGCTACCGCCTCGGTGACGAATGGGCCAAGACCAAGGTTATCAATGTTCCGGCATCGATCCCGGCGGCTTGAAAATGGAAGGAGAAATGGACGGAGTGCCGGTGTCCCCACCGGCACCAACGTTTTCGGATCGTGGATGCGGCATCTCCCGCATCCACCATTTCCCTTCATTGCGGCGAGACGCCGCAACCACTATGTCCTCTATTGTTTTGGAGTTCCATAGCGGTCTTTTGCGATTGATTCGCCATAATTTGCTCCGTGCTTGAGACCTTGCTGATTCCGTCGATGGTGAATTCCTATGCGTACGGAATCCGACACGATGGGCAAAATCGAAGTCCCCAGCGAACATTACTGGGGTGCCCAAACCCAACGTTCCCTCAAGTATTTCGCCATCGGCCACGACATCATGCCACGGGCGATGATCCGCGCTCTGGGAATCCTGAAAAAAGCCTGTGCTCAGGTGAATGCGGAGCTCGGCAAGATCAGCGACGAGAAATATCAGCTCATTGCGCGGGCGGCGGATGAAGTCATCGAAGGCAAGCTCGATGGCGAGTTCCCCCTTCGCGTCTGGCAGACCGGCAGCGGCACCCAGACGAACATGAACACCAACGAGGTGATTTCCAACCGCGCCATCGAACTCGCGGGCGGGGAAATGGGATCGAAAACCCCGATCCACCCGAACGACGACGTGAACGCGTCCCAGTCCTCGAACGATACGTTCCCGACGGCCATGCACATCGCCGCCGTGGAGGAAGTGACGCACCGCCTGCTGCCCGCGTGCAAGACCTTCCGGGACGCGCTGGAAGCGAAACGGGTGGAATTCAACGACATCGTGAAAATCGGCCGCACGCACCTTCAGGACGCCACGCCGGTTACCTTCGGGCAGGAATTTTCCGGCTACGTTTCCCTGATCGACCGCGATATCGATCGCATCGAACTTTCTCTAACCGGTCTGCGGGATCTCGCGATCGGCGGCACCGCCGTGGGCACCGGCCTGAATTCGCATCCGGAATTCGCCGAACGCGCCGCCGCGGCCATCGCGGAACTCACCGGCCTGCCCTTCGCCAGCCATCCGAACAAATTTGCCGCGCTCAGCGCCCATGACGAATTCGTCTTCGCCTCCGGTGCGCTGAAAACGCTGGCCGCTTCCCTGATGAAGATCGCCAACGACCTGCGCTGGCTGGCCAGCGGCCCGCGCTGCGGCCTCGGGGAACTCAGCCTGCCGGAAAACGAACCCGGCTCCTCCATCATGCCCGGCAAGGTGAACCCGACCCAATGCGAAGCGATGACCATGGTCGCCGTGCAGGTGATGGGGAACGATACCGCCATCGGCATCGCCGCCTCGCAGGGGAACTTCGAGCTGAACGTTTTCAACCCGCTGATGATCCACAACTTCCTCCACAGCGTGACCTTGCTCAGCGATTCCATGGAAAGCTTCGCCGAGCATTGCCTTGCCGGTCTGCAAGTGAACCGGGAAAAAGTCAGTGCCTATCTTTCCGATAGCCTGATGCTCGTCACCGCGCTGAACTCTCACATCGGTTATGACAAAGCCGCCTCGATTGCGAAAAACGCGCACCGTCAGGGCATTTCGCTGCGGGAATCCGCCATCGCCAGCGGCTACCTCACCGCCGAAGAATTCGACGCTTGGGTGGTTCCGGAACGCATGACGCGGCCTTGAAAAATCCGGGTTTCTTTCCTGCGAAATAGGGATGGTTTGACTACAGATTAACGGATTTTACTGATTTTCAACAACTTGCATTGGATATTTTCTCCGCGCAAATCCGTGGTCAAGAATTCTTTGGAATCAAACTCCCTCGCGGCGACAAGAAATAGCAAAATGCTGTATTCGCCGCATTCGTAAGATTCGCGGTGCCCTTTATTTTGTGGTCACTCTATTTTTAGAGTATCAACGGGAGGATACCACTTCAACTCGTCATCTGGCGGTGTCGGGTGTGGTGGTGTCGGAAGACCGTGGGTGATACCTGATGAAACGCGATGAAATCCCGGCGGAAGTTGTGGAATGAATTGAAACCGAGTCTTTTGGCCACCGTGATCGGTTTTTCTCCGGCGGCCAGCATACGCCTCGCCACGACGGCGCGTTCCTGGCGGGTCCATGCCTTCGCGCCAAGTCCTACGTCGCGTTTGAAAATATCCAACAGCCGACGCTCACTGCATCCGATCCGGACACTCATCGCGTCGATCCGGTAACCGCATTCGTAAGCGAGCTGACTCAAATTGAAAGTTTCGGTATCGGACGCTTTTTTAGCGATTTTCCATCCGTTGCAAGACCTTACAATTTTCACGGCGGATTTTTAACTGTTACTATCAGATTTCTGAAAGCGTATTTTGCACGAATCCGGAGAAAAATTTCCGTATTGGTGGAAATCCCCGTGATTTTTCCGAAAAAGAACACTCTTGGTCTCCGGTCAGGGTTGTCAAGTTAGAGGAAGCAGACCACCCGGATCAGGATTTTACAACCGCGAATGGACGCCAATCGAACGCGAATAGGCAAGAATTGAGGGATTTGCCGGAATCCCCCGGAGAAATGAAATCGGGTTTTTCCCAAATCTTTGGAGCATCATAGGATTCGTGTTTCTTGGTGTCCATTCGCGGTTGAAATTTCTCCCGAGCCGGACCGCGGGTCGTTTCTCGATGCTTGCAGCAAATGGCGGAATCGCTACGGTGCGAGTGGGAATAACCCGTGATCGATTATGGACCTGAAAAACGTCAGAGAGAGTGACAATGTGCGGGACTCGCGAGGCCGAAGCGGCGGAGGTGGTGGCGGGTTCGGGGGAGGAGGTTTCGGGTTGTTGACGATGATCGGTCGGGTGTTCGGCTTCAAAGGCATTCTGGTGGCGATCATTGCCGGGTTGTTTTTGTGGAAACTGGGGATCGTGGATCCTTCCATGCTGTTGGGAGGAGGGCCGGCGGCGAGTCAGGCCCAGGTGAGTCCGGCGGATGAGGAGCGATTTCGTTTCGTGAAAAAGGTGCTGACCTCCACGGAAGATGTGTGGACGGCGGAATTCGCGAAACGAGGAAGTCGTTATGTGATGCCGACGCTGGAGGTTTATCGGGGGCAGGTGCGGACGGCGTGCGGAATGGGCAGCGCGGCACAGGGGCCGTTTTATTGCCCGGCTGACCAGAAGGTTTACATCGATCTGAGCTTTTATGACGAATTGGCGAAAACCTTCCGCTCTCCCGGAGATTTCGCGCAGGCCTATGTGATCGCCCATGAGGTGGGCCATCACGTCCAGAAACTGATGGGCACTTCCGAACGGGTGGCGGCGATGCGGGGCAGGCCGGATTACAATGAGTATTCGGTACGGCTGGAGTTGCAGGCGGATTTTTATGCGGGCGTCTGGGCGCACCATGCGCAGCAGGTGGTGCACATGGATGAAGAGGACATCCGGGAAGCGATGCAGGCTGCGAATGCGATCGGCGACGATGCGATCCAGAAGCAGATGCAGGGCCGGGTGGTACCTCACTCGTTCACCCACGGCACATCGGCGCAGCGCATGCGCTGGTTCCGGAAAGGACTGGAAAGCGGACGCCTCGAAGAGGGCGATACGTTTTCCATGCCTTATAAGGATCTGTGATCCAGGGAGTTTCTTGACAGCGGCGGATTCCGCGCGAAGGGGTGAGGAGTCCTATGAGCCCGCGTTCCCAATCCTGGTTTTCCCGTTTCGCCAAGGCCACCGCACGCGCTTCCGGGAAACCGGCGACTTTCGGGCTGGCAACGGCGGTGGTGCTGGTGTGGGCAGTGACCGGACCGTTGTTCGGCTATAGCGACACATGGCAGCTTGTCATTAACACGGGGACAACGATCGTAACCTTTCTGATGGTGTTCCTGATCCAGTGCACGCAAAACCGGGACTCGGAAGCGGTGCAGGTGAAGCTGGACGAATTGATCCGGGCGCTGGATGGAGCACGGAATTCCCTGCTCGATCTGGAGGAAATGGAGGAGGAAGACCTGGACCGGATGAGGGATGATTACGAGCGGTTGGCGGAGGAGGCTCGGAATGAATCGGCGGAGGAATCGAAGTCGTAGAGGGAGAATAGACTCATTGCCAAAAGTGGGTGCCGAAATTGGAGCACGGACTTCAGTCCGCTTGGCATTGTTGGCGGGATTCTTTGAAGCGGACTGAAGTCCGCGCTCCCAGTGAAAGGCTGGATGCTCCGGGTCGGCCTGAAGTCCGTGCTCCAATTTCCTCCAATCCTTTCGGTAATTTCTTTTGGCAAACGGTATGTAGCGTTTTGCTGTTTTCCGTGGCTGGTGGTTTCGGTTTTTCATGACCTCGCGTGGAGCGGGAGGGACGCGGAGGCGATTGAAAATGGGAAAAAACTCCGTGCTCTGCGGCTTTGTGCGAGGATTGCCTTTGGCGTGCGAGCTATACGCTTTTGATGAAGAGATTGCGAGGCTGGAAGCCCCGGCAACGGACTGGGCCAAGATGGCCCAGCCACTGTTTTTCTCTTCATTGCGGCGGGACGCCGCAACCACGATCGGGTCTATTTTTTCTTCCGGGAGGCTTCGAGGGCCGCGATGACTTTTTCTTCGATCTCGGCGTAGAGGGCGGGATCGTTTTTCAAAAGTTCTTTTGCCGCGTCACGTCCCTGGGCGAGTTGGGTGCCGTTGTAGCTGAACCAGGAGCCGCGTTTCTGGACGATTTCCATTTCCAGCGCGAGGTCGAGCAGGGAACCGGTGGAGGAAATTCCTTCGTTGTACATAATGTCGAATTCCGCTTCGGTGAAGGGCGGGGCGACCTTGTTTTTGACGACTTTGATCTTGGTGCGGCTGCCGGTGACGGAGCCGTCAGTGGCTTTGATCTGGCCGGTGCGGCGGATGTCCACGCGGACGGAGGCGAAGAATTTCAGGGCGCGGCCGCCGGGAGTGGTTTCCGGGTTGCCGAACATGACGCCGATTTTTTCGCGGATCTGGTTGGTGAAGATGCAGACGGTGCGGGCTTTCGAAATCAGGGCGGTGAGTTTGCGCATGGCGGCGCTCATCAGGCGGGCTTGCGCGCCGACGGTGGAGTCGCCGATTTCACCGTCGAGCTCCTGTCTGGTGACGAGGGCGGCGACGGAATCGAGAACGATGACGTCGATGGCGTTCGAGCGGACGAGGGCTTCGCAGATTTGCAGGGCTTCTTCGCCGGAGGAGGGTTGGGAAACGAGGAGATCGTCCATGTTCACGCCCAGCTTTTTGGCGTATTGGGGATCGAGGGCGTGCTCGACGTCGATGAAGGCGGCCAGCCCGCCTTTTTTCTGGGCCTGCGCGATGGCGGTGAGGGTGAGGGTGGTTTTGCCGGAAGATTCCGGGCCGAAGATTTCGATGATGCGGCCGCGGGGGAAGCCGCCGACGCCGAGGGCGCGGTCGATCAGCAGGTTACCGGTGGGGATGACATCGACATCGACGCGATGGCCGTCGCCCATGCGCATGATGGCCGCTTCGCCGAATTCCTTCTGGATGTTGGAAATGGCAAGGTCGAGGTTGCGCTTGCGGGCTTCGGCGAGTTTTTCGGAGGCGATTTCTTCAGAGCTTTGTTTGGCGGCCATATGGGTGGAGTTGTGCCGCAAGCTTTCATGCATCGGATTCGAGCACAAGAAAAAAGATGTTCACGCGAACAAAAATGAGCCAATCCCAGAAAAGCGGCCCGGATGGATCGCTTGGGGAGAGAAGCGAAATCAGGTTCCGATGCCCCGAATCAGCAGATCGACGACGGAGCGATAGCCGGTTTCCTTGTCGAGGGTGGAGAGTCCCGAGGTGCGGCGGAGCAGGCTGCCCAACAGGGCGGAGGTGAAAATTTCCGCGAAAGCGAGGGTGTTGAGATCGGGCCGGACGACGCCTGCCTGAATGCGTTCTTCGAGATAATGGCTGATGCTGCGGTGGAAGGGCAGGAGGACGTCGCCGATCAGTTCCTGGCAGAGATTGGGCTTGCGGGAGCTTTCGCCGATGAGGGTGCGGACCATGCCTTCGCACTGGACGAGGGAATCGTTGTAGGCTTTGCCGAAAAGGAGGAGGTCTTCGGCGAGGTCGCCGCTCATCTTGCCAGGACAGGAGCAGAAATGGCGAAATTCCTCCGAGGTTTCCTGAACGACGGCGGAGAGGAGTTTCTGTTTGTTCTCGAAATGGCGGAACAGGGTGACTTCGTTGCAGCCGGCTCGTTCGGCGATGCCCCGGGTGGTGGCGCCTTCCAGTCCCTTTTCGCTGAATTCGGCGCGGGCCGCTTCCAAAAGGCGGAGCCGGGTCTTGGTGGTCTTGGAAGGAGGATCGGTTGCCATGACGGTATTTTTTGCAAGCATCCACTTGCATGCAAGCAAGAATATGATTGATTCGTCGCGCATGAACATGAGCCGCCCCGCCCGATGCCTGATCCCCGTGTCCGCCCTGCTCGCCCTGACGGGGTGTAAAGTCGGGCCGAATCATCAGACTCCGGAAGTGAATCTGCCCGCGTCCTTTTCGCAAGGAGGGGTGAAATGGAAACGCCATTCTCCGGACAATCAGCCGAAGCCTCAAAACTGGTGGAGATTGTACAAGGACAGCACGCTGACCTCGCTGATCGAGCGTTCGTTGGAGAACAACCAGAACATCGCCGCCGCTTCCGCGCGTCTGCGGCAGGCGCGGGAATTGAGCCGGGCCGTGCGTTCGGAATATCTTCCTTCGATCAATCTCGGGCTTTCCGGTGAGCGTTCGAAAAGCTACGCGTCCGCGACTTCCTCCCGCTCCGTCAGCAATCATGTCTCGCTGCCGGTCGATCTGAGCTACGAATTCGACGTTTGGGGGAAACTGGCCCGGCGTGTGGAATCCGCCGAAGCGCAGGCCGCCGCACAGGAAGAGAGGCTGAATGCCCTGCGGTTGTCGGTGGCCAGCGAGGTCGCGCAAACTTACTGGGCTTTGCGGGCGGTGGATGCGGACCGGGCCTTGCTGACCGAAACGGTGGCCCTGCGGAAAAAAGCGCTCGGTTTGCTCGAAAAACAACGCGACGCGGGCTCCATTAGCAGTCTCGACTACTCACGGGCGGAAACGGAAGTGGCCACAGCGGAATCCGAGCGGATCGCCCTGGACCGCAGCCGTGCCGAGCTGGTCAATGCGCTCGCCGTGCTGGCGGGCGCCGCGGCGACCGGTTCTCATGTGTCCGAGCGCACCGATTTGCCGAAGCCGCCTTCCGTTCCCGGAACGGTCCCCTCCGAGCTGCTCCGTCAGCGACCGGATATCCGTGCTTCCGAACATCTGGTGGCCGCCGCGAATGCGAATGTCGGCGTGGCGACCGCCGCGTTTTACCCTTCCTTTTCGATCGGGGCTTCCGGCGGCTTCAGCGCTTCCTCTCTCGGGAAGCTCTTCCAGTCTTCTTCGCTCGTTTGGTCCATCGGCCCCAATGTCTCTCTTCCGCTTACCAACCAGCCTTATTTGAGAAGGCAGCGCGATGCGCTCGTGGCCGAGCATGAAGCGGTGACGGCGGAATATCGCCAGACTGTGCTGGAAGCGATCCGCGACGTGGAAAACGCCCTGCAGGCGACCTCTATCCTCGCCCGCCGTGAGGAAGCGCAAAACCGCGCCACGGCGGCGGCGCAAAAAACCTACGAACTGTCCGAGAAACGATTCTCCGCCGGTTACGTCAGCTTCCTCGATCTCGTGGATGCCGAGCGCACCCGCCTGGACGCTCAACGGGCCGCCAATGCGGTGAAGGCGGACCGTCTTGCGGTTTCCGTCGCCTTGATTAAGGCCATCGGCGGCGAATGGTAAGCGGCCGGGTGTGGAAATTCAACGGGTCGGGGGTCGGGAAACCGGCTCGCGGCCCTTTTTTGTGCCTTTTCGGAAAAAAGAAAAATACACTGGCAGCTAGATGTTAGTTTGATTTTGGATCGGACGTCATGAATGTGAAGTTGATCCTGTTGTTGCCGTTGTGGGTTTTGCTGGCATCCGAGCTCCCGGCGGCGGTTTTGGTGCAATGGACTTTTGAATCCTCCGCTCCCACCACCGCCGGCCCTCATGCGGCGGAAACCGGCACCGGAACCGTGTCCGGGTCTCATGTTTCCGATATTACGACGTATTCTTCGCCGACGGGCAATGGTTCCGCCTCCTCTTTCGCGTCCAACCGCTGGGCGGAAGGAGACTACTATCAATTCACGTTTTCGACACTCGGAGTGGGGAATCTGAGCCTGAGTTTCGATCAGGGCAGCAGCGCGACCGGGCCGGGGAGTTTCGAGATTTTTTACAGTGTGGGAGGCGCTTTCGTCAGCACCGGCATCACGTATTCCGTGTACGAATACACATCGCCCGTGACGGCTCACAGTTTCGGCGCGTGGTCCGAGAGTTCGGCCAGGTCGGAATACCATTACGATTTCGACCTGGGTTCGCTCGATGCGTTGGAAAATCAAACCTTGGTGCATTTGCGGCTGCAAATGCTCGGGACCAGCACTCCGTCGGGAGGATCGGTGGCGAATGTCGGGGTCACCCGGATCGACAACGTGACAATCCACTATTTTACGACGGTGCCGGAACCGGCGGCGATGCTGCTGGGAGTGGTCGCTTTTGGCCCACTGTTGTTGCATCGTCGTCGGAGTTAACGAATCTGGACAAGTCTTCCGGGCCAGCTTTTCCAAAAAGCGCATTGTCTCTCAACCGGAGTCCCTCATAGACTCGGACCATGGTTCGTTACCGTCCGAATGTGGCCGCGCTGATGGTAAATTCCGCAGGTTCTCTCTTGATTTGCGAACGATGGACCGTGCCCGGAGCCTGGCAATTCCCCCAAGGCGGAGTGGACCCCGGCGAAACGCTGGAGCAGGCGCTTTATCGGGAAGTGATGGAGGAAATCGGCATTTCTTCCGCCTTTTACACCGTTGCTTCCCAGCGGGAGGGCTATCGTTACCTGTATCCCGAGGCGGTGCGGGAGAAGAAACTGAGAAAGCACGGCTATCATGGCCAGGAGCAGACTTATTACCTGTGCCACCTGCATGACAACGCACCGGCGGTAAACGTGAACCAGAAGCCCCGCGAGTTCCGCGCTTACCGATGGATTCACCCGGAGGAATTCGATCTCGATTGGCTGCCCTCGTTCAAACGCGAGGTGTATCGGGAAGTGATGCGGGATTTTTTTGGGCTGAGTTTGTGAGGCGTATGGGAGATCCCATTTGAAAACCGGTTTCCTTAGAGGCTGTCTGAAAATTGGCAGGGACGGCTGTCCCATCAGTCCGGTGGATGGCGGTTCACCTTGTCGTTGTGGGGGATTTCCTTGTTTCAGGACCGCTCACTACCGGACGTTTCGGAGAAACGTCCCTGCCATTCCCAATTCCCATTTTTCAGACAGCCTCTCAGCTATTCGCGGCCATGTGGCTGAATCTGCCGAGGCGGGCATCGCATTTTGCGAGGATTTGATCGAACCAGTCACGGGATAGGGTATCGAATTCGACCAGTCTGGCGGAAGCGATGGGATCGTCGGAATCGTCGTCCGGCAATCCGGGATGGCACATGATGAGGGTGCCGTCCGGAGCGTCCCGGATCCAACGGTAAAGAAGAGAGGAGAAGTTTCCACGAAAGGAATAAAGTCCGGCGAAGCGGTCATTGCCCGGAAAAATCGGAACGCTTTGACCGCGGCGAACGAGGAAACGCAGAACGGTGGATTTGGAGAGAGCGGCTGGATGGAGCAAGGGGCGATCCACGCGACGGATCGGAAAAGTATCGGGAGCTCCAAGAGCATGCAGGGTTTCCTCGATGATCGGAGCGATGCCAGGAAGCGCATGGACGTGTTGGTGGCCATCCAGATAATCGGGATCCCGGCCCAGAACGCCGCGGAATCTTTCCCACTGGAATGCCAGATGGTCTTCGATTTCCGCCCGGTCGATTTTTCCGCGCAGGGACCGGGTGATCCAATCCGTGAGGGAGGGTTTGAGGTGATGGGTAAGGCTGAAGTGGAGTCCGATGTCGAAGTCCCCGCCGCAGGCTGCGAGTGCAGGCCCTTCCGCTTCCCAAGAGGCCATGAAGGTGAAGCAACTGACTGCGGAGAGTTTTCCGCGAGCGGCCAATTGCCGGATGCCCCGGGAGATGCCGGGGTTCAGGGCGTAGTCGTCGGCGCAGAGGATGAGGGATTTCACGGTGTGCGGGATTGGAATGCCCAGAAACGGCAGAGAACAAAGGTGCCGAAGGCGACACTACCGAGCACGAGCGCGAGTGAAACGATTTCGTGAAGCGGCGCATGAGCGAGCATGGCGGCATAGAGGATTTCGTTCACGGCGAAAGCGGAGAGGGATATGACGGCGAAACGGGGAAACGCCACGGTGTGCGGAGTCCGGCTTTCCCGGAAAGTCCAGCTACGATGTCCTTGGTAGCTCACGGGCACCGCGAGGAGAAAGCCGAGGAAGTTCGCGAAAAGCGGAGGCACCCCGATGAAAATGGCGATGGCGGCGGCGATGAAATGCGCGCCCATGGCCAGCAGCCCGACGAAGAGGAAGCGATGAATCATGGCACGGCGGGTTCCGAATTTTCCATCTGGCCGCAAGGCCCGCTGTCTTCGGCGACGATGTAGTTCAGCCTCCCTTTCACTTCCTCGAAAATCCGACCGACGTATTCTCCGAGGATGCCGATGAAAAGAAGCTGAACCCCGCCGAGAAATAACACGCCGACGGTCAGTGTGGCCCAGCCTGGAACATCGCTGCCGACATAGAGCGTGCGGCAGAAAATCCACGCCGCATAAAGGAGGGCTCCGATGGAGATCAGCCCGCCCACCGCTGCGGCAAGGCGGAGCGGAACCTGAGAGAAGGAAGTGAGGCCGGTGATACCGAGCTGGAGCAGGCAGGTGAAATTGAAGCTGCTTTTCCCCGCATGACGTGGCAGAGGATGAAAAGGAACCGAGATGCTGCGGAAGCCTACCCAATGAAAAAGTCCTTTCATGAAGCGGTTGTTTTCCGGCAACGCGCGCAGGGCGTCCGCCACCTTCCGGTCCAGCAGGCGGAAATCGGTGGCGTCGGGCGGGATGAACACCGAGGACATTTTCCCGAGCAGATGATAGAAGAGATGGGATGCCCCACGTTTCAGGCCGGATTCTTCGTTGCGGTCGATGCGAACGCCATAGACCATTTCGTAGCCTTCTTTCCACAGGCGGATGAATTCACCGACGAGCTCGACCGGGTGTTGCAGGTCGGCGTCGACGATGACGATGGCGTTTCCCAATGCGACATCGATTCCCGCCGTGACGGCTTGTTCTTTGCCGAAATTCCGCGAAAGCCGGACGAGGCGAAGAGGAATCTTTCCTACGAAACCGGCGGCTACGGTGGCGGTGTCATCCCGACTGCCGTCATCGACGAGGATGATCTCGCAGGTGAAACCGAGCTGACGGGAGAGCGAAAGGAGGCGTGAAGCGAGAAAGGGAAGGCTGGTTGCCTCGTTATGCGCGGGGACGACGAAGCTGATTTCAGGGTTGGTGTGAACACTGCCCGAAACGGGGAGAGGTGGCACCTCTTCAATTTTTGGGAGAGCGGACATCGGTGGAAGTGGGGATTTCGGAAAAGAGCGATCGGTGCCCGATTTCGGCTACCTTTCGGAAGTTTGGAGAGAGAAGGGACGAGAGCCGGTTTTCCTCCTTCTTGCCGAGAACGAGAACATCGTGTTTTTTGTTAGTTAGAAGGTCCGGGACTTTATCCGGTTTGATGAAATCGACTTCGCCGTTTCGATAGAAAGATGCTGAATAACGTCGTGAACCCAGATAGTGCAGGCTCGATGCATCGAATTCCCGAGAGTTTTTCACGATTTCCGTGATGCGTTTTTCGGAGCGTTTCGGGGCGAAGTCTTCGAACCACAAGTAACAGACCCAGATGCCGAAGATCGTCAGCAGGGAAAATGCCGTTCCGATTCCGAGAAAAATCCGCAGCCGTTTTTCAGGGGCCTGGGCGAGTCTCCAGAGTTCGGGAATGACCAGCGCGATCGCGGGAACTCCTGTGAGCGTGTAGGTCGAGATGATATTCCGGGAAAGCGTGAAAAAGAACAGCGGGGCGAGGGACCAGCAGAGAAGATAATACAACCATGGATGATTTTCCTCCCGCAGCCCGTCGCGGATGGAAGCGTGCCGCCGGAAGAAAACCGGCCCCATAAAAAGCAGGACCATCGACCACGGGAATGTGGCGGAGAGCCCGAAAAGCCAGATGGTGCCGCGTGCTTCGGAGTGGGCGCTGCCATAGAGGTCGCCTTCCCATCCCGGCACCAGGAACCGTTTGAGGTGTTCCCCGAGGAGAAAATAATCGAGAAACCCCGGAGTCCTGATTTCCGCCGCGATGTACCAAGGTGCGACGAGGGCCAGCGTGAAAAAACCTCCCCGCAACCACGGTAGCCGTTTCCAGCTTTCGCCCACCAGCCTTGTCATGAAAGCCCATGTTCCGATGGGAAGAAGGGTGAGCACCGTCGCGATCGGACCTTTCGCCAGCAACCCGATCGCGAGCCCGAAGAAAAAGAGCGTGTTCCATCGTCGGGAGGAGCCGCTGCCCGTCATCACGTTCCAGAAGGAGACCATGCACAGGGTCGTGCCCGCGGTCATCACCAGATCGGTCATCACGGATCCTGAAGTCACGACGAACACCGGAGCGGTGAAGAGGATAAAGCTCGAGATGAGAGCGAAATCTTTTCCGCGTTGTTTTGCCGCCCAGCGGTAAATGAGCAGCAGAACCGCGCAGGCTGTCAGGAAGATGAAAATGCGCGCGCCGAATTCATTCGGGCCGAAGATTTTGATGCCGCAGGCGGAAACCCACATCGAGAGCGGAGGCTTCGCCCAGAACGGAATGCCGGGTTCGATTTCGGGCGTGATCCAATTCCCCGAAGCAACCATCCAGCGGGCCATTTCCGCATAGCGGGACTCGCTGTTATCGGTGATGGGGATTTGGAAAAGCATCGCCACACGCAGGACGAAAACGATCCAGAACGAAGTGATGAGGCATCGCCGCCAGCCTGGGGTGAGTGAAAACGTTCGGGACATCGGATGCGGTGGGGAACCGCGTCCACCTTATCCAAGGCACATGAAAGGATGATGAGAGCCGGGAAATTTTCCTTCAGGAGAGAAACACCCGGAAGGTCACAGTTTTCGCATTCTCGAAATGCACACTGAGGTTACCGCCCAGCAGGCGGGAGATTTCCAGGCTGAGAGACAGGCCGAGACCTGCTCCCGGGCTGTCCGCGTTCGCATCGGTTCCACGTTGGAATGGTTGGAAGATTCGTTCCGCTTCGGAAGGTGAGAGGGAGCCCCTGTCATTGGTTACGTCGAGGGTGAAGCCGGACGTGGATTTTGAGGAACGGATCGAGACCGGGCTGCCTGAAGGAGAGTGGCGGAAGGCGTTTTCGACGAGATTCGCCACCATCATTCGGAACAGTCCCGGATCGCTGGTCAGGGGCTCTTCCGTCAAATCCATCGCAAGAAATTTGCCGGGGTGGTGGATGGCTTCGGATGCCGCAAGCTCCCGCAGCATGGTGGCACTGTCGAATGATTCCGGCTGGATTCCCTCCAATCCTCCCCTCAACCGGGCGAGGCGCATGAGGCTGTGAATGGTGGTTTTCATCCCCGCTGTGATGGAAAGGGATTCCGTGATTCGTTGTTGCAAGTCTTCCGCCTGGCGAGGGCGGTAAACCGCTTGCTCCAGAACGGAGTGAATGCCGGCGATCGGCGTGCGCAATTCATGTGCGGCGTGCAATGCGAAATCCCGCTCACGGTTGCGGGCTGCTTCGACCCGCTGCAAGGCGGCATTGAAGGCGGTGACCAGCCCGGTCAGTTCCCTTGGAAGACCTTCCGGTAGGTTGACTCCTTCGGTCGAAGCGTTCCCGGATCTTTCCATCAGGTGGGTGGAAAGATCGTCGATGGGACGGAGCGTCCATCGTGAAATGAAGAGAATCGAAATCCAGATTCCTGCGATTGTCGCCCCGGCGGTGTAGGCAAGCTTGTTCCTGATCTTGTCGAGACGCCGTTGGAGAGAGCGTGTTTCGACGGCGCACACAAGGATTTGAGGGTAATCATTGGGACCGGCTGCGAGGCCGATTCGGTTTTTTTCCAGCAAATCGGGATCGTCCACAAATGGCAGATGAAGTAGCCCGATTACTTTTGCGGGGGTACCGTCCGGCAGGACAACTTTTCGAATGACGGGCTGGTCCGGTTTCCCGTGGAAGCGGGGAAGATCGTTCTCGCCGAGTTCGGGGGAGCGGATCGTTTTCCCGCTTTTGACATCCCAGAACTGGAATAATCCCGTGATCGGCGGACCCTTTCCCGAACGCATCGCCTCATGCCATTCGTAGACGATTCCGTCGGCTTCCAGCTCCGCGCTGTTCGAGAGGAGAGAGGCG
The DNA here is from genome assembly GCA_047606285.1 of Luteolibacter sp. Classification (GTDB taxonomy): domain Bacteria; phylum Verrucomicrobiota; class Verrucomicrobiia; order Verrucomicrobiales; family Akkermansiaceae; genus Luteolibacter. The sequence continues at coordinate 104,321 of JASGEP010000008.1, read as the reverse complement.
CTTTGTTTCAGGCGGGCTTCGATTTCGTCATGAAGCGAACGTCTGACGGTCCGGTAAACGAAATAACTGGCCGTGAGAAGGATCAGCGCGGCGAGCAGGCCGCTGCCGACAACGAGGCGGAGCCGGATGGAAGGGTGTTTCATGGGGGAGACGCATCGAGAACGTAGCCGTATCCCCGCCGCGTGTGGATCAGCTCGGGACGACCGCCTTCGTTGAGCTTCTTTCGCAGGTAGCCGATATAAACATCTACCGCGTTGCTGGAACCTCCGGACTGGTCTTCGTAAACGTGATCCCAGATTTCCGACCGCGAAACGGTTTCTCCGGCCCGGTGCGTGAGATATTCCAGAAGGCTGTATTCGCGCCGGGTGAGATCGATGGTTTCACCGTCCCGGCTGACGGTTTTGCGGATGCAATCCACCTCCAGATCGGCCACGCGGAGCAGCGACGATTCATGATTGTAGCGCCGCCGGAAAAGAGCACGGATGCGGGCGACGAGTTCGGAGAGATCGAAAGGTTTGACCAGATAGTCGTCCGCGCCGGAGTCCAGCCCTTCCACCCGTTGGGAAATGGAATCCCGGGCGCTGATGACCAGGACCGGCGTTTTGTTCTGCAATGCCCGCAATTGCCGGAGAATGGCCAAGCCATCGATCTGTGGCAGCATGATGTCCAGAATGATGATGTCGTAAGCGTGGTTTTCCGCGAACCATAAACCTTCGTCTCCTGTGGCGCTGTCATCCACGACGTAGCCTTCTTCCACGAGGCGTTCTCGCACGCTGTTTCTCAGCGGCGTGTAGTCCTCGATCAGCAGGCATCTCATGATGGATTCGCGGTCACCCACTTTCGCTCATCGATTATGAGAAAATGATGAAGAACCTTTTATTTTTCATACGAAAAATACCGGATAGCCGGAGACGGGTGGGAAACGTGCCCCATCACCATCCGTTGAGTAAACGAAACATTTGCCAAGCGAAGCCGAAGCGGGATTTCCAGGGGCGTGTGGGTTTCACGACCTGCCATGCGGGCTGGAGCCGGGCGCGGAGCTTTTTCGTCGGGTTTACGACGGTGATTTCGTCGCAAAGTTCCAGCATCGGCAGGTCCGCGTGGCTGTCGGTGTAGCCGTGGCTGTTCACCAGTCGACCGTTGGATTGGAAGAAGTTTGGTGGCAGCTCGTTGCGGAGCCGCACGACTTTCGCCGCGCCTTTGTGATTTTGCAGATCCGGGAAAAACGGGCATTGCCCGCCGATTTCCACGGGGGTGCCCAAGGTGAGATCGAAGCCGAGTTCCTGGCCGATGTATTTCACGTAGAACTCCGGGCTGGCGGAAGCGAGAATCAGGAAATCTCCCTTCCGGCGGTGTTCTTCCAGCGATGCGCGCACTTCCTCGTAAATCTGTGGAAGAATGGAGCGGGCGAAGTCACGGGCATGGCGGTCCAGTTGCTCCGGCGTCATCCGCCAGAGGTAGCTGAGGAAAATCCGCTTCATGCCACCCGCTCCGAGCAGCCCGGTGAGCGGGAGGAAGGCGAGGAAGACGGGTAAAAAAATCCTCCGCCACGGTTCGCGGCGAAGGATGAAATGGCGAAACAGCACCTGGCAGTCCCAGGCGATCAGGGTGCCGTCGAGATCGAACAGGGCGATGCCTTTGGGAGCTGCGGTCATCGGAGAATCAGGTTAAAAGTTATCTGTTAAAGGTTATCGAGGAAGATGAAGCTCATCGGGCTTCTTTCCTGATAACCGATCACAGATAACGGATAACTCCTTACACGTAGTGCAGCTCGACGGCTTTTTTGGCGATGGCGGCTTCGTTATCGAGCAGTTCCTGAATCGGGTCCCAACGGCCGGAGACGAGCGCTTCACGGGCGGAGTCCGGCATGGTCACGGGGACGCTGAGGCCGCTGGAGCTGCGGACGGTCATGCTTTCGAGGTCGATGGTGATTTCCGTTTTCGGATTGGCCTCCACTTCGGCGCTGAGCGCGGCGATACCGGCGGCGTCCGCAATGACGCAGGGCATGGCCAGACCGGTGGAGTTCCCGAAGAAAATCTCGGCGAAGGATTGGGCGACGACGCCCTTGAAGCCGTATTTGCGGAGCGATTGCGGCGCGTGCTCACGGGAGGAGCCGCAACCGAAGTTCACGCCCGCGAGCAGGATCGAGGCGTCGGCGAAGCGGGGATCGTTGAGTGGATGGTCGGTTTTGTTACCGGTTTCGGAATCGTAGCGGACGTCGTAAAAGGCGAACTCCCCGAGGCCGTCGAAGGTGACGCATTTCATGAAGCGGGCGGGAATGATACGGTCCGTATCGATGTCCGCGCCGGGGATGAAAACCGCGTGGCCGGTGACTTGTTTGACTGGGTCCAGAGCCATGGTGTGTGGAGGAAAGGTTGAGGTGATGGTTTGGAGGTGGACGGGTTCAGGCCACGGCGGCGGCGGTTTCGATGCCGAAGAGTTCGCGGGCGTCCGAGATGTGACCGTTGATGGCGGCGGCGGCGACCATGACCGGAGACATCAGGACGGTGCGGCCGGTGGGGGAGCCTTGGCGTCCCTTGAAGTTCCGGTTCGAGGAGGAGGCGCACAGTTGATCGCCCACCAGTTTGTCCGGGTTCATGGCGAGACACATGGAGCAGCCCGCGCCGCGCCATTCGAAGCCCGCTTCGCGGAAAATTTCCGGAAGACCTTCTTTTTCCGCCTGAATGGCGACGACCTGCGAGCCTGGCACGACGATGGCCTGCACGCCCGGAGCGACTTTGTGGCCCTGGATGAATTTGGCCACTTCGCGGAAATCGGAGATCCGGCCATTGGTGCAGGAGCCGATGAAGGCGACGTCGATTTTCACGCCCTTGATGGGGGTGCCGGCTTGTAGTTTCATGTAGGCGAGCGCTTCCTCGATAGTCGCTTTCTCACCCTCGCTCTGGGCTTTCGCGGGGTCGGGAATGGATTCGGTGATGGCGATGCCGTGGTCGGGGGAAATGCCCCAGGTGACGGTCGGCGCGATGTCCGAGGCGTCGATTTTCATGATGTCGTCGTACACGGCATCCGCGTCGGAGGCGAAGGACAGCCAGCGGGCGGCGGTGGCGTCGAAGTTGCTCATATCCACGTAAGGGCGGCCTTTCAGGTAGGCCACGGTCTTGGCGTCCGGATTGACGTAACCGCAGCGGGCACCGCCTTCGATGGACATGTTGCAGACGGTCATCCGCTCTTCCATGGACATGCGGTCGAAGACGTCCCCGGCGTATTCGTAGGCGTAGCCGATGCCGCCCTTGGCGCCGAGCAGGCGGATGATGTGAAGGATCACGTCCTTGGCGTAAACGCCGGGGCGGAGGTCGCCGTTGACTTCGATGCGGCGGACCTTGAGGGCTTCGAGGGCGAGCGTCTGCGAGGCGAGAACGTCGCGCACCTGGGTGGTGCCGATGCCGAAAGCGATGGCACCGAAGGCTCCGTGGGTGGCGGTGTGGGAGTCGCCGCAGGCGATGGTGGTGCCGGGCTGGGTGATGCCTTGCTCGGGTCCGACGACGTGGACGACGCCTTGTTTGCCGGAGGCGAGGTCGAAGTAGGTGACACCGAAGTCGTCACAGTTTTTCCGGATCGCATCGATCATCTCGGCGGCGAGCGGGTCGGCCGGTTGGTCCTGATTGATCGTCGGAACGATGTGGTCGATGGTGGCGAAAGTGCGCTGCGGGTATTTGACGGTCAGTCCGAGGTCCCGGAGCATGCCGAAGGCTTGGGGAGAAGTGACCTCGTGGATGAGGTGAGTGCCGATGAAGAGCTGCGTGCGGCCATCGGCCAAAGTGCCGACGGTGTGTGCGTCCCAGACTTTTTGGAAGAGGCTTTTACCCATGGTAGCGTGCCGCCGTGGTTCGCGGCGGGGCGCGAAAGCTGGCTCTCTCCGGCGAAAATGTCAAAGCCACAAGCCAAAACGTTAAAAAATCCCGCGCCGGGAACGAAAAAAGCGCCCATCCGCTGGGGACAGAGGGCGCTTTGGAATGAGAATTCGAAAAATTTACTTCGTCGGCTCGATTTCCACCGGAGCGGGGGAAGTTTCGACTTCCTGGAATTTCGGAAGCGGGCGCAGACGGGGTGGTTTCACCTCGCTGGTGCAGCAGCAGGAAACGGAAAACATTGCGATTGCGGAGGCGAGGACGGCAGAGAGAATACGGATCATACTATCTGGAGCAGGAGTTTTTTAATGCGAAGCAAAGGGGGTATTGGTTTTTTTTTCGAAAATGGCAAGAAAAGATGAAGCCCTGCCGCATTCCCAGGCGCGGCAGGGCTGGAAAAACTCACTTCGAAGGCGCTTGGTAAGTGGGCTGGGTGGGGGCCGGAGTGCTTGGGCAGCAGGAAGCGGCAAGGAAAACGCCAGCGGCTGCGGCTGCGAGGGAAGCGACTTTGATCAGTTTCATAGTTTTCTAGGTTGATGGGTTGGTTAGCAAGTGCTGCCGCGATGAAACGACAGGTGGGGGCAGCTTACCGGCCGAAAGGTTCCCTGCAAGGTAAAAGAAGCTCGGGATGGGATGCTTGTGCCTGAAGATGAATGCTTTTTGGAACGGCGTTGACGCTCCCGGATTTTTCGCTATTGCTTGCCCCTATCCGCTTCTGGAATCCCCAACCTTTATTCCAATGACCCTCATTCGTCGTTTTCTTGCCGTGGCACTCGCCGCCTCCCTCGCCACTGTGGCCGCCGCCCAGGAAGGCAAACTGAAGATCGCCACCGTGGATATGCAGGAGCTTTTCAAGCAGTACTACCGCACCGCCGAGGCCCAGAAGCAGATCAACGTGGAGCGTGCCCGCATCCAGAAGGAAAACAACGAGCGTCTCACCCGCATTCGCGAGCTGGAAGACAGTCTGGGCAAGCTCCGCAAGCAACTGGAAGATCCTTCCGTCAACGATTCCAAGAAGGCGGCTCTGATGAAGGATGCCCAGGCGCAGCATCAGGAAGGGGTCGCTCTCGATCGTGAGCGCCGCGAGTTCCTTCAGCGCCGCAATCAGGCCCTGAACGAAAAGATGGTTCAGCGCATGAAGGGCATTCTGGAGGAAATCCGCAAGGTGGTGGAAGCCCAGGCGAAAGCGGATAGCTTCGACTACGTGTTCGACAAATCCGGCCTGAGCACTTCCCAGGTTCCGTTCCTGCTTTATACCAAGGATGCCACGGACATTACCGCCGGGATTCTCAAAGACCTGAACAAGGACGCTCCTGCTGAGTCCGCTCCGGCTCCGGGTGAACCTGCTCCCGAGCTTCCTTCCGCCACTCCTGCGACCGATTCCGGCGAGTGATCCTACCGGGAGAAGTTTTACCCTTTCCCTGATTTGGCCTTTGTCCTCACACTATCCGAGCTGGCTCGCTGGGTGGACGGTGAAATCGTCCGTGGCGAGCCGGATCTCGAACTGACGGGAATGGCGGCGCTGGACGGTGCCGCTTCGGGGGAAGTCAGTTTCCTCGGCAACGAAAAGTACCGTGCCCAGTTTCTCGAATCCCGGGCAAGTGCGGTGATCGTCCCGCGCGGCGAAACCGGCGGCCCGATGGACATGGCGCTGATCGCGGTGGCAAATCCGTCTCTGGCCTTCGGTGTCGTCGTTCGCCACTTCGCGGAAAAAATCCAGAATTTCACCCCCGGCATCCATCCGGGAGCGCACATCGACGCTTCCGTGGAACTGGACGCCGCAAAGGTGAAGGTGCATCCCGGGGCCGTGATTCTGGCTGGTGCGAAGATCGGCGACGGTTCCGAGATCGGGCCGAATTGTGTGATCGGCGAGTTCGCGGTCATCGGCGAAGATTGCCGCCTGATGGCCAATGCCACGGTGCGTGAACGCTGTGTACTGGGAGATCGTGTGATTCTCCAGCCGGGCGCGGTGATCGGCTCGGATGGCTACGGTTATGAGCTGTCCAACGGCCGCCACGTGAAGATCGATCAGGTCGGCATCGTGGTGGTGGGCGACGATGTGGAAATCGGTGCGAATTCCACTATCGACCGCGCCCGTTTCGGCAAAACCGAAATCGGCGAAGGAACGAAGATCGATAATCTCGTGCAGATCGGCCACAACGTGGTGATCGGGAAACACTGTTTGGTCGTGGCGCAATCCGGGATCGCGGGCAGCAGCCGCATCGGGAATTACGTCACGGTCGCCGCGCAGGTGGGAATCGCTGGACATCTTACCATTGGCGATCAGGCGATTCTGGCGGCTCGCGCCGGAGTGGCGGGAAGCCTGCCGGGTGGGCAGATCTATTCAGGAAAGCCCGCGCAGCCGATGCGGGAGGAAATGAAACAACAAGCACACCTCCGCCGTCTGCCCAAGCTGATCGACCGCGTGAAAGCGTTGGAAGATCGGTTGAAACCAGAAGGCTGAGGAACGGAGAAAATTGGAGCACGGACTTCAGTCCGACCCGGAGCATCCCGCCAACAATGCCAAACGGACTGAAGTCCGTGCTCCAATTCCGGCAGAATACTTTGGCAATGGGGCTACGAAAAACTCCGTAACTTAGCTTGCACGAGCATCTCCTTCGTCACATCGGGCTACATTCTCCGAATCACGTCGGCCTTTCGCCGCGGGCCATGACGACCTTGCCGGTGCGCACGGTTTCGATGATTTCGAACTGGGAGAACATCGTGATGGCGGCGTCGATTTTCGTCGAGTTCCCGGAGATCAGGGCGATCAGGGACGTGGGCGTGAGGTCCACGGTTTTCCCGCCGAAGTGCTCGATGATCTGGAGTGCCTGAGTCCGCTGCGAGTTGTCGGCGAGGATTTTCACCATCACGAGTTCCTTCACCACGGATTCCTGACCGTCATGTTCCGAGCAGTGGATCACGTCGATGAGCTTGTTCACCTGCATGATGATCTGCGAGAGACCTTGCGGGTCTCCGGAAATGCCGATGGTCATGCGGGAAAAATTCGCGTTCCGACCTTCGGAAACGACGAGGGAATCGATGTTGAACGCACGGCGGGAGAACACCTGGCAGATGCGCATGAGCACGCCCGGCTGGTTGTTCACGAGGATGGAAAGCGTGTGGGCCGCACCACGGGCGGGCGTAGCCACGGGAGTGTCTGTGGTGATGATGGTGTTCATCAAAGTTTTCAGTGTTCAGTTTGAAGTTTTCAGAAAGATGAGGAATTCAGCGTTCAGCCAGAGCAAAGGCCCTGAAAACTGAACACTGAAATCCAGCAAACTTATCCTCACGTGGATCCGGTCGGTTTGGCCATTTTGGTTTTCGGGGCCTCGGTAATCATGTCTTCGAGCGCGGCACCGGCGGGGATCATCGGGAACACATTGTCCGTTTTCACGCACTCGGCGTGGATGAGGATGGGACCGTCGTTGTAGGCGAGGGCTTTTTTCAGCATGCGGGTGACGTCGGCCGGGCGCTTGATGTGCACGGACGGGATGCCGTAGGCGGCGGCGAGTTTGCAGAAATCCGGGTTCCCCGCGAGATCCACTCCGGACATGCGGTCTTCGTAGAAGAGTTCCTGCCACTGGCGCACCATGCCGAGGTAGTGGTTGTTGAGCACCACGATCTTGACCGGGAGTTTGTGAATTTGCGCGGTAGCGAGCTCGAACAGGGTCATCTGGAAACCGCCGTCTCCGGAAATGGAGATCACGGTTTTTTCCGGATGGGCGAGTTGCGCGCCGATGGCCGCCGGGAAACCGAAGCCCATGGTGCCGGCGCCGCCGGAGGAGAGCCAGTGGAACGATTCGTGGTTCCTGTAAAACTGCGCCGCCCACATCTGGTGCTGGCCCACGTCGGTGGAAACGATGGCCTTGCCTTCGGTCAGTTCGTATAGGGTCTCGATCACCTGCTGCATGCGGAGGCCACCCTGCTTTTTGTAGGTGAGCGGGAAACGCTTTTTATAGCCGTCCAGCCGGGCGATCCACTCGGTGGTTTCGAGCGGGGAAATTTCCGCGTTGATCGCTCCGAGCGCGGCTCTGGCGTCCCCGACGATCATCAGGTCCGGGACGATCATTTTGCCCGCTTCGGCGGGATCGATGTCAATGTGGATGATTTTCGCGTCCTGGCAGAATTTCGACGGTTGGCCGATGATACGGTCGTCGAAGCGCGAGCCGATGTTGATGAGCAGGTCGCACTCGATCATCGCCTTGTTCGCGTAGGCGGTGCCGTGCATGCCGAGCATGCCGAGGGAAAGCGGATGGGTTTCCGGAAACACACCCTTGCCGAGCAGGGTAGTGGTCACCGGGGCATTCAGCGTTTCCGCGAGGTGGCGCAGCTCCTGGTCCGCACGGGCGATCATGCAGCCTTGGCCGGCGAGGATCACCGGGCGTTTGGCGCGGGAAATCAGCGCGGCGGCTTCGGAGATCTTGGCTGGATCGATGCTGAACGCCGTTTCCGGACGATAGCCGGGGAGATCGAAGGTCGCGTTCAGGTCACCGCTGAAAGGTCCCTGGGAAATATTTTTCGGAACATCGATCAGCACCGGACCGGGGCGACCGGTCGTGGAAATGTGGTAGGCCTCGCGGGCGATGCGCGGCAGGTCGTCGGTGTTCCTCACCAGATAGTTGTGCTTCACCACCGGAATGGTGATGCCGAAAATGTCCGCTTCCTGGAAGGCATCCTTGCCGAGCATCCAGGTCACGGTCTGGCCGGAAATCACGATCATCGGCACGGAATCCATCATCGCGGTCATCAGGCCGGTCACCGTGTTGCCAGCGCCGGGGCCGGAGGTCACCAGTACGGCGGCGGGCTTGCCGGTGGCGCGCGCGTAACCGTCCGCCATGTGCACCGCCCCTTGTTCGTGGCGGGCCAGAATGAACTTCATTTTCGTTTTGACGGTCTCCAATGCGTCAAAAATCGGGATCGCCGCTCCACCGGAGTAGCCGAAGATGTATTCGATGCCGAGGTCATCGAGTGTCTGGATGAGCGCCTGCGCGCCGTCGAGTGATTCGTTGCCCATATGAAAATGCGGGTTGGGAAACCGAGATGCGATGAATCTCATCGGAAATCAAATCGAAAATTGAGAATTTTAGGGCAACTTCCCTATTAACCCGAAAAGTGTGTCGTGAAAATTGATCTTTTCTGGATAACTTCGAAGGTGGAGCGTCAGACTGATCTTGAAAGTTGTGATTTTTCCCTGAAAGCCCGTGTGGGAGGAGGCCCCTTGGAAAAATCCCTGCCGATCCCGATTTTCCCGCTCTTCCGGCTTGGAGGAAGCGTCGGCTGCCGCCACAGTCTGCCGCGTGAATCCCTGCTCCTCACTTGGCATTGGTCTGGCCGGTTTCGGCACCGTCGGCTCCGGCGTCTGGAATACACTTCAGCGCAATGGCGATCTGATTACCGGTCGCACCGACGGCAATGTCTCCCTGCACGTCGCGAAAATCCTCGTCCGTGACCTGAAAAAAGCCCGCACCACCCATCGCGAAGCTCCGACGGAGTTGTTCACGACCGATTGGCGCGTGCTGGTCGAAGATCCGGCGGTGGAAATTGTGGTGGAACTGATCGGGGGGACCACCGATGCGTTCGACATCGTGGCCGCCGCCCTGCGGGCGAAAAAACCGGTGGTCACCGGCAACAAGGCGCTGCTGGCGGAACGCGGTATCGAGCTTTTCGCCCTTTCCCGGGAAATGGACACTCCGATCCATTTCGAGGCCGCCGTGGCCGGAGGCATCCCGATCATCCGCACCGTGCAGGATTCCTTCATCGGAAACCGGATTCATTCCTTCAGTGGCATCATCAACGGCACCTCGAACTACATCCTTGGTCGCATGACTGACGAGGGCCTCACTTTCGACGCCGCCCTCGCGGAAGCCCAGGCGCTCGGTTACGCCGAGGCCGATCCGGCGCTCGACGTGAACGGTTGGGACGCCGCCCACAAGGCGATCCTCCTCGCCACGCTGGCCTACGGTTTCCCGATCGATCCGGCGGATATCCACGTTTCCGGCATCGAGCAGGTGCGGCCCATCGATATTCATTTCGCGAAAAGCCTCGGCTACGTGGTGAAGCTTCTCGCCGTGATCCGCGAGCACGCCGACCACTCGGTGGAATTGCGCGTGCAGCCTTCTTTCATCGGGAAATCGAACATTCTCGCCTCCGTGCACGGCGTTTTCAACGCGGTGGCCGTGCATGGCGACGCGGCGGGCGAATCGCTCTTCTACGGTCGCGGTGCCGGACAGGATCCGACCGCTTCCTCGGTGGTCGCCGATCTGGTGGAAGCGGCGCGTTCCCTGCGCCAGGCTGCCGGGCATCGCGGATTCCTGCCGTATCGCGAAAGTGGACACATCATCCCGGTGGCGGAAACGTCCACCGCTTATTATGTCCGTTTCGACGTCACCGACCGTCCCGGCGTGGTGGCGGAGATCGCGCGGGTGCTGGCCGATCACCAGATCGGGATTTCCGGCACGCATTCCCCGGTCAATTCCGCCGATCCCGATGCGGAATTCGTCGACATGGTTTTCCTGCTTCACACCTGCCCGTTCGGCAAGCTCCAGCAGGCGTTGAAGGAAATCGAGACACTCGATTGCATCAACAGCGCGCCGGTCGTTTTCCGGATCGAATCTCTCGGCTGAAGCGGCTCCGGTTTGCGGATTGGAAAATGCCTCTCTCAATCTACTTGCGAGAGAAACGTGAATTTCCCAATCTGCCACGGTGCTCGATACATGGTGGAACTCCCTGAACCTGGAACTCCAGGTATTTTACGGCATCGGAATCGTCGCCCTGATGGTCCTGCTGCTCCAGCTGCTCCTTTCCGTATTCGGCGGGATGGATCAGGATTACGATCTCGATCCGGGCGATCATTCCTCCGGCCTGAGCTTTTTCTCCATCCGGGGAGTGACCGCCTTTTTCGTCGGTTTCGGCTGGATGGGCGTGGTGATGTTGAAAGCCGGGCACGGATTGCCGCTCGCGATCACCGCCGGCAGCCTCGTCGGCCTCGCCCTGATGTGCGCGATTTTCCTGATGATGAAAAGCATGCTGCGTCTGCAATCCAGCGGCACGCTCGATTACGGAAACGCCGTCGGCCAGATCGGCAATGTCTACGTCACCATCCCTCCGAATCAGCAGAGCGGAGGCCAGATCGAGATTCTCCTGCAAGGCCGCCTCATCATGGCGGACGCTCTTTCCCGTGGTGCCGAGCCGTTGCGCCCCGGCACCAAAATCAAGGTGATCGAAAAAATCGGCCACTCCACCCTCGTCGTCGAGCCCCTCTCCTAACCTATCGAAATCCATGCCTATCCTGATCCTCACCGCTGCCATCATCGTGGTGCTTTTCACCGCGTTGACAGCCATCGCCCTCCGTTACAAAAAATGCCCTTCCGACCGCATTCTGGTGAAATATGGTAAAGTCGGCTCCGGAAAATCCGCGGAATGCTACCACGGCGGCGCGGCCTTCATCTGGCCGATCATTCAGGACTATCAATACCTCACGCTCACCCCGCTGCCGATCGACATCCGCCTCGAAGGCGCGCTTTCCAAGCAGAACATCCGGGTGAACACGCCATCCACTTTCACCGTGGGTATTTCCACCGAGCCCGGCGTCATGGAAAACGCGGCGGAGCGTCTGCTCGGCCTGACCATGCCGCAGATCAGCGAGCTCGCGAAGGACATCATCTTCGGCCAGATGCGCGTCGTCATCGCGACCATGGACATTGAGGAAATCAACTCGGACCGCGACAAGCTCATCGCGAACATTTCGCAGGGCGTCGAAGTGGAGCTGAAAAAAGTCGGCCTCCGCCTCATCAACGTGAACATCCAGGACATCACGGACGCCTCCGGCTACATCGATGCACTCGGGCAGGAAGCCGCTTCCAAGGCCATCGCCGAAGCGAAGGTCAAGGTCGCCCAGGCCGATCGCGATGGTGAGATCGGTGCCGCCGCCGCCCAGCGTGACAAGCGGATCAGCGTTTCCTCCGCGAACGCCACGGCGACGCAGGGGGAAAACACCGCGGAAGTCGACATCGCCAATTCCCACGCCCAGCGCCGGATTTCCCAAGCCGAAGCCGAACGCATCGCGCTCGCCGCCGAAAAAGTGGCGCAGGCGAAAGTGCTCGAGGAAGCCTACGTTTCCGAGCAAGCGGCCGAGAAACAGCGCGCAGAGCGCGACAAGGCCACCCAGTTCGCCAACATCGTCGTCCCGGCGGAAGTCGCCAAACAGCGCCAGATCGTTGAGGCCGACGCCGAAGCCGAAAGGGTCCGCCGCATCCAGCAAGGTATGGCGGATGCCGTGCGTGCCGAGAAGCAGGCGGAAGCGGATGGTATCATTTACGTGAAGGAAGCGGAAGCCAGCGGCCTCAAGGCGCGTTTGCTCGCCGAGGCGGAAGGTGCGCAGGCGGTCCTCGTCGGCAAGGCCAAGGGTTTCCAGGACCTGATTCAGGCATGCGAAGGTCCGTTGGGTGCCCAGCAGCTTCTGGTCACCGAACTTCTGCCGCAGCTTGTGGAAGCGCAGGTGAAAGCGATCTCCAACCTCAAGATCGACAAGCTCACCGTCTGGGACAGCGGCAAGGGCAACGACGGCAAAGGCAGCACCGCCGGATTCCTTTCCGGTCTCGCCAGTTCCGTCCCGCCTTTGCATGAACTTGCGAAAAACGTCGGTGTCGAGCTCCCGACCTACCTCGGCAAGCTCGACAGCACGCCCGTGGCTCCCGAAGTTCCGGTGGAAGCACCGCCTGCCAGCGAGCCCGTGATCCAATAGCCCCATTGCCAAAATATTCTGCCGGAATTGGAGCACGGACTTCAGTCCGTTTGGCTTCGATGGCTTACTGGGATCGCGGACTTTAGTCCGCTTGGCATTGCCGGCTGGATTCTTTGGGGCCGAGCTGGGGCTCGGCGCTCCCGGTGAAAGGCTGGATTCTCCGGGTCGGACTGAAGTCCGTGCTCCAATTTCCTCCAACGCTTTCGGCAATTCCTTTTGGCAATAGGTCTAAATCCCGAAAGGTATCTCCCGAATCCGTGGCCGGATGTGTCCGGTCACGGATTTCTGTTGTACGGAAAGGAGGTTACTTCACCGTCAGCCTTCTGCCTTTTCCGCTCCGCCACGATTGCTTCGCGCTTTCGAACAGGGTGTCGAGCTGGGCCTTGGAATCGAGCCGGTATTCGATGGTCTTCGCGTGGGTGGTTTCCGGGTATTTCTTGATCACCTGATTCCGGATCGGCGTTCCCGTGATTTCACCCGCCCGTTCCACCGCGTCCTGCGCGCGTCCCGCTGTTTCGGAGAGAGGCTTGGCGGCGGGGGATTTCGAAGCGGTGGTGACCGGTTGGATGAGGTAAAACCGGGCCAACGCCTGCCCCTCGGTATCGATCGTCACTTCATCGACCATCAGACCACCCTCCAGCAGATACTGATGGCGGCTGACGGAAACGATGCGGGAAAGGGCGACGTGGTATTCGCCACCAGCTAGCGTAACCGACCAGAGGCGTTCCTGGGGCGACGCGGTGTCGGTGCCATTTCCGGAAGGCGTTTGAGCAGAAAGCGACGAGGCGGAAACCGCCCAAAGCAGAAGGCCGGACAACACTCGGGATTTCATGAGGCTCCAAGCCTGAGCGGCTCTCCGGAAAATGGCCAGGAGGAATGAAAATCCGGGCGCTCTTACGAACTCACCCGTTCCTTCGTTTTCGGCTGTTTGTCCGCTTTCAACATTCCACAACCTGCGGCGACATCGATGCCCCGGCGCTGGCGGAAGGTGCAGGGGAACCCGGCGTCACGCAGGATTTTCTGAAACCGGATGCCGCCCTTGCTCGATTGGCCGGAAAATCCACCGGTTGGATTGAGCGGGATCAGGTTGATGTGGGCGTCGATTCCCCGGAGCAATTCGGCCAGCCGATGCGCGGTTTCCGGCGAATCGTTTTTTCCCGCGATCAGTGTCCAGCCGAAGAAAATGCGCTTGCCGGTCATGTCGCCATAGCGACGGCAGGTCTCCACCAGATCGGTGAGCGACCACTTTTTGCTCACGGGAATGAGTGCGGAGCGCTCATCCTCCGTTGATCCGTGCAGGCTGACGGCGAGGCGATACGGCCGTTTTTCCTCGGCCATCCGCAGGATGTTTGGAATTACGCCGACGGTGCTGATCGCGATCCGCGACGGCCCGATGCACGCGCCGCGCACGTCGGAAACGATGTCCATCGCCTTCATGACGGAATCGTAATTGTGCATCGGCTCACCCATGCCCATGAGCACGAGGTTGCGCAGGCGGCGATCCGGGTGGGTGAGCTTCAACGCTCGGCGCACGTGCTGGACCTGCGCGACAATTTCCCCGGGCCGCAGGTGACGGGCGAAGCCCATCTGACCGGTGGCGCAAAACACACAGCCCATTGCGCAGCCCGCCTGGGTGCTGAGGCAGGCGGTGAATCGTCCGTCGTAACCCATGAGCACGGTCTCGATGGTCTGGCCGTCGCTGAGTTTCAGGAGAAACTTCCGCGTCAGTCCGTCCGAGCTGCGGATTTCATCGACCTGTTCGAGGAGATCGATGAAATACGGTTTTCCCTCGCCGACGTTTTCCGCGATCCAGCGTTTCAGCGGCGGGGAAAAATCGAGGCGGTGGAGATCGGTTTCCGCCTCGCGTTGCAGCGCCCGCCACAGCGCTTTCGCATGGTGTTTCAGAACGCCATCCGCCGCCAAGGCGTCCTCGATCCCGGAAAAATCGAGATCGTGCAGGGAGCGCGGGGCGGCGTTCATGCGGCAGTCCTTAGCCAGCGCGTCCGGCGGTGCAAGCGTGTTTTTGGGAGTTTGCGCCTGTTGTTTATGAGGCCTATAAGCCTTATAGGGCGTATAAGTCTTATTCAATTCCCCATGAAATCCCATCCCTACTACCTCGCGAATCGCCCGGAAGCTCCGAATGCGGACCTTGTCGTGACCGATAAATTCGGCGGGGAAACCATCGCCCGCGTGGCCATGGCGGACGCGGCGGCGATCAACCGGGCGATTTCCGCAGCGGTGGAAGCCACTCCGGCGATGCGGAACATGGCTCCTTACGAACGGAAGGAAATTTTGCTCCACTGCGTGCGGTGCTTCACCGAGCGCGCCGAGGAACTCGCTCAAGTGCTGCGGCGGGAAGTGGGAAAACCGATCAAGGACAGCCGGGGCGAGGTCGCGCGGTTGATCGATACATTTCAGATCGCCGCCGAGGAATCCGTGCGGATCGGCGGGGAAGTGATGAATCTGGAAATCAGCCCGCGTTCGAAGGGTTATCGCGGGATGTGGAAACGCGTGCCCGTCGGGCCGTGTTCGTTCATTTCCCCCTTCAATTTTCCGCTGAATCTCACAGCTCACAAGATTGCCCCGGCGATAGCGGTGGGTTGTCCGTTTGTGCTGAAACCGGCCAGTCTCACACCGATCAGCGCTCTGATGATCGGGGAAATTCTCGCCGAAACCTCACTGCCGCCCGGCGCGTTTTCCATCCTGCCCTGTGGCCGTGACGATGCGGAACTCTTCACGACGGACGAACGGCTGAAATTGCTCAGCTTCACCGGATCGCCCGAAGTCGGTTGGGCGTTGAAGGCGAAGGCCGGGAAGAAAAAAGTCGTGCTGGAGCTCGGTGGCAACGCCGCCTGCATCATCGATGAAACCGCGAATCTCGACGATGCGGTGAAGCGCGTGGTTTTCGGTGCGTTCTATCAATCCGGCCAAAGTTGCGTCTCGGTGCAGCGCCTCATCGTTCACGAGAAAGTCTACGAAGCGTTCCGCGAAAAACTGGTGGCGGCGACCCGCGAATTGAAAGCCGGAGACCCGGCGGACGAGGAAGTTTTCATCGGCCCGCTGATCGCCGAAAAGGAAGCGGAGCGGCTGATTTCGTGGATCGATGAAGCGAAAGCCGCCGGAGCGAAAGTGCTTTGCGGCGGAAAACGCGAGGGAGCGATTCTGGAAGCGACCTTGCTGGAAAACGTGCCGCGCGGCCAGAAGTTGATCGAAGAGGAAGCGTTCGGGCCGGTGGCGGTGTTGGGCCGTTTTTCTAACTTTTCCAAAGCGCTGGAAGAAGCGAACGATTCGCGTTTCGGCATTCACGCCGGAGTTTTCACCAACGATCTGCGCCACGCGGCATTGGCGTGGGACGAACTGGAAGTCGGTGGCGTGCTTATCAACGAAGTGCCATCATGGCGTGTCGATCACCTGCCATACGGTGGCGTTAAGGACAGCGGTCTCGGCCGCGAAGGAGTAAGGCAGACGATGGAGGAAATGACGGAAATCCGGACGTTCGTCCTGCGGGAAGCCTTGTAGCGGCGTGTCCGTGACCGCGGCGACGGTTCACGCCTTCCGGCCTTCGTCGTGCTCGAAGAGTTCGAGCATCGTCTGGATTTCGGCGCGGCCTTCCAGTCCCGCTTCGCGTTTGCGGCGTTCGAGGAGTTCGGTGGTGCCGTCGTTCCACCCGACTTTCCGGAGGTATTCGTTCCAGATCCAGATGTCGTTTGGCGTCAGGCGGCGGCCATTTTCGAAGCACCATTCCAGAAGGTCCTCATCCGAGCCGCCTTCCAGCGTTTTCGCGGCGAGAGTGTTGTATTCGACTTCGAGGAATTTCACGCAGCGGTCGTCGAAGCCCTTGCCCAGATTGTCGGTAAAATCCTCGCGCAGTTCCCCGGCGGCGTGCTTGCGGATCTTATCCAGCAAGCGCGCGAAGTAGATCATGCCGAACGTTTGCTGGTAGGGAGAAATGGGGACGGATTTCATGCGCGCGGAGAAACGGGTTTCAAATGAGAATAGTGGATAAGGAAAGGGGGGCAGCGTTCCGCCGCAACCACTTGCGCTTTGGAAACCTGGGCCGACGTGAACGTCGGCGCTCCTCCCTCCCCCCTTACGCGGGTTGCTTGTCGAGTTGGAAGGCGTCGTGGACGGCGCGGGCGGCGTCTTCGATGTGGATCTCGTCCACGGTGACGGCGATTTTGATTTCGGAGGTGGAAATCATGCCGATGTTGATGCCTTTTTCACCGAGGGCCTTGAACATGGTGGCGGCCACGCCGGAGTGGGAACGCATGCCGATGCCGACGGCGGAGAGCTTGGCGATGCCTGCCTCGGTTTCGATCTTGGCTTCCGGGGAAATGGAGGCGAGTACCGGCTTGAGCGCGGCCTGGGCGCGGCCGAGATCGTTGGAGTGCATGGTGAAGGAGTGGCGGGCGTGATCGTCGTGGGCGATGTTGGAGACGATCATGTCGAGGTTGATTTCGGCTTCGGCGAGGGCACCGAGGATTTTTCCGGACATGCCGGGCTCGTCCGGGATGCCGGCGATGGTGACGCGGGCCTGGGAGCGTTCGATCGAGATGCCGCGGATGACGACGTTTTCCATGTTGGGATGTTCTTCTAACACGAGCGTGCCGGGATTATCGTTGAGTGAGGAGCGGACTTCGAAGACGACGCCGAATTTTTTCGCGAATTCGACGGAGCGGGATTGCATGACCTTGGAGCCGGAGGAAGCCATCTCCAGCATCTCGTCATAGGAAATTTCGGGAAGCTTGCGGGCGTTTTTGACGACGCGAGGGTCGCAGGTGTAAACGCCGTCCACATCGGTGAGGATCTGGCAGACATCGGCCTTCACGGCGGCGGCGACGGCGATGGCGGTGAGATCGGAGCCGCCACGACCGAGGGTGTGGATCATGCCGTCGAGGGTGACGCCCTGGAAACCGGCGACGACGAGGGTTTTCCCTTCGTCGAGGTAGCGTTTCATGAGGGTGGCGTCGATGTCCTGAATGCGGCCCCGGGTGTGGGAGCCGGAGGTGACGATGCCCGCTTGGCGGCCGGTGACGGAAACGGCGTCCACGCCCATTTCCTGAAGGGCCATGGAAAGAAGGGCGATGGATTGTTGCTCGCCGGTGGCGAGGAGGACGTCGAGCTCGCGCTCGGAAGGGGCCTCGGAGAGTTCCTTCGCCATTTTGATCAGCCCATCGGTGACGCCGGACATGGCGGAAACGACGGCGATGACTTGGTTTCCGGCGTCCCGGGTGCGCTTCATGCGCGCGGCGACATTGCGGATGCGATCGAGGGAGCCGACGGACGTGCCGCCGTATTTTTGTACGATGAGGGCCATGGTGCGGGCGCGCGCAGTGAAAGGGAAGGTGGGGAAATTGGCAAGAACTGGCTTTCCCGGGAGGAAAAATCCGCCGGGAAATATGGCCTCAGGAGCATCTTTCCGGGACGTTATCTCTGCCTGCGATGATTCGAGCGGATGGCATTCGCGGCCACATTGGCGGCACTGGCGGCGGCCCGGTCGTCCGTTTCGCTGGCGAAGTCACGGAGCTTGGAAATCATGTCCGGATTGTTGTGTTTCTGGATGACCTGGGAAATCAAACCGGCCCGGACTCCTTCCGGGAGGCTGTTTTCCCGGGTGATGAATTGGAGAATCCGGCGGTCCACATCGGTATCGTCCTTGGCCTGGGTGACGGCGAGGGCGTGGTAGATGGTGAGCCGTTGCGTTTTACGGCTGTCCTTGGCGACGGCTGTGAGCAGCAGGTTGAGGTTGTCCGAATCCAGCAGGACGCCGGAGGTGTTCCCGGACGAAACCGCTTCGAGAATGCGGTTTACGGTCAGGGTTTCGCGGATACGAGGTTGGACGAAGCCGAAGTAGCTGACGAGGAGAGCCGCCACGAGAACGAAAGCGCCGATTTTCAGTTTGAGAATGAAGGAGTCGTGGTTCTTTTGAAGGGAAATTTGCCGATTGACGGCGGGAGGCAGAAGGCTGGCGGTTACGGTTGTTTGGGAGGCTCTGCGATTTTGGGGGGCGGATGTCCGGACGGGGCGTGGGCGTGGATTCGTCGCGCTGGTGGTCTGTGCGGGTGTGGGAGGCTTGACGACACCGGAGGATCTGGAGGAAACGAGGGCGGCGGTTGGCGTCTTGGAGCGCGGGCTGGAAACGGGTGCGCGTGGAGTGGGTGCGGGAGAGCGAGGGACGGGAGCGCCTTTTTTCGCCGGGGAGGCAGCTTGCGTTTTCAGGACTTGTTTGGGATCGGCCGGAGGATCGATGCGCAGGAGGTGGGCGGAAGTGCGATGGGCCCATTTCAGGAATTCGCTCCGGTCCGCGGAGCCGGAACTCAGTGGCGGATCAGGCAGGGCGTCGTGGGAGAGGAAGACTTTCAGGGCTTCTTCGGCGGACTGCGGCCGATCTTCGGGCGAGAGGTTCATGTGCCACATGACCCAATCGCAGAGCCACAGCGGGATGTCGGAGCAAACTTCCTGTAAGGGACGGATGAAATGGTGAATGTGAGCGGCCACGACTTGGAGATTGGATTCTCCGTAAGTCGGATAGACCCCGCTGAGCAGGTAATAATAGACGCATCCAAGGGAGTAGAGATCCGTGCGGACATCGGTGGCCTGGTTTTCAAGCTGTTCCGGAGCCATGCAGTAGATCGAGGGGTCGAGCTCCGGTTTCGAAAGGAAGTCCTTGAGGCTGAAAGGGAATGCCCGGGCCAAGCCGTAATCGACGATTTTCACCTGAATTTTCCCGGATGGAAGCCGGCTCAGAAGGAGGTTGTCAGGTTTGAAGTTGAGGTGAATCAGGCCCAGCTTTTGTGTGGCGATCAGGGCGTCCATGATCTGGGTGGCGACCTCGCGGAAATCCTCCAGGAGCAAGGGTTGCCGGGAGATCCACTCGATGGTTGGTTTCCCCGAGAGCAGTTCGAGGACCAGATAGGGCTCCTGATCGTTGGTGTTGATATCGTAGATGGTGGCGATGTTGGGGTGCTGGAGTGCGGCGAGAGCGTTTACAGCCTGAACGATGGTGTCGGGTAATTCTTTATGATCGTGGATGCACTTGAGGGCGACTTCCCGATTCATACGGGTATCGAATGCCCGATAGCTGATGCCATATCCTCCCTGATGGATCTGCTCCTGCTTTTCGTAGCGATTTCGGTGGGTGGCTGCCGAAGGATTTGGGAAATTCATAAGAAATGAAAGTTATAGGGTGTAAGGGTAGTGTTAGGGCAGAGTGATTGTTTCTACCTGGATAGAAAAGTAAATAACAAAACGGGACTCGGTGCTTGGTCGGCCAAGGGGTATAAAGAAATCCAGGGTAAGTTGGCGGCGCAGTGGATTTTCTTGGGTCTCTCAGAGGAGGGGCCTTGTTATGCCTTTCCCAGGTGTGCTTTCCGGCGGAAATCCGAACGTTGTGGTGAAGGTTTCATAAAGAGGAAGCCTCCCTTGCGGCGATGACGGTGCTTCACGGATACCATTTTCGCGCCGCTTCCGGATTTCGGGGAAAGCAAAGTTTAAGGATTGCCGGAATATTAAGATTTGCTTTAGAGTTTTCGCCGTTGCGCCGGGCTTTTCTTTCCGGCGTGGATGGTTCATTTTCACCCGCATCTGATCGTGTCACAGCCTCTCAATGTCCTCATCGCCTGTGGTGGTACCGGCGGCCATTTGTTCCCGGGAATCGCGGTGGCGGAGGCGCTGCGCGCGCGGGGACACCGGACCTTGCTGCTGATTTCCGAGAAGAAGGTGGATGCGGAGGCATCGGCGAAATACTCGCATTTGAACTTCGTGAAAATCCCGGCTGTGGCGAAACCTGCGACGCTCTCGCTGAAGATGCTGCCGTTTCTCTGGCGGCTGTGGCGGACGCAGGCGCACTGCAAAAAAATCCTGCGCGAGTTCAAGGCGGACGCGGTGCTGGGGATGGGTGGATTCACTTCTCTGCCACCGGTGTATGCCGGGCATCGGCTGGGCCTGAAGACGTTCGTGCATGATTCGAACGCGCGTCCGGGCCGGGCGAATGTGCTGACGAGCCGGTTTTGCACGGAGGTGTTTCTCGGGCTGGATGCGGCGAAGAGGTATTTTTCGAAGCGCCTGACGGTGAACACGGGCACACCGGTGAGGCCGGAAATCCTGAGCCTACCAGACCGTGCGGAAGCGGCGGCGAGATTCGGCCTCGATCCCTCGCGACTGACGCTGGTGGTGATGGGTGGCAGCCAAGGCGCTCGCTGTCTGAACCAGCTCGCGGCGGAAGCGGCGGCGTCCCTGCCTCCGGAAACGCAGGTTCTGCACATCGCCGGGGCGCTGGATTTCGAGCGGGTTTCGGAAACGGTGAAAGGCCGCGAAGGCTACAAGGTGCTGGGTTTCTGCGACCAGATGCCATCGGCCTACGCGGTGGCGGATCTGTTGATCGCGCGGTCCGGAGCGTCCAGTCTGACGGAAGTGGCGCTGGCGGGGCTGCCTTCGATTCTGGTGCCGTTTCCGTACGCGGCGGACGATCACCAGACGAAAAACGCCGAGGTTTTTTCGAAAAACGGTGCCGCCGAGCTGGTGCAAGAGCGCGATCTGGATGCGGAAAAACTCGCAAGAATGGCCACATCCATTCTCCTGGACTTGCCAACCCGTGAGCGCATGGCACAAGCCGCTCGCGCACTTGCCATTCCCGACGCTGCCGATCGGGTATGTGCGGCGATCGAAGACACTTTCTCCCCATGATGAAATCCTTTGCACAGCGCCTGACTGAAGCGGGCAATCCCCTCCACATCCACCTCATCGGCGTGGCCGGCTCGGGCATGAGCGGTCTCGCGTTGCTGCTGATGGGCATGGGCCACAAGGTCAGCGGCTCGGACCGCGTGACTACGGCGGAAACGGAGCGGATGCAGGGGCTGGGCCTGAATTTCTCGTCGCCTCATACCAAGCAGGCGGTGAAGGATGCGGACATCGTGGTTTATTCCTCCGCGATCCGGGAGGACAATCCGGCTTATGCGGCGGCGAAAAAAGCGGGAATTCCGCTGCTGCGCCGCGCCGAGTGTCTGGCGGCCATTCTGCACACGAAAAAAGGCGTGGTCATTTCCGGAACTCACGGGAAAACCACGACGTCTTCGATGACTGCTCACGTCATGCGCGTGGCGGAGCTGAAGCCATCCCACTATGTCGGTGCGGAGATTCCGATTCTCGGGGCGAACGCGCATTGGTCCTCCGATGGCACGCACATGGTGGCGGAGGGTGACGAATCCGACGGCACGCTGGAATTGTATCACCCGGAGCACAGCGTGGTGCTGAATATCGAGGCCGAGCATCTGGATTTTTATCGGGATCTCGATCACATCAAGGAGGTGTTTTCCCGGTTGGCGGATCAGACGACGGGCAAGCTCGTCTACTGCTCGGAGGACCCGGTGGCGAAGGAGCTGCTTTCCGCCCGTGAGAACGCGCTTTCCTACGGTTGGGAGGATGCGGATTTCGTCGCCACGGACATCCGCGATCTCAAGGGTTCGTCCGCTTTCACGGTGGTGAAAAACGGCACCGTGCTGGGCGACATCGAACTGGGGATTCCCGGCCGCCACAACATTCTCAACTCGCTGGCCGCCATCGCACTGGCCGATGCCTGCGGTGCGGAGTTTTCGCTGGTGGCGCGGGCGCTCGCGAGCTTCGCGGGGGCGAAACGCCGTTTCGAGACAAAGTATCTTTCCCAGAATTACCGCATCATCGACGATTACGGCCACCACCCGTCCGAGCTCGCCGCGACGCTGCAAACGGCGCGCTCGCTGAGTCCGAAGCGGCTCGTGGTGCTCTTCCAGCCGCACCGTTACACCCGCACCCAGGCGCTGGCGGACGATTTCGGCAAGGTGCTGCAAGCGGCGGATCTGGTGTTCGTGACGGACGTTTACCCGGCATCCGAACCACCGATCGAGGGCATTTCGGGACAAACGATCGTCGACGCGATCGAGGCGAACGGAAAAACGCCCGCGACCTATCTGCCGGAGCTGGAAACGGCTCATCACGCCGTCGGCAACGCGCTGCAACCGGGCGATATCCTGATTACGCTGGGTGCCGGCAACGTCCACGAAGCCGGGACGCGGATCGCCGGGGACCTGAAGATCATCGAAGAAATGCGCGGCCTGATGCCGCCGGGAGAAATCGAGGGAAAACTCTACGAGCCGATGAAGCGGCACACGACCATCCTCGTCGGAGGCCCGGCCCAATACTGGCTGGAGCCGAAGAGTTTTTACGCCTTCGCCTTCCTCGTGGGCTACTGCCGCGAGCGCGGCATCCCCGTGCGCGTGGTAGGTCGCGGCTCGAACCTGCTGGTGCGCGACGGCGGCATCCGGGGCGCGGTGATCCACCCGAGCGGCGGAGTGTTTTCCGAAGTTTCCACCAATGAAAAAGGCGAGATCACGGCAGGTGCCGGGGTGCGTCTGAAAAAACTCGCCAGCTACGCCGGGGCGCTCGGTGTGGGCGGCTTCGAGTGGATGGAAGGCATTCCCGGAAACGTCGGCGGCGCGCTGCGCATGAACGCCGGAGCGATGGGCAGGGAAATGTTCGATCAGGTCGTGCGCGTGACCTTCCTCGATGAAGACGGAGTGATCCGCACCCGCGAGCGCGACGACATCGTTTCCCAATACCGCAACGTGCCGGAGCTCCGCCGGAATTTCGCCCTGCAGGCCGTTTTCAAAGGCAAGAACAACGACAATCCGGTGGACATCAAGGCCCGCTGGGAAGCGTCGCGCGACAAGCGGAAGGAGAGCCAGCCGATCGCCGCGTCCTCGGGCTGCACGTTCAAGAACCCGGAAGTGATTCAGGCGGGCCGCCTGATCGACCACATGGGCCTCAAGGGCACCACCTGCGGACAGGCGGCGGTTTCCGAAGTCCACGGCAATTTCATCATCAATCAGGGCGGTGCCACCGCGACGGAAATCATCACGCTGATTGAATTTCTCCAGAACGAGGCGAAGACGGAACGGTCCGTGGAACTCGAAACGGAAATCAAGATCCTCGGAGACGACGAACCGACTTTCTAATCAAAAAAATCAAACCGCAGATGAACACGGATTCACGCAGATTTTTAAGAACCAAGGCACCGCGAATCTTGCGAATCGGGGTTTCTGAATCTTCTATCTGTGTTTATCTGCGTTCATCCGCGGTTTAACAAAATTTTCCTTTATGCTCACTGATAAAAAAATCGCCGTCCTGATGGGCGGTCCCGGCTCGGAACGCGAGGTCTCGCTCGCATCCGGAAACGCCGTACTCAAGGCCCTGCTCGGTCTCGGCCTGAATGCCGTGCCGGTCGATGTGACCGAGGCGAAAATCGATCTCCCGGCAGGCACCGATCTCGCTTTCAACGTCATCCACGGCACCTTCGGCGAAGACGGCCAGTTGCAGGATCTGCTGGAGGAAATGGGAGTTCCCTACACCGGCGCCGGCGCGGAAAGCAGCCGCATCGCTTTCGACAAATCGCTGGCGAAGGAAAAATTCCTCGCCGCCGGTGTGCCGACGCCGCGTTCGGAAACCATCGCCCTTGTTCCGGGGCTTTTGCCGCAGCTTACGATCAAGGCGCCTCTCGTCATCAAGCCACCGCGCGAAGGATCGAGCGTGGGCGTGGAAATCGTCCGCAATCAGGACGACGTGCCGACGTTTCTGCTGAAGGCAGCGGAAAAATACAGCGAAGTGCTCATCGAGGAATTCGTCGAAGGCAAGGAACTGACGGTCGGGATTTTCGATGATAAGGCCCTGCCGGTCGTCCACATCATTCCGCCGGAAGGTGTCTACGATATGGCCAGCAAGTACCCGTGGCTCTCGGGTGCGAAAGGCAGCCAGTATCTTTGCCCGGCCGATCTCGACGAGGAAACCACCACCGCCGTGCAGGAGGCCGCGCTCGCCGCGCATCGCGCTCTCGGCGTGGAAGTCTACTCGCGTGTCGATGTGCTGCTCGATGCGCAAAATCGTCCCTACGTGCTGGAAGCCAATACGATCCCGGGCATGACCGAGACCAGTCTGTTGCCGAAGGCCGCCGCCGCCGCGGGCATCGGTTTCCCCGAAATCTGTCGGAAAATCGCCGAAGTTTCTCTCTCGTTGCGCCAAAAACCCTGATCCGTCATGAAACGCCACACCACGAAAGTCCGTCGCCGTTCCCGCTCCCAGGTTCTTGAGGTGCGTGTGATGTCGAAGCGGATCGCGTGGTTCGCCTGCCTGAGGTTTCTCAAGCGCTGCACCAAGCTGGCGGTGGTGCTGGCCATTCTGGGTGCCGCCGGTTGGGGGATCTGGCTGGGTGTGCAGAAGGCGTTTTATCAGAACCCGGAATTCAGCCTGCGCGAGATCGACCTGAATCCGAATCCGGTCCTCGATCATCGCGGCTTCGTCGATGCGGCGGGTATTTCCCTGCCGACCAATCTGTTCGACATCAACGTGGAAGAAGCCACCGAGCGATTAAAAAGCCTGCCCGCCGTGGCCGAAGCGAAGGTCGAGCGCCATCTCCCGGACAAGCTCCACGTCCGCATCACCGCGCGCGAACCGAAAGCGTGGATCGCCTGCCCGCCCGCCGGGGTGGAGGCTCGGCGTGTTGTAGGCGGTTTGCTGGTGGATCTCGAAGGCTTCGTGTTTCGCTGCCCGGAAGGTGCGTTGGAAACCGCCCGGAAGCTGCCGGTTATTGAAGTTTCCAGTCTGGAAGGTCATCCGCTCGAAGTGGGTAAAACCTTCGATCATCCCGAGCTGGCCCGCTGTTTCCGCCTCATGGACGCCGCGATGGAAAACGACCCGCTGGCTTGCGAATCCGTGGAATCGATCCGTCAGGCGAACGCCTGGTCGCTGGCTCTGGTGACGAAAGAAGGCACCGTCGCCACCTTCGGCCTCGCCGATCATACCCGGCAAATGGCGAATTTGCGCTCCGCGCTCGATCACGCCGCACGCCAAGGCTACGCCATCAAGACCATCAACCTGATTCCCCGGGAAAACGTGCCGATCACCGTGCAGGAGGAAATCCAGAAAACTCCCATCCCCGCCGCGGCTCCGACCCCTCCACCCAGTCCCCGGGAACTCCGCCAGAACAAGCGGGACCGGGATCGCAACGCCTTGCTCAATCGCGGCTGATTTTCTCCACTTCCGTATCCCCTGTTCCCCATGTCTCGTCGCACGAAAATTCACGTCGGTCTGGAAATCGGCACCAGCAAAACCTGCATGGTCGTCGGTGAAGTGAAACCCGACACCGCGGTGAAAATCCTCGGGATCGGCATGTGCCGGTCCGCCGGGGTGCGCAAAGGGGAGATCTATGATTTCACCCAGGCACGGGCCTGCCTGAAAGACGCGCTCGCCAAGGCGGAGGACGCCAGCGACGTGGAAATCGGCAGCGTTTTCCTCGCCGTTACCGGCTCCCATATTCACGGGGAAAACAACCGGGGCACCTACCGTCTGCCGGATGGCGAACCGACCGTCACTCCCGAGCATGTCGAGGAGGCCCGTGGCATCGCCCGCGACATCCAGATCCCGCAGGATCATGTTTATTTGCACCCGATTATCCGCCAATACCGGCTGGATGGCAGAGAGCAACCGACCACGCCCGTCGGCCTGTTCGGCAAGACGGTGGAGGCGGATTTCCACATCGTTCACGGCATCGGCACCCGCATCCAGAACAGCATCAAACTGGTCCGTGAAGTGCCGCTCGAAGTGGACGACATCGTGTTTTCCCCGATCGCGACCGCGCAAATGGCGTTGGAGCGTGAACAGCGCGAACGCGGCGCGCTCGTCATCGACATGGGCGGCGGCACCACCGATTACGCCCTCTATCTGAATGGGTCGATCGCGGCATCCGGTTGCATCCCGGTCGGCGGCGATCACGTCACCAACGATATCCATCTCGCCACCGGCGTGCGGCTTTCCTACGCGGAGCGCCTGAAGGTAGAAGAGGGAGATGTTTCGAACGATCCCGCCCGTTCCGTCGGAAGCGTGAAACTTGCCGACGATGGCGCTCTCTCGGAAAATCCCGTGAGCCGCAGTTTGCTCAACGAAGTGATCCGCCAGCGTCTGGAGGAAACCCTGCGTCTCGTCCGCGCTCGTCTGCCGGAAGGAGCGGTGGAGTCCATCGGCGCGGGTGTCTACCTCACCGGCGGCTCGAGCTTGACGCGAGGGTTCGAACAGCTCGCTTACGATGTTTTCGGCCGCGATATTTATCGTTCCGAACCCGCTGAACTCAGCGGGATTCAGGCGAATTTCAAAGACCCCCGCTACGCCACCGCCATCGGCCTGATCCGCTACGCCCAGATCCTCGAAACCGAGCAGACTCGCCCTCCCGGCCTGCTGGGCAGGATCGGCCGCCTGTTCTGGCCATTCGGGAAATAAGTAAGGAGCTGGGACATTCCTGTTTTGTTCTGCCGTTTGCCAAAAGGAATTTCTGGAAGCGTTGGAGAAAATTGGAGCACGGACTTCAGTCTGACCCGGAGAATCCAGCCATCGAAGCCAAACGGATGAAGTCCGTGCCCAATTCCGGCACCCACTTTTGGCAATGAGTTCAATCCAGATCAGAGACAGGAAATTCCCTGCTCCTTAACGTTGAACTTTGCCTCGCGTATGCTCAACTTCGCGTGACCCTCAACCGCTGTCGCGGTTGCGCACGATTTTCACCCCACTTTTTCCATGATTTCCTATTCCCGCGACCCTCAAGAAACGATTCCCACTTCGGCAGTGAAAATCATCGGTCTCGGTGGCGCGGGCGCGAACATGCTGGAACGCATCGCCCTCGACGGACTGGACGGCGCGGAACTTCTCGCCCTCAATACCGACATCCGCACGCTCCACGCCTGCCTCGCTCAGGAAAAAATCCAGCTCGGCCTGAATCTCACCAAAGGCCTTGGTGCCGGTGGCGATCCGGAACTCGGCCACCAGGCGGTGCTGGAGGCGGAAAATGAAATCCGCGCTTCGCTCAAAGGACGACGCATCGTTTTCCTCTGCACGGGCCTCGGTGGAGGTACCGGTTCCGGCGCGGCGCCCATCGTAACCCGCATCGCTCGCGAGGAAGGTGCCTTCGTCGTGGTTTTCGCCACCATGCCTTTCGCCTTCGAAGGCCGCCGCCGCCGCGAACAGGCGGAAACTTCGCTCAACGAACTCGCCGTTCTCTCCAACGCCCTCGTCACCTTCGACAACAATCGCATGGGCGAGCTGGTGCTTGCCAAACAAGGCATCCACGAAGCCTTCGCCGCCGCGGACGCGATGATTTGCGAATCAATCAAGGCCGTAATCCGCCTCGTGGCGCGCCCCGGCCTCATCAACGTCGGCCTCGATGACCTGATGAGCGCGCTTCGCACCACCCGCTCCCGCTGCCTTTTCGGCTCCGGCCTTGCGGACGGCAAGGATCGCGCCTCCCGTGCCCTGCGCAACGCTCTCAACAGTCCGTTGCTCGACCAAGGCTCGCTGTTGAAAGACGCTCAGACCGTTCTCGTCCACCTTTGCGGAGGCGAAGATCTCACCCTCTTCGAGATCGAGCTGCTCATGCAGCGCCTTCAAAAATACGTTCCGGAAAAAGCTCACGTGCTTTTCGGCGCAGCCATCGATCCGCAGATGAAGGATTCCCTTTCCATCACTCTCATCAGCGCCCTGCCCGAAGACGCCTTGGTTTCCGCTCCTCGCGACGCCATCAGCCGTCCGCTCGATACCCGCGAGCTTGATCCGAGCGATGGTTTCACCGGTTCCGGCATCGCCGCCGCCGTGTCCGCCGAGGAAAAGGAAGAACCGGCCGCATCCGCTTCCCCGGCGGAGACTCCCGCCGCCTTTCCACCTCCATTGCCGGACTTCGCGCCCGCCCCGGAGCCTGAAGAAAAGGCCTCTCCGATCTCCGAATCCAAAGAAAAAACTTCGAACCTCATCGAAGAAACCGTCGAATCCGAAAAAACGGAAGACGTCCTTTCTGTCGAAGAAGACTCCACGGACGAACCCGCCCTTGCGGAATCCGAACCAGCGCTTTCCCCAAGCGAATCCGAAAGCAAGATCAAGCCAGACTCGGAAGAACGACCGTTCGCGGAACCCGTCTTTGTATTGCCAGAGGAAACGAATGAAAAATCCGACGCTCCATTGGCCGAAGAATCCTCCACCTTCGCGATGGACTCCGACCAGTCCGATGCCCCGGCAGACGAAAAAAATCCTGACAAAGCCACCGAGTCCGAGAAATCCGAGGCATCTCCGAAATCTTCCCCGGAAACCGACGATGCCCCCGCTCTCAAATTGAAACTCGGAGCCAAACCGCCGACGTCCCAAAGCGAACTGTTCTTCGATTCTGCCCCGCGCGGCCGCTTTGAAGGTGAAAATCCGAATGTTTTCGAAGGCGAAGACCTCGACCTGCCTCCGTTCCTCCGCAAAAAGCGTTCCTGATCGCCCGCCGCACCTCCATCGGGCATGATGCACCCTTGCCAAAAACACGTTAGTCCCGGTGTTTTTTGCTTTGACGCTCCGCCGCCCCCTTCCTATCTCTCTCTTCCGAAATTCAAAAAAATCCCCATCGAAACCTCATGAAACGATTTTCACTGAAAAACGCCTTCGCCTGCTTCCGGGCGATTTCCCTGGCCACAGCGGCCGCCATCGGCCTCACGGCATGCGGAGGAGGCGGTGGGGGTGGTGATGAAGATGTCATTGCTCCAGAGTCTATGGATGGGGTGACCGTTAACTTCTTCGGCGCGTTCAACATGGTGTGCTCCCGCCTGAGTGGGACTGCTGGAAATGAACAGGGTGCGGCGGTTTATAACCGGGCGGCTGCAAGTTTCTTTCTGGGTGAGCGTATCGGTTCAGGGACTGGTGGTCGCAATGTGCAGTTGGCTCCTTATGTGAGAGCTCTCAAATACACCTATACCCGGACCGGCCGGGATTCCGGGCGAGTGGTATTTTCTTGGAATCCGGCCTTCAACGGACCGTGGACCTCCGGCCTTTCCAACTCGAACTTACGTCCTCCGGTCATCGATTGGGCCTATATGTTTTATTCATCCGGCCAATCGGCAGAGGAGAGCCAACTTACAGTTGATATTCTGTTCAAAGCTTCCGGACGCAGCTTGATCGAAAATACGGCGCGCGTTCGTAGTGCTTTCTTTTACAATTACGCCACCGCTCCAGGCAATATCTTCATTGGAGAGTCTTTAACCAGTGGGGTGGTGCCTTTTGATACAGCGGATGTGCAGAATACTCCCAACAGAGTCTTAACCCTTACGAGGGGAATGGCCTACCTTGCTGCGGGTTACAATCCTTATACCAACATTGATGATAAGACTCCAGCTTCCGTGGTTTGGACTACATTGGATGCTCGTTCCGTTGATTTGGATTTGAACAGCCCCAACGAAAAGCACTTTGCTTTTGAATCCGCAAACATTTCAACTCCTGTAATACCGGGGGATTATACTATTTCAGATCGCGGGAGGGTCATGGTCGATTCCCTTGGTGAAACTCTTAACGGAATTCCCATCACTGGCCAAGTCGGCAGTTACACCTATTCCCGCATTGGCGGTGCCGTTGTAAAGCTGGCAATTACTTATCAAAAGGATGTTGGTGGTGTCCCTACCACGGTGACGTTGCAATATACCTGGACTTTCCAATCCGCGAATGACGGTATTTATAGTGAATCCGTTGAGGGTACTTCCGGAACTTTCCTCGAAGATCTCTACGGTCCGAATCCATAACTTGAAGAGCTTCTCGATTTCTCTGGCAGTCCACATGCGCAAAAAACTTTGGGCTTGTGGACTTGCCATTTTCACAGCGGTCGGCCTGGCAGGGTGTGTGACCAAGGAGTTATCCCAGCGCTTGCTGGAAAGGGAAGTGGATGTACAGACTATGACGTTTGATCTCGCTCATGCGAATCGAACGAATGGAGCGTACATGATCGACTGGAAATCGGCGGTTAAGCTTCTGGGTGAGCGGAACCTTACCCTTCAGCAAGCCCGGATTCAGATCGAACAGGCGAAGCGGGATCAGAAAGGGCAATGGAAAACCTGGTTGCCTCGTCCGTCGATTTACATGACTTTGCAAAGCAGCCTCGCTCAACTGGGCAATTTGTCTTCTTCCGACCTTGATACTTCGGTCATTGCTCCGCTGAATATTCCCAATCCGTTCACGGAACGCGCGATGGCCTTTCAGCTTGCTTTAACCACGTTGCAACTTCAGGACGGTTATACTTTAAGCTATCGCCAACAAGTGGCAGCTTTATATCAATTGTTTTCTCAATATGAATACTTGCAGGCCGAGCGGAGTCGTGAGTTGGAGATGTCCCGTGCTTTGTCCATTGATGGTGCTCTTAGAAATCTTGAAATGGATGCCCATTATCGGGAATCAGTTAGGAGTATTCAGAATTCCCTCGCACAGATGCTGAATTTACCCGGGAAAAACCCGCTTCCGATTGCGGGATCTCGCCCGAAACTCGATTACGACTCACGGATACATCGGCTGGTACCCGGGAAAAATTACGGGCAATTGGCGGTGCGTCTTTATGCCTACCAGATCGAAGCCGCGCTGCTGCAGGAGAAAGGTGTGAAATTTTCCCAATGGCCCAGCTTGTCGTTGGGTGGCTCCATGCCTCCGATCTACCAATCGAATTATGGTAGCTCGTATGGTGCCCTGGACAGCCAAGGGATCTACCTTTTCAGTGGGCTTTCCAAGTCTTACGATCTCACTGGTAGAGATGTGCAAATGATCAAATCGGCGGAGCAAAACACTGAATTCGTTAAAAGAAGTCTTCGCCAGACCATGGACCGCGAGTCGCGTGAATGGATTGCTTTGAAGGGGCGTTATCGGCAGATGATGTTGAAAGAGCGCTTGGCGAATGAACGTGTTCAGGCCATCCGTAAGATCGATTCCGGGGGTGCGGCTATGTCGGATTTGAAGATGGTGCGTTCAGCGGAATCCAGCTTGAAATCCGTTGCCCGGGCGAAGGAGCAACTGGTGATGCAGCTGTGGATCTGGGATGAAGAAAAGTGGAACTGAAACCATGAGAATATCACTTTTAGCAGGTGTTGCCTGTGGATGGCTGTTGGGAGCAGGCGCCGTGGAGGCACAGGATTTCGGTAAAATTACGGACTATCCTGTAGTCTCCAAAGTTTGGCTCGGCAGCATTGCCGGTGAGGTTTCGGTCGATCCAGCTATCCCGATGGAATTGTCCGCCCTCGGGGAATTGCAATGGAAGGTCGAGGATGGGGCTATGGTCGAGGAGGGCCAGGTGATCGCCACGACCGATGCAAAAAAAATCGAACTCTCGGCACGGAGTTTGGAATTGAAACGTAACGGTCTTCGCAACGCGATTCTGGATTCCCAGATGAGCAATGACGACAAAAGAAGGACGCTTGAGACCAATATCCAGGAGATGGAAACCAAGCTGGCAGGCATGAAACTGACGTCTACGGAGCATCAGTTGCTGGGCAATGACTTTGCCAAGCGTCTGGCTGTCGAGCGGGCAAAGGTAGTGGCGGAAATCAAGCGTCAACGTGAGAAGCTGGATGGTGACTATTTTGAGACCAACGAGATTCATGGCCGCAAGAATCTGGAATTGGAGGTCGAAAAGGCGGAAAATGATCATGCGGCACTCGTAAAGGCTGCTGAAGTTCTTGCCGAATATCCGGGAAAGGTCGAAATTCTGTTCAACGGAGAAATCCGTAAGACCACAATCATTGGGAATCTTATTAAAGTCGGCCAAGCGGAGGTGAAAGTGGAGTTGGCCGATCCTCGCATCAGAAATGTGGCGGGAAAGGAACTGATGGTGGATATCAGCGGAGATGATGGACGTCTTTATCAGGGGATCTTTTCTGATGAGTTGCGTGAAAGATCCGTGAATCGCAATGCCCGGATCTGCATTTTCAGGCTCCAGCCTGTAGAACCGGGTGAGCCTTTACCGCCCTCACTTTCAGGCATGCGAATGGTCCGGGTTTATCGTGTTCTTGCAAAGCCGGGGCATGTGATCGAGAAGGATAAATTCTTGTTCGAATATTCGAAGGAGATCAGCCAGGATGGCTGGGCCGCTTTTGTCGAAAAGCATTGGTCGGGAGTGAAAGTTTCCTATGTCGCGCCAAAGGTCGTGGTTGTAAACCCGCAGCATGAAAATTAAGTGCCAGTCATTGAGCTACCGCTATCCGGGAGCTGAAACGGATGTATTCAGTGAGCTGGATTTGGAATTTCTGAATCAAGTGACACTTTTGCGGGGATATTCCGGTTGTGGCAAAAGCACTCTCTTGAGATTGATGGCGGGCTTTTTACTGCCGAGAAAAGGTCGCATTGAGGTCGAAGGATTGCGGCCACCTGGCAGCAAGGAGTTTTTCAGGAAGGAACTTTCGTTTGTCTTTCAGGATCTCAATTTGTTGCCTTTGGCATCCGTGGAGCGGAACCTGATGCTTTCTTCCCAAATCGCCGGGACATCCGTCGACTTGATCGAAAAATGGCTGAAAATCCTGGGGATTTGGGAATTGCGCCATCGTTCTGTGGAGCGCTTGTCAGGTGGCCAACGTCAACGAGTGGCAATTGCTCGTGCCTTGGCAAAAGAGCCGAAGGTTTTGTTTCTGGACGAGCCCACATCCGGTCTCGACGATGCGAACACGGACATTATTAAAAATGCGGTGAAAGAATTCACCCTGGAAGGGACAACCATTTGCGTCACCGCGACGCACGATCATCGATTGGAAGAAATAGCTGATGCCTTGGTGGATTTTCATTCTTTGTTATCTGTGGAGAAATAGTCTGAGACGTTGGTGGGAACAGCCGCTTTCCTTGCTCAGCAAACTCCTCATCGCAGCTCTTTTGGGGTTGTTTGGCACCTTTGTGATTTTGGGGGTCAAAAATCTGGGTCATCAGCTGGACCAGCAACTCAACGACAGTGAGGTATTGGCCGTTATTGTCACCGAAACGGTAAATACGCAACAGGCCCCGGGTATGCTGATGCCCGGTGTGATGGAAGTGGAGCCATGGAAAGCTTTATCCCGTGAGTTGGTCATTTACTATCAGTCCGGTGGTCTCGCGGAGATTGAGAATGGCAGACGTACGGTTGCCTGGGCTATCGATGATTTAGCGCATCACCAGCTGGATGATGACTTTTATTTGCTCAGCGATCAGATGAAAAAGGGAGCAACGCTCGAGTTTGAAATCAATGGCCAAAGATCCCAAGCGATCGTTCATTCCCACACTCCGGATACGGCTCTCATTTTGCAAGGAAGGGAAACGATTGTAGGTGGTGTGGAACGCTTATCTCCGGTATTGGCGAGTGGTTTCAGCCGGGTTCTGCTGATTCGGGCGAAATCTGTCCGTGAAGTGCAGAAGGCGCACGATATTGTCGATGCATTGTCCTCGGTAGAGGGACGGCAGGTGCAGATCCAGAGCAACCTGCGTGTCTTGCGGGATCTGGAACGTGTCCGCAATATCCAGGCGCAGGCACTGGTGTGGGTGACGGTGGGGTCGAGTCTGGTGCTGGGCCTGGTGTTTGGCAGTTTGGCGTGGATGGAGTTCCGGGAGGAACGCTATTTGCTGTCGCTGATCCGTACGTTCGGAGTGGGGCGCGTCACCTTGCTGGTTCACGCGTTGATCGAGCATTGCTTGCTTTCGATCGGTGGGGTTCTGTTGGGAATTGGAATTCTCCAGACCTTTATTTCCCGGGTGGATCTGAAAACCTTGAGGATGGACTGGCTGATGTCCGGCTCGATCCTGCAAAGCACCGAAGGTCACCTTCTGCTTTGGGGGGCGCTGGCGGGTGGTGTGCTCGCCTGTGTGCCGATCGCGATCGGTTTGCGGAAGCCGCTGGGACTGGTGCTGAAATAGGCTCCGCTTTTCGTCGAGCTTGCTGGAAAATTGGAGCATGGATTTCAGTCCGTTCCGCTTGGATGGGTCGAACTGAAAGTCCGTGCTCCCAGTAAAGGCTGAATTTTCTGGAGCCGACATGGACGTCGGCGCTCCTTAGCTGGATTCTTTGGGGCGGACCGAAGTCCGCGCTCCCGGTTGGGCGAACGCTTTACGCGTGATATTCCTGAATGGCCTTCACGGTGAAGTCCTTTTCCTTCAGCGAGCGGATCGCTTTCACCGAGGCTTCGGCGGCGGAGAGGTTGGTGGCGTGTGAAATCTTCTGCGCGATGGCGGTGGAGCGGATGAGGATTTCGTCTTCGCGGGATTCGTGGGTGGCCGGGGTGTTGATGACGAACTGGATTTCGTTGTTCTTCATCATGTCGATCACGTTCGGGCGGGCCTGTTCGGCGACTTTGTAAACGCGGTGGCAGGGGATGCCGGCGGCGGTGAGGTGGGCGTGGGTGCCGCCGGTGCTGTAGATCTGGAAACCGAGCTCGACGAGATCGCGGGCGACGGCGACGGAGCGTTCCTTGTCGCGATCCGCGACGGAGAGGAAGACGGTGCCGGAAGTGGGCAGGGGGTTGAAGGCGCTGATCTGGCTCTTGGCGTAGGCCATGCCCCAATCGGCGTCGATGCCCATAACTTCGCCGGTGGATTTCATTTCCGGGCCGAGCACGATGTCGATGCCGGGGAAGCGGTTCCATGGGAAGACGGCTTCCTTCACGGAGAAATGCGGCGGGATGACCGGCTCGGTGAAGCCGAGATCTTTCAATTTTTCGCCGACCATGATTTTCGCGGCGAGCTTGGCGAGCGGGACGCCGGTGGCTTTGGAAACGAAGGGCACGGTGCGGGAAGCGCGCGGGTTCACCTCGATGACGTAGAGTTGCTCGTCCTTCACGGCGAACTGGATGTTCATCAGGCCTTTCACTTGCAGCTCGCGAGCGAGATCCTTGGCGGCGCGGGTGATCTCGGCCTTGATTTCCTCGGAGAGCGAAAAGGCGGGGATGACGCAGGCGGAGTCTCCGGAGTGGATGCCGGCTTGCTCGATGTGCTGCATGATGGCGCCGACGACGGAGGTTTCCCCGTCGGAAATGCAATCGACGTCGACTTCGGTGGCGTTGTCGAGGAAGCGATCGACGAGCACCGGGCGCTCGGGCGAGGCGGTGACGGCTTCGCGCATGTAGCGGGAAAGCTCGGTATCGCTGTAAACGATCATCATGGCGCGACCGCCGAGCACGAAGGATGGGCGGACGAGTACGGGGTAGCCGATGCGGTTGGCGACTTCGAGCGCTTCGGCTTCGTTGGTGGCGGTGCCGGCTTCGGCTTGCTTGAGGCCGAGCTTGTCGAGCAGGGCGGAGAAGAACTTGCGGTCTTCGGCCAGTTCGATCGACTTCGGCGAGGTGCCGATGATCGGGACGCCGTGGCGCTCAAGGTCGGCGGCGAGGTTGAGCGGAGTCTGACCGCCGAACTGGACGATGACGCCGTGGGGTTTTTCCTGATCGCAGATGTTGAGAACGTCTTCGAGGGTGAGGGGCTCGAAGAAGAGTTTGTCGGACGTGTCGTAGTCGGTGGAAACGGTTTCCGGATTGGAGTTCACCATGATGGCTTCGTAGCCGAGTTCCTTCACGGCGAAGGCGGCGTGGACGCAACAGTAGTCGAACTCGATGCCTTGGCCGATGCGGTTCGGACCGCCACCGAGGATGATGATTTTCTTTTTGTCGGACTCGCGGGCTTCGTTTTCGTCGCCGTAGGTGGAGTAGAAATAGGGGGTGTAAGCCTCGAATTCCGCCGCGCAGGTATCGACGAGGCGATAGGTGGGGATGATGCCCCTGGCCTTGCGCTCGGCGCGGATCGTGTCTTCGGTGGGAACGTCGGCGACGGCGGGTTCCGGCTCGGCGCGGGGTGGGGCACCAGCGGGTTGGTCGGTTTCGCCGTGGATGGAAACATCGTGGATGGCCTTGGAATGGGCGCGGGCCTTGGCGATCTGGCGGTCTGAGAAACCGAGTTTCTTGGCGCGTTTCAGATCGAGCTCGGCGAGTTGAGCGCCTTCGTCGGCGATTTGCTTGAGGTGGCCGAGGAACCAGTGGTCGATGGCGGTGGCTTCGTAAACCTCGTCGATGGTCCAGCCGTTGAGGAAGGCGGTTTGCAGCCAGAAAATGCGCTCGGCGTTGGGGATCTGGAGCTTGCGGGCGATTTCGTCGCGGGTGACGTTGTGCGGCTCTTTGTTGTCGAAGCCGAAGCCCCAGCGGCCGGTTTCCAGCGAGCGGAGGCACTTTTGCATGGATTCCTTGAAGGTACGGCCAATCGCCATCGCTTCGCCCACGGACTTCATGGAAGTGGTGAGCACGGCGTTTGCCGTCGGGAATTTTTCGAAGGTGAAACGCGGAATCTTGGTCACCACGTAGTCGATGGTCGGTTCGAAGGACGCCGGAGTTTCGCGGGTGATGTCGTTCGGCAGTTCGTCGAGCGTGTAGCCGACGGCGAGCTTGGCGGCGATTTTCGCGATCGGGAAACCGGTGGCTTTCGAGGCGAGCGCGGAGGACCGGGAAACGCGCGGGTTCATCTCGATGACGATCATCCGGCCGGTCTTCGGACAGGTGGCGAACTGGATGTTCGAGCCGCCGGTTTCCACGCCGATCTCGCGAATCACGGCGAAGGACGCATCGCGCATGATCTGGTATTCGCGGTCGGTCAGTGTCTGGATGGGCGCGACGGTGATGGAGTCGCCAGTGTGGACGCCCATCGGATCGAGGTTTTCGATGGAGCAGATGACGACGCAGTTGTCGGCGCGGTCGCGCATGACTTCCATTTCGAATTCCTTCCAGCCGAGGAGGGATTCATCGATGAGAACTTCGGAAACGGGGGAAAGGTCGAGGCCGCGGGCGATGATTTCCTCGTATTCCTCGCGGTTGTAGGCGATGCCGCCGCCTTGTCCGCCGAGAGTGAAGGCGGGACGGACGATGAGGGGGAAGGTGCCGATTTCCTCGGCGACTTTCTTCGCTTCCTCCATGGTGTGGGCGATGCCGGAGCGTGGCATGTCGAGGCCGATTTTTTTCATCGCCTCCTTGAAGAGGTGACGGTCCTCGCCCTTGTCGATGGCCTCGGCGTTCGCGCCGATCATGCGGACGCCGTATTTTTCGAGCGTGCCGGATTTGAAAAGCGACATCGAGGTGTTCAGCGCGGTCTGGCCGCCGAGGGTGGGGAGCAGCGCGTCGGGTTTTTCACGGGCGATGATCTTTTCGACACACTCGGGCGTAATCGGCTCGATGTAAGTGCGGTGCGCGAATTCCGGGTCCGTCATGATGGTGGCCGGATTCGAGTTCACGAGGATCACTTCGTAGCCTTCTTCGCGCAGGGCCTTGCACGCCTGGACACCGGAATAGTCGAACTCGCAGCCTTGGCCGATGACGATGGGGCCGGAGCCGATGACGAGGATTTTCCGAATCGAGGTGTCTTTTGGCATGGTCGTGGGAAGTGAGTTCGCGCGCGGCAGAGCGGGTAAATTGGACGGGGTGTGGCAGGGATTTCAGCGCTTGTAAAGGGCTGGATTGCGAAGATGTGGAAAAGGCTTTGAGCCGGTGGGGACACCGGCGGTCCGTGGGGTCAATCGAGGAATTTTCCGGGATTGAGGATGCCGTTGGGATCGAGGGCTTTTTTGAGGTCGCGGTGGGTCTGGAAGGAGACTTCGCCGAGGGCTTGGCGGATCCAGTTTTTCTTGGCGAGGCCGACGCCGTGCTCGCCGGTGATGGCTCCGTTGTTTTCGAGGATCCACTGGAAGAGGCGGTCCAGCGCGGCATCGGCTTGGGCGCGGATGATGGGATCGGCGTAATCTTTCACCATGAGATTGGTGTGGATATTGCCATCTCCGGCGTGGCCGAAGCAGGCGACGGGGATGCCGGTTTCCGCTTCGAGCTGACGGGCGAAGGCGACGAGCTCGACGAGCTTGGAGCGCGGGACCACGATGTCCTCATTGAGCTTGGTGAGGCCGGTATCGCGCAGGGAGTAGGAAAATTCGCGGCGGAGTTTCCAGATGTGTTCGCAGGCGGCTTCGTCGAGCGCGCGGGTGATGTGGGTGGCTCCGAGGTTTTGGAGAAGTTCGTGGAGTTCCTCGATTTCGGAGGAGACCGCGGCCGGGCGGCCGTCGATTTCGACGATGAGGTGGGCGTTTCCGGGTGGGAAAACTTCGGCGCCGAGGCGCTTGCGGGCGGCTTCGAGTGTGAAGGAATCGGTGATTTCCAGTGCGGAGGGAAGGTGGCCGGAGTTCAGGATCGCTTGTACGGCGGCGGAGGCGAGGGAGTAGTCCGGGAAAATCGCGGCGAGCATGGAACGGGCGGCGGATCTCGGGATGATGCGCATGGTGGCCTCGGTGACCACGCCGAGCATGCCTTCGGAACCGACGAAAGAGCCGATGAGGTCGAAACCGGTTTTGTTTTTATGCAATCGTCCGCCGGTGCGCAGGACGCGGCCATCGGCGAGGACGACTTCGAGGCCGAGGACGTAGTTGCGGGTGACGCCGTATTTCAGGCAGCGCGGGCCGCCGGCGTTGGTGGCGATGTTTCCTCCGATGGAGCATTCCTTGAGAGAGGCGGGATCCGGCGGATAGTCCCAGCCGACGGCGCGTGCGGCGCGCTGGAGATCGCGGGTGACGACGCCGGGCTGCACGATGGCCACGCCGTCCTCGGGATGCAGGCCGAGGACTTGGTTCATGCGCATCACGGAAAGGACGATGCCGCCTTGCACGGGGACCACGCCGCCGACGTAGCCGACGCCCGCGCCGCGTGTGGTGACGGGGATTTTCCGCTCGTTGGCGTAGGCCAGAACGGCGGAAACGTCGGCGGTGGATTCCGCGAAGACGACGACATCGGGCGGATGGCTGGCATACCACTTGTCGGTGGAATGGGTGGCGAGGATTTCGGCGGAAGTCGTGACTTTTTCCGCACCGATGAGCGCGGCGAGGGCGGAGGCAAGCGAGGGATCGGACATGGCGGAAAGTTTCCACCCGAATCTGGAGTGCCGCGGGAAAGGCTGGAATGAAAAAAAACTTCCGAACGCGGAACAGGAAGAGAGGAGCCGCGTCAGGCGAGGAGTTCCCCGACCCATTTCGGCACTTCCACGCTGGCGGGGCCGAGGCGGTGCTCGGCGAAGGTTTCCGAGATGGAGGTTTCCTTGTTGTTGAATTCCAGCGTGTGAGCCCCGGCGAACTTGGCGCGGGTGACGAATCCGGCAGCCGGATAGACTTGGCCGGAGGTGCCGATGGCGGCGAAAACGTCGGCCGAGAACAGGGCTTCGTCGATCCGCTCCATGTGATAGGGGATTT
This sequence comes from Luteolibacter sp., assembly GCA_047606285.1. GTDB lineage: Bacteria > Verrucomicrobiota > Verrucomicrobiia > Verrucomicrobiales > Akkermansiaceae > Luteolibacter. The sequence goes on along the minus strand of JASGEP010000008.1, from coordinate 64,648 downwards.
CGCCGAACCAGACGATATCGGGGCGCAGCGATCCGGCGGTCTCGCAGCAGGGGCAGCGCGAGGTTTCGTCCATGTCTCCCTGCCAGCCGGAGCGGCCGCCGCAGTGGGTGCAGAGGGCTTTAAGCAGTTCGCCGTGCATGTGGATGACGCCGGAAAAACCGCCGCGCTCGTGGAGATCATCCACGTTTTGGGTGATGAGCGTGACCTTGCCGGGGTATTCGCGTTGCAACCGGGCGAGCGCGAGATGGGCGGCGTTCGGGCTGACTTTTGCCAGCGCGGCGCGGCGGAGGTTGTAAAAGTCCCGGACGAGCTTCGGGTTCCGCTCGAAGGCTTCCGGCGTGGCCACTTCTTCCACCGGATGGCCTTCCCACAGGCCGTTGGAATCCCGGAAGGTCGGGACGCCGGATTCGGCGGAAATTCCGGCTCCGGTGAGGATGACGAGATGGCTCATGGTTTTCGGGAATTTATCCCACCACGATGTTCAGGAGCTTGCCGGGGACGAAGATGATTTTGCGGATCGTTTTGCCGTCGGTGAGTTCCTGGATCTTCGGACTGGCGAGGGCGATGGATTTGACGGTTTCTTCGTCGTCATCCTTGGAAACGGTGAGGCGGTCGCGGAGTTTTCCGTTCACCTGCACGACGAGCTCGATCTCGCTGCGGACGAGGGCGGCGGGGTCGTAGGCGGGCCATTCGGTTTCCGAGAGCTGGGTGCCGTTGCCGAGGCGGGCGTTGATTTCCTCGGAAAGGTGCGGGGCGAAGGGGTTGAGGACGGTGAGGAACTGCGTGAATTCCTTCAGTGGCACCACGTTCACTTGGGTGAAGGCGTTGGTGCAGACCATCATTTGCGAGATGGCGGTGTTGAAGTTGAGTTTCTCGATGTCTTCGCCGACTTTTTTGATCGTTTCGTGGACGACGCGGAGGAGTTCCTTGTCGGTGCAGGGGATGTCCTGAATTTTCGGGGAAACGGTGAAATTTCCGTCGGTTTCCTCGAAGGCGACGCGCCAGACGCGGGCGAGGAAGCGGGAAACGCCTTCGACGCCTTTCATTTGCCATGGCTTCACCTGTTCGAGCGGGCCCATGAACATTTCGTAGAGGCGGAGAGCATCGGCACCGTATTCCTTGATGACGTCATCGGGGTTGACGACGTTGCCGCGCGACTTGGACATTTTCTGGCCGTCTTCGCCGAGGATGAGGCCCTGATTGACCAGTTTCTGGAACGGCTCGTTGGTGGAAACGTGGCCGAGATCGAAGAGAACTTTGTGCCAGAAACGGGCGTAGAGGAGGTGGAGGACGGCGTGCTCGGTGCCGCCGACGTAGAGGTCCACCATCCCGGTTGATGGTTGAGAGTTGATGGTTGATGGTTGGGAAGACCAATAGGACTCGGCTTCCTCGGAGATGAACCGGCTGGTGTTTTCTGGATCGCAGTAGCGGAGGTAATACCAGCAGGAACCGGCCCATTGGGGCATGGTGTTGGTTTCGCGGAGCGAGCCGTCGGGGAGTTGGACCCAATCGGTGGCTTTGCTGAGGAGAGGATCGGGGGTACCGCTGGGTTTGTAGTCTTCCAGCGGTGGCGCGAGGAGAGGTAGCTCGGATTCGGGAAGGGCGTAGTGGTGGCCATCTTTCCAAGTGATCGGAAACGGCTCGCCCCAATAGCGCTGGCGGGAGAACAGCCAGTCGCGGAGTTTGTATTGGATACGGCGTTTGCCCTTCTTGTTTTCTTCAAGCCAAGCGATCATTTTCGCTTTGGCTTCGGCGGTGGGGAGGTTGTTGAGTGAAAGAGTGGAATTTTCAGAGTTCACAGCATAGCCGTTGTCTTCAAAAGGCAACCAAGACCATTCCGCTCCTCCTTCACCGGCCTCATTTAATTCTACGGTTTTTACGATCGTATTAACCTTATTGGGACTTGGTTGACTTTGCCACCAATCAAATCCTTTTTGACCTGATATAGATCCGATAACAACTTGTTGAAAAGGAAGGCCGAATTTTTCTGCGAAATCTCTATCTCTTAAATCATGTGCTGGCACGGCCATGATGGCTCCGGTGCCGTAGCCCATCATGACGTAATCTGCGATCCAGACGGGGATTTGTTGGTCGTTGACGGGATTGATGGCGTAAGCGCCGGTGAAGACGCCGGATTTATCTTTGTTCAGATCACCGCGCTCGAGGTCGGATTTCGCGGAGCAGGATTTCTGATAGGCTTCGACGGCTTCTTTCTGCTCGGGAGTGGTGATTTGCGCGACCAACGGGTGTTCCGGTGCGAGCACCATGTAGGTGGCTCCGAAAAGCGTGTCCGGGCGGGTGGTGAAGACGACCACTTCGTGGGAGATGTTGCCGCGGGACGCGTCAACCACGGTGAAGACGACTTCCGCTCCTTCGCTGCGGCCGATCCAGTTTTTCTGGAGCAACTTGATGCCATCCGGCCAGTCGAGTGTGTCGAGTTCGTCGATCAAACGCTGGGCGTATTGGGTGATGCGCAGCATCCACTGGCGCAACGGACGGCGTTCGACGGTGTGACCTTTGGATTTCCACTCTTCGACTTCCTCGTTGGCGAGCACGGTGCCGAGATCGGGCGACCACCAGACAGGGGTGTCGGCGACGAAGGCGAGGCGCACGGCATCGATTTGCTCGCGGCTCCAGCCTTTGGCTTCGAGTTCGGAAACGGGACGGGCTTTGTTCGTTTCTTCGCAGAAATAGGAGTTGTAGATCTGGAGGAAGATCCACTGGGTCCAGCGCACGTATTCGGGATCGGTGGTGGCGATTTCGCGGTCCCAATCGTAGGCGAAGCCGAGGGATTTGAGCTGGCGGCGGAAATTTTCGATATTGGCGGCGGTAGTGATCGCCGGGTGCTGGCCGGTCTTGATGGCGTATTGCTCGGCGGGCAGGCCGAAGGAATCGTAGCCCATCGGGTGCAGCACGTTGTGGCCGGTCATGCGTTTGTAACGGCCGATGATGTCGGTGGCGGTGTAGCCTTCCGGGTGGCCGACGTGGAGGCCGGCGCCGCTCGGGTAGGGGAACATATCGAGCACGTAGTATTTCGGCTTCGCCGGATCGAAATCCGCATCGCCGGGGCCGGGGGTGCGGAAGGTTTTTTCCGTGTCCCAGAGGGCTTGCCACTTGGGTTCAAATTCGCGGAAAGGAAAGGGCTTGCGTGCGTCTGACATGATCGGAAGGCGGAGGAGCGCGGACTGTGGGGAAAGCGGTGGGGATTGAAAAGGGTGAAGTGGGAGCGGGTACGAGTCATGAGTTGATGAGTCATGGGTTATTCATGACCCGTTCACCCATGACTCGCGGCCTTCTTGACGGAATGGTTTGTAAAACGTAGTTTTACGTCATGATCAAGACGCTGACGAAAGTGGGGAATTCCCACGGCATCATTTTCGACACCACGCTGATGGATCTGGCGCGGTTGAAGCCGGGCGAGAAGCTCAACGTGGAGGTGCACGAAGGCGGGACGATCACGCTTACGCCGGTGCGGGAGAAGCCGTCGGCCGACGAAGTTTCCGAGGTGATTCGGGAAACGATGAAGAAGTATGCTCAAACCATGAAGAAGCTGGCATGAGCACGCCGGATGCGTGTTTTCACCTTACGGTTGAGATTGTCGAAGAAATCCATGCGACGGCGATCGCTCATTTTGGAGGTTCCCAAGGGATTCGGGATCAGGCTTTGCTCGAATCCGCAGTGGCGGCGCCGCAGGCGAGTTTTGGCGGGAGGTCGCCTTATGAAAGCGTGATCGAAATTGCCGGAGCGTATTTATTTTACCTCTGCCGGAATCATCCATTCGTGGATGGGAATAAGCGGGCGGGATTGGGGGCGTGTCTGGTTTTCCTCCAATTGAACGGTTTTTCACCCGAGGAAGACGGGCCGGAGTGGTATGGACTCACGATGGGCGTGGCGGCGGGGGAAATCGACCGCCATGAGGCAACACAGAGGTTGGCGGGTTTGCTGATGAAATAGCCGATGGGGACACCGGTGGTCCTTACGAAAACCCCCGCTCCGGTTTACGAAGCGGGGTTGGCTCCTGTATGGTCCAATATGCGGGAGTCGGAAAATCGTGAGGGTTATTTCTTTTTGGCGGTGCGCTGCTTGTCGAGGTGGGCGAGGAATTTGTCGATGCTCGGGTATTCGGAGGCGTAGAAGCGGCTGAATTCCTTGCCGTTTTCATCGAGCAGGATGACGGTCGGGAAGCCGTCGATGGCGTATTTCTCGGCGAAAGGTTTGTTGGCTTCGGCGACTTTCGCGTTGCCGTTCGGGAAATCGAGTTCGACGAGGATGAAATGCTTCGAGGCTTCGTCGACGAATTCTTTCTTGGAAAAGACGTTCTTGCGCATCGCGATGCAGGGCGGACACCAGTCCGAGCCGGTGAACTCGACGAGCACGGCTTTTTTATCGCGTTTCGCATCGGCCAGCGCCTTGTTGAGATCGGTGGACCAGCCTTGCGGAGCGCTGGCAAAAGCGGAAGAAGTCAGGGCGGCGACACCGACGGTCACAGAGGCGAGCCAGGAAATTGCTTTCATCATGTCTATAGGCGTCACCGGCTGCGGATTTATTCAAAAAATCTAAAAAGGTTGCCGGATTTACGGAGCAGTGTTTATCCGAAGCGGCATGAAATCCCGTCCGCGCCTCGTCATCGCCACCCGGAATGCCCATAAAACCGGCGAAATCCGCGCCATGATCGGTGATTCCTTCGAGGTGGTGGACGCGACGGCGTTTCCGGAGTTCCCGCAAATCGAGGAAACGGGGACGACTTTTTTGGAAAACGCGCGGCTGAAGGCGGAGGGCATCAGCCGCGAGATCGAGGGTTGGGTGCTTTCCGATGATTCCGGGCTGGAAGTGGACGCGCTGGGCGGCGCTCCCGGTGTGTGGTCGTCCAGCTTCGGCGGCGAAGAGGGGAATCACGCGAAGAACAACGCCCGGCTGATGAGTGAAATGGCGGGGAAATCCCCGCGCACCGCCCGTTTCCGCTGCACGATGGTGCTGGCCCGCGATGGCAGGGAAGTGGCGAATTTTTCCGGAACGGTGGAAGGCCGTCTGATCGAGGAATTGCGTGGGGCGAAAGGCTTCGGCTACGATCCACTGTTCATTCCGGACGGTTATCACGAGACGTTTGCGGAGTTGGGAGATGAGGTGAAAAACCGTCTCAGCCATCGTTCGCGGGCGCTGGCGCAAGTCATGGAATTCCTGAAAATCAATTTATAAAAAATATTTGCATAAATTTATAAAATTTTGTATCTCGCGCGCATGAAAGCTTTTCCCCTCACGCTTTTCTTTCTTTTTCCGTTTTTGGCCGGTCTGGTTTCGTGCTCCAGCCAAGTGAAGGCACGCCAGCCGGTTTCCTTTCGTTTTGAAAGCGGTGAAACGGCGATGCTGCACAACGGTCTCGCCTATGCGCCGCGCAAGGCGCCCGCCGCGGTGAAGCGGGCGATCGAGGCGGGGAACCGCCTTCAGGGAAAACCCTACAAATGGGGTGGTGGGCATCGCAGACACAATGACAGCGGCTACGATTGCTCCGGCAGCGTGTCCTATGTGCTGCGCGAGGCCGGTTTGCTGAAGGGCAGCATGCCTTCCAGCGGCTATTACAAATACGGCAAAAAGGGCGAAGGAGACTGGATCACCATTTATATCCGCAAGGGACATGTGTTCATGACCGTGGCGGGCCTCCGCCTGGACACCGGTGGACCGGGCGGTAATTCCAGCAGTGGTCCCCGCTGGAAACCTCAGACGCGGCAGGTCAAAGGGATGGTGGTGCGCCACCCGAGCGGGTTGTAGAAAAGATTCGTCGGATGGGTTGGATCGGTCCGATCAGACGGATCTGAAATAATACTCCAGCGCCTGCACGGTGCCGTTGCCGTGGGGCATCGTGGCCACGAATCCTCCCCGGGCGAGGATCTTCTCGCGGATCGCGCCGACGGCATTCGCGGGGCAGGCGGCGAGGGCGCAGTGCGCGGCATCGAGCATTTCGAGGTCATTGTGGCTGTCGCCGATGGCGAAGCGTCCGGACAGCGGGATGCCGTATTGGTTCGCGATTTCGGTCAGGCTGGAGCCTTTCTGGAAATCCCGGTGGCCGAAGCGCAGGTAGATGGAGTTCCGCTGCCAGCCGAGTTCGGGAATGGTGGCGGCGTGCGGGGCGAGATACTGGCAGATCCATTCCATTTCTTCCTCGGTGCGGGAGATGATGCCTGCCGGTTCACCCGCCATTTCGATCCATTGCGCGCCGGTGTGCTCTTCGACGCCCGCGCGGATGCGTTTCAGCAGTTTTCCCGATTTCCTGAAAAGCCGTTGGATTTCCTTTTCGCAACGGTCGTTCCATTCCACATGCCCCACCCAGCGGCCGTAGGCGTTCGGGAAATAGATTTCGCGTTCGCGGGCCACCACCCAGTCCGGTAGAAAAGGAAACCCGCTTTCAATGAAGCCCTCGATCATGTGAGCCATCGAGCGGCCGGTATTGATGCCCCACACGGCTCCATGCGATTCGCGAATGGCCTGGATCGTTTCGAAAAATTCCCGAGGCACCGGGGGATTTTCCGCCGGGTGGTGGAGGGTGCCGTCGAAATCAAACGACAGGATGTTGCGGATCTGGGCGGGTGGGGTGAGCGTTTGCATGGAGCGGTGCTTCCGGTAGAAAGTAGGCGATCACCTGTCCGACGGGCAAAAACCGCGGAAGAGGGCCGGGTGGCAGGGCGTGAAAAAAATATCCGTCCGCCGGAGCGTGGAGCGTGCACAGGCTCCGGTCCTTTTCGAGATCGGCCAGTTTTTCGCAATCCCGGGTGAAGCGCGCCATCCGCCGGTTCCTGCGGGCAATTCGTGCTTCCACACGCCGCAGCCCCGACTGGTAACCGCGCCGCGCGTTTTCCGCGGCTTCTATCAGCCTGCCCAGCTCATGGGGAAGCTGCCGGTCCATCAGGTTCCGGTGATTGAGCATTTCCATGCCGACACTGAATTCGGTGGCGGCGAGGACCCCCTGGTGCCATTCGAGCATCCGGTGGATGAGGTGGGTGTTCGCCCGGTTTTCTTTGGCGATGGTGAAAAGGGCGCGATATTCCTGGGCCTGATGGCTGAGGATCTGATTGGCACGGCGGATCGCCTGCCGTGACCGGTCGCGCCGATGGGTGCTGATGATTTTGCGAAAATGCTCCACCGTTTCCTGCCGGGTCGCGGCCAGTTCACGCTGGATTTCCAGATCGCGATGCGCGGCGACGAGCCATCGCCCCCAGAGGGTTTCCTGCCGTTGCAACCGCTTGCTCCTTTGCAGAAGCCGGGTTTTCAGGGCGTGGATGGCGAGGTCCAGTTGGCCGGTATCGGTTTTCCACAGCAGTTGGCCTTTCCGGACGCGTTCGCGGTGACCGGCGAAATCGAGGAGGGGAAACCGCCGTTCGCGGAGGGCGGAAATTTTCAGTGGCCGCAGGTGATCCCGGAACTCGAAAGGAAGGCCGGCGAGGGCACCCGCAGCCTCTGAATCGGGAAGAAAGGATGACAGGGGTGCCATGAACGGCGGCGAGACAACCATATCGGAAGGAGAAAATCAATCGGCAGGTCTGCCTTTTCTTCCCAGCCAGATCGGCAGCATGCGCGGTTTTTTCGCGTTGGGCGAGGAAGGCACCGTGTATTCGGCGACATCGAAACCGGCGCGTTGCAGGTTTCGCGCGATGTTGGCGATATGACGCGAACCGGCGATGGCGAGCAATCCGCCCGGTTGCAGCGCTTCGTAGGCGGCGGCCAGCCACCGCTTGTCATCCATCCACGGGCGGTTGCGAGGGCCGGTGGGGGATGCGTCCAGATGGGTGACGATGGCGTGGAGTGTCCCGGTGTGGGCTGATAGAGTGGAAGGAGCGCAGTCGTTTTCCAGGAAAACACGCGGATCCGTGTTCAACGGGCTGTCCGGCAGAAAGGTGCGGTGCCATGCGACAAGGTCCTCATTGGGCTCGCCGACGAGGAATTGCGCGCGCTTTTGCGGCAGCTCGCGGGCGACGGATGCCACGGAATGGCCGAGTCCGAGACCGGCGAACCAGATTTTCGGCTGGCGGGCCGGGCGGAACGGGGCGCAGGCCAGGCGGGCGAGTTCCGTCTCGGCGGCGGCTGTCGCCGGTCCGCAGATCTGTTGCCCGTGGATGAGCAGGTATTTCCGGCCGTCGTGCTCCTGAAGTTCGAGCGTGTTGCCGTCGCCCAGCGTGGTTTCGGCCAATGTGATCCGTGGCTTCATGGCTTGCGACTTGGGCCGCGCCATCGTAAAAGGCAAGCACTATGTCCACAGATCCTATTCCTGCCTCTCCGAACGGCGGCCAGATTCCGGGTGCTGAAAAGAAACTCGTCGCCGGGTTGCTCGGTATTCTGCTCGGCGGCTTCGGCGTTCATAAATTCTACCTCGGCTACACGAAGGAGGGGGTTATCATGTTGTTGATCTCCTTACTCACTTGCGGAATCGGGGCGATCGTTATGGGTCCGATCGGCCTGATCGAAGGAATTCTTTACCTCACCAAGCCGGATTCCGAGTTCGTCTCCACCTATGTCACCGGCCGGAAGGGCTGGTTCTGAGATTTGGAATCGATTTTCCTGAAATGAAAAATCCCCGATCCGCGAAGGACCGGGGATTTTTTGCAGGGTTACAGTCTCAAAAATGAGAAGCGCTTGAGCCGAAAAGGATCAGAGGCTGCCTTTGAGAACGGAAGAAGGCTTGAAGCCGACCGACTTCGAAGCGGCGATTTTCATGGATTCACCGGTCTTCGGATTGCGGCCCTGGCGTGCGGCGCGCTTTTTCACTTCAAAGGTGCCGAAACCGATGATTTGGACTTTCTTGTCCTTCTTGATGCCTTTGGCGATGGCTTCAAGGACGGCATCGAGGGCTTCGTCGGCAGCACGCTTGGTGGCGTCTTTACCGAGGTTTTTTTGGACGGCTTCTACGAGTTCAGCTTTATTCATGGCAGCGGTGTTTGTGCGAGTGTCCCCAGACGTTGGCAAGAGAAAACGCGCTGGAAAATAAAGGAAAAATCCGAACCCGGGCTTGACCTCGCAGGGGGGTGTAGCCTCATATTTAAGCGGGGGAGAGGGAATGAAGATAAAACGCGGCGATTTGAGTCTCCTGTTAGTTTGTGATAGATCGCGATGGCGGCGAAAATCCGGCATTTCCTGATGCAAGTCCGGCAGCGGTTCCGATGATCGTGGGTTGCCCGGGCGGAAATCGGGCTGGCGGGAGGGAGAGAATTCAAACTGGCGTTCCACAAAGCACAAATTTCTGAGCATGAGGAAATTGGCTCAGATTGTGAAATTTTTCACAAATAGGGCTTGCGATAGCTTGTCGGGCTTCGCTATAGCCACGCGCCCGACGCAATCGGATTCCTCGCATGCGCCTTTCCAAACTACTCCCAATGACCTGGCTCCTCGGTGCCACTTCCAGCTTCGCGGCGGAAGGTGGTCACCATGTCTTGCCGCTGGATGCCCAACCTCACTTCCTGTGGTTTACGAACTCGACGTTCATGGTTTGGATCGCGGTGGGTTTGATCGTGCTTTTCTGCCAGTTGGCGACCCGCAAGGTGTCCTTGATTCCTTCCGGTTTCCAGAATTTCGCCGAATGGCTCATCGAGTCCCTTTATAACTTCCTTGGTGGCCTGCTTGGCGCGCATCTGGTGAAACGCACCTTCTGGTTTCTCGGCTCGATCTTCTTCTTCATCCTCGTGACCAACTGGCTGGGCCTGATCCCCGGTGTTGGTACGGTCGGCCGCTACGACGATCATGGCCACCTGATTCCATTCCTGCGCGGTGGTAACGCGGACCTGAACATGACCTCCGCCATGGCGTTGACCTTCGCGGTGCTCTGGTTCTACTGGGCGCTTACGGAAAACGGCGCGAAAGGCTTTTTTGCCCACATCTTCGCCCCGAAGGGTGATTTCAAAGGAGTGATGATGCTTCTGATGATTCCGATCTTCTTCGTCGTCGGGATTCTGGAAGTGGTTTCCATCGCGGTCCGCCCGGTCGCCCTCAGCTTCCGTCTGTTCGGAAACATTTACGGTGGCGAGCAAACCCTTGAAGCGTTGATGGGCCTGATTCCGCTCAAGCTTCAGCCGTTCCTTTCATGGCTGCCCGCGCTGCCATTCTATTTCATGGAGCTTCTCGTCGGTGCCGTGCAGGCCCTCGTTTTCACCCTGCTCTGCGCCATTTTCATCAAGCTCATCTGCGATCACGGAGACGAGCACCACGACGAAGCGCATCACTGAAACTCTCCGCGGTCGGACCATGGCGAAGACTGTGGAGGCCGCAGAAACAAACAACACAAACCATACTACATCATGATCCTGTCTCACGTCGCTCTCGCCGCTGTCGGCGCCGCCATCGGTATCGGCCTCATCGGCTTCAAGGCCACCGAAGCCACCGGCCGCAATCCGGGTGCCGCCACCCCGATCCTCGTTCTCTCCATCATTCTTGCGGCGCTCGTCGAAGGTATCTTCATCCTTTCGGCCTTCGCTGTTCAGCAATAATCTCTCAGGCACCCGCTCCCGTCCGGCGCGGGTGCCGTTGTTTTTTCCTCGCGCCTGTCTTCCGAACATCCCGCTCTTCCCAAGTAAATGACCTCTCTTTCGATCCTGGCCGCCACAGCGCCAACCGGTGAATCCACGAGCCTCCTCGATCAGTTCGGCTGGAACCTGCCGTTCTTCATCGCGCAGTTGGTCAATTTCTTTCTTGTGATCCTGGTTCTGAAGAAATTCGCCTTCGGTCCGATTCAGGCCATGCTCGAGCAGCGCCGCGCCCGCATCATTGCCGGTGAGGAAAAGCTCAAGGAAATCGAGCAACAGCTCGCCGAATCCGAAATCACCACCGCCGCGGCGATCGCCAAGGCCAACGAGGACGCCACCCGCCTGATTAACGAGGCGAAAGAAGGTGCCGCCGCCCTCACCGAGCAAAAATCCCAGGAAGCCATCGCCCAGGCCCAGCAAATCCTGGCCAAGGCCGAAGCGCAGGCCAAGGCGGACCGCGCCGCCATCTCCGCCGAGCTCAAGCGCGAATTCGGTCGTCTCGTCGCCACCACCACTTCCCAGGTCACCGGCAAGGTTCTCAATGCCGAGGACCAGCAGCGCATCAACGAGGAAGCGCTCACCAAGGTCGAAGCCTGATCTTTTTCCGCTCCGCCGCCACCGTCGCCATGAAGATTTCCAAAGTCGCCGCCCAAACCGCCCGCCGTCTGTTCGGCCTTTGCCTGACCGATGGCAAGCTGGACGAAGCCAAACTCGGCAAGGTGATCTCCACCCTCGTCGAGTCCAAGCCGCGTGACTACCGCTCCGTCCTCGTCGCGCTTCAGCGTCTGGTGCGTCTCGATGCCGAGCGCCGCCAAGTCACCGTGGAAAGCGCCGTGGAACTCGACGCCGCCGCCCGCGAGCGCGTGGCCAAAGGTCTCACCGCCCAGTATGGCTCCGACCTCGTTTTCAACTACCAGATCACCCCGTCGCTTCTCGGCGGCCTTCGCATCCGAGTCGGCAGCGACGTATTCGACGGCTCCGTCCAGGGCCGCATCAACCGCCTCGCCAACGCATTCTAATCCTTCCGTTTTCAAACGCCTCCCCGAAACTTCCCACCACCTCTTCATCTTATGAGCAGCATCCTTCAGGAACTCGAAAAGCAGATCGCCAACATCTCGGCGTCCGTCGAAAAAACCAATGTCGGCATCGTCCGCAACGTCGGTGACGGCGTGGCGAAGGTCGAAGGCCTTTCCGATGTCTCGCTCAACGAGATGATCGAGTTCGACGGTGGCGTGACCGGCATCGCCCTCAACCTTGAGGAAAGCGAAGTCGGTGTCGTGCTTCTCGGCAACTACGGTGCCGTGACCGAAGGCGCCGAGTGCCGTGCGACCGGCAAGCTCCTTTCCGTTCCCGTCGGCGAATCCGTTCTCGGCCGCGTGGTGGACGCTCTCGGCAATCCGATCGACGGCAAGGGTGCCATCGATGCCGCCGCGTTTTACCCGATGGAAAAAATCGCTCCCGGCATCATCAAACGGAAGTCCGTTTCCGTTCCGGTGCAGACCGGCATCATGGCCATCGACGCCATGATTCCCGTGGGTCGCGGCCAGCGCGAACTCATCATCGGTGACCGCGCCACCGGCAAGACCACCATCGCCGTTGACACCATCATTTCCCAGGCCCAGCAGAACAAGGCCGCCGAACAGGGCAAGCTTCAGAACCACAAGCCGCTCTATTGTATCTACGTCGCCATCGGCCAGAAGCTCTCCAACGTCGCCCGCACCCAGAAGATCCTCGAAGATGCAGGCGCGATGGAATACACCACCATCGTTTCCGCCTCCGCCTCGGATGCCGCCGCGATGCAGTTCCTCGCCCCATACGCCGGTTGCGCCATCGCCGAATACCTCATGGACAAGGGCCAGGACGTGCTCATCGTGTTCGACGACCTTTCCAAGCACGCCGTCGCCTACCGTCAGGTTTCCCTGATCCTCCGCCGTCCGTCCGGCCGCGAAGCGTATCCGGGTGACGTGTTCTACCTCCACTCCCGCCTGCTCGAGCGTTCCGCTCGTCTTTCCGAAGCCGCGGGTGGCGGTTCCCTCACCGCCCTGCCGATCATCGAGACCCAGGCCGGCGACGTTTCCGCCTACATCCCGACCAACGTGATCTCCATCACCGACGGCCAGATCTACCTCGAAACAGACCTCTTCTACCAAGGTATCCGTCCCGCGATTTCCGTCGGTCTCTCGGTGTCCCGCGTGGGTTCCGCCTGCCAGACCAAGACGATCAAGTCCGTCGCAGGTACCACCAAGCTCGACCTCGCCCAGTTCCGCGAACTTCAGGCCTTCGCCCAGTTCGGCTCCGACCTCGACGCTTCCACCAAGAAGAAACTCGATCGCGGTGCCCGCATCGTGGAGCTCTTCAAGCAAAACCAGTACAGCCCGCTCTCCATGGAGCTCGAGTCCGTTTACCTCTTCGCGATGCAGAACGGTTACTTCGACGACGTGGCGGTTTCCGACGTGAAGCGCTTCCAGGGCGATCTCGGTGAATACTTCTCCACCCGCAAAGGCGAAATTCTCGACAAGATCCGCAACGAGAAGCCGGATCTCAAGAAGGACGCGGCCACCGTGGAAGCCGTCAAAGGTGCCATCGAAGACTTCAAGAAGAGCTGGAAATAAGTTAAAGGTTATCGGTTAAAAGTTATCAGGAATTCCCCTCGTAACTCTGAACCGGTAACAACTTTTGAAACTGATAACGGATAACTTTTAACCTTCATGGCCAACCTCCGAGACATCCGCCGGCGCATCAAGTCGGTCAAGAACACCGCGCAGATCACCCGCGCGATGCAACTGGTCGCCGCCGCCAAGATGAAAAAAGCGCAGGATCAGGCGCTGGCGGGGCGTGACTATGCTCACAAGCTCAACGCCGTTCTCGAAGACATCGGCAAGAGTTTCGGGGAAGAAGCCACCCACGCGCTGATGGAAAAGCGCGAAGGCTCCCGCGAGCTGGTGCTGGTGATTTCCACGGACAAGGGACTTTGCGGACCGATCAATACCAACCTCGCCAGAGTGTTGCGGGCCAAGACTTCCCCGAATGCAGATTACGTCACCATCGGGCGCAAGCTCCGCATGATGATCGAGAAAGTCGGCGGCAACATCCTTGCCGACTACACCATCAAGGATCCGGTGCCCTTCGCGGAAGCCCGCGCCGTGGCGACCATGCTGACCAAGCAGTTCCTCGACGGAAATTACGACAAAATTTCCATCGCCTACACCCGCTTCGTCAACACCCTCAGTCAGGTGCCGGAAGTGGTGCAGCTCCTCCCCGTGGTGCCTCCCGCCGGTCACGAAAGCCACGACGACGTGTCCGATGTGAGCGAATATCTTTTCGAGCCTTCTCCGAAGGACGTGCTTGCTTCGATCCTGCCGCTCTACGTGAACTTCGAAGTCTTCCAGACTCTCGTCGAAGCCCGCGCCTCCGAGCACTCCGCACGGATGGTCGCGATGAAATCCGCGACGGACAATGCCAAGAAGTTCATCAAGGAGCTCACGCTCGAATACAACAAGCTCCGCCAGGGAGCCATCACCGCGGAACTCCTCGAAATCACGACGGCCATGAAGGCCATGGAATAACGTTCCGTTCCGGAAGGTGATCAGTGATCAGTGATCAGTGATCAGATTTCCAAAACGACTTCATTTAACAGCTGACACATAACCAACCACTGATCACCGATCACTGATCACCTTCCACTTCTTCCCATGAGCAACCAAGGAACCATCGTCCAGATCATCGGCGCCGTCGTCGACGCCGACTTCTCCAAGGCATCCAAGCTGCCTGAAATTTACAACGCGCTGGAAATCGAGTACATCCTCAACGGCGTGAACACCAAGCTTGTGCTCGAGGTTCAGCAACACCTCGGTGACGGCTGGGTCCGCACCGTGGCGATGTCCACCACCGATGGTCTCAAGCGTGGTATGGCCCTCACCGATACCGGCAAGCCCATCGCCGTGCCGGTCGGCAAGCAGATCCTCGGCCGCATCTTCAACGTGACTGGTGACCTCGTGGACGAAAACGTGCCGCTCGCCGACGCGAATCTCCGCTCCCCGATCCATCGTCCGGCTCCTCTCCTCACCGAGCAGTCCGCCACCGCGGAAGTGCTTCCTACCGGGATCAAGGTGATCGACCTCATCTGCCCGCTTCTCAAGGGTGGTAAAGGTGGCATGTTCGGTGGCGCGGGTGTGGGCAAGACCGTGGTCATCATGGAGCTCATCAACAACATCGCGAAGGCGCACGGTGGTTTCTCCGTGTTCGCCGGTGTGGGTGAGCGGACCCGTGAAGGAAACGACCTTTATTGGGAAATGATCGAATCCGGCGTTATCGCGACCGAGAAGGACGAGAACGGCCACATCAAACTCGGTGCCGATGGCAATCCGGTGCTCGCCGAAGGTTCCAAGGTGGCGCTTTGCTACGGCCAGATGAACGAGCCTCCGGGCGCCCGTCTCCGCGTCGCGCTCTCCGCCCTTACCATGGCCGAGCACTTCCGCGATCAGGACAATCAGGACGTGCTTCTGTTCGTCGACAATATCTTCCGCTTCTCCCAGGCAGGTTCCGAGGTGTCCGCGCTTCTTGGCCGCACGCCTTCCGCCGTGGGTTACCAGCCGACGCTTTCCGAGGAAATGGCCGCCCTTCAGGAGCGGATCACTTCCACCAACAAAGGTTCCATCACCTCCATCCAGGCGGTGTACGTTCCCGCGGACGACCTTACCGACCCGGCTCCGGCCAACACCTTCGCCCACCTTGACGCGACCGTGGTGCTCGAGCGCTCCCTCGCCGAGCAGGCGCTCTTCCCGGCGGTGGACCCGCTCGCTTCCACTTCCAAGGCGCTCGCTCCGGAAATCGTCGGCGAAGAACACTACCGCGTCGCCCGTGGCGTGCAGCAGGTGCTTCAGCGCTACAAGGACCTTCAGGACATCATCGCGATTCTCGGCATGGACGAGCTTTCCGACGACGACAAGATGACCGTCTTCCGCGCTCGCAAGATCCAGCGTTTCCTCACCCAGCCGTTCCACGTTGCTGAAGTGTTCACCAACGTTCCGGGCGTGCTCGTTTCCATCGAAGAGACCGTGAAGGGCTTCGCGGAAATCCTCGACGGCGAGCTCGACAACGTGCCGGAAGGTAACTTCTACATGAAGGGCGGCATCGAAAGCGTTGCCCGCGATTGATTTTAAGAAGTTTCAAGTTTTCAGTGTTCAGTTTTCAGGAAGAGTTCCTGATGCGACCTGAAAACTTGAAACTGAAAACTCGAAACTTTTATGGCAATGCTCCTCGATATCGTCACTCCCGAGAAGAAGATCTTCTCCGGCACCGTGGATAACGTGTACCTGCCGGGCGCAGATGGTGAAATCGGCCTCCTGCCGAGTCACGCCGGTCTGGTGACGGCTCTCGCTCCGGGTGAGCTTCGTTACCAGCAAGGTGGCAAGGTCACGGAACTCGCCATTGGTTCCGGCTTTGCCGAAGTGGGCCAGGACAAGATCGTCATTCTTACGGACATGGCACTTGGCGAAGCCGAGATCGACGTTGCCAAAACCGAAGCCGCGATCAAGCGTGCCCAGGACAAGCTGGCCAATGTCGATCACAGTCTGGACGCGGAAGAAGTCGCTTATCTCCAAGGTGTCATTTCCAAGTCCATGGCGGCCCTGCTCCTGAAGCGCAAGCATCAGTAGTTCCCGGTTTTCCTCGCAAAAACTTCTCCAAGCCCGTCCGGTCCGCCGCGACGGGCTTTTTTTCGTGGCCCCCCCGGATTCCTAATCGGCGACAGCGGGTTCATGAAAAGCGTAGCCGATATGGTGAAGGAAATTCTCGCGCAAAACCGCGAAAGCACAGAGTTTTTCTTATGCTTCCCGTCATCTCGGCGTCCCTGCGGCTCTGCGCGAGGTCATGAAAGATCGAAGCCCATTGGCTACAGGGAAAGCAAAATCCAGTAATAAGTCTGATAGGCGGAATCTATCATTTGTGAGATTGACAATCAGGTAGTGGAATAACAAATTGATGGGGTATGACGTTATCTCTCCGTGGTCGATTTTTCAATTTAGCCGCCATTTGTGTAGTTTTCCTGGGGATGGTGAGTTGTGCCTCGGGTCCGAGTTATTCGGAGGCTGTCAAATCTTTGCCGCCGATTCCGAAAGGCAAGGGCCGGGTGTTTGTCTATCGTCCTTCCAGCATGGGCATGGCGCTTAGGCCCGATATCAGGATCGATCAAAAATCGATCGGGACTTCAACCGCTCAGGGATTCAGCTACTCGGATCAACCTCCGGGTAAACATGACGTGTCCCTGACGACGGAATGGACGCGCAAAGGCTCGGTGCAAGTCCAGCCGGGACAGGCAAGTTTTGTGAGAACCAGTTTGGGCATGGGATTGATAACAGGGCACCTCATTCCAACCGCGGTGGAAAAATCCGTGGGCGAGCGTGAAATCCAGAAATGCAAGTTGGTCACCGAGTGATTTTTCTCACATGAAACGCATACAATCATTCTTCGTCCTTGTTGCGTTGGCTGGTGTTTCTCTCCTGTCATCCTCCTGCGTGTTCATGGGCGAATCACCGATGTCGCCTGAGGCTTTGCAGCGTCGCGGTTTGAAGCCGAATGAGGGCTATATTGTCGCGACCTTCCACACAAAAGAGGTTGCTCCGGATTCGAGAATTCCGAGAGCCGGAGTGCTTCCTTCCGTCCATATCAAGGGTGAGAGCGCGACGAGTTCGAAGATTGTTTCGCTGATCCCGATTTCCATAGACGGTCAGAATCACCCTTACTTCGCGGGTGGTGGCAAGCCGTCGGTGGAATTGGCAATTCCGGTTTCTGCCGGGGATTACAAGATTACCGGCTGGACCTTGGATAACGGACAGATCGTGATTAGAAATCGCAAGCCGCTGGACGTCCATTTTCAAGTGATTCCCGGCAAGGCGACTTACATCGGGAGTTATCTCGCGCTGTCACGTTACGGCAGAAATTTGTTGGGTTTGCCGGTCCTGGGTGACGGCGTGATTCTGGTGAAAGATGATTTTTCCACCGATCGTGCGAAGATCCCGAAGAAATTCCCGATGATTCAAGCGGACTCGATTCGGAAAAGCGATGTGCCCCGGCAATACCAAGCGGAAATGAAAAGAATCGCAGACACGCCGAGATTGCTGGGAATGTTCTGAGATTCCCATTTCTACGTGAACGGACTTTTTCATCTCCGTTCAGGTCTCGCCCGTCCGGTCCGCCGCGACGGGCTTTTCTTTGGCTCAGTAGGCGGGTTTCGGGGTTTTTCCGGCGAGGTGTTTTTCGATGCAGGTGATGAGTCGTTCGAGGGATGAGGTTTTGCTGAGGAATGGCAGGCCGCCGGTTTGGGTTTCGCCGTCCGGGGTGTCCGGGTTTTCCTCGACGAGGGCGGTGAGCATCATCACGGGTGAGTTCCGGAAGTCCGGGTCGTTGCGGAGCATGGCGACGATGTCTCCGCCGTCCATGCCGGGCATGACGACATCGATGATGAAGAGGTCCGGGTGGAATTCCCGTGCCATGGCGAGGGCGTCTTCGGAGTTGTTGCACTCGAGCACGTGGTAGTTCGCGAGTTCCTCGAGGTTTTCTTTCAAAAGGGCGGTGAAGTCCTTTTCGTCGTCAATGATGAGTATTCGGGTTTTATTCATATCATCGCAGGTTAGGCTGGAGTTATGTCATCTGGCAAGGTGGGAAGCGGCGAGTTCCGCTCCGGAGAGATCGCTTTCAGGATGATGGTGGCGATGGCTCCTCCGCCATCCCGGTTTTCCAGGGTGAGGGTGCCATGGTGGAGTTCCACGATTTTGCGTGAAACGGCGAGACCGAGACCGGTGCCGACGCCGGTGGCCTTGGTGGTGAAGAAGGGATCAAAGATTTTCTTCAGGTTTTCTTCGGAAATACCGGTGCCGCGGTCCATGACTTCGATGCGCACGATGGGATCCCCTTCGCGGAGGTGGCTGGCGGTGCGGACGCCTTCATCGCGGCGGATGCCGCTGAGTGTCTGGGCGCAGGTGTGGATTTCCAATTCCCCGCCATCGGGCATGGCGTGCATGGCATTGATGATGAGGTTGACGAGGACTTGTTCCAGTTTGGTGGCGTCCACTTGCACGGGGGGAAGGTTCTTTTCGAGATTGAGGCGAACGCGGACGCGGCCTTTGCGCAGCGGGTAGTCGGTCAGGGCGAGGGAGTCTTTGATGACTTCGTTGATGTCGCCGGTTTCCACGGTGAGCTGGCGGGCGGAGGAGTAGTCAACGAGGCCCTTGATGATTTTTTTCGCACGGTCGATGCCGCGTTTCATGCGATCGATGGTTTCCTGGCCTTTTTCGTCGGTTTCCGGAATGCGGCGGGCGAGGACTTCCAGGCCCATGCCGATCATGGCGAGCGGGTTTTTCACTTCGTGGGCGACCCCGGCGGCGAGGCGGCCGATGGATTCCATTTTCTCGGCGTGGATGAGTTGTTCCTGGGTGGCCTTGAGGGTGTTGTTCGCGTGGTAGAGTTCTTCGTTGAGCACCTGCATGGCTTCCTCGGCTTCGCGGCGATCGGTGATGTCGGTGGAAATCCCGCCGACGGCGATGACTTTTCCCTGTAGATCTCGGATGGGGAAACGCATGGCGACGTAGGTGCGCTGCTGGCCATCGACGATGAGTTCTTCATCCATCTGGATGGTTTTTTCGTTTTCGATGACGGTGAGGTCGTGCTCGCGGAATTTTTTGGCGGCGTTTTGATCGACGATGAAGTCGATATCCTTGCTTCCCAGGATTTTGGAGCGCTTGAGACCGAAGACGCGTTCGAATTCGAGGTTTACCATGAGATATTTGCCTTCGAGGTCCTTGAGGTAGATCACGGCGGGGCTGTTATCGATGACGTCCTGCATGCGGCGTTCGCTCTGGAGCAGTTTTTCCTGGGCGCGGCGTTGTTCGGTGACGTCGCGGATCATGGCGACGATGCCCCAACGGTGCCCTTCGGCGTCGAGGAGAGGCACCTTGGTGGTCATGAATTCGCGAACTTCGCCGGTGACGGGGGAGGCGAGGGGGTTGTCCCAATAAATCACGGGTTCCCCGGTTTCCAGGACTTGGCGGTCTTCCGCCGCGCTTTTGGCGGAAAGTTCTGCTCCGAAGTATTCTTCCGGGAGTTTGTTGAGCATTTCCTCGGGTGAGCTGGCGCCGACCCATTCGGCCATGGCCTTGTTGACGAGCATGTAGCGGCGCTGGCTGTCGCGGACGAAAATCTGGTCCGGGAAACTGTCGATGAGGCAGCGCAGCATGTTGCGTTCGCGTTCGAGCATTTGCTGGGTTTCCACGAGGTCGGTGATGACGCTGGACATGCCGAAGGTGCCGATGATGTTTCCGGCGTTGTTGCGGAAGGGCATCTTGGTGGTGAGAACCCAGCCGACCTTTCCGTCCGGGAAGACTTCCTTTTCGACCAGGCCGGTGATGGATTTCCCGGATTTCAGGATCGCTTGTTCATCGGCGAGAGCCTGGTCCGCGTGTTCCTTGCCGAAGAAATCGTGATCGGTTTTTCCGTAGAGATCGGAGGGGTGGCTGCAACGAAGGTGCTCGGCCATGCTTTGATTCACCTGCACGAAGCGGGATTGGAGGTCCTTGAAATAGATTTTCGCCGGAACGTGCTCCATGAGCGTGTCGTAGTAGTGTTCCAGCGTGGCGTGGTTGCTTTCGATCTGTCGCAGCCTGGCCTGAAGCTGTTCGTTCCGGGAAAGCAGGTTTCGGGCGAAGGCTTGGGAGGCTTCATCCGGTTCGGGTGTGCGATGGCCGATTTTCGCCAACCCGAGTCCCGCCAGGGCGATGGCGGTGGCGGCGATGATTCTTTCCGGGCGGGGGGCTTCGGCGAGGGCGAGCCAGGTGAGGACCAGCGTGCCGATGATGCCGATGATGCCCCGGTGAAATCTCGAGTTCATGGTCGCGATGGGAAATGGGTTATGGAAAAACCGAGAAACACGGCTTTCCTGTCATCTCCTATCAAAACGACGGATTCGCGGGATGTAAACCGGGAAATGGGGACTGAGGTGGCAGTGCGGTCCAGTCAGGGAGAAATTCAACCGCGAATGAACGCTAATGGACGCGAATTTCTCATGATTTTTCCAGATCACTCCTGAAAGTTCCTCAATTCGGTCCTCTATTCGCGGTTGGAGCATCCTGCTTTTCCGGACTTGGATCGCCGCGACTGCGGCAGCCCGTCTTACAAGGGGCGGGCGTAGGTGTTGCAGCGGTTGTGCCAGCCTTCCAGCCAGCGTTTTTCACCGCGGGCGGGTGGAGAATTCGCGATACGCCGCGACAGCACGCGCTTGGCGGCGGCGGAAAATTCCTTGGCGGCGGGGACGCCCGCGGGGACATCCCTCATTTCTCCAAGGACCTGCATGAGGCCCCAGCCGCGGCCCTGATAGCGTTCGTTGGGGTTGGTGCCCTCGCCCTTGAAGTTCACGTAATCGATAAGCGCGTACATGCCTTGGGCGCTGGCGGAGACTTTGTGGTAATTCGCGGCGATGCGTTTTCTCTCGGAGGGCGGGGCCGCAGCGGTGATTTTCGTGAGGGCGGCGCGGGAGCGGGCGATGATGAAGTCGGTCTGGACGGTGACGTTGCCGGCGAGCCACTGGCGCAGGGCGGTCATTTGAGGGCTTTTGAAATCGCGCTGGAATTGGGCCTTGGTTTTCCAGGGGCTGTGGCGTTGTTGAGCGATGGATGGCGGGTTGTGGCCCTGCTTGCGGGCGAAGGCCACGAAGGAGGGCCAGCTTTCCTCGAAGGGACCGCGATAGCCCGCCGGATACCAGATGAAGTGGCCGATGCCGAGGGAGGGGAATTCTTCGCCGGCGTTCCAGGTGGTGAGTCCGGAGACGGAGCCCGCGCATTCGTTTTGCCAGATTTTCCTGCCGATCGCGTTTTTCTGGCTGACGCTGAGATTGGCGGCCTCGGCACCGGTCGCCAGCAAGGTGACGGCCACGAGGATCTGACATAGGAAACGCACGGGTTGCATGGGGCGAACCTATGGCGGGCGTCCCGCTTCCTGCAAGCCGACAGTCCCGGAGATGAAGAGGTTCGGGAGGGTCTACGGCAAAGGAAAAACCCGTCATCCTTCAAATTGGACTTGTCAGAAGTGTGAATTCCTGTTTTCACCACCAGCCCGGCTTCAACCCCGGAAATCATCCGCCACCACCACCGCTTTGAGCGAAAAAGTCCCGTCATTCCTGCCCGACAACGTTGTTCCGTTCGAGCAAACGCGGCCTCTTTCGCGCTTTCCCGGCTCTCCTATGAAAAGTGATCTTGTCGAAAAGGCTTCTGAAATCGTCCCTGACCCACTCGTGCTGATCAATCTGGTCTCGCAGCGTGTGCGTCAGCTCAACAGCGGTCGCTCGCCACTCATTCCGACCCGTCCGAGTCTGGGTGTCGCGGACATCGCCCTGCTGGAAATCATCGAAGGCAAGATCAAGCTCGTTCCTCAGGAAACTCCTTGATCGGAAGGGATTCGGAGAGAGATTCTGGTCCATGAGCAAGGAGATCGCGACCAACCGCAAGGCCGGACGGGATTTCACGATTCTGGACAAATACGAAGCGGGTCTGGAATTGAAGGGTACGGAGGTGAAGTCCATCCGTGCCGGGAAAATCAACATTTCCGACGCCTTTGCCCGCGTGGAGAAAAACCAGGTGTTTCTCTACGGCTGCGACATTCAGCCGTGGCAAACGGCGGGAGAGTGGTTCAACCACACCGCCAAGCGTCCCCGGCGGTTGTTGCTGCACAAACGGGAAATCCTGAAGCTGGCATCCGCCACGGCTATCAAGGGATGCACCTTGCCGTTGCTGCGGGTGTATTGGAAAAACCGCCGGGTGAAGGTGGAAATCGGCGTCGGCAAGGGCAAGACGCACACCGATCAACGACAGGATCTCAAGAAGCAGGTGGAGCTGCGGGAGGCCCAGCGCGAGATGGCGAGGTTCAACCAGCGGTGAATTGGGAAGAGCAGAAGTGAACGTCGGCGGTCCGGTTACAACTTTTTCAAACGGATGCGCCGGACTTCCATGGTCATGGGTGGGCCGACGTGGACCTGGAGGCCGAGAAGGCCTTCCATTTTGCGGTGGGCGGGATCGTCGTCAGTGACGTCGCTCATGAGGACGTTGTTGATGTAATGTTGCAGCCGGTTGCCTTTGGCGACGATGCGCAATTCGTTCCAATCGTTGGATTTGATGGCTTGCTTCAATTCGTCGGCGTTGCCGAGATCGGCCAGTTTTTCGGTGGCGGTCCATGCGTTTTTCCGCACGTGGTTCGCGAGGTCGCCTGACACCGGGGGAAGCCGGACTTTTTGCCCGGGAAAGGCGATGATGGTGCGTCCGCGTTCTTCGTAATTTTGGCCGGTGTATTTTTTGGAGCCATCGAGATCGGCCTGATAGCCTTTCAGGGCATACGGGAGATCGGCGAGTTCTTCGCTGCGGTAATTGAAGCCGCTGTTGCCTTTGGCGGAAATGCGGTATTCGGCGATCAGTTCGAAATCGCGGACCGCACCCTGGTCCCAAATGAGGAACGAATTGCGCTTCAGTTCTTTGCCGGGCTTGATTTCGCCGATGATGGTGTGGTTTTCCACGCGCCACAGCTCCGGGTCGCCGCGCCAGCCGTGGAGGTTTTCGCCGTTAAACAGGTCGACGAAGGTTTCGAGCCGGGCTTTGTGTTTTGTGTAAAACGCCAAACCGATGAGGGCGGCGACGAGGACCAGGAAATATCGGGTGAATTTCATTCTTCGGTTTCATCGAGAATGACGGGAGAGGCGCGAGGAATGAGGGGCGCTTCTTCCTCTACGGGTGTAGCCTTGGGAGGCTCGGGTGGTTGGAGTTCTTCGACTGTGAGCGCTCGTCTGGGTTTTACCAGAATGGCCTTGGGTGCGACGGGTTCCGGAGCGGGCGCGGGTGGGGCTTTCTCGACAACCGTGGGTTTCGGCGGTGCTTCGACGACGGGTTTGGCCTTGGCGGGTGGTGCTTCCGTTTGGGGAGGAGTGGATTTCGGTGCGTCGGCGGCGGTGGGCGGTGTTTTCCGCATGCGGATCTCGACGCGACGGTTCGGCGCTTGTTCCTCGGTGTTGCCGGACGGGATGATAGGATTGGCGCGACCGTAGCCCCGGGTGATGATCTTGTCCGCGGGCATGCGCAGGGAGGTGACGAGGTAGTTTTTGACGGCCTCCGCGCGTTTTTTGGAAAGCTGGAGGTTGAATTCATCGCCGCCGACGAGGTCGGTGTAGCCTTCGATCCAGCAGTAGAGGTTCGGATTCCGGTCGATGAGCAGAGCGAGTTTCATCAGGCCGACTTTGGCGCTTTCCCGAAGCTCCGCCTTGTTGAACTCGAACAGCAGGTCGCTGGGCAGCAGGGTTTTTTTGCCGAGGAGGGCGTTGGGCGGGAGTGAAAGCAGTTCGTCGAGGGAGGCGAGGCCGTCGAGCGTGCCATGGGCGACTTTTCCGTTGGCACCTTTCCGGATGAGGTCTTCGGTGAATTTCCCGAGCTTGCTGTCGTCGAGCTGCGGGCTGCCGGGATCGACGATCACCTGTCCGACGGCGGCGGGGGTGAGATGGGTTTCCATGCGCCCGAGTTGCGGCATGTCGAGGTCCAGGTCGTTGGAGGAAACTTCCATGGCAACGGCCTGGGGATCTCCCTCTTGCGCCGGGTTTTGCATTTTCAGGGCATACTCGGGCAGCTCGGCGGTGGGCTTGATGTCGATTTCCTGGTCTTTCGGAAGTTTATCGAGCAGGTCGACTTCCTCCATCAGGGTGGATGTGGAAGTGGGTGGAGGGGCGATGTCGTCCGGAGGCAGGATTTCCTGAATGACGGGATCGGAGTCCGCGGGGCGGATGCTGACCTGTTCCGTGGTGATTTCCGCAGCGTCCCGGACCTGAAGGCCGAAGTCGAGATGGTCCAGGCTGAAGTAAACGATTGCGTGGAGGAGGATGGAAAGGGCCATGGCAAGAGCGGCCCACCAACCCAGATACCGATCGCTGGGCAGTCGATAGCTGCTTTTGGCACTGGTTGTGCTCCACATGATTCGTTCCGCCACGCCGGGACTATAGCCTGTAGATTCTTGCTGGCAATATCGGGAACCCGGCTTACGATGGACGCTGCTTGGAGTCCGTGATTTCGGTGAGACGGGCTTCCGCTGCGAGATTCACTTTTAAGTCCTTGATTTTTATGGCTGCGAAAAAAACTGCGAAGAAAGAGGTGGCTCCGACTGCGAAGAAAACCGCAGCGAAGAAGACGGCGGTAAAGAAAACGGCCGCGAAAAAAACGACCACCGCGAAGGCGACCGTGGAGAAAAAGCCGTTGGCGAAGATTTCCCCGGATGTGCTGGCGCGTGCGGCGTACCTGAATTATCGCCGCCGGGTTGAAAACAGCCTGCCGGGGGATGCCTATGGCGATTGGCTGGAGGCGGAACGCCAGTTGAAGGAAACGAGCGGGGCTTGACGTGTCAGGGTCGCAGGCCGGTCATTCGGGAGTGGGAAGGTTTTCCAGGATTTTATCGATTTCGGCGACGCGCTCCCATGGGAGACGTTTCCGCTGATATTTTTTCCAGACGAGATCGCGGATTTCCTCCCAGATTTCCCGGCCTGGTTTTTCGACGATGTCCCATTTGGGATCCCGTTTCTGGAGGGTGGTGAGCACGGTCCAGCGTCCTCCTTCGCGGCCGCCCTGGTAGTTCACGCGGTAGTAGCGTTTTCCTTCCTCGGTGTTTTCGTTCCACTCGTGACTTTCCATGGCGGGGATTAGACAGAAGATTTCCGGACGGAAGACAGAAGAAAACGAAAGTGGATGGAGAAATTCATTCCCGGCTTTGAATCCGGGACGCGGGTGATAGGGTGCGGGCTGTGCGCGATGTCTTGAAAGTCTGGCTCTATGCGGCGGCGGTGGTGGTGACGGGGGCCTGGGTGGCACCGCTGTTTTACAATGGTGGCAAGGCGTTGGCGGAAGTGTGCGAGGCGAAGACGACGAACGGGTTGCTGGACGGGATCGCACGGGCGTGCCGGGTGATGGGATTCGGGAATTTTTACGAACTCTCGATCGTGCTGATGGCGGTGTTCTGGTTCATGCCGTTCGTGGAATTTTTGCGGTTGGGTGCGTCGGATGGGAAAAAACTTAGGCCGTGGTCGATCCGGTTGCCCGAGACGGCGATCCGGAAGCGGGAGGGGCAGCGGTTGAGGCAAAACTGGACCGGGGTGATCCAGGGAATGGGTGGGTTTTTGCTGATGTTCGGTTTTTTTGTGGTCCTCGGTTACGGTTTGCTGATGGCGGGGTCGTTCGCCTGGGTGCCGTCGGCGTCGTCCGGTTGGCGGATGGTGGTGTTGATGTTGATCGCGGCGGTGGTTCTCGCGTTGCTGAAGGAGCTGCTGTTTCGCGGGATGGCGCTGGGGATTTTCATGCGGGCGATGTCGTCGGGAGCGGCGATTTTCGGGTCGGCACTGCTGTTCGCGATGGTGCATTTTCTGTTGCCGATCGCGGGGGTGACGGTGGCGGATCCGGACGCGAAGCGGGTAGGTTTCGAATTGATGGGGAAACTGGCGGGGCGGTTCTGGAATTGGCAGGCGTTGTTGGCGGATTTTTCGGTGCTTCTGGCGATGGGGTGTTTGTTGGGCTACGCCCGCTGGCGGACGGTTTCCCTGTGGTTGCCGGTGGGGTTGCAGACCGGCTGGATTTTCGCGGAATGGATGTTCGGGCGTTTCACGGTGATGGTGGAAAGGCCGGATTCGGTGGCGCGGGTGCTTTCGGGGGAGTCGATCCAGCAGGGGGTGATCCCGCTGGTGGGCGTGCTGATGATGGGAGTGCTGGTTTACTTTTTCACGAATTTCGAACCTGCGAGCGATGAGTCTTCGATGGAGGATGTTTGAGAAGGCGGGGAAGTGGCTCGGTCATTCGGTGCTCGATCTGGTGTATCCTTCGGCCTGCGCGGTGTGTGAAACGCCGTTGTCGGAAGGAAGGACGATCTGCGAGGGCTGCGCGGGGGAATTTCGGCGTGTGACGAAGCCGTTTTGCCAGGTTTGCGGTGAAGGTTTTGCCGGTGCGATCGAGGGGGCGTTTTCCTGTCCGAACTGCCGGGGGCAACGGTTCGGGTTCGCTTTCGCGCGACCGGCGTTTTTCCGGACCGAGCCGTTGCTGGAGCTGATCCACCGGCTGAAGTACGGAAGGGAAATCCATCTGGCGAAGGGATTGGGCGAGCTGGCTTGCGGGGCGTTCGCGGACGGGCGGCTGGAGCGGGCGAAGGAAGAGGGCTGGCCGCTGGTGCCGGTGCCGTTGCACAAGCGGAGGCTTCAGGGGCGGCATTTCAATCAGGCGGAAGAAATCGCCCGGGAGATGGGTCGGCGATTGGGCATTGAGGTTTTACCCGCGTTGCGCCGCGTTCGGGACACCCGTACGCAAACGTTGCTGAGCCGTGCGGAACGATTGGAAAATCTGCGTCACGCTTTCGAGATCAGCCGTGTCGGGAAGAGGTGGCTTTCCTCGGAAAACCGGCCGGGAGTGGTGTTGGTGGACGATGTGTTCACCACCGGCTCGACCGTGAACGCCTGTGCGAAAGTGCTGAAGTGGGCGGGAGTGCGGGAGGTGGCGGTGGTGACGGTTATGCGCGGCTGAAGCGCAATTTCCGGATCACCGCGTAGCAGATCAGGGCGGTGAGGCAGAGGGTGAGAAGCGGCAATGCGCCGGATCTCAGGGTTTCGCCGACGCCCCATGGCCGGAGCGGATGGTCTTCCACCGCGCGATGCATTTTTTCGAATCCCTTGTAAGCCATGACCCAGCCGGCGTGGAGGCCGATGGGGAACCAGAGTTTCCCGGTTTGCAGCCGCGCTCCGGCGAGGATCATGCCGATGACGAAGAGGGTCAGGAAATCGGTGACGAAGAATTGAGGATCGGAAAAGTGTCCGAGGATACTGCCCAGCAGCTCGAATCCGGTGAGCGGATGCGCGGGATCGGCGATGACCACGCCGGAGGGAGGAGACAGGAAATGCACGAAGGCGAAAACCAGCGAGCAGCCGACGCAGGCGGCGAGCGGTCGGGTGAATCGCAGCCACAGCCCCAGCATGAGTCCCCGGAACAGCCATTCTTCGAGAAAGGCGACGATCAGGGCTGTAGGCACGATGCCGGTGAGCAGTTTGCCGAAGGCAGGGGCTTTCCGGCTTGGAATGTAAGCGCCGATGGCTTCCAGCACGGCTCCCAGGGCCAGCAGCAGACCGGCGGAAATGACGATCGCGATCAGGATTTGCGCGACGGCGTTTTGCCATGTCACGGAAGGGGAAGCAGGAAGCCGGATGCCCTCGCGGCGGCGGATCGCTTTCACGCGGTAGAGCAGGACGGGCAGCAGGAGCAAGGCCGAGGCCATCAGGGCCCGGCTGAAGAAACGCCCGAATTTCGAGCGTCCGCAGGCGGCCCCCAGCCATTCGAGGATGGCGGGCAGTTGGTTAGCTTCCGCACTGGCTGCCAGCCACTTACCGGCCTGATAAAGCCATGGGGCGATCGCGGCGGCGAGGAGCAGGGAACAGAGCACCCACAGGACGGCGGCACCGGCTTCGGACTGAAGAAATCGCTTCATTTTTCCCGTGTGTGAGGGATGGAACGGGATTTGTCGAGCGGAGGCGCATGGAGAATCGGGCTTGCAGCGAGGTAGGCAGATGGTGAATGTCCACAAATCCCGTGCAGGGAGAGCTTTCACTTTATGAAAAATTTTGGTGCCTGGATTGGGCTGGGGCTGGCCCGCATGTTTGGACTCGAAAGGTATCTGCCTTACTACAGGTTCCTTTGGAAGGTGAAGGGCGCCTTCGTAGCCGGAGTCCTGGCCGGGCTTTCTTATGCGTTGTTCAGCGGCTTGGGGATGCCATTGATGGTGAAGGTGGTGTTTCCCGTGCTTTTCGGAGAGGACACGGCCCAGCATCAATGGTACACGGATTGGCTGTTGAACCTGCTGGGTTCCGTTTCCCATGAGAAGCTGCTGCTCATTTCCTGTGCCTGGATTCCGATCATTATGCTGATGAGGAGCGTGTCTTCGTATGCGAACTCCTATTTTATCAGTTATGTAGGCATGCGCGTTCTGGAGGAGATCCGCATGGAGATTTTCGGAAAATTGCAGAGGCTGCCTCTTTCGTTCTTCAAGAACAACAAATCCGGTGACCTGCTGGCCCGCCTGATGAGCGATACGGGAGCGCTCAAGCAGATCGTGGCGAACGTCTCCAGTGATCTGATCAAGCAGCCCGGCACGCTGATTGGCGCGCTGGTTTTCATCGTCTATAATTCCTACCAAAGTAAGAGTTTCTTCATCGCCCTGATCTCTCTGCTCAGTGTTCCGGTTTGCGTCATGCTGATCCGCGCCTCCGGGAAAAAACTGGCCCGCCGCGCCCGTGCTCTCCAAAAACAGGGTGGGGACTTCACCGCGGTGCTCGCGGAGAGCCTGCAGGCTCCTCTGGAAATCCGGGCCTACAATCTGGAACAACGCCAACTCAATACCTTCCGCAGCTTTACGGAGCGGATGATCCACATAGGGATGAAGGTGGTGAAATATCGCCAGGCGATTTCGCCGTCCATCGAAGTGGTTTCCTCCGTCGGCTTTGCCATGGCTCTTTACATGGGAGTACGGAACGGCATGACCATGACGGACTTCCTGTCACTGGGCATGGCGCTTTTCATGTCCTATGAGCCGATCAAAAAACTCGGCCTCATCCATTCCCAGTTCAAACAGGGTGATGCGGCGATCGATCGGATTGAATACATCTCCAAGGAACCCGATGAGCTGGACGATCCGGAGCAACCGAAACCATTCGCCGGACCGCGTACAAGCATTCACTTCGACAACCTGACTTTCGCCTACAAGCGGGAGCCGGTATTGAAAAACGTGATGCTGGAGATTCCGGTCGGGCAGGTGGTCGCATTGGTCGGTCCGAGTGGTGCCGGCAAGTCCACTTTCGCTCATCTCATCCCACGCTTTTATGATCCGCAGGAAGGGGGCATCCGCATCGATGGAACGGATATCCGTGAATTCACGAAAAAATCCCTGCGCGAACAGATCGCGGTGGTGCCGCAAATGCCCGCGCTTTTCATGGGAACCATCGCGGACAATATCCGCATCGGCAAACAGGGTGCCACGGATGAAGAGGTCATCGCCGCCGCGCGCAGGGCGCATGCCCACGATTTCATCCTCACGCTTCCCAACGGCTATCAGACGAATGTCGGGGAACGCGGCGATCTCCTGTCAGGCGGCCAGCGCCAGCGGATCGCGATCGCCCGCGCATTCCTCAAAGATTCGCCGATCCTGATTCTCGACGAGGCGACCAGCGCGCTCGATTCCGAGAGTGAGGCGATGGTTCAGAAGGCTCTCACCGAGCTGGTGAAGGGCCGGACGACGTTTATTATCGCTCACCGTTACAGCACGATCACCATCGCGGATCGCGTGTTGGTGTTCCGCGACGGGGAAATCGTGGCGGATGGCACCCATGCCGAGCTTCGCGACACGGACACGACGTATCGATCGATGATCGGCAGTCAACTGATCGGCTCCATGAGTGCGGTATCGTCCTGAAGGAACGATTTCCGGCAAAGCTCGGCGTATTTCCCGCCGAGGGCGAGCAGGGTCTGGTGAGTGCCCTGCTCGATGACGTGACCTTTTTCCAGCACGTAGATGCGGTCCGCGTTCTGGATGGTGGAAAGCCGGTGTGCGATGACGAAGGCGGTGCGATTGGTCATCAGTTGGTCGAGCGCGTCCTGGATCTGGCGCTCCGTTTCGGAATCCACGGAGGCGGTGGCTTCGTCGAGCAGGAGGATCGGCGCGTTTTTCAGAAGGGCGCGGGCGATTGAAAGCCGTTGTTTTTCCCCGCCTGAAAGTTTCACCCCGCGTTCGCCGACGTTGGTGTCGAGCTGTTTCGGCAGGGCGGCGACGAAGGTGTCGGCGTGGGCGGCGGTGAGCGCGGCGCGGATTTCCTCGTCCGTGGCGTCGCGTTTTGCCAGCAGCAGGTTTTCGCGGACGGTGCCGTTGAAGAGAAACGGCTCCTGTGTCACGTAGGCGAGCCGGTCCCGCAGCGAGGGCTTGGCCAGCGTGGAAATGTCGATGCCGTCGATGGTGACGCGGCCCGCGGTGCATTCGTAGAAACGGGCCAGCAGCGAAAGCACCGTGGTTTTCCCCGCTCCGGTGGAGCCAACCAGCGCGATGGTCTGCCCCGGTTCGGCGACGAGCCGGACGTCGTGGAGCGTGGGGTGGTCCTGATAGGTGAAATTCACGTTCTCGAAACGCACTTCGCCGCGAAGCCGGTCCGGCAGACGATCGCCTTCGGTCGCGTTTTGTTCTTCCTCCGCATCCAGGATTTCGAACACCCGGTCGGCGGCGGCTTTTCCGGAAAGGACCATCTGGTTCAGCGAGTTCAACTGGTTGATCGGCTCGTAAAACAGCGAAAGGTAGAGGAAAAACTGGGTCAGTTCTCCCAACGTCAGCTCGCCGCGCATGACGCTGGCGCCACCGAAGGCGAGCACCAGCACGTAGCCGATCATCCGCACGAACGACATGGTGGGGGAATAAATCGCCCACCAGCGCATCATCCGCAGCGAGGCCTTGCGCAGTGCCTGAGAGTATTGGTTGAAGCGGCGGTGCTCGGTCGCCTCGGCGGCATACGATTTGATCTGGCGGATGCCGGAAATGTTATCGTGGAGGATCGAGTTCATGTCCGAGGTCGCGTCGCGCTGATTGCGGTAGCGGTCCCGGCCTTTGGAAGAGTAAATCCAGGCCCCGATCGCGAGCACCGGCACCGGCAGCGTCGCCCACACCGCCACCGAAGCGTTCAGGTAGTAGAGGTAAATGCCGACCCCGATCACTTGCAGGGTGGCGACGAGGCCCTGCTCGATGCCATCGATCAGTACCCGCTCCATATTGGTCACGTCCTCGACCACCCGGGTCATCACGTCTCCCGTCCGGCGGCTGTCGAACCACTTCAGCGGCAGGCGCTGGATTTTCTCGTAAAGGTCCGAGCGGATGTCGTAGATCACCTTCTGCTCGAAGTGATTATTGATAAAAATTCGCAGGGAATTCAGCAGGTCCTTGCTGAAAAAACCGGCCAGAGCCACGAAAATCCAAAAATAAAATTCCCCGTGGCGCGCGCTGTCCGGGATGATTTTATCGATCACGAAGCCCGTCGTGCTGGGGAAAACGAACACGGCCAGAGTCATGCCCACGGCGCAGAAAAGCTGAGCGGTGGCAAGGCCTGGATAGCGTTGGAGATACCTGAAAACTCGGAGGATCGACTTCATGGAGGACTCCAAGCGATGGCCCTGAGGCCCTCTTTTGTAAAGAGCCGCCCGCCATTTCTTACAATCTCGGTGAAATTTGGATTGCGGTGGGGAAACGAGACTTCCTAGTGTCTGCCTCACACGCGGAATTCAAAGCTACTTACCAAAAACCCCATGGCCAACATTTTAGGAATTTCAACTGCCGTCGTGCTCGCGCTGTCGGCGTTCGTCGCTTTTAAAAATAAACAAGCTTACACGAACGAACTCGAGAAAGACGCCCAAGCCGTAGCGGCTCTGGAGAAAAACAAATCCACCTTAGCGGATCGGGAAAATGAGCTTTCGGTGCTGCCGGACGATCTGGCCGCCGTGGAGGCGGAATCCTCCGCTCTCAAGAAACAGGAGGAAGACCTGAAAAAATCCCTCGATGAGCAAAAAGCGCTGAAGGAGCAAAAGGCCGCCGCCATCGAAAGCAACAAGGCCAAGCTCAACGCCATCCGCGAACAATCCGGTCAGCTCGGCGATATCAAAGGCCTCGTGGATCAGCTTAAAACCGCCGATCAGGAGCAGGAAGCTCTCGCGGAACAAGTGGCCGCCGCCGAGGCGCAACTCGCCAACCTCACCGCCCAGAGCAACCAGGCCCAGCAACGTGCGGAAGCCTTGAAGGCCAATCTTGAACGCATCGCCAACAACGAATCTTCCGCCAATCTCAGGACTTCCGTCCGCAGCTATTACCCCGCCTGGGGATTCGTGACCCTTTCCGGCGGCGGCCGTGCCGGCGTCGTCGCCAAATCCACTCTCGACGTGGTGCGCGATGGCCAGACGATCGCCAAGCTGCTCGTCACCTCGGTGGAAACCTCCTCGGCTTCCGCCAGCGTCATCCCCGACACCATGGCCCCGGATGTCACCATCCAGGCGGGCGATCTCGTCGTTCCGGGTTCCAAAGTGCCGAAGCCGGCTATTCTGACCCCTTCCACCGATTCCAAAAACTAAGCCCCCTTCCGGAAAACTCACCAAAACCCATCCCACGGATTGCACATGAAAGCCATTTTTCTCGCGCTCGCCATTCTTGCTGCCGGCGGTGCCGCCGTTTTCTCTTACATGGAGGGAACCAAAATTTCCGAAGTGATCGCCAAGCGCCAGCAATCGGAAGAAGAAACCAAGTCCCTCGATGCCCGGATCGCCAAGGCTGACAAGGAAATCGAATCCCAAAAGGCCAAGATCACCGAAGCCAACAACGCCAAGGAACTCGTCAGCCAGAATGTTTCCGCCCTGAAATCCTCCGAAAGCTCGCTGAAGCGCGAGATGACCACCTTGGAGGAAGAGGAAAAAACCCAGGAAAGCCAGATCGCCGAGCTGAACAAGGCCATTGAGGAACTTTCCGGTCTCGTCAGCGGCTTGGGTGAAGGCATCACCATCGATAACCTGGCCAGCAAGATCCAGGAGATGAACGACATCAAAAAGGAGCGCGAAACCAAGCTCGAGGAAACCAGAACCCTCGCCGAAGCCGCCGCCAAGGCCGCCGCCACCAATCGCGCCGAAACCGACCGTTTGCACAAACGCGATCAGGAGCGGGTTGCCAATGTCCGCTTCAACGCTTCCGAATCCGTCATCACCGCTGTCAATGTGGATTGGGGATTCGTCGTGATCGGTGCCGGTTCGAATTCCGGTTTCAAGCCCCAGACTCCTTTGCTGGTGGAACGGGATGGCCGTTATATCGGGAAGGTGATTCCTTCCTCGGTGGAGCGCACCCAGACGATTGCCGAAATCGACACCTCTTCCCTCTCGACCGGCGTCCGTCTGCAACCGGGTGATCGCGTGATCGTCGGCAAACCGGCGAACTGAGGTTTTCTATCATTCCAAATGGAAAAGGCATGGCTTGTGAGAGCCATGCCTTTTTTCGGGCTTTTTGCCGAAAATGTAGCGACGGTCACACACCGACGTGTGAAGCGGATGTCACTCTGAAGGATCGGCGGTGGCGGCTTGAACGGATGGACTGGCCGAAGGCGCTGTTTCCGCACCGGGAGCGGTCGGTTTCGGGGTCAGCAGCTCCTTGAATTCGGCGCTCCATTCCTTGACGGAAGGATGGGTGATGTTGTTTTCGATATGAGCGAGCAGGCGCTTCGCTCCTTCGGTGCGGTCGCCGATTTTGTAAATATCGAGTTCCATCTGCCATTGCAGCGCGGGGACTTCTTGTGCGACGAAAAGCTCGTATTCCGGAGGGCGCATGTTTTCCGCCATGCCGACGCGCTTGGTTTCCTGCTCTCCCTGCTTGCCGCGTCTGCCGCCCTCTTCGGTGTCGTTTCTGGCGAAGCGGCCCATCGTTTCACGAATTTGGAGTTCCATCTGGATACGGCGCATCCAGGCGGCACGCAGTTCGTCGGATTTCCCCACGACGCGTAGAGGTGGGAGAAACAGTTTGTCGAACAGATCGGCCACATTGAACGGACTCATCGGCCAGTCTTCGATTTTTACCTTATCGATGCCGTAGGCCTTGGCGAATACGGTGCCGGTGACGGATTGTCCGAGCACCCGTTCCTGGTCCGACACGGATTTCAAATCGTTGAAAAGATCGCCGACGATCCCGCGCGCCTTGCTGGTGACATCGGAGCGATTGGAGGTGGAAGAGGCGGCTTCCAGGGTCACGCACAACCAACGGAGCTGGTGGCGGAGCGCCCGGCGGAAGCTGGCTTTGGAAAGGTTCGCGTCTTCCTTTCGCCGCCATTCGCGGAAGTCCTGAGTTTTTTTCTTCTGGTCTTCATACTCCACCTTTTCGATGCATTTCAGGTAGAAGGAAAACGCGGCTTCCTCACTGCTCATCGCTTCGCGGTAGGCGGCGACCGCCTGGCGATAGCGGGCGTCCACGCGCTGATCGATTCCGTTTTCCAGAGCTTCCAGCCTGCTGAGCAGCGCCTCGCGGTCCGCCGGAGTCAGTTCCTGGGCGTGGAGAAGGTGCGGCGCTAGGGAAAGAGCTGAGAAGATCAGCAGAGGAGAGTATTTCATGGGCTTTGGTTTGGAGGATACTGGGATGAAACGACTCCCGAGTCGAAAAGTTTTTAGGAAGAATCCGGAAGGATGTTTCCCGGAGATTTTCAGAATTGGAAAAATGACATTTCGGAGCATGCTGTGGATGTCACCCCGTATTCCCGAGCATGAGTCCCGCTTTCCGCCGCTTTTTCGCGCTGTTCGCCGTATTTGTCGCGGCGTTTCTTACCGTCGTGCTCCTGAGGACCTGGAAAAATGGCGGGAATTTGAAAAGCCTGCTTCCCGGTTTCAGGCAGGAAGCGGGTTCTTTCCAGCCGGAGAAATTCACCCTGCCGGCAAAATCCGCTCTCGATCTTGGCCAGGTGGAGCTGCTTTCCCGGTTGAACGAGGAATACGCGCAGTTGATGGATGCGGTGGTGCCCTCGGTGGTGAGTATCGATACGGCGGGCGAGCGCACCGAAAAATTGCAGGACATGTGGGGGCGGATCCGGGTTCGCCGCTATCCGACGCAGGGTCAGGGATCGGGTGTGATCGTCAGCAAGGAAGGTCATATCGTGACGAACCACCATGTGATTTCCGGTCAGGACCAGATCCGGGTAACCACTCACGGCGGGAAGACCTACTCGGCCACCCTGATCGGCGAGGACAATTCACTCGACATCGCGGTGCTGAAAATCGCTTCCGACG
This sequence comes from Luteolibacter sp., assembly GCA_047606285.1. Taxonomy (GTDB): domain Bacteria; phylum Verrucomicrobiota; class Verrucomicrobiia; order Verrucomicrobiales; family Akkermansiaceae; genus Luteolibacter. The sequence continues at coordinate 29,280 of JASGEP010000008.1, read as the reverse complement.
AGACTTTCACGCCCTTGAAATTTGGCGATTCCTCGCAGGTCCGGGTCGGCCAGATGGTGTTCGCCATCGGCAATCCCTTCGGCCTTGGGGAAACGGTGACCCAGGGGATCATCTCCGCCAAGGAGCGCTCGATTTCGGAAAACCAGCGGGACCTTTTCCAGACGGACGCGCAGATCAATCCGGGGAACTCCGGTGGCCCCCTCGTCAACCTGCGCGGTGAGATCATCGGCATCAACGCCGCGATTTTCAGCGAGGATAAGGAAAACCCCCGCTTTCAGGGAGTGGGCTTCTCGATCCCCAGCAACGAAGTGAAAAGCACGTTGCTCCAGATTCTGGAAAAAGGCCGCCCGCTGCGTGGTTTTCTCGGTGTGGTGATCGAAGGCATGCAGCCGGTCATTCGTCAGGTGACGCCGGATTCTCCCGCACAGGCCGCGGGTTTCCAGCCTCGCGACGTGGTGGTCTCGTGGAATGGTGTCGCGGTCGTTTCCGGCCCTCAGTTGATGGAGCTGGTGCGGAAATCGAAGATCGGCGAGGAAGTTTCCGTCACTCTCCAACGCGACGGAAAATCGGTGAAAACCCGGGTGACGATCGCCGAAAGCAAGACCGGAAACATCGAGTATGAGCTGGTGCCTCAGGAAACCAACGGCCGCACCCGCAATGTGATGGAAGTGTTGCAGGCCCTCGGAGTGGGCGTGCGGGATCTGACAGTGGCGGAACGCCAGCAAAACCCACAGGGCGTGATCGTGAAAAACGTGCTCGCCACCGGCATCGCCGCCGGGAAACTTCAGTTGGACGACGTGATTTTACGCATCAACAACGCGCCGATTCACAGCACCCGGGAATTTTACCTTTCTCTCGCCGCCTCCGCCGCGGTTCAGGATACCTCGCTCGTCGTTTCCCGCGAGGGACGGGAAGTTCCCATCACTTTGCCAGCCGTGCCACGGGCGGATGGCTGATTTCCACCTTTTCATTCTCTTCCCATGCAACGCTCCAAGATCCCTTACATTTTCCTCGCTCTCGCGGCCCTCATCGCCGCCTCCGCCATCGGTCTGCTGTTTTTCAAAATCCGCAGCCTGAAAGATGGCCCGTCTCCCTCCACCTCCTCGCCCGGCGTGTTGGCGCCTCCCGCTCCCGAACCGGTAGAACCGAAACCGGACCCGGATGAAGCATTGCAAAACCCCGGAAAAGCAGTGGCCTCCAGCAATCCGGATGAACTCGTCGGGCAGATCGCCAAATCCCTCGCAGCGAGCGAACTGCCGAATCTCGGCAAACTCTTCGGAGAAGACATTCTCGACGAGCCGACCATCGCGCGCCTGAAGGCCTTCCTGGGTGACGATTCCTCCCCGCTCAAGATCCGCTCCATCCAGCAGGTGGGCGAGCTTGAGCTCAATCAGCTCGCACGTTGGGCCATTGAATTCGAAGGCCGCGAACCCGGAAAAGACCGCGTTTACCTCGATCTCCGCCGTCGGGACGGAAAATGGCACGTCGAAAAACTGACCTTGCCACCCGCCCCCGGCGAATCCGCGGAAGTCGGCGAACTGCGCGATGCTCTCGGTGCCGCCGATTCCTTCCTGCAAACCGTGCTCGCCCAGAAATTCGTCGAGGCCCGGCAATACGTGAATCCCGCCACGGTCTCCGACGCGAAAATTGCCGGTCTCTGCATCATTTTCGAGGAAGGCCAATACAGCCTGCGTGCCAACAAACCGCTGCGCGCCATGTTCCAGCGTCCCGATACCGTCGGCTACCTCGCCCAGGTCGAGACCACGGATGCGGCGCAATCCGCCCAATTCGCCCTCACCCTCATCCGCTCGGGCGAACGTTGGCTCGTTTCCGAAATCAATCTGGACGCCCTGCTCTCCGACTACGCGAAACGTGTGGCCGGCGGTGACATCTATTTTTCGCCCTTGGTGAAAAATCCCTCCGGCGGTGATACCCTGGTGCTCTATTTCGGCTTCGACGAAGACGGCGTCAATCCGAGAACCAGCCGCCAGCTTTCGATCGTCGCCCAGATTCTCAAGGCCGATCCCGGCAAAAAAATCCATCTGACCGGTCACACCGACGCGCTCGGCCCCGACGACTACAACAACAACCTGTCCGCCCGCCGTGCCGCCACGGTGCGCGAATATCTGGTCAAAGCCGGAGTTTCCGCCTCGCAAATTTCCGTGGAGGCCGAAGGTTCCCGCCAGCCCCGCCGTCCGAACGTCACCGAAACCGGCATCGACAATCCGGAAGGCCGCCGAGCCAACCGCCGCACCGAGATCTACCTCGATTTCTGAAGCAGGAGAAGGAAAGGAGCGCCGACGTTCACGTCGGCTCAATCTCATCTCCGTAAGCCGACGTGAACGTCGACGCTCCCTACAGCTCATCCATACCCTCCCGGATTTCCTCACCTTCGCGCTTGGCCATTGCGTGCAAGCGTTTACTCTCATGCCATGTCTTCATCGCCCGTTGCTGATCCCCGTTTCAACGAGTTCATCCTCCTCCAGGCGCAAAACGCCGGGCTTTTTCTCGGTCAGATCCCCAATCCCCACACCGGTGAAAAGCAGCTCAACCTGCGTGCGGCGAAGTCCGTGATCGACTCCCTCGAAATGCTCTCCGCAAAAACTCATGGAAATTTGACCGAAAATGAGGAGAAACTCCTCGTCACCGCCCTGAAAAACCTGCGTCCACTCTACGAACAAGCCGCCACCAACGCCTGATTCCCCGAATTCCGACTCCCGATTCCAACTTCCCACCATGTCCTTCGAACCCTTCAACATCGGCAACGTCCCGGTCGGCGGCCCCGCTCCCTTCTTCATTCTCGGGCCCTGTGCGCTCGAATCCGAATCGTTCGCCTGGGAAATGGCGCGGTCGCTGAAGGAAATCGCGGACCGCACCGGCATCCACTTCATTTTCAAGGCCTCCTTCGACAAGGCGAACCGCACCTCCGTTTCCTCCTTCCGTGGCCCCGGTCCGGCCGAAGGCTGCCGCATCCTCTCGGAAATTGGCAAGGAACTCGGCGTGCCGGTGACCACCGACATCCACACGGAAGCGCAGGCGGAAATCGCCGCCGAATACATCGATCTCCTGCAGATCCCGGCATTCCTCTGTCGCCAGACCGATCTTCTCGAAGCCGCCGCCAAAACCGGGCGCGTGGTCAACGTGAAAAAAGGCCAGTTCCTCGCCCCCTGGGACACCGTGAACATCGCCGACAAGCTCCGCTCCTTCGGCTGCGAACGCTTCCTCCTCACCGAGCGCGGCACCACCTTCGGCTACAACAACCTCGTCACCGACATGCGCTCGCTCTACTGGATGCGCAAGGAAGGCCTGCCCGTGATTTTCGACGCCACCCACTCCGTGCAACGCCCCGGCGGACTCGGCGGCGCTACCGGCGGCGATGGCGAGTTGGCCCCCGTACTGGCCCGTGCGGCCGTCGCCACCGGCGTCGATGGCCTGTTCATGGAAGTCCATTCGGATCCCGCCAACGCCGTTTCCGACGGGCCGAACCAGATCCCGCTCGAATTTATCGAAGACCTGCTCGTCAAGCTGATCGCCATCCATCACGCTTCCCACTGAGCCATTCCGCTTCAACCCAGCCCTCCACTTCGTTGAAACGCCTCCTGACCGTCGCCCTGAGTCTTCTGCCCGTCCTTTCGTCGGCGGAAGAGGAAGAGCGGATCGGGCTGGTCCCGATGGTGGATGCCGCGTCGAAGGAAAGCGGTACCATGTCCCTGCTGCCCGCGGGTAGCGTCCTCGACGACGTGATGCTGCCGCGCTACGACAAGGATCTCCTGCTGTCGGAAGTCATTTCCTCCAAACGCATGGTGATTCGCGCTCCCGGCGTGATTTTCGGTGAACCGGTGACCATCGATTTCTTCGGGGAAAATCAATCGCCGAACGGTCGCATCGAGTTCCAGACCGCCCTGTTCACTCAGGAAACCGGGATCGTGCGCTCCGAGGACCCGGTCGTCATTAAAACCCTCCGTTTCACCGCCCAAGGCACCGGGCTTTACTATGATTCCAGGGAAATGAAGGGCTTCCTCCCCGGCCCCGCATCCTCACGTCTCTACCATCCCGCCGATCCCGACACCTCCATGAATGTTCCCAAGCCGCTTCGAGCCACCGCCCTCGTCGGGGCTTCTCTCATTCCTTTCCTCACCGCGGCACCCACTCCGGACGCTCCCTCGGCGGAAACGGCACCTGCGGTTGCGGAAACCGCCTCCAAAGCGGCCGAGGTTCAGGTGGAAGCCCAGAAAACGCGCGACCTCCTGCGCGCCGATCTCGCTCGATCCTCCGCCGCGACCGAGCAGGCTACCGCGTTCCTCGACCAGGCCGACATGCTGGCCAAGCAAGCCGCCGAGTCCCCGCCTGCGCCCGCCCCCAAACCCCTCGACATCACTTCCGGCCCGAACGATACCGTGGTCAACTGCGAAGGCGGCATTTACTACGATTCCAACAACGGCGTGCTCCTCTACCTGCGCAACGTGGTGGTCAAGGACCCGCGCTTCGACCTCTCCGGCGCTGACGAACTGAAGATTTTCTTCTCCAAAAAACCGGAATCCGCCGAAAAATCCAAAAAGGCGGATGAAGAGAAAAGCGGTCCCGGGAACTTCGGCGAAGCGGAAAAACTTATCGCCACCGGTGCTGTCCGCGTGCTCAAGAAATCTGAAAAACCCGGCGAGGAACCGATCGAAGCCAGCGGAGCCATCCTCACCTACAATATCAAAACCGGCGACATCACCATCACCGGCGGCTATCCATGGGTCAAACAAGGCTCCCGCTACTCCCGCGCGACCCGCCCGAACGAAACCCTTCGCCTCTATCGATCCGGGGATTTCGTCACCGAGGGCCATTGGCAAATGGGTGCTCCGCTCCAGGAGAAAACATCCGGTAACTGATCTTTTTCACGATTTTCTCCTCACTTCCCGAACTGCATGCACGAACCCGGCTCGACCTGTAAAAACAAGGAAACCGCGATCCTCTTCGCCTCCGGCCTGCGCAAAACCTACAATGGTCGAGCGGTCGTCGATGGCGTTTCCATCAGCGTGCAGCCCCGCGAGATTGTAGGCCTGCTCGGTCCGAACGGCGCGGGAAAAACCACGTCGTTCTACATGATTGCAGGGCTCGTCCCCGCCGATGCCGGTGAGGTTTCCTTCAATGGCCACGATATTTCCTGTCTGCCGATGCACCGCCGCGCCCGTCTCGGCCTCGGCTACCTGCCGCAGGAAGAATCGGTTTTCCGCAAGCTTTCGGTGTTCGACAACCTGCTCGCTATTCTCGAAACCCGATCTGAGCTGAATAAAAAACAACGCATTGAGCGTGCTCATGATCTCTTGGAGCGCTTCAAGATTTCGAAGCTCGCGAAGTCTCTCGCCATCACGCTATCCGGCGGTGAAAAACGCCGCCTCGCCATCGCGCGTTCGCTTTGTTCCAACCCGTCGCTGCTCATGTTGGACGAGCCGTTCGCCGGGATCGATCCGATTGCCGTCGAAGACATCCAGCGCATCGTCCGGGAACTGCGCGAGCAGGACAATCTCTCGATCCTCATCACCGACCACTCGGTGCGTGAAACCCTGTCCATCACCGACCGCGCCTACCTCATCCACGACGGGCGAGTGATCCTCGAAGGCGCTTCCGACGAACTGGTCAACGACCCCATCGCCCGCAAACACTACCTCGGCGAGGATTTCAAAATGTGAGGGAGCGCCGACGTCCACGTCGGCTTGGCTTCGTAGGTTATTGGAGCACGGAATTCAGTCCGGAGAATCCAGCCATCGAAACCAAACGGACTGAAGTCCGTGCTCCAATTCCGGCAAAAGCTTTTGGCAATGAGCATAAACCCCGGCCTCGCTTCACTCGGCATGGGTTTTCGTCCCAACAGCCCAAGGCAGGCGATGTTGAATAAAAAAGCCGACCTTGGGATAGGTCGGCTTTTTGGGGAAAATGGTCGGGCTGGCGGGATTGCCTGCGTTTCACTCCGGCCAAGCGGGGTGCGGCTTCGCCGATTTAAGGGAACGCTCGCGATCGCTCGCACGGCGTTCAAACCCAGGGCCTCGCTTCGCTCGGCTTGGGTTCTCGTCCCCCCAGCCTTGGCAGGTGATATCACCCGCGGAACAGATCGCGGGATTTCAAAACATTGACCACCGAAATGGTCGGGCTGGCACGCCTGAAATACGAACCCACTTCGGAATCAAGTGCGTTTTAGGGGTGCCGTTGCCCCAGTACAATCTGGCTCCCTTCGTGGCAACACCGTTCCGCTTCACATGGAATCCACAAGGAGACGTTGAGCCGACAGCCGATGCCGTGGAAGGGAATTCAGGTCTGCGCCACCCGATTTGCAAGGTGCTGGAATGGGAGCAACGCTTGCAAAGCGAAAACAGCCTCACCCGCGCCCAACTCGCTCGCGAGGAGGGATTTACTAAAGCCTACGTTACTCAAATGCTCCGGCTCCTAAACCTACCGGAAGAAGCACGGCAATATCTGGCCGACCTGCGCTCTCCCGAAATAATCCGGTCCTTCAGCCTGCGGCGATTGGGGATGGTGGCGAAACTGCCCTCCACATGCCGAGCACAGGCGTTTGACGCCATGAAAGTAATCTCCAGTCGGAGCGGATGCTGATTTTGTTCGGTTTTGAATGCCTTGGCGCACCGGAAGATCAGCCGGTGCGCTTGCATGGCATGGATCATTTGACGCACGCCGAATCGCCTACTGGCAGGGCGGCCAAGTGGAGCGGAAAAAGATTTTATTAAAATTCCGCCAAAAAATCGGTCGCATCCGCGACACGGGCAGAAACCCGCCATGACCGCCTCATATGGCGATTATGCAGATCGGGCCGGAGGACCGGCTCCGGTTGGACGGCGGCCTGCTGTGCAAGGCGGTGGTCCGCAAGGAAGCCGGAAAAACCGGGATGGAGGTCGCCAATATCCCCGCCAGAGAGGGAAGTTCTCTCATTTATACGCAAAATGATGAAAATCAATATGTTATGGAGAGCCAAGGTACAGTGAGGGATAATGCACTGCCGTATTCCAATTGGTAAGCATTTTCGGCCTCTTCTCCCTCTCGCTCGCTTCGCACTTCCCAGCCATCCTCAACTAGCCTATTTAGCGCCAGATGCAGAAGCGACGGGCAGCAGAGAAAACAGCCAAAACCAGTATTGTTGAAGTCGTCCACCTTCACGAGTCGACAGGCCATCCAATCCCTGAATGGAGTAGCACCTCCAAACCGTCTTGGCGGATACTCAACGGCACGGCTAAGGAAGCGCTGGACCTAGTTCCCGATTCAAGCGTCGATTGCGTGGTGACGTCGCCGCCGTATTTCTGGCTCCGCGACTACAAGGTGGAAGGGCAAATTGGCTTGGAGGACAGTGTTGATGCTTACGTCGTGGCTATCAGAGAGGTGATGGAGAAGGTCCGGGCCAAACTAAAGCCCGAAGGAGTACTTTTTCTCAACATTGGGGACACCTATTATTCCGGGAAGGGCGAACCTCACGGGAACGACAGGAAGAGTTCCAAAAGGCGATTCGGATTGCGAGCAGTCGACAAGAGCGGCGGGCTCGGGATCGGACTTCAACGGAAATCCATTATTGGGATTCCGTGGAGGGTTGCCAATGCGATGTGCCTTGATCGTTGGGTTCTTCGTTCTCCGATTATTTGGCATCGGGAGAATTGCTTGATGGAGCCGACTGCAAAAGACCGGCCTAGCAGGAGTTACGAGTTCGTTTTTATGTTCGCCAAATCGAGGAAATATTTCTTTAACAAGGAAAATCTCCCGGACGACAACTGGGCTGAGGATGTATGGAACATTGCGCCACGTCCCAAGATGAAAACCGAGATTGATACTGCTCCTTATCCCGACGAATTGGTGGAGCGGTGTCTAACAGTTGGCTGTCCGCCCGGCGGAGTCGTTCTTGATCCATTCAGCGGGAGCGGCACTACTGTACGCGTGGCCGTTCAAACCGGACACCCTGCAATCGGAATCGACTTGAACCGAGAGTTCTGCTCCTACTCCGTGAAAACGCTCCAAAAACTCGGATAAAATGGCGAAGTATATTTCTATCGATCAATTGCGGGAAGCATTTGGAGGGCTTTCCACGATCCACCCGTTTTTCGGCACTACTTTCGTGGTCCTGAAACAGAATGAGGTTCCGATCGGGACCACTAAATTTCTTTCCTTGGATGCCGAGAACAAACAATTTCTCCAGCAGCATTTCAGGCTTCATCCGAAGTCTTCCCATTTTTTTCTACCCTTCAAAATTAGAAAGGGAGATTCACGTTGGAAGAAGCCGAAATATGCTTCGGCAACCCTTCAGGCCATAAATACCCAAGCTTTCGCCCCTGCCTTGATCCATGAAAAGGGCGAGCCCGACTGGGGATGGTCCACCAACTATGTAGATTTTTTGGAAAGCCAACTGCCTAGAGGGCGAAAGGTCTCACTATTTGATCTCGCGGTTTGGCTTTACCGAGAGGAACCTTGGAATGACGGAGCTTCAAGAATGGATCTCATTCAACGGCTCAGCCATGAATTGCACCTTTCCGACAACGAATTAGATCGGTTGTTCTCGATCCAATTCGACTCCCTTCTTTCCGAAGAAGAAGCTTTTCAGCCCCTTCCTGCCAACCCCTTTGAACTGATAGGAGATTACGGCCTTCCTGAGGATGTTCCTCCAGAGGCGGGCGCGACGCTTCGGTCTCTAGAATTTTCAAATCTAGGGCCTGCTAGGCATTTGAAATTAGAGCCGGGCTCACGATTGAACATCATCACCGGTGATAATGGTTTAGGGAAGACTTTCCTTCTCGATGTCGTTTGGTGGGCTCTTACCCAAGAGTGGGCCGATCAGAAAATTGTCCCTCTTACTTTATCGGCGACACCGCCTCAGATTAAGTTTGCGGCCGGGAACGGTCCAATCTCACCAACGCCAGTCACAGCAAGTTTTAGCGCCAAGACTAATACTTGGAAAGTCCCCAGCACATCTGCTGTCTCAGGTCTGGTCCTCTATGCGAGGGTTGACGGTTCGTTCGCAGTGTGGGACCCCGCAAATCTCGGTCAGGGCGGAAGGAGTGGGACGAGCAATTTTTCAGGTGTCAGTTTCTCCCGAGATGACATATGGAATGGTGACAAGGAGGGAAGGATTGAGGGGCTTCTTCGAGATTGGGTGCGCTGGCAAACACGACAAGATGAATTCCCCGCCTTCGAGACTTTCAAGAAGGTGGTCGAAAGAACGCGTCCCCCGGACTTAGGTGATTTTTCGATAGGAGAGCCCCGTCGATTGCCGGGGTGGGGGGCAAGAGAAATCCCGACACTTGTTCATCCCTATGGCAGGGTTCCTATAGTTTACGAGTCTGCGGGCATTCGAAGAATTTTGGCGCTTGCCTACTTGATTGTGTGGGCTTGGGAGGAGCACAAAATACAGGCTAAGAGCAGAGGCTTAAAGGAAGAGCGTCAGATGGTAATCATTTTGGACGAAGCTGAAGCTCATCTCCATCCTCGATGGCAGCGCGCTCTTATCCCCGCGCTAGTTGGAATCGCGCAGGATCTTCACGAGGAACTTGCAATTCAGTATTTTATCGCGTCGCATTCTCCTATGGTGTTGGCTTCGGCTGAACCTGTATGGGATGATGACAAGGACAGCCTTCATCATCTATCCCTTAACCGCCATGGCCGCGTGGAATTCGTCGCGCTTCCCTTTGAATTACGCGGGACTGCGGACTCATGGCTCCAATCTCCATCTTTCGACGGTCTTCATCCCGGCTCGGAGCCGGCTGAAAAAGCTCTCGATGAAGCTAAGCTTTTAATGGAACAGGAAAAGGTTTCGGTCGAGGAGATCGACCGCGCTACCGCAAACCTCGCATCGTTCTTGGCACCTGAAGATCCGTTTTGGCTTCGTTGGGTACTATTCGCGAAACGGCATGGAGCGACGATATGATTCCCGTCACACTCCCGGCACAACCGCCAAACTTCGTCGAGGACGTTCTCACTCCCGGTCAGCAATTCTTGTCTAGGGTTCCTTCTCCGACGAATGACGATTGGAAAAGGCATCGTTATTGGCGCAAGATTCACGGGTATCTCCATCAACAACTTAGGGGAATTTGCAACTATTCCGCTTCATTCACTGCGTTTCCCAGCAGAAACTCTAATACGGAAAAAACCTCGATTGACCACTTTATTCCCAAAAAAGTTCCGCCTCATCATCAGGCTTATGAATGGAATAATCTCAGGCTTTCTCGCAGTCGTTTGAACGGGCGAAAGGCGGATTACCAGGACGTTGTTGATCCGTGTGCAATCGCTTTGGGATGGTTTAAACTCGATTTCACGACGCTCTTTATTGAGCCAGACCCTGATCCAAATCGCTGCCCCTTGCAGGAGCGATCCAAGGTAATAGCGACAATCGAGAGGCTCGAATTGAATGCCGATGACGAGTATGTTAATGAGCGAACCCGTGTTGTTTATGCCTATGCGGAGGGTCGAATGACGTTTGCAGAAGTTGAGACGCTATACCCGTTCATCGCAGACCAGATGACTTATCAGGATTTCGATAACTTGTTTTTGGCTGATATTCGTTCAGCCCTTCAAAGCCCTTTCGCGAGAGCGGCTTTTCTTCGCTTGGGTCTCGTCGAGCCTTAAGGGGGCAGGTTGACTAGATGCCTGTGGCATTTCGCGACGTAGGTGAGTAGGTGGAGGAGGGTAATGGTCCTATCCTCGAACACCCCCGCGTCCGAAAACCACACGTGGTCCTTAAAATTGGCCATGACGTTCAAAGAAACTTTCGGACGTGGCAGGAGATCATCGCTGCCTTTGGTTGCATAAACGATAGTTGAGCAGGGTGCGGATTGTGAACCCCTATCTCCAATTTTGCACCCGGAACGGAACAAAGCCGCGTTGAAGTCATGGGACGCTGGTGGTATGGCACCACTGGCGGATTACGAAACGATCACCCCGGAAGAACGGCTCCGGCGAATCGGCCGCCTGTTGTGCAAGGCGGCGATTCTGGCGCTGGCGCGAAGGGAAGCCGAAGGGGGCGGGACGCAAACTCCCACTATCGCGGCAAGCCATCCCTCAGCCGAAACAGACACCGGAACCAACAAAGGCTTGAACGCGGAGGAGCAGGTGCTTCTCTACCGCGCCCGGCGCTTCGGTTGAATCTCTCCCCGCGAAGCGTCGCGGTTATGGAAGGTTTCACGGGCCACAACCTACCGCCGTTTGTCGTCTCTGGAGAAACAGGGATGGATCACACGGAAGGGAACCACGACAGCCACCCGTTACGTCCTTACCCGGCAAACCCTGAATTTTATCAGGAAAATGGATTCGGATGGTGGACGGTAGGAGGAAAACAGTCGAAGTTGACTGGAACCGCGAAGGGTTGAACGAACGTCGAGCTGCATGCCAGACTGGCGAGAGCGGGGTTGACGGTAGGACAAGTCAGCGGCGCGAAGATAGCGCTGGTTTGCTCAACGAAGTGGAGAGATGCCGAGTGGTGGGGCGACGGCTTTAGCCGGTTTCCTGTATCCTCTTGTTATACGTTGATAGTAGAGGGTGACGACTTTCGAGTCGAGTGACGATTTCTTTGAGTTCTTCCGGAATCTCATCGGGACGCATTTCTCGGAACAGATTAGATGCGTTAAAAGAAACGCCAAATTCACTCTGACTCCACCGACTAAGCATCGAAATAAGTAATTTGCCTGATACGAGGTTTGCAAGCGAGCCATCTGACTCTCGTGCCTCTTTTATTCTTTCGCGCGCTGCCTTATTGCCGCCAGCGATTCCAAGGCTACGACATTGGAAGAAATGCTCCGTGGCCAAGGCGTCAATGCACTCATCTTTCAATTCATCGGCGAAGGCGATAATGCGCTCTTCGACTCCGTCGGGGGAAGGTTTTTGTCCGGTTGATCGCGCCTCAATGAAGCGCGAAATTGTCTTGGGAAGGATCGCGTAGTTTTCAATCTCCTTCCTCTTCCAAATATGAAGATCAACTGATTTATCCTTGGCATCGGAATACCTATCTTCGATTTCTTGAAAGGTGTGAAAATCTGAATCAAAGATACAGTATGTTCGAAGACTCTCACCAACCGAATTGCGCATTGCCATGTTTGATCCGACTGCGTAGTGCCATCCACTCCACCCCCCGATCGAAATATTTGGAAGGACATCAAAGGGCGTCTGACTCTCGGGGAAAAGAGTATCTTGGACAATCTTAAGAAACTTTAAATCATCACCTTCCACCAAGATTAAACACCGTGCCTTCCATAGGCGAGCCAAATTGAGGTTATGGATGCTTCCAATTCGCCCAACTAGCTTCTGAACTGCTGGTATTGACGTTGCAAAAGCAGAGCGAGGGCGTTTTCGGTCTGTAACTAAAATGCTAGTCGCTTCGACCTCAGACATAATTTCGATTGAATGAGTTGCGATTATCACTTGAGGGTATCTGCTCTTCACGTATCGAATTAAGCGTCTCTGCAGATCGGCATGCATATAGACGTCCGGCTCATCCAGAATGACCACATCCGATTCGCTGGATCGACACAGGAACCACATAGTCTGCATCCACATTTGGAGCCCATGACCGAGTGTGGAAAGCTCGCTTACGAAATCATCCACGCGAACCTCTACATTGAGGAAATGAGGCGGAAACTGATTCTCACGGATTAGTTCCTCTAAGCGAACACCGGGCCAAGTAGAGGACAAAGCTTCCTGAAGTTTCGGCCAGTCTTCTTTAAATAGATGAAGCTGGTTTCGAAAATGGGCTGACGATAGACGGGACCCCACTGCACCTCGAATGTAATCCGCATCTCTTTCTTGTTCGCGTTCGCGAACTGGTTCGACCTGCGGCATTATTGCAATCAATGGGATTTCGGCATCTCTTGCCTTGACCTTGTTGCGGACCGGAGCACCATTTTGATCAGTAATGGATGCGAAGATCTCGTCCTCGGATAAGTAGACGTCAATCCGACTTCTATTTGAAAACCGGGCACTGATCGTAGCGGGTGCTTCGCCGTAACGATGAAAGATATTTTTGAATGAAAACTCGAGATTTTTGAGCGATGGCCGGACTCCAGTGTGTGCCCCATGCTCCTCAAAAAAAGATGATGGGCGATGATAAGTGAGATTGCGGAAGCGGGAGGCAACCACCGCTACAAAGCGAAGGGCTTCAACGATTGTTGACTTCCCCGCGTTGTTTGCACCTACGATGATTGAAAGATCCTTTAAGGGGAGGATGTGATTCTCAAAGCCCCTAAAGTTCCGAATCTCGATTTCAACGATCATGAGCGTTTCTTTGCATAACATCAAAGATCAGACACCCGGCTTCTTCGGATTGCCTGCACCGCCTTGTTCGGCTGTTTGTGATGATTGTTCAAGTTGAGATACATCAGTAGTCAGGAAAAAATTCGGGGATGCTCTTGGCCGTCCAAGAAAGTTGTCGGACTGGCCTTACAGGGCGAACTGTCTTCACAGATCGAACTGGTCGGACGCGACGCACACTCCTGATCGGACGGACCTTGCGAACTGGCTTTACGACTCCTCCGGTGGAGAACTCTGAGTAAAAAGCGCAACTTCCATTATCATAATCCATGATCCAACCATTGTGGATCCATCCTAAATATTGGCCATTGTAGCCGACGACATATTGATTCTTGTAGAGATATGCGATCGGAGTTCCATTAATGTGATAAAAATACTCTTGGTCAATCAGATAAAACTGTGGTGTTCCATTCTGGTCATAGAACCAAATAAGATCAACAGTTGGAAATGGAAATTCGTCGCTCATTGCTATTTTTAGCCAACGTCAGAGGTGTGGCGCCGGCTTTGGCCGGTTGCCTTCACTGATTTGTTAGGTTTTTTGGTTCATGAAGTTGTTGATGTGGGTATCACAGGAATGAACGAATATCTCTATATGGTCTAGACGCTTCATAAATGCTAGGTCCACTTTCTGTAGCTTGCCGTATCTAATCAGATCCCCTGCGTGAGCAATCTCATGTCTTTTCTTAACAAATGCCTCGATCGAGGAAATTAGCTTCTTTTTCTTCGCGCGACGTTCGGCATGCTGTGATAGATTTGCTATGCCTAAGGTGGAAAATAGTCCATCAATCTTAGGCATTGATTGAGTCGAATAAGTTTCGTAGAAATCCTGAGCGTGTTTGCGAATCCTTCGATAGGGGCGATCCATCGCTAGTAGCCCAAGAGCCCCTGCAAGGTCTAGTCCGGAATTCTCTAGCATCTCAGCCATTTTCTTATTCACACCTCGGGTCTTGATGCAAGGAACCAAAACTTCTGCAAATTTGCGGGTGAAATAGTCATCCATAGCGGCTACACCAAGAATGATGCCGAATCTGGCGATGTCTGACACTTCTGTGGAGTCATTATAGGCTATCTTGGGCTGGCCTTCTTCTTCATTAAGTGTGTTGATTATCTTGAGAACATGTGTCGAGGACTTGATTTGCAGACGTGCTCGCGCAAAGGTCGATTTAAAAGTGTCTAATGCGGATGCCATATTCTTAGCTAACAGTCTTTATTCGCCGACAGCCGGACTGATATCCGAGTTCCTGCGGGATGGGATTGTAGATGGATAAAATCTTGAAGATCGCTCATTGTCAACCGTTTCCATAAGGGCATACATTTGATTCACCTCGCTTGATCTTGCCTGCAGTTTAAGCACTCCGTTATTACTGCTTCGAATCAGCCAATATTTGCACATATCGAGCTTTTCACGAATGTTGATCTTTTATTTAAGAAACCGCTCAGTAGAGTGGCTTCTTCTCGTGATCTCCTAGAAGCGAACGCCTGCCCATAGGGTTACTATGAAGACAACTGACATCGGTTGGAGGCCACATATTTCGGAGTTCCGTTATTCCTGATCCGGGTGCGGGATGGCGCCCGTCAGATGCTTTGTCCCCGTCTTCGGCGATGGTCAGGAGGCGTGGCCCGTGTGTTTTCCCGGCGTGATTTTTCCTCACGCATGCTTTCCTGACGACGCTTGCGGGCCTCACGGATGAATTTCAGTCCACGGTTCTGGGCGATGCCGTCCCACAAGAGGCGCAACGAGTGGCGCTTCTTGCCTAGGGTCTTCACCATGGACTCTGTCAATTCCATCGCCAGTTGGCGCTGGCCGGAACGGGTGACATTCTTCCTCAGCACTTCCTTGTCCGGCGTGAAGATCCGCACGCTGCGACGGCCCCGCGAAATCGTCACGTACCATTGCCCGTCATTCGTCGCCGCCTTCGCCCCGGCGTCCGAAAACAGCACATGATCCACCGTCTTGCCCTGCGAAGCGTACGACGTGACCGCGTAGCCATGGACAAAACGCCGGTAATCCGGCGGCAGGATGCGCCCGTCCTCCAGCTGGATGCGGCCCGACTTCTCCACCCGCTTCACGGTGACAAGCTCGCCGTTGGCCAGCCGTTCGCCTTTCACCGCGCGGGCATTCGCCTTGAGTTGCAGCCGGTCGCCCTGGCACAAGGCCATATCTTCCTTGCGGCAGACGGTGAACTTGCCGGTTTCGGCAAACGGCACGATCCGCACGCGATCCGCCGTTTCCACCGCCACGCCATCGGGCAGGACGGCCAACAGCCGCCCGGTGTCACCCTTGGGAATCCCCCGGCATGATTGGTTGAAGGCGATCACCGCGTCATCGGCATAGTAGCGGGCATCCCGCTTTTGGGCCTCGGTCAGATCAAACACCCGCAACGCGGCAAGAGACCATTCCTCGGAACCGATGCGGTTTGAAGCCTGCAAGGTGCGGCGCACTTCAGCGTTCACCCGGTTTACCTCGCCCCATGTCGGGGAGACGATGAGGGCGGATTCGCCCGTACGGGTCAGTTCAAGGAAATGCCGTGCCAGTTCCGTTTGTTGGTCATCTGCCGAGCATTCGACTACCGCACCCATGGCGTCGAGACGGTCGAACGATCCGGTGATGTCGCCTTCGGACGCATCGTCAACGGCGGCGCGGTAGGCTGCGATGCGTTTCCGTTCCGCCTTGTCGCGTGCCCGCTTCGGATCTTGTCGGCGGATCGCATTGAGTTCCGCCGGACGCAGCCGCCCGTATTTCTCCATGGCAAGCAGCGCGTCGGACGCCTCCACCGGCCCATGTTGACGGGTATCTCCCGACAGGAGCAAGCGCCCGCCATGCCGCCGGACGAGCTTGACCAGATCAAGCATTTGCTTGGCTCCGATTTGTCCGGCCTCGTCCACCATGACGACGGCGTTTCTCTCCATTTCCTTCCGCATTAGAAACTCGCTGACCGTCCGCGCCCCGGCCATGCCGTCATCGGCCAACCCTTCGACTTGCTGGCGCTGCGGAGCGAGGACATGAACCGCGTGCCCCTGCCGCAACAGCGCGTCATGGACCACGCGAAGCGTGAAGCTCTTGCCCGTGCCCGCCCCGCCGCGAAAGAGCATGATCCGGTCGTGCGACCCGAGGAGTTGCCGGGCGGCGGCAAGCTGAAATTCATCCAGCGAGGAATCCCCATCCCAGCCGGGCACCAGAGCGCCAGCCGCGCCGCGTCCCTCCCTCGCCTCCTCGACAAGCTGATATTCCCGGCCCAGCACGGCCCGCGTGGTCACGGTTTGCTTGTCCCGGATATACGGCGTGCGGCGGGTCGCGGCGTGCAGGTCATCCACGCTGAAATCGCAGCCGCACCCATACTCCAGAGCGTGTCGCCATAGCTCTTGTTCACCAACCACCGAGCGCCGGTCAAAAACGTGTTCCTCCGCCCACGAGAGCGCGGCGTCTTCGTCGATGGGCAAAGGCCGGACACGTTCCTTGCGTCCGCACAGGCTACGAAGCGAACGCCTTTCCTGCCATGTCATTTGCCCGTGCCAGTCGTCACGGAGGGCTTTGGGATCGGCATGGGGGATTTTCCGCGCCCTCCGGTCATGCGCCAAGTGGCTGCGAATCTCCGCGACATTGCGCCCGGCAAGCCCCGGTCGTTCCTCCAACAACTTCCGTAATCGTTCGTCAATCTCCGCATCCCGCTTGGAGAACTTGCGCGACAGTTCTTCCGGCACGCCGACCACCACGAAGTCCCCGGCAGGGCGGTTTTCGATTTCGTAACCGCAACGCCGCAGTGCGCGGGCCATCTCGTGGTAATAGACGCACTCCACATACTTCCGGGCCTCGTGCATTTCCCGGGCCTCCAGCGCCTTCCACCGGCATTCCACGGGGTCATGAGTCGCGTTGAAAACGATGCAATGGCTATGAAGGTGCGGATCGAGCGCCCGCGAGGTTTCATGGCGGAACACCGCCATGGCAAGATTGCCGGTTTCGCGGTCACCCGATGCCCCGCCGCGACGAACCCGAGTCCGGGCGAAGGTTTCCAGTTCCCGCACGGCAAGTCGTACCGCCTCATCGTGGGCGCGAAGGGTGCGCTCATCACCACCGACAAGCGCGACGATGGAAACCGATTTCGGCGGAGAAATCGCCCAATCGAAAAACACCCGGCGATTGGCGACTTCGCTTGTCGTGCCATCCTCATGCCGCTTGATCCGGGTGGTTTTGCGGCGGACGGTCAGCTTTTGGCCGGTTCTCGGATTGAGATTGTCGCACAGGGAAACGAAGTCATCCGCCTTCACTTTGCCGGAAAGGCCGAGTGCCCCAGCGCCTTTCCCCAACCATTCACCGGCAACGCTCCGGGATTGGCTGTAGTAGTCGCCCACCGCGAGATGCTCTTGGAAGTATTCCTTCGCATTGCGGAGGTTCATTTGTGGCTTCGGGGACAACATCGCCCGCATCGTCCCATGGCCTCGCGGGAAGCCTGTTCTCAATAGGGTGCAAAAACCGAGGTCTAGGCGACCTTGGGGAGATGAAAGAGGAGGAGAAGCCTGTCTCCTAAGCAGAGCTTAGGCGTGTCCGTGGCATGGACAACGACGCGGCAAAGACCGCTCCACCGAAGGACAACAATGCGCCATCGCGACGGAAGCCGCTTGGTGAACGCACATTCTCGCGCCAGAAACCGAAGCTGCGTCCTTTCGGGCCATCGCGAAAATTCCCGGTACGGTGACTGTTCACTTTTCGCTCGATACGCTTTCACGCTTTGGTCGGGAAACCATCGAACAAAAGCCTGAACGCGGGAACCGCCGATGCCCCGACACGCCGGCCGCGTCCAAGCGGACGGAAGCGCCGATGTCCAAATCGGCACCGCCGCCCGCAGTGCTGGGCAGTTCGGCCCTCTCCACGGACGGGAGCGGCGGAGCCAGCCATCCAACCACGCGGCAAAGGCCCGCGCATCGCCGACCCGGACAGCATTTGATCCCACCCTGAATCCTCACCACCACCGCGCCCATGTCCAAGCGTCTCGTCATCGTTCTCAATGGCAAGGGAGGCGTCGGAAAGAGCTTCTTTGCCACCAACTTCGTCCAATACCTCAAGGACCGGCAGCAGCTCCACCGACACCGATAACTCGACGCTCGAGCGGTATCACCGCGAGGCGGATTTCGTTCGAGGACTCGATGCCCTCTTCGCTGCAGTGGAGACTTCTCACAGGTTGTCATGGATGGCCGGGCGGCCTCCACCGACCTGATACTGGATTACTTTGTCGATAATTTGTTATTTTGTTATTGACTCGTCATGAGAAAGAAGAGATTGACGTGCTATGCCCTTTTGGGGTGTTTCCGAAAATTCCTATCATGAAAAAATCTCTCGCAATCGGTTTGGCCTCTTTACTTTGGGGAACGGTGAGAGCCGAAGTCTCCGATAACGACGGCTTCAAAGCCGGCAGCGATAATACCATTGTTGCAGGAGGAAGATCTCTCGCTGTTGGCTGGTTGAATGCTCCTAGCGAAGGAAGTGCTGCTATTGGTTCAGAAAACATTATCGGAAGTTTTTCATTTGCAGTAGGTAGCGACAATTCGATTGGCGTAAACAGCGTCAATTCTGGTTCGGTAGGTTCGGACAATTCCATTAGTCAGTCCGATTCCACTTTTATTTTTGGCCAATCCAATTCGGCGTCTTTTCAAGAGTTTTCTCTTTTAGGGGGAAAAGAAAACCTTGTCCTTCACTCGATTGGCAAGTCTGGAAACAGCAACATTTTATTAGGTATCAATAACACTATTGATGGAAGTGTTACGAATGCTCCTGTAATGATAGAAGCAAGTATTCTTTTGGGGGAGGACAACTTCACTTCTGAATCCGGCGCTTGGGTTTTGGGTAAAGGAAACATTGGGCAGGCGGGAACTGTGACCGTTGGGCAATACGCAGCCGCTGTGAGCGAATCGGCTTTTATTATAGGCAATGGAGCTTCCGTAAATGACCGCAGTAACGCTCTTGTCGTTTTGAGAAATGGAAATGTCATCATACCTGAAGGCTCTCTTTCTCTGGGGAATGAGGAAGTGCTGACTCAAGCCGCCACAGAGAACCTGATTAGCGGCCATCTTCAAACTAATCATTATCTCACCAAAACAATGGGGCTCAATGCCAGTACCTCGTCAGATGCTTACCTTGCCTTGGGAGAGAATGCACTCGCGCAAGCCCCGGGATCTATTGCCATTGGTTGGGGATCTACTGTATTCGAAAATGGAGACGACAGCATAGCGATGTTGTCAGGAGTTATAGGAGCTCCGTATTCTTTTGCTGTAGCAGGACAGGCTTATGGAACTTTTGCGGTAGCAACTATGAACGGGTTTGCGTTCACTAATTCCAGTATCGCCATGGGAGGTTATGATACTATGCATTCAAATTTTCCCGGGAATATCACATACGGTGAAAATGCAGTAGCCATCGGCGGGGTTGGAAACACAGCAGAAGGTTTTAGCAGTTTTTCATCAGGTTTTTGGAACAGATCATTTTCCAGCTATTCCGTAGCATTGGGTTCGTTGAACAGAGGTGAGGGTGTTTCTGATACCGATTGGGTAGAAACTGATCCTTTGTTTGAACTTGGTAATGGCAATGCCCCACGGGCTGCCACAGAACCTAATTCATCAAACCGATCCAACGCAATCACTACCCTGAAAAATGGTAAAACTACACTGGAGAACAAATATTGGGAGGAATCGGATCCACTTGCTATTCCCAGTGGGACAGCATCTATCGACAGCGGGCGTGAGGCATTGGTGGTGAAAGGAAACACCCGACTTCGTGGGAGAGTAATTATGGAAGTTCCACAAGGAGACATACTGATGGGAGAATTCGGGGAACCTAACTCTGAAGAATAATTCTGGAGGCGAGCATACACCGAAGACTTAGCCATGAGGTCATCAATAGTAACGATTCTATTGGCATTTTTAAGTGCCGTAATCGGAAATTTACATGCTGAATCGGTATTGACGGAACCCATATGGTGGCGTCATGGGGATCTTTCCATTATCAATGAGAATGCTATGGCTGATGATAATGGAGTAGCCAATGTTGGACAACTAAAATGGGTGACTAAAAGCGCTCTTCATGAAATCGAAAAAGTTCGCCCAGATATTTCTACGAAAATCCAATTAGATTTAATCGGTGAAGGGAAACCTTTTCAGTCGCTCAGTGCTCCTCAAACAGTTACCCAAGAGTGGCTCGATAATCAAAAGGCCCCTCTCCTCATTGGCCAATTAAAAGCAGTGGTCGCCGCTTTCTATAAAAATCTTCATGACGAAGCACCTGCGTGGTTGATTCTACAGCGGAAGCTCAATGGGAGCATTCCGTCTGGAGTAACCCTAAATAGCGAAGGGGAATATCCGTTGCCATATGCCAAATATCCTTGGACCCAAGATACAAATGACGATTCAAATTATTCCCCCGCCACCATAGGACAGCTGAAGGCAGTATTTTGTTTGCGATTCGATAGCTTGCCTGCCGTAATAACCGATTCGGATGGCGACCGCCTTCCCGACGGTTGGGAACTGGATCACTTTGGAAATTTGAATCAGGACGGGTATTCCGATCCTGACAATGATGGCTATAATGTTTTCGAAGAGCGTGCCATCGGTTCTGATCCGAACGTTGCAAATTCAGCATTCCTTGACACGGATCAAGATGGGATGCCAGATGTGTTCGAGACTGCGCACAATTTGTCCATATCCCTGGATGATTCATTGGAAGACATGGATGGTGATGGCATTCCCAACATTTTTGAATACAAGAATGGCTCATCTCCATCAGACGCTTTAGATAAAGCTCCTTTTGACTACGTGGTTGATTGCAGTCTTCCCCTCGACAATCCATCGGGAAAAACCTATCGAAGGATCATGACGGCTCTCAATGCCGCCTACTATTCGCCTTGGGACGATGTTAACCACATGCCCGGCCCACCCGCTCGGCCGTTTCAGATGATCTTGGTAAAATCTGGGATCTATAAAGAAAACCTATATATGTGGGAAATCCCCATCCTTCTAGTAGGGGAAAAAGGAGGAGTCAAGGGCCCGGCGGTGATTTCAGGAGCCGACGAACAAGCTACTGTGAGTATCAACAGTCGCTCAGTAATTGATGGATTTGTCATCACACATGAGGCGGGAGTTTCTGGCGGCGGCGTAGAATTCTATTATTGGGAAGGAGAACCCGGTGAGCCAATGGCATTTGCCGGAAGACGCATTGCCAATTGCATCATCCGCTCCAACACGACGGATTTCGTGGGTGCGGGAATCTCATCTTACGACTCTCGCTTGACGATCGATCATTGCACCATTTTCAATAACAAAGGTGAATCAAGCGGCTCGGGCTTATCTCAGAGTGGAGGTAATCTGACGTTGAGAAACAGTATCATTTGGGGAAACTTCTCTTCTCCGCCTGAAGCCACTACTAGCCAGATTTCTATCACAAATGATGCCACGCTGCTCATTTCCACCACTACCGCGAATATCATCGGCGATGAAAATACCGAAAATTTTCCAGGGTGGATTGATAATACCGATCCTCACCTCACGCCATACGGTTGGCTGAAATCAACATCACCCTGTATTGACGCAGGAGGAACCGCACCGGGCTGTCTCGCAACCTTTGACCTCAATGGCGAACGGCGAGATTCTTCTCCGGATATCGGAGCAGACGAATACCTTGACAAAAACGCCATCTCTGATCACGACGGCGTCCCGGACTGGGCCGAGGCAATGGATGATGAGGATGGCTTATCAGCGTGGGATGAATATAACATCTACGGGACAAATCCTATTTCCGCTGATAGTGATAGCGACGGTATGAATGATGGGGCTGAACTACAGGTAGGGTTCGATCCAACTACCGACGAAGACAATGATCATGATTCCATGTCTGATGCTTGGGAGTTTCTCCACGGCCTTGATTGGCTGGAGGATGATAGCTTAGAGGATAAGGACGGGGATCGTTTTCCCAATATTTTCGAATATCGTCTAGGCAGTGATCCACAAGATCCTGCCAAACACCCAGAGCCTACATTTGTAGTGGATGCCGTTGCAGGTGATGATTTTTTCGACGACAATATCTATCCTGATTTTGATTCGGTGATCAATGCCGTGTCTTCGCGAGATGCTGATAATGATTTTTATCCCGATCCATATCCCATCATCCTTGTTAAAGGAGGAGTTTATGAAGACAATGTTTTCTTGCCGAATGTCCCATTACTTCTTTTGGGTGAGCTAGGATCCGATAACGGACCGGCAACAATTAAGGCCGGGGCAGGAACAGCCTTAGGCATCACAGGGCCGTGCGTAATCGACGGATTGGTCGTCACCCACCAACCGAGTAGTCAAGGCCAAGGAGTAACTGTTTCGAATTTTTCGTGGACAACACAAAGCATGGGCAGCCGGATGATCAACTGCATCATTAGGGGTAATTCATCCATCAAAAATGCTGGAATAGGTGTTTCTAATTGTGTTCTGACTCTCTCTCATTGCACTGTCACGGGGAATTTCTCTACCAATGTTGGCGCGGGAGGGGTAGGATTGGAAAACGCTGACTTATTTTTAGAAAACTCGGCGATCGTCAAAAATACATCCCCCAATTTAGATCAACAGATCAGCATTGATTCACAAAGTGCGGTTACAACGACTCTCGCAGCACCAAGCTTGGTGGGAAACACGACTCAGAATACAAATGCTGGGTGGATTTTCGCAAAAAATCCGGGTTTTGACTCAAATGGATATATTGTTGATGCGTATGCCACGGCAGTTGATGCGGGAGGAGTAGTAGCTTCTTCCCCAGTTTTGTTCGATATTCAGGGGCAGTCTCGCTTATCAGGAGGAATTCCTGACATAGGAGCTGATGAATTCATTTCCGGATACCCCATCGACACGGAATCGCCCTCTCCTAACGCTACCGTCATCGATACGGATGGAGATGGAATCCCAGATGATTGGGAAATCGCTCACGGTCTTGATCCCAGTACACACAATCCAGATACCGATCTACAAACTTATCTGAACCATGGAGCAAGCACATCAGCTCTTCAAATCCACACGCCACTCCAATAAGTATTTTCACAAGAAATTATAACTCGCGTATGAAATTTTTCACGACCTTTATGATCGTTTTGTTTGTCTATGGTTTGGTTCATGCGGAGCCTGCCGATCCGCTTATCCCAATCTTACCTGGAAAATCGGATCCAGCTATCAAGAGTTTTATTCGTGATCTTATTTTTAAGAACAAAGAGATCATCGCCCAACTTGATGCAGAAAAAAATATCTCTTCTCCATCTAAAATTTACAAGGATATTTCAATTCTTGAAAAATCAAAAGAAGAAATCAGCTATTGTTTGCAACAATATTCATTTATTACAAGTGCGACGCGTATTGTTCCGAATGATACAAGGTATTTGGCACACCAAAATAAAACGTTAGCGGAATCCGATCTTTCTGTTGCTCTGACTTGGTGGAAATATTGTGGAGACAATGGAACTTCGAAAGGAGACGTTTTTGAAGAATGGCCTAAAGCTAAAGAGCTGAAATTCGTGCTTCAAAAAGCGGAAGCTGATTTCAGACGGAATAGCTCGGAAAAAGATGACGGCAAGGAACCTAAGAAGGGAGCCCTCGGCATGAACCAGGACATGTCTCGGGGAATCCGATTGCAGGGAGAGCTAGGCACCTCTCTTCTCGACCAAATCGACGGTTGGAAGGATCTGCCCACTACGGAAAAAGCAAAATTCAGATCACGTTAATCCCATGGGACTTCTCACGAAAGCGGCGCCCTTTTGCTTCGGCGCATTGATCATTTTCAGCAATACAGCTACAGCCCAATATGTAGGTGTTGGCCGAGGACCAGGTTGGATGGAACCCCCTATGAATGGTAGTTATTATCAATCTGAAGTCATCGGCGGCCCAAAAATGAAACGCCGGACAATTGACACCCGTAAAACTCCGGTTCTCGAAATCGCCAAGGAAGAAATCTGGAATGGAGCACCCAGGATCAACGGATCTTGGACAGGAATAGATCCGCATGTGACGGTGCAATTTTACAATGGCCAGCTCATCGATCCTGAATGGGATCCAGGGTTTGGCATTTATTTTTATCCCTGGTTCATTCCCGATCAGGTGTGGGGCCTAAGAATCAGGAACAAGGAATCCGGTACAATTGCAAGTTTCAGGGGGTATCCGCTATCTTCCTCAATAGATTATTCCCCTGATACCATTTACAGCCACTGGACCAACATCCAGACTGTTCTGCGGTTGAACGAATTGGAGGAAGGGGGAGTCACTTATGAATTGCTCGGAAGTTCCGGTGAAATAGTCCATACTTTTGACGTTATCCTTCCGACATGCGATTCGTGTAAAACAGGCGTATGCCAGCTGGATCCTAAGATCGGTTCTGTGGACTACGCGATACCGCTCGGTATCAGCGAGCAATCGTCGGGGATAAAAGGACAAGCGGTGGCTCTGCGATTGTATGCCGAGCAGCTGCCGCTGGCCGGGCGAGAGAGCCTTGCACTCGTTGCCCCGCAACTTACACCATCCATCGTTCCCACATATGACACTAACGAAAAACTCGTTTCCTTACGTAGCGATGAAAAGCTGGCAGTGATCGAAGACATTGCCGTGACGGAAGGGGATGGGTATGGAGGAATGATAATTCGTATAAGCTCCGATTACCAAAATCCTGCCTCAACAATATTCCGAACCGTAACAATCAAAAATAGAAAGGATTCAAATAACTCGGACTATTTGGAGTGCGATGATGAAAATAACGGCAAACATACCATTACGATTTACCGGAAATCTCCTTCAGGGGCATGGATTATGGAAACGGGTAACGGTCTTCGACGGGAGACACGTTCAGAATCCGAAACTACTACGCAGAAAATCGTCCGCACCAAGGTAGAGCTACGGGTCGCTGAAGCAACGGGATCTGTAGAGGCGATCTACGAGACAACAGAAGATGTCCTTACTGTGTATGAGAAAATTTCAAACAGTTGGCGTGAAATATCGAAAACAAATGACCCTGATGGCTTGGCTTTATCCACCATTACCAGCTACTACACTTTAGGCGAAGATTCCAGTCCCGATGGCAGTGCTTCTTCGGAAGGTCGCACAAATATTAAACGCGTGATCTATCCAAACGGAGAAATCGAAGATCATTTTTATATAAAATACGATGAAAGCGAATTTTTTGACACGGCTCATATCGTGAGACGTTCTTCGGCCGGAAGCCAGCAGGCCAGAGAAACGATCACTGAATCCTATTCTGGACTTTCTCCTGTGACTGGATTATCCCAAACAGTCAGTCGTGTCACAGAAAGGGTTTCGGGTGAAATCGTATCGCGATCGGAGAGGCTGAAAGAAGCACGGCTCGGCGGTGATTTTACCGAAGATCGAATTTACAGCGGTCCCGGAATGTACACTTCGACCTTCACTTTAACCAGCTACGGAGGAGAGGTCACCACCATCAATCCGGACGGCACCGCAACGGTTTCTGGTAGCACGACTGATTGGGACAGTCAAACCTCTACAGCCACCATTACTACCGGGCGTGTTACCAACGATCCCTCTTCGGGAAATCCCCAAATCGAAGTGCAGGGAACCACGGAAACCATCACCGATCAATATGGAGAGCAAATTGCCACATCCAGCTACCGATATAAGGACGGAACGAAAGTTCTCCTTTCTAGCAAATTGGCAGTGGAGTTTGATGGACACCATCGTGCAACGAAATTCGAGCACGAATCGGGTGGGAATGGAGGCACTGTTACCACCGAACGCGAATACGGCTGTTGCGGTTTGATGCGCGAGCGAGACATGGCCGGCATCGACACTTTCTATGCCTACGATGCTCTTGGGCGGACCATCAAAACCAACCGGGCTGGAGTGACCACCGAAACGGTTTACCAAGGCCGGAGCACGTCCACGCACCGCTACGCACAAATGATTTCTTCGGGCGGTTTCCTTCCACTCGCTAGTTTTGCGTCATCCGCCAATGAAATTTCCCGTAATGTCGTTAACATTGTGGGCGATACGATTGAGGAATGGAGCCGTTCTCCGCAGGATGGCACGTTCGTAAAAACTACCATAGCCACGGCCTATAATATCGGCGGTGGAATCGGCAAACGTGTTGTCACCACTCCCCCCGCCGTTTCCGACGACGGAAGCACCATCGCCTGCATGGTCGATGACTTCTATCTAGATGGCTCGCCCGCCTCCAGCACCGGCAATCTCGGAACCAGTAGGAGCTTCCGCTACTTCGCCACGCCGATAGGCCGGGTGGCAGAGAGTTTTTATCTGGATGGCTCTACCGAGAAGGAAAACACCTTCAGTCAATCCGATTGGGCAGGTCGGGAGGTAAAGACCACATACGCTTCCGATCTTGACGGTGCGGGCGGCAATGACCATGCCGATTCCTTCTACAACGTCCAAGGCCAACTGGTTAAAACCATCGATCCCGATGGTGTAACGATGCTATATGGCTACAACGCCTTCGGCGAAAGGACATGGACTGCACAGGACCTCAACGGCAACGGCATCATCGACCTCGCCATTGACCGCGTATCCCAAGTGGATTCCGATCTCGCCCAAAGACGCGGCGGCGAATGGGTGATGCGCTCCACTACCAAAGTCTGGCAGGAATCAGGCTCAAACACCGCGATTGTCACCGCCTACGAGGACTCTTCGCTCGACGGGCTGAGGTCATGGTCCATCCAATATCCCACCCTCCAGTCGGCGGAAACCCGTTCGGTGACGACTCTGAGCAGCGGCGGCTCCCGCACTACGACGGTCACCCGGCCTGATGGGACTTCACAAACCACCACAAGCGTCAACGGGCTCGTTTCTTCCTCCGTGGAGAAGGATTCAGAGGGCAATCAGCTCTACCAAACTTCGCAAACATACGATTCTCTCAACCGTCCTAAGGTCCTGACTGACAGCCGATCGGGCACCATTACATTCTATTACGTGAATGACTCCACGGACACCATTAACCGTTCCGTAGATCACCTGAACCGAGAAGTTCTCATTACTTACGACCATCGAGGTAGACGAAAATCCTCCGATCTACCCGATACTATCGGTGAGGGTAATCAAACCGTCGCCAATGTCTCCACCGCATCCTATTTCCCTGATGGGAACATCCGGGAAAAAATCGGCGACGGGGATTACCGCACCACTTGGACTTATGATTACGCGGGTCGAGCCACCACGATGACCACTTATGGTACGAGCCAGGCCGTTACTCGATGGATCTATGACTCTGCACGCGGCTTCCTCATTGCAAAACGTCTCAACAGCCCTACTCCGGGCACGGGGACCGGCCCCACTTATGCCTATACTCCCGGCGGGCGTCTGAAAACCCGCACTCAGGCCCGGCTCGTGGGCGGCAGCCCACTTGTCACCAGCTACCATTACGGTTCAGTTAACGGCGGTTCTCCAGCAGACCTGGATCAGGTTACCCACAGCGACGGCACTCCCGGATTTAGCGTCACCCTTCGCGACCGCCTCGGCCGTGCGAAGGGGATGCAGGATTTCGCCGGAACCTATGCACTCGAATATGCCTCCCACGGAGTGGTAAAATCCGAGACCATCACCTCCGGCCTGCTCTCCGGCAAGAAAAGTGAACAGGATTTCGATGCCCTCCTCCGTCCGAAAAAACACGATGTTTCCTTTGGCGCGCAATCGCTCGGCACCACTAGCTATCGCTACAGCGCAGCAGGCGGCATCCGCGAGGTTAGTGGCAACGGTCAGACAGCCGTCTATGATTACCACCCAGGAAAGCGAGTGCTCGAACTCGTTTCCTACCGTGTGGGATCGGGAAATATTCCTTGGCTACAAAACACCCGCGCCTATGATTCCTCCAACCGCCTCACCCGCATGACCACCCATGTAATGAATGCAGGAGCAAACAAGGCCATCGATCACCACGCTTATTCCTATGATGCGCTGGATCGGATCTCTTCACACTCCGGTATGGACGGAAGTTCGTGGCACTATCGTTACAACGCCACCGGCGAGGTGGTCCGCGCCACCGGCAAGCTCCCCGGCGGCTCTACGGATCAAAACGGCAGGGACTACCGTTACCGTTACGACGGCATTGGCAACCGTACTCTCGCCGAGCAAAGCCGCAGCTCCGGGCAGACGCCCCGGCAGTTTTCCTACACCCCCGATGCGCTTAACCGCTACACCGCACTCACGCACCCGGATTTTGTGGATATAGTTGGTTTCGCTGCTTCCCTTTCCTCCGTCACGGTGAATGGCCAGTCCGCCCCCCGACAAGACGGGTATTTTCGTAAGGAACTTTCAGGAAACAATAGCACCAGCCCGCAATGGATCGAAGCGGAAATCACGGACGGAGCCACGACCACCGACGGCTCGCTCCCTCTGCCCGCCGCTTCCGTCGCACCCACCTATGATACTGATGGGAATCTGCTTTCCGACGGTCTCTGGAACTACACGTGGGATGCCGAGAACCGTCTTATCCGTTGCGAACGAACCTCTGCTCTTGTCACTGCCGGGGCACCGTATCTGCGGCTGGAATATGATTACGATTCCCAAGGGCGACGCATCCGTTCCTCCACTTTTACATCTACCCAGACAGCCGCCCCCTCCAGTCAAACTCTTTTTATTTTCCAAGGCTGGAAATGCATCGCTGAACTTGACGGGTTGAATGGCAACCAAGCCATCCGGAAATACACCTGGGGTCTGGATGTCGCCGGAGATGCGGGCGATAACGCCACCGGTAACATCGGTGCATTGCTTTGGCTGGAGGACTCCGCTACTAGCACAATCCATGTTCCACTTTACGATAAACAAGGCAATGTCAGAGCGTTGGTGGACGCCACCACCCGCAAACGCAGCGCAACCTACGAATACGACGCTTTCGGACAGTTGATCGTCTGCCACGGGGATTACGCGAAAAAGAATCCGTTCACCTATTCGACGAAGTTCACGGAATATTCAACAGGGCTTTGTTACTACGGATATCGTTGGTACACTCCAAAGCTTGGTAGATGG
>JASGEP010000007.1:0-89488 GCA_047606285.1 Luteolibacter sp. | reverse complement strand
GTAGCTTCGAAAAAACTGGAGCGGGCGATGAGATTCGAACTCACGACATCCACCTTGGCAAGGTGGCGCTCTACCACTGAGCTACGCCCGCGTCGCTGAAGCGCGTGCCGGGGTTCTACATGGAGGAGGTTCCCGGACAAGCCAAAATTTGGAATATTTCCGTGTTTTCTTTCCGTCGGATGTGGTCTTCCCTTCCGCCACTCATGTCCGACAAGCTTGCTCAAATCATCGCCACCAAGCATCTGGAAGTGGAAGCTCTGATGCCGCGCGCGGCCCATTTGCGTGCCGCTGCCCTGCAACGGAACGATTTCGGCGGGTTCCGCGCGGCTCTGGATCGCGGACCCGGGAGGCTGGGAGTGATCGCGGAGGTGAAAAAGGCGTCGCCCTCGGTGGGGTTGATCGATCCGGATTTCGATCCGGTGCGTCAGGCGAAGCGTTATCTGGACGGCGGGGCGTCCTGCCTCTCGATCCTGACGGACGAAAAGTATTTCCAGGGATCACTGAGCTATCTCACGCAGATTTCGAAGTTTTCCGCGGCACCGTTGTTGCGGAAGGATTTCACGATTCACGAGGTGCAGATTCACGAGGCGGCGGTGTCCGGTGCGGATGCGATTCTGCTGATCGTGGCGGCGCTGAATGACGATCAGCTTCGCCGCTTGTACGACGAAGCGAAGGCGTTCATGCTGGACGTGCTGGTGGAGGTGCACGATCTGCCGGAAATGGAGCGGGCGCTGGAGCTGGGGGCGGATCTGATCGGGATCAACAACCGCAATCTCAGAACGTTCGAGATCGATCTGGCGACGACCGAAGCGCTGGCCGAAGAGGTGCCGGACGATGTGCTGCTGGTTTCCGAAAGCGGGATCAAGACGGTGGAAGACGCGCGGCGCGTGCTGGAAGCGGGCGCGAACGCGGTGCTGATCGGCGAGTCGCTGATGCGGGCGCACGATCCGTCGCGGGAGATCGAGGCTTATCTGGGGCTGGAGTTGGTGTGATGGAGCACCGACGTCCACGTCAGCTCTGCATTCTCTACTTTATCTACGCGAGCCGACGTGAACGTCAGCGCTCCTTATAGAATCTCCTGCACGAAGGAATCGCGCTGGAAGATGGCGAAGGCTTCGGGTTCTTCGCCGGTGCCGAGGAAACGGGGTGGGATGCCGAGTTGCTCGTGAATGGCGACGACGATGCCGCCTTTGCCGGAGCCGTCGAGCTTGGTGACGATCAGGCCGTCGAGCGGGCTGGCTTTGTGGAATTCCTTCGCCTGTTGCAGGGCATTGGTGCCGGTGGTGGCATCGACGACGAGCAAGGTGAGATGAGGGGCGGTTTCGTCCTGTTTGGCGAGGGTGCGGCGGATTTTTCCAAGCTCCTCCATCAGGTTGTGGCGGGTGTGGATGCGGCCGGCGGTGTCGCAAATGAGAAATTGGGTGCCGCTGGAGATGGCTTTCTGGTGGGCGTTGAAGCAGACGGAGGAGGGATCGGCGTTCGGATTTCCCCGGACGACGGGGATGTTGAGCCGATCGCCCCAGCGCTGGAGTTGTTCGACGGCGGCGGCGCGGAAGGTGTCGGCGGCGGCGAGGAGGGAGGTGAATCCCCGGTTTTTGAACCAGCGGGCGAGCTTGGCGGAGGAGGTGGTTTTTCCGGTGCCGTTGACGCCGACGACGAGGATGACGAACGGTTTTCCATCGGGGCGTGGCAGCGGCGGCGGGGTGCCAGGCGGAAGGTGGGCGGAGAGCTGCTTGCGGGTGACTTCCACGACGTCCTCGGAGGTGATGTCGCGTCCGAGGTCCTTGAGTTCGTCGATGATGCGGGTGGACATGCCGATGCCGAGATCGGCGGTGATGAGGTCCGCTTCGAGGTCGTCCCAATCGATTTCCGCGCGGTTGGTGATCTTGTTGACGAGGGATTTGAAAAAGCCAGCCATGGGGTCGGGGAGACTTGACTGTGGAGAGACGCAAGACACAAGACCGGAAGATGCAAGATTTCAGATTCCGAATGAAAACGCGGAGTTCTTCTCTTGAATCTTGTGTCTTGAAGTCTTGCGTCTTTTATTCTCTGCGATGCCGAAGATCCGAGTGCTTCCCGATATTCTCGCCAGCCAGGTGGCGGCGGGGGAGGTGGTGGAACGGCCGGCCTCGGTGGTGAAGGAGCTGGTGGAAAACAGCATCGACGCCGGGGCGCGGGAGGTGCGGGTGGATGTGGATCGCGGCGGCGCGGCATTGATCCGGGTGAGCGATGACGGCTGCGGGATGTCGCGGGAGGATGCGTTGCTTTCGCTGGAACGGCATGCGACGAGCAAGCTGCGGACTTCGGGGGATCTGGCGGCGATCCGGACGCTGGGGTTTCGCGGCGAGGCGGTGCCGAGCATCGCGAGCGTGTCGCGGTTTCGCATCGTCACACGCGAACGGGATGCGATGGCGGGGACGGAAATCACGGTGGAGGGGGGAAAACTGCGGGATGTGAAGGACGCGGGGTGCGCGCCGGGGACGGTGATCGAGGCTAAGGCGTTGTTTTTCAATATGCCCGCGCGGCGGAAATTCATGCGGGCGGAATCGACGGAGGCGGCGCATGTGGAGCATCAGCTCCGGATGCACGCGCTGGCGGCTCCGACGGTGAGGTTCCGGCTGCGGCGGGATGACCGGGATGTGTTCGATTTACCCCCGGTGGCGAAGGCGGTGGACCGGGTGAGGCAGTTGTTGGGGCCGGAGCTGGCGGGGGAATTGATCGCGCTGCCGCTGACTCATCGGAACGGGGTGTCGGTGGAGGGGTTCGTGCTTCCGGCGAGCCATGCGCGGAAGGGGCGGCGGCATCAGTATGTTTTTCTCAATGGCAGGCCGGTGGAGGACGCGGTGATTTCGCGGGCGCTGGCGGAGGGATTCCGTGGCGCGGTGGCGGATGGGCTGCATCCGGCGGCGTGGGTATGGCTGGAGCTGGAGCCTGCGTTGGTGGATGTGAACGTGCATCCGGCGAAGCGCGAGGTGCGGTTTCATCGGCCGCTGGACGTGAAGGAGGTGATTCTGGAATCGGTGCTGGAGGCGCTGCGTCCGGTCTCGGTGGCGGTTCCGAAGCCGGTTCCACGGCTGGATCTTCCGGAAGTGGGTGCGGTGGAAGTGGCTGTGCCGGAATCTCGGAGTTCGGCACCACGGCAAATGGAAAGGATGTTCCGGGAAACCCAGCCGGTGTTGCCGAAGTGGACGACGGCGGAGGTGATGCCGGAGATTTTCACGAAAAAGTCGGAGTCGATTGAAGAAGATGTCGGTGGGGACACCGGCGCTCCATTGGACACCGGCACTGTTCCTTTCCAGGTGCTGGGTTTGTTGCACGGGCGCTACGTGGTGTTGCAGGGGGAGGATGGGCTGGTGGTGCTCGATCCCCGGGCGGCGAAGGAGCGGATTTTTTACGAAAGGATGCTGGCTGGAGAATCCGGATCGCTGGAGGTGCAGCATTTGCTGGTGCCGGTGCTGTTGGAGCTGGACCCGCGGGAAGCGGATCTGGTGTTGCGGGAGCGGGAGGCGATGCTGCAGGCAGGGATCGAGATCGAAGCGTTCGGAGGAAATACGCTGCAAATCCTCAGTGTGCCAGCTTGCCTGAAGGTGGACTCGCCGAGGGAATTTCTCGGGGCGTTATTGGATGAAATGCTGCACGATCCGGCGCCGGGGGCGCGATTTGCCACGGATCGGCTGGCGAGGGTGCTGGCGAAGCGTGCGGCGGTGGGGACGGTGGCGAAACTGGCCGAGGTGCCCGGTTTGCTGACCGAGCTTTTCAACTGCGAGCTGCCTTATTGCACGGCGGAGGGAAAACCGACTCTCACTGAACTCAGTTTGAAGGAGTTGGAGCGTCGGTTTGCGGCGGGAAGTCGTTGAATTTCCAAAAAGTTAATTAAAGTTTACTATTTGAGTGAACGAGCCAATTTCCGCCGCAGAAAGAGCAGGTAGTATTAAAGTTTTTCGTTGTTTATTGATTTTTAGGTAATTGCGAAACTATTCTAGGGTTTTTCTTAGGGGGGAGAAAGGAGCGAGGAAGTTTTAGGCTTGTTTGGCTAACTTAAATTTTTAAGGTTTCTGTCATTCTCTGGATAAAAAATATCCGTTTAGGAAAATGAGAAAACCGGCATGGCTCCTGATCTGGTGCTCTTTCCTGCTCTTGCAGGGGATGAGCCGGGGCATGGTGCTGGATGAGCGTTTGACGCAGGTGCATGAGACGTTTCTTGAAAACCGGAGAGAGGCCTTGCCCGGATTGAGCGATCCGTTCGGGGTGCCGGCGGCGGCGCGGGTGGTTTTGGAGCAGTCGCAGGATGCCTTGCGGGCGAAGACGGAGTGGAAACGGAATGTGGTGGCGACGATTTTCTGGATCGGCGAGCAGCCGACGCTGAACAATCCGACGCCGAACCACCAAAGCGCGTGGGATCAGAACTGGCAGCAG
Source organism: Luteolibacter sp. (assembly GCA_047606285.1). Classification (GTDB taxonomy): domain Bacteria; phylum Verrucomicrobiota; class Verrucomicrobiia; order Verrucomicrobiales; family Akkermansiaceae; genus Luteolibacter. The sequence continues at coordinate 85,072 of JASGEP010000007.1, read as the reverse complement.
AATTTCGGCGGCTACGACGAACCGGAGCGGCGCGAGGGTTATTTCCCGGTCGGGTTCTCGCCCTTGCTGAATCCGTTTTACGTGGCATTGCCCTACAACGATGTGGCGAAGGGTGGTGTGCACAAGCCCGAGGCTTCCTCCGTGATTCCGTGGTTCTGGGAGAGATACCGGGGGGATGGTATTTCCGTTTGCAAGGGACGGTGGCTGGCGATCCATCATCGGGGCCGTGTTTGCTACGCGCAGTGGGAGGATGTGGGGCCGTTCGAGGTGGATCATTGGCAATACGTTTTCGGTCAGGAAAATCCACGGCCCAACCGCAACAAAGGAGCGGGGATCGATCTCAGCCCGGCGGTGCGGGATTACCTGCGACTTTCCAGCGGGGGAGTGGTCGAGTGGCGTTTCGTGGAAGATTACGAAGTGCCGCGCGGTCCGTGGTCGAGCTGGCTGACCCTGCCGCATCGCTGAAAATTCTCACCCAACAAACACCTCTCTGCTGTTCCAATCCAATACTCACCCAAGCTGACGACCCGGAAACACCCGAAAATCGATTTTCACCGCTTCCGATGAGCCATCCCTAGGACCATCGGAATCGTCCTGCCTCCACCGCATCGTTTGTCCCGATTTTTGACGATGTGGAAAAGCCCGGGCGAATGCCAGGCACCGACCGCACCCACGGAAGGTGTTTGGAAAAGTGAAAATCACACCCTTACATCACTATGAAAACCAGCCAACTGGTGGCCTTCGTGGCTGCCGCTCTCTGCTTGGCGAGCCCGTCCCGGCTCGTCGCGGCGGATCAGGACCCGGTCGTTCCCGTCGGGGCGCTGACCGCCTTCCCGACCCTCGTCCAGACCGGCACCCGTCCGGTCCTGACATGGGGCATCACGTATCCCGCGACGGCCAAGGACGTCGTGACCATCACTGGTCCGGGGACTTTGACGCCGAAGACCGATCTCATCATGGAAGTCCGAGTGATCGGGGCGTCCGTGCGGGCGACGACCACCAATATTTTAGGGCTCATCGTCAGCCAGACGTGGGTGCCTACGGAGTGCCAGTTCCGATATGGCAACGGCAGTTTTTCCAGACTCTGGTATGGCAGGCAGACCGACGTGAAATCTTCGCAGGTGGTGCTGACGAAAACCGTGGAGGCGGGAAAAGCGCTGAATTTCGGCGGTCGCTATTATTGGAATAACTCCTGGTCTTCGTTATACACTTCGCTGAACAGCTCGCGGAACGTGGTGGCGCTCGTCAATGGCGATACGCCGCCCACGACCACTCCGCTCTATCAGCAGCCGAGTATCGAGAGCTTCCTGCTGCCGTATCTGGATGGTCAGGGGAAAGTGAAAATCGGCCCGAAGGATGTGATCTATCTCATGGAACTGACGCACACGAACCCGAACGACGGGGGATTCGACCTTCAGGACCTCGTCATTCTGGTGACCTTCAAGAATCCGTCATGAATTCGCCTGCCGACTGGACGATGCTGTTCGCGGGAGCGCTGTTGCTTTCAACGGCGCAGCCGGGATTCGCGCAGGGGGAACCCCGGAAGATCGTGAACATGGTCACGACGGAGGAGTTGATGAAACAGCGCCAGCGGTCGGCCCAGACGGAAACGAAACCGGAGCAGGAGCCGGAAGCGGCATCCCAGGATCCCAGCAAGATCCAGCCGGTGCGGGATCTGGTGAGCCAGTCGGACATTTTGAGCTATGCCGGTTACACGACGCTGGTGCCGAAGCGTTCGATTATCCATCGCCCCGCAGGATTCCAGGAACGCTATCAGTTCGAGAAGGGAAGCAAGGTCGTCAATTGGCTGGAATTTTACCGGGCGAACCGGGGCTGGATCAGCGTGCTCGAAGTCAGCAAGGAGCAGGCGGAAGGCAAGGTGCCGCTGTCGGAAGACGTGCGGGAAATGCTGGAAAAATCCACGAATCTGGTGGTGGCCGTCTATCAGGGTGGTCCGATCTCGATGCTGCCGCCGCCGGAGGCAGAGGAAAAGCCCGTCGATCCATGAAGTCCATCGTCCATCGCTCGCTCTGGATTTTCGCCCTCTCGTTGGCGGGAGCGTATGCGGACACGTACACGAATTTCATCCGTCAGGTGCAGTTGCCGTCGAATCTGGTCTGGGACATGACCGTGCCCGCCAGCGGAGCCCGGCAATCGGAGTTGGAAATCACGAGCGGCGGCGCGCGGTTCGAGCTGCATGCGGTGAATTCCAGCACCATGGAAGCCCACGTGCTGGATGCGAAGTACGTCGGCGCGTATGTGCCGATCGCGCAGATCCGGGTGCATTCGGAAGATCCTTACGCGGTGATTCCCCGGACTCGTGCGGGAAGACCGTTTTACGTGGAAATCACCATCACGGGCCTGTTGAGCGGAGCGGATGATCCGGTGGCTGCGAAACAGGTCACCTTCCTGCATCACGCGCAATCGTACGGTGAGGGTGGAACGGGTGTGAATCTGGATCGGACGCAGGCGACCCTGATTTCCCAGGAAACGATCACGACCAATCTCGACGCCCGGACGCGCACTTACCTCTACAGCGTGGTGCCTTCCGCCAATGTCGCGAAGGTGCGTGGAGAAGAACGTTTTTCCGTCTTTACGATTCAGGACACCCGCCAGGACTATTCGGTTCCTCCTTCGCAACTGGCATCCCAATACATCCAGATCTGGCCGGTGCCGGAAGGGACGGTGACGGGGCTGACGCAAAACGCGAAATACAAGGATCTGATCCCAGCGGTGACATTCAACGTGAAAGACATCTATCCCGGTTCACAAATTTACGCCCAGGCCTATCCCGGCGATGTGAGCGACAATCCGGCCAACCCGATCGAAGTGGGAGCGGCCAATGCCTCTGTCTACTCGATCCCGACCGACACGACATTCACCAACTCGAACCTCGGTGCGCATTTGCCGAAAGACGGGCGCTGGACGGTGGAGTTGGTTTCCTCCTCGCCCTTCGGGCTGGAGCGGCTGGATGCCGTGACGTTCGAGGTGGACCGGACGATTTCGGTGCGGGGGATGGTACACTCGGAATAGGAGTGAAGTGCCGGGTGATCGGTGATCGGTGAAAGACGCAAGCGGGAGGAGCCGCCATCCTACTTGTTCGCGTTATATCCGGCGGCGTTGAGGAGTTCTAATCTGAAGTTGTCATTGCGATAAATGACGGAAAAGCGCGCTTCCTTCTTTTTCCGGAGCAAATCCTCCACCTCGGTGAAAGCGAGAAGCAGAAACAATCCCCTCACTGGCTCCCGATGAAACGATTGCGTCCGAGTGACAAATTGATCCTCCACCGTGCGCTGTTGCTGGTTCGTCCGCAACGGCCCGTAGCGGTGGGTCATTTGCTTGCGCAGTTCCTCGAAACGGGCTTCGACCAGATCCGCCGCCGCGTCCGGGTCGGCAAACGTCACCGTGGTTTCGTAAAGCTTGCCGGTGAGAAAGCGGCCCTCGACGCCGCTGGCCTTGGAGTCCGGCAGGAAGCCCTTTTTCGGCTCGATTTTGACCACCCGCAAACCGGGTTGATCCGCAGGAAGGAAAATACTAACGTCGAGGGAATGTTGAGCGGCCCAGGTAATGAGTTTTTCCGGGGAATCCCCCCAGTGCAAACCGAACGGCGGTTCCAGGATCGCCTGCGCGGAAGCGCGGCCGCCCCAAAGGGCAAGCACCAGCAGCAACAGGCGGAAACGCACGACGAGCATGGGCGGAGTCTTTTCCGGAGCATGAAAATTCGCAAGACGGGATCGCTGAAACCCGCGTTTCTGCTGCTGGAGAGCATGGTCTGCCTTTCCATCATCACCGCCGTCGGCCTGATCCTGCTGAAGCTTTCCCTGAACGTGCTGGTGCCCCGCCAATGGACGATGGTGCAGTCTCTCACCGACGCCTACATGACTTACGAGCGGGCCTACGCCGAGCGCATTCCTTTCGACACGCTCATCAGCAACACCTCTCCCTGGCCGGCGCAACCGGCGATTTCCACGGTGGCCAATGTGGAAATCGGCCATCTGCCCGGAGGGACTCCTCTCACCGGAACGGTGACGCGAACCCTGTATATCGATCAGCTGGCGGACGCCGCGGGCAATCCCTCGCGGATGGAAGTCCGTCGTGCCCAGAGCGTGCTGAGATACACCATCGGCAATCGCACCTACCTGAAATCCCGCACCGTGCTCCGCTCCCAATGAAACGTCCCGTCAAACGCGCCGCGCCGCGAGGCGTCACCCTGATCGAGCTGACGATCGCCATCCTGATGGGCATGATGATCGTGGGTATGTTGATGGCGGTCTTCAATCAGCAACTGACTTTCCTGAAACTGTTCCGCGCCCAGAATTTCCTCATCGATGAAGCCCCGATGATCAGCATGCAGGTGAACCGCCTCGTCAGCAAGGCCGAGCGCTTCCGCCTGCACGCGACGACGGCCGACGCGCTGGCGGGGCAGAATGCCACCGCCGGACCGGCCCCGGTACTGGTGATGAACTACCGCCAGCCGGACGGCTCGATGCGCGCGACGATGCTTTCTTACGAAAACGACCAGCTTCTTTATTACATCGTGCCGACTTCCGCCGTGCTGGGAGAAGCGCAGTGGACGGTGACTCGCAGGCCCTCGGACGTTTCCTTTTCCATCGAAGACGGCGTGCTGCGCATGACCCTGACGGGGCCGGCCGGTGAACGCATCATTTATTCCGGCACCGTCCAGAGCACGGGTGCCATCCAATTCAACGGAACGGAGAACCAATGAAATCCCCGCTCAGACCCCGCCGGAATCGCGGCTACGTTTCCCTCGTGTTGGTGGTGACCACCCTGTCGCTGCTGCTCATGTTGATGATCTACGCTTACAAGCGCTCGGTCGCCTCGATGAACACCCAGAAGATCGTCCAGTTGAAGGTGGACTACAACGAGAAGGAAGAAGCGATGTTGCGTTATCTCGTGGCCAACGTGCCGAATCGGGCGATCCGGGCGATGCAGGGAGGCTCGAACGCGGCGGGCACGGATCTTACCTGGGAGGCTCTCTTTACCGAATCCCTCACCGCGGGGAATGCCCGCCAATCGATCTCTCCCGGCCTGGTGGCGGCGATGGGTGCGGCAGACGCACGCCGTGCCGATACCGGGGATTCCACGCTCGGCACGGATGTCAGCAGGATCTTCTCGGCGGTCAACGGCGAGGCCGGTCTGGTTTCTTCCGGCCTCAATCGCACGCTCGGCGCGGGGTTTCCGGTGGCCTTGAACAGCACGGACGCGACGACGAACGCGCGGGATTCGCTCTATCCGATCATTTCCTCTCACAAAAAATACGGTGCCCTCGCTTCGGGGCGTGTCGGTCGCGCTACAGGCGATTATCCGGATCACAACGTGTTGGTCTATCCACGGATCAATTTCGGCTACGGCACTCCGGGCCAGCCTTTCGTGGCGAAGCGGAATTGGTGGGCCTTCAACATCAATCTCGCGGCCAATGACGAAGCGGCGACTTCCGTCCGAAGCGCTCCACGCCAGTTCGTGTGTTCAGTTTACGAAGTGCCGTCGCAGCTCGCGATTTCCGCCGCTTCCCATATGTCACTCGGGAACTGGGGGCCGAATGTGGAAGTGCGGGGAAATGTGTTCGCGGGAAGGGCCGATGTGGAAGGCGATATTTCGCTGGATGGTCTGGCCAGCCGCCGCTCATCCGTCCTCGCGGCCGGAGCGACCATCGGTGGCCAGGCGCTTACCGGGAATGTGTTCACGCCGGGAGTGAGGGAAAACTATCAACTCACGACGGGGAATTTTTTCCCGGTTTCCCAGGCATCGGAAAGCGGCAAGGTCGCCTTCGTGCCGATCAACCGGGGCACGGATTTCTTCGACGCGTATTCGGTGCCGGACGCCGAGCTGAGCTATTCGAATGGCTCCGAAACGCTTCCGCCTCAGGTGGCGAGCCTCGAAGGTAACGCCGTTTCCACACAAACCTGGAACAGTTATTCGATCGGGGCGCTGCAAGCTTCCATGCGTTTGGATGTGGTGCGCTGCGTCAGCACGGGCGGGCAACAGAAGCACACCTCTCCGACGAAAGTGCTGTTCCAGTATAAAACCGCCGGAAATGTTTCGCGTTCGGTATGGATGCCGATTGAGGGCGTGGTCTGGGAAGGAAACCTCGCGAATATCGGCTTCAACACCGCGGGAGTGGCGACGGAGAACGGTTCGGTGAACGTCGGAAGTGCGCTCGTCGATGTCGCCTATGGAATGAATGGTCGCTATTACATCAAGAGAAACCAATCGGGGGTGGTGAGATTCGACAACGCGACCTTCGGAGACCCGATCGTTGGAACGGTCAAGGCGGGTTACATTGCGAGGGCGCGGAACTTTTTCGATGTTTCCAACACCGTGCTGCGCAAGGAGAACAGCGTGGATGAATACAAACCGTGCATCATGGTGTATCCGGAGCGGATCGCGGCGTTTCTGAATGTCATTGGTGCGGCCGCTCCATCCGTGAATCATTCGATCGCAGTCAACGTGAACTATAAAAACAGTTGGATGGGTCCGACCTATCCTCCGGCTCCGTCGAATGTGAATCCGGATGACCAATACGGTGTGGTGATTGGTGAAGCGGATGACCTGACCGCTTTTACCAAAGGGTTTTCATTGGTGACCAATCTCCGCCTCTACATCGCGGATGATTTCAACACACAATCCATGACTCCTCCGACCGGTTATGGAGGCACTTTGCCCTATTATCCGCCGTGCTCGTTGTTCGCGCCGGAAAAACGTTACGGTCTGGTGACCGATCCACTGGCGATCGAACTGACGGGCCAGGTCGGCTCCGTGGCTCATGATACGGATGATGCGGTCCGCCCGCTGGATTCGAAAAACCGCAGTGGGAACACCATCGCTGCCTCGAACATGAACGTGAACCTGCGCCCGATCACCGACCCGGCGGACCTGCCACCGATCACCATGATGAATTGGCTGATCCTGCTCGAAGAGAAGACGAATCAGTTTTGAGAGGGGTTGATGGTTGATGGTTGATGGAAAGAGCAGGCAAGGATCGCTGATGTTCCCCGACTGGGATCAGGTAAAGCACGCCATTGGTGTGTAGTGATGAGTTGAACCCTGTAAGGGTGAAACAACCCGGCCGGATTTATTTCGCGCTTTCAGCGCTCCAATCCAGGGGGCGTCTTATTCCCGGGGTGTCGCTCGCATGGCTCGCTTGCCCCGGGCTGGCTTGTGAATGCCCTACGGGCAATCGGTCTCACGTCTTCCCCGGCTTCTTCACTTCAATATTCGATGTTAGGATTTTGATATTCGAAGTTCCTCAATCGTACAAAGTTACCCTCGACGAACGCCTTCCCGGGTTGACTTGTGAACGCCCTACGGGTGATCAGGCGCACTTCTTCCCCGATTTCTTCACTTCAACGTTCGATGTTGGGCGTTCGATGTTCGACGTTCAAAAAAGGCCACTCCCCGTGACGGAGAGCGGCCTTTTTTAATGAATGGTCGATGCGGAGGCTTACGCGTAGCTGCGGATGGAAGCCTGCACGGTTTCGTAGACGAGCTGTTCCTTGTGCAGGGTGGGCGGGACGCCGACGCCGTTGAATTCCCAGGCGGAGACGTGGGAGAATTTGTCGTCGTGGCGCTTCGCTTCACCGGCCTGGGTTTTGCCGGATTGGACTTCGGGATCGGCGGTGGTGAACTGGTGCTCGGCGCGGAAGTGTCCGCCGCAGGATTCTTCGCGGTCGCGGGCGTCGTAGCACATCACTTCGGCGAATTCGAGGAAGTCGGCGACGCGGGCGGCTTTTTCGAGTTCCATATTGGCTCCCGTGCTGGAGCCGGGGATGCGGACGTTCTGCCAGAATTCCTCGCGGATTTTTGGGATTTCCTCAAGTGCTTCGGTGAGACCTTCGCGGGAGCGCTCCATGCCGCACTTGTTCCACATGACGAGGCCGAGTTCCTTGTGGAAGGAATCGACGGTGCGGGAACCTTTGACGTTCATGAGCTTGTCGATGCGTTCCTGGCAGGAGGCCTTGGCTTCGGCGAATTCCGGGGCGGCGGTGGTGACGCTGCCGGGTTTCTGGGTGGCGAGGTAGTTCGCGATGGTGGCGGGGATGACGAAGTAGCCGTCGGCGAGGCCCTGCATGAGAGCGGAGGCGCCGAGGCGGTTCGCGCCGTGATCGGAGAAGTTCGCCTCGCCGAGCACGTGCAGGCCGGGGACGTTGGACATGAGGTTGTAGTCCACCCAGAGGCCGCCCATGGTGTAGTGGACGGCGGGATAAATCATCATCGGTCCCTTGTAGGGGTCTTCGCCGGCGATTTTCTCGTACATCTGGAAGAGGTTGCCGTAGCGGGCGCGGATGGTGGCTTCGCCGAGGCGCTCGGTGGCGTCGCGGAAATCGAGGTAAACGCCGAGGCCGGTGGGGGCGATGCCGCGTCCATCGTCACAGGCTTCCTTGGCGGCGCGGGAGGAAATGTCGCGCGGGGCGAGGTTGCCGAAGGAAGGGTATTTGCGCTCGAGGAAGTAGTCGCGGTCTTCTTCTTTCACATCGGTGGGACCGATGATTTTTTTGCGGATTTTCTCGGCGATTTCCTGCGATTTGGGTGCCCAGACGCGACCGTCGTTGCGGAGGGATTCGGACATCAGGGTGAGCTTCGATTGGTAGTCGCCGCTGACGGGGATGCAGGTCGGGTGGATCTGGGTGAAGCAGGGGTTGGCGAAGTAGGCTCCCTTTTTCGAGGCGCGCCAGGCGGCGGTGACGTTGCAGCCCATGGCGTTGGTGGAGAGGAAGAAGACGTTGCCGTAGCCGCCGGTGGCGAGGATCACGGCGTCGGCGGAGTGGGTGGTGATTTCACCGGTACGGAGATCGCGGACGACGATGCCCTTGGCGTGGCCGTCGACGAGGACGAGATCGAGCATTTCGGTGCGGTTGAACATTTTCACGCCGCCTTTGGCGATTTCCTTTTCGAGTGCCTGATAGCAGCCGATGAGGAGCTGCTGGCCGGTCTGGCCGCGGGCGTAAAAGGTGCGGGAGACCTGGGCGCCGCCGAAGGAGCGGTTGTCGAGCAGGCCGCCGTATTCGCGGGCGAAGGGGACGCCCTGGGCGACGCATTGGTCGATGATGGCGTTGGCGACTTCGGCGAGGCGATAGACGTTGGCTTCGCGGGCGCGGAAGTCACCGCCCTTGATGGTGTCGTAGAAGAGACGGCGCACGGAGTCGCCGTCGTTGCGGTAGTTTTTCGCGGCGTTGATCCCGCCCTGTGCGGCGATGGAGTGGGCGCGGCGCGGGGAATCGAGGTGGGTGAAGCATTTCACCTGATAGCCGAGCTCGGCGAGGGTGGCGGCGGCGGCTCCACCGGCGAGCCCGGAGCCGACGACGATGATGGAGAATTTCCGCTTGTTCGCCGGGTTGATGAGCTTGGAGTCCATCTTGTGCTTGGACCATTTGTCTTCAAGGGGACCGGCGGGGATTTTGCTGTCGAGGGCCATGGCTTCGGAGAGAGTGTGTGAAAGTGAGGAGGAAAGGTGGAGGAGGTGGGCGGTGGATCAGCGGCCGAACTTGAAGAGGAAGATGGCGACGGGGATGGAAAGGAAGCCTGCCCAGATGAAAAGGGCGTAGCCCTGGCTGATGGTGCGGATGAGACCTTCGGATTTCCGCGAGCGAAGGCCGAGGGTCTGGAAGATGGACTGCACGCCGTGGCTGAGGTGGGAGCAGAGGAGGGTGAGGGCGATGACGTAGAAGAGGACGACGTACCAGACGGAGAAGCCGTCGATGACCATTTTCCAGGCGTCCATGCGGGTTTCTCCGGTTTGCGCGAGGTATTGGGGATCGACGTAGCTGCCGTAGGTGTTGCCGAGGTGGAGGGTGAAGTGGGCGAGGTGATAGATGACGAAGGCGAGGATGGTGAGGCCGCTCCAGATCATGATGCGGGAGGATTTCGTGGCCTTCAGGGTATTCTGGTAGGCATAGGCCTGTCGGGCGGCGCGGTTCTGCCGGGCGAGGCAGATGGTGGCCCAGACGTGGCCGACAAGGCAGACGAGCAGGCCGAGGCGGGCGACCCAGACGCCGCCGCCGTGGAGGAAGTGGTGGAGGAATTGCGCGTAGTCGTTGAACGCTTCGCGCCCGAGGAAGACGACCAGGTTTCCGATAAGGTGGCCGGCGAGGAAGAGGACGAGGACGATGCCGGTGATGGCGACGATGAATTTTTTTCCGATGGAAGAGGTCCAGTAGGCGGAAAGGCTGCGGGTAAGTGCGTTCATGGAGGATCGGTGGAGGATCGGAAGCGGAGCTGTGGAGGCTTGCGACGGCGCGGCAGTGGTCCTTTCGCGCGTTGCAACCGCGAGGATGGAGAATCGATTACGGGTTTTCAAGGGCAAGGATGGGAGGAAAGAAGATTCGCGTGATATTTCAAAAAATACGCCGGGAGGGCTGAACAGCTTGCATCGGGGGTATGAACCGGGGTAATGGGGTCTTTGGTCCAGTGGAGGATGCGTCTCCTCCAGGTCCCTGAGGCTCAGGGATCTCAGAAAAGTTGGCCCGCTGTCTGCTAAAGATCGTCCCATACCTTCCCATGACGATGTTCAATGGTTACGCCCCCGGTCGATTTTATGACGAGATGTTCCGTGAGGATGGGTCCGTGAGGGCTCATTGTGCGCCGCTTTTCGAGAAATTCGGACAGCTTGAGCTGCGCGATTTCCTCGATCGGAAGGCGACCTCCGAGCTGTATTTCCTGAAGCAGGGGATCACTTTCAACGTGTATCACGATGACCGGGGGACGGAGCGGATTTTCCCGTTCGACCCGATTCCACGGGTGATCCCGGCGCACGAATGGGCGCACCTGGAGGCGGGGCTCACGCAGCGGATCGTGGCGCTGAATCTTTTCCTGCACGATATCTATCACGATCAGCAGATTCTCAAGGACGGGGTGATCCCGCGTTTTTACGTGGAGCAGGCGAAGCATTATCGCCCGGAGTTCCGGGGAGTGGATGTGCCGGGAGATATTTACATCCACATTTGCGGCAGCGATCTGATCCGGGGAGAAGATGGGACGTATTACGTGCTGGAGGACAATGGCCGCTGTCCGTCCGGGGCGTCTTATCTTCTGGAAAACCGGAACGCGCTGAAACGGTCGTTTCCGGGCTTGTTCGAGTCACTCGGTGTGCGTCCGGTGGATTCGTATCCGCGCGATCTGCTGAACATGCTGCATCATATTTCGCCCCGGCGGGACGGAAGCGCGGTGTGCGTATTGCTGACGCCGGGATGCTACAACAGCGCGTATTTCGAGCATTGCTACCTCGCGCGGGAAATGGGCATCGAGATCGTCGAGGGCAGGGATCTGGTGGTGAAGGAAAATATCGTTTACATGCGCACCACGCACGGGCTGGTGCGGGTGGATGTGATCTACCGGAGGATCGATGACGATTTCCTCGATCCAGTGGTGTTCCGCAAGGATTCGGTGCTCGGGGTGCCGGGGCTGATGAATGCCTACCGTGCCGGAAATGTGGCGCTGGCCAACGCGGTGGGGACCGGTGTGGCGGACGACAAGGTGATCTATTATTTCGTGCCGAAAATCATCGAATATTACCTCGGCGAACAGCCGATCCTGCCGAACGTCCCGACGTATCTGGCATCTGAGCCGACAGACCTGAAATACATTCTCGCGCACCTGCCGGAGCTGGTGGTGAAGGCGGCGAACGAATCCGGCGGCTACGGCATGCTGATGGGACCGACCGCGACCCGCGAGCAGATCGAAAAATTCCGCGAACTGATCCTCGCCGATCCGCGCAACTACATCGCCCAGCCGGTGGTCTCGCTTTCCCGTTGCCCGACGTGGTGCGATGGGGCCATGGAAGGCCGCCACCTCGATCTCCGCCCCTATATCATTTACGGGGAAGAGGTGAAAATCGTTCCCGGAGGGTTGACGCGCGTGGCCCTCACCAAGGATTCCCTCGTCGTCAATTCCTCCCAAGGGGGCGGAAGCAAGGACACCTGGGTGCTCAGATCATAAAAATCCCGCCATGCTTTCCCGAGTCGCCAACACCTTGTACTGGATGGTCCGTTATGTGGAACGGGCCGACAATCTGGCCCGCCTGATCGATGTGAACCAGCAGTTGCTGCTGGATTTCGAGCGTCTGGACAGCCAACGCCTCAGCGGGTTCTGGAAACCGATCATCCTCAGCACCGGAGACGAGGAAGCATTTGCCTCGTTCTACGATGATGCCGGAAGCGACGAGGTGGTCCGTTTCCTCACGGACGATCCGCGGAATCCGAACAGTATCACGTCCTGCATCGCCCTCGCCCGGGAAAACGCCCGCACGGTGCGCGATCAGCTTTCCGACGAGCTGTGGGAGGAACTCAACGCACTTTACCTGTTCAGCCGCTCCGAGGAGGCGACCCGCCTCATCAAGTCCGATCCGCCGCGATTTTATGAAAACATCCGTCGCGCGGCGATGACGTTCCATGGGACGGCGGCCTCGACCACTTCCCGCGACGAGGCGTGGGAATTCATGGACATCGGGCGTTTTCTGGAGCGGGCGGATAAAACCACCCGTTTCCTCGATATTTACAATTATCTGCCCGCCTCCGACGACGATGGTGCGGATTCCGCCCAGGGATTGCACTGGACGGCGATTCTGCGGTCCTGCGGGGCGATGAGCACGATGCGGGCGCTGAAAAAAACCGTGAACGCCCGTAATGCGGCGGATCTGCTGCTGTATTCGCGGAGTTTCCCCCGGTCCGTGCGCTATTGCATCGATCGGGTGGACGCGAGTCTGCACGGGATTTCCGGCTCACCGCGAGGTTCCTTCGAAAATGCCTGCGAACGCGGGGCTGGGAAATTGCTGGCGGACCTGAATTTCGGCTCCGCCGAGGAGGCGTTCGATGGTGGGCTGCACGCGTATCTCGACGGCTTGCAGGCCCGTTTCAACCGGATCGGCCACGAGCTTTTCGAAGCCTACGTGCTGCTCCCTTCGGAAATCGAGGAAACGCCTGCCGAGCGCCCGCCGCAAAACGCCGCCGTGGTCGCCTGGCAGTTCGGACAGCAACAACAGCAGCAACAACAATAGAGCCGGAGCGCCGACGTGAACGTCGGCTCTTCAGGGGGAGAGAAGGCGTCCCTGTCTTCAGAACGGCTTGAAGATGCCCAGCCAGGCGGCGGCGATACCGGCGGCGAGGCAGAGGATGAAGACCACCGAGTTCGGCAGCACCTTGCGTTTCGCGAGGGCGGGGGCGATGCCGATGAACAGCCAGATGCCGACTTTCGCCATCCACCAGTAATCGCCCATCGGCGGTTTTTTCAGGATCGCGAAGCCGATCAGGATCACCAGAATGAGCGAGACCCCGTGGAGGATGCTGGCACCCTTGCTTTTGGAATTGGCCAGGAAGATCGCGCCGAGAGAGCTGAACAGCGCGAATACCGCGCCAAGATGGAGGATTTTGAGGTGGAGTAGATTCATCTTGTGGAGGATGGCCGGAGCTTGGGGAATGGAAAATGAGGATTCAACCCGCAATCCGCCGGGAGCGGAAAAAGATGAAAACCCTCGCCTCGGGACTGGCCTTTCTGAAAACCCGGGCTTACAACGCGTGAAATCGCATCGATTCTGTTCACCTCCCGAAAAAACGGATCGCGTTTCTCCCCTTGAGTCACATTGAAGCATTTAGAAGTTCCTCGTCCTCAGGACATTGAAAATCAATCGCAGACGATTCCGGCTCCCGACGACGTGAGTGCGTGCGAGGAGGTGTCGGATGTCGATCTGGTCCGGGCGGCGCTCTCGGAGCTGCCGGGCGTGACGGTTTCCTATCAGGCTCTGATCCGTCGGCACTATCCTTTCGCTTATCAGGTCGCGATGCGTATCCTGGAAAGTCCCGAAGATGCGGAGGAAGTCGCCCAGGATGCGATGCTTCAGGTGTTTCACAAGCTTTCCTCTTTCGGGGGCAGGTCTTCGTTCCGTTCCTGGCTTTACGCCATCGTCCGCAACGCGGCCCGCAACCGGGTTTCGAAGAACCAGTGCCGCAAAAAAGCCGAGCTGGCCCACCTCGAGATCAACTCACAAGCCCTGGTCGAGCCGAACGCTGCGTCCGGACAAATGGACCGGATCCAGGCGACGCTGCGCAAGCTGGATCCCGACCAGCGGGAAATCATCCTGCTGCGCTACCTTTCCGGCCTTTCGCTGGAAGAAATCGCGGAAACGCTGGAAATCGGTCTTTCAGCCGCTAAGATGCGGCTGTATCGGTCGATGGATGCTTTCAAAACCGCTTGGGATGCCACGGATCGCTTGATTATACCTTATCGTCCCGACCCCCCGAAATGAATCCCGCCTTTCCCATCGACCCGGAATATCTCGAGCTTGATCGGGAATTGGCATCTCTCGCCTGGACGGGGGACGAGCTGACTCCCCGTGACATACCGGTGGAGGAGCTGACCGAGCGCGCGTTGTTCGAGTATTCGCTGCGCTCGCTCGGGGATTTCGCGTTTGTCGGTCTGGGTGGTTCACTGGCGGATCTGGCAGCCGCTCTGCTCGGGGGAAAGCCGCCGGGCGGCCGGGACGATTATCAGATTTGAGTATCAGATATGAATGACACGATAGCCGACGCAACGTTCTCGATTCTTCCTTCCCTGCGGGAGGCGTTCGCGACCATGGGACGCCAGATCATCGACCTGGCTCCGAAGGTCGTGGTTTCCCTCATCATCATTTTCGTCGGCTGGGCGTTCGCGGTTTTCATTTCCCGTGTGCTGACGTCGTTTTTCAAACGCAGCGGCGCGGACAAACTGTTCCAAAGCACGTCGCTGGCGCAGTCCCTGCATTCGGCGGGCATCCGGATCGTTCCCGGTGTGGTGCTGGCGAAGGCGTCGTTCTGGATTCTCCTGCTTTTCACCATCAAGACGGCGGCGGACAGCGCGGGGCTGAAGGATATTTCCGCGATCGTGCTGGCGGTGTTCCGCTTTTTGCCGAAGGCCGCGATCGCGACCATCATTCTCGGCGTCGGCTTTTTCGTTGCGGACCTGCTTCGGCAGGCGACGACCGGGGCGTTGCTTCGCGTCGGGCTGAACTACGCGAAAACGGCGGGTTCGCTGGTCTTCGGATTCGTGCTGGTGATCGTGCTCACGGTGGCGCTGGCCCAGTTGGGCATTCAGGCGGACCTGTTGATTTCCTCGGTGCAGATTCTGCTCGGTGCCATCGCTCTCGCGCTTGCCCTGGCTCTGGGGTTGGGGCTGCGCGATGCCGCGGCGGCGCTGGTGGCCGGGATTTACGCCAAGGATGTTTTCCGGAATGGTGCGTTGGTCGAGCTGGAGGGAGAGGTTTACGAAGTGAAGGGCATCGGGCCGCTGACGGCGAAACTCCATCATCCGGACGGTTCCATCCTGATCGTGCCGAATACGCAGTTGACCCAGAAAATTCACCGGGCTCATCCGGGAGATTCCGAGCCATCGCGCGAAGGGAGTCGTGTGAAATCCCCGTTTGACGGATTTCAGTAGTCTCCCGTGGACAGCGCATCGGAAGTGGCGGAAATGCCGATCCGTTCCAACTGGGCGTCCAGGCCGTTCAGCACCTGGAGGAATCCCTTTGCCCATTGTCCCCGCGACCACGCGGGGGCGGCGAGGTCCAGCACGTGGCCGATGGTTTCCTCGTTGAGGAATGCTTCCAGACCGTAGCCGGGCATGATCGCGGATTCGCGCCGGACGGGATCGAGGGCGATCAGGATGGCGCGGTTTTCATTTCCACGCTGCTTGTCTCCCGCGAAGGCCGCCGCGTTGAACAGCCAGAAGACGTGCAGGGAAAAGGGATGTTCGGCGGGAAACCGGTGGAGCACGAGTTGCAGATGGATTTCGGGAAAACGGTATTCGATTTCCTGAATCCGGTCCTTGAGTTTCGAGAGATCGGAAGTTGTCAGGAGCTTCGCGGTGTCCGCGATTTTCGGGGACAAGCGGGGTAAGGCTCCTTCCAGCGAGCAGGTACGGGGAAACGAAAGCCGGCAGCTCGGGCACTCCTCGGAATCCGCCGCCGGAAGCGGAAGCTGGCAGTAGGGACAGCGCATCGTCACGAGGAGTAGGGGAGATGAAGGGTTTCTGACAGTCTAAACTGCCGGAATCGCGGAAAGGAGACTTTTTTGAACATCGAACGTCGAACGCCCAACATCGAACGTTGAAGTGAAGAAATCGGGAAACGTCGCTGGCGCTTGCTTGTTTTTTCTATCAACCATCAACCTCTTACGCGCACTTCGGACAGGTGCCGAAGAATTCCAGCTCATGATAGAGATTTTGGAATCCGGTTTTTTCGCGGATTTCCTCTTCCAGATGATGGACCGGACAGGGAGCCTGAATGGCTTCGATGCTGCCGCAGCCGGTGCAGATCAGATAATCGCTGTGTTTTCCCGGCACGAGCAGCGTGAAATAGGCCGCACGCTCGTGCAGGCCCAGCCGACGGACGATGCCGTGTTCGGTCAAGCGCTGGAGCAGGCGGAAAACGGTGGCTTTGTCGCATTGATCCGAGAGCCGCTTGGAACCGGCCAGCTCGGCCAGGGTCATCGGGCGATCGTTTTCCAGCAAGGTGACGATGAGCTCTTCCAAGGCTTTGGTACGGCGCAACCCGGACTGGCGGCAGCGGTCGATGGTGCTTTGGACGAGAGAATTCATAACGAACGTTTATCGCATGCGGGGAATCTGGCAATGACTTCCGAATATCGAGCGCCCCACATTGAACGTCGATGTGAAGGGAAGAAATCAGAACAGGCCCGGTTGAAGGTCGTCCGGGCGTGGAGTGGGGAGGGGAGCGCCGATTTTTTCGTAGGCGGCGGGGAGAGCGGTGCGACCGCGCGGGGTGCGCTTCACGAATCCCTGCATGATGAGGAAGGGTTCGTGGACTTCCTCGAGGGTGGAAGCGTCCTCGCCGATGGCTACAGCGAGCGAGCCGAGGCCCACGGGACCGCCGTTGAATTTATAAATCATGGCTTCGAGCAGCCGCTTGTCCATTTCGTCGAGACCGTCGGAATCGATCTCGATCATGGCGAGTGCGGCATCGGCGATCGTTTCGTCGATGTGGCCCGCGCCTCGCACCTGGGCGTAATCCCGCACCCAGCGGAGCAGGGCGTTGGCGACGCGCGGAGTGCCTCGTGAGCGGGAAGCGACTTCGAGAGCACCGGATTTTTCGATGGAAACGTCGAGCAAACCGGCCGAGCGTTCGATGATCTGGGCTAGCTCTTCTTTGCTGTAATAATCCAGACGGTTGGCGAGGCCGAAACGCGAGCGGAGCGGCGCGGTCAGCATCCCGGAGCGGGTGGTGGCGCCGACGAGGGTGAAGCGGGGGAGATTGAGCTGGATCGAGCGGGCGGACGGGCCGGAATCGATGATGATATCCAGGCGGAAATCCTCCATGGCCGGGTAGAGATATTCTTCGATGGCGGGGTGCAGGCGGTGGATTTCATCGATGAAAAGCACGTCGCCTTTCTGGATATTCGTCAGGATGCCGGCGAGGTCACCCGCTTTTTCAATCTGTGGGCCGGATGTGGTATGAAGCTGAGTGCCAGCGGCTTTTGCGATCAGGTTGGCCAAGGTGGTCTTGCCGAGTCCGGGAGGTCCGGAGAGCAGGACGTGATCGAGAACATCGCCGCGTTGCCGGGCGGCTTCCAGCATCAGCAGCAGCCGATCCTTGACCTTTTCCTGCCCGATGAATTCGGAAAAGGCGGGCGGACGTAAGGAAACGTCGAAAGCCGTTGCGGGGGCGGTGGTGGTTTGCTGATAAAAATTTTCGGACATCGTCGGATGGGGTGAGGCTACCCGGGAACGCGCAAAAGTTAAGAGGGAAGAGCGGAGATCGGGGTTTTTCCATGGAGGAAACGGTGTTGTCCCGGGTTGGAGCTTTTCACGGAGCGCGGGAACGGGCATGGGTTTTTCCATGAACCTGTCAGACCTCGTGCCGATTTTGACCCTCGTGAATAGCGGTGTTTTGCTCTTTCTTGGAACCATTTTGATCCGGATCTCCCGCGGATCGAAGCGAATCGAGCGATTGTTGGAGAGCCATTCCGGGAGTGCGAAGGAAGAGGAAAAAACGGTGGAAATTTCCAGTGGTCCGAGCGCTTTCGACGAATTTCTCCGCCAGCATCCGGAGGTCGCCCTGTTGCCCAAGGGCGAGCAGGCGACGGCTTACCGCCAATGGAGAAAGGAAAACGGCTTGAACTGGTCGAAATAGCCGGAATTTCCCGGTAGGAGAAGGGGACCGCGCATTTTTTCGCAAAATCTTGTTTTTCTCGTTTTTCGAATTGCAAGGTCCGGGCGGGTTGTCATGCTCGGCCCCGCCACGGTTCACCTTGACGCTAAACCGGGCGCGCCGCTTGTGAAAAATTTCACAAGCTCACAACCTCTCCGCACCGTAACGCCCCTCTCATGGCCAACTTTTTCCCACGCTGGACCAACTTGTTGCCTCTCAAGATCGCCTTTTGCGCCGGAATGACGGCGGCGGGCGTGGCCTTGGCATTTGCTTACTACGCGACCCCGAAGGCTCAGGTGGTCGGCTACCAACCGACCCAGCCGATTCCCTTTTCGCACAAATTGCACGTGGATCAGCTCGGGCTGGACTGTCGTTATTGCCACTCTTTCGTCGATGTGTCCGGCCACTCCAACGTGCCCACGGGAAATACCTGTTGGAACTGCCACCAGCACGTGCAGAAGGACAGCCCGAAACTCGCTCCGCTGCATCGCCAGATGGACGTCAATTATCCCGGGTATGACGGCAAGCCGATCGAGTGGGTGCGGATCCACACTGCCCCGGACTATGTTTATTTCAACCACTCCGCTCACGTGAACCGGGGTATTTCCTGCCAGACCTGCCACGGCGATGTGGACAAGATGGAGGTCGTGTATCAGGCGGAATCGCTCTCCATGGGCTGGTGCGTCGATTGCCACCAGGCGCCGGAGAAACATCTTCGTCCGCTCGAGGAAGTTTACAATTTCAAGTATGACCCGGCGACATACATCGCGACCCACTCGGGGCTCGGTGTGAAGACCACCGAGGAGCTCGGCCTGAAGCTCAAGGAGGAGTTCCAGGTCAATCCGAAGATCAGTTGCACCACCTGCCACCGCTGATTCCCTTCATCTTTCCCCTTTTCTCAATTCTTTCCTAGTTCAACATGAGCAAGCGTATCTGGCATCATCCCGAAGCATCCGCCGACGCAACCACCGTTGCCTGGCGCAGTGTGGGGCAGCTTGAAGACACCGCCGAATTCCGCCAATGGCTGGAACGCGAGTTTCCCCAGGGAGCCGCGGAAATGGCGAACCAAGCGGAGCTTGAAACGTCCCGTCGTTCATTCCTCAAGCTGATGGGGGCTTCGACCGCGCTTGCGGGCTTCGGTATGGCATCCTGCCGCCGTCCGGAATCCTACATCGTGCCCTACACCAAGGCTCCCGAGTGGGTGATTCCCGGAAAAGCGACCTATTACGCTTCCTCCATGCCGCGTTCCGGCGGTGCCACCCCGCTGGTGGTGACGACCTTCGAAGGACGCCCGACCAAGCTGGCTCCCAACCGGCTTCATCCGGATACCGATGGAACGGACGCGTTCGTCCAGGCCTCGGTGCTGGATCTTTACTCCGTTTCCCGTTCCCGCCGCATCCTTAAAGAGGGTAAAAAAGCGGACCGCGAGGAATTCGAAACCCTGATTTCCGAACTCGCGAAGGATTCGTCCGCGAAGATCGGTTTCCTTTTCGGTGCTGATGACAGCCCGACCCGCAATCGCCTCACCAAGGAACTGAAGGCGAAATTCGGCGCCGCCCGGTTCTACCAGTATGAAGCGCTCACCGGTGAAAGCGTGTTGGCCGAAGGCGTGAAAACCGTTGTCGATTTCTCCAAGGCCGACCGCATTCTCTCGCTGGACTGCGATTTCGCCGCCCTCGATTCGCAAGGACCGGTGACCGCCTTCTACGATCGCCGCAAACCGGAAGGAAAAACCTATTCCAACAAGGCGGACGCCGCTTCCATGAACCGCCTCTACATGGTGGAAGCCGCCTACTCGCTCACCGGCGGCATGGCCGATCACCGTCTCCGCGTTTCCGCCAGCCAGACACTTCAGATCGCCGCCCAGATTGCCCGTGAACTCGGTGTCAATTCCACCCTCGCGGCGGGTATCGCTCCGGTGACCAACGAAAAACACCTGAGCTGGATCAAGGGCCTCGCCGAGGATCTCAATGCACACGCGGGCAAGTCCGTCGTTCTCGCAGGCAGCCGCCTGCCCGCCGCCGTGCAGCACCTCGCGCTGGCGATCAACCTCGCCCTCGGCAACGTGGGTGCCGGGAAGCCGCTCGCCGGTCTTCAAACCGAAAACGTCGGTTACGGTTCCCTCGCTCAACTCAAGGCGGACATCGATTCCGGTGCGGTCGAGACGCTTTTCAATTTCACGCCGTCGAATCCGCTCTTCGACGCTCCGGCGGACCTGAAATTCGGCGAATCCTACGCCAAACTCAAAAACAGCATCCACTTCGGTTACCGCACGGACGCCACCGCCTACGGTTCCACCTGGCACGTTCCGGCCGCTCATTATCTCGAATCCTGGGGTGACGCTTTCAGCACCCGCGGCACCTACACCGTGGTGCAGCCGATGATTCTCCCGCTTTACCCGGACTGCGTTTCGGAGCTGGAACTCCTCCTCGCCCTGCTCGACGCCGAAGGCAAGCTGGTCAATGGCGAAGGTGAAAACGGCGCAGCTCCCCCGGCGTACGACGCCGTTCGCAAGACCTTCGAAGCTCTTGCCGGTCCCGGTGAAGTCGCCTGGAAAAAACTCCTCCGCGATGGATTCCTGGAAAATTCCGCCTATCCGTCCGCCACGCCGACTCTCGCCGCCCGCGCCGCGACCGACATCGCCGCCGCCCGCACCACCGAGGCGAGCCTCACGAATCTCGATGTGATCTTCGCCACCGACGCCTCGATCTTCGATGGCCGCTGGATCGACAACGGCTGGCTTCAGGAAGCCCCCGATCCGATTTCCAAGATCACCTGGGATAACGCCGCGCTCATCGCCCCGCAAACCGCGAAGGATCTCGGCATTTACGATCAGATCATCGCGCTGGAACCCGTCAGCGAAGTCACCGGCCTCAAAGCCGCCGCCCGTTATCCGGATGACGAAGGCGAGCACCGCACCGCGCCGATCATCAAGTTGGAAGTCAATGGCCAGACCTTGGAAATCCCCGTGCTGATCGCCTTCGGTCAGGCGGAAAACACCATCGTCATCCCGCTCGGCTACGGCCAGGGCTTCGACAAGGAAGACGTTCTCAAGCGTGATACCAAAAACTCGGCCCACGTCGGTCTCGTCGGCGTCAACCGCGGTTTCAACGCCTACCCGCTCCGCACCGCGGAATCCGCTTACTTCGCCACCGGCGGCAAGATCACCACCACTTCGGTCCGTTATCCCGTCGCCCTCGTGCAGGAGCACAACTCGATGTATGGCCGTGCGCTCGCCCGCGAGATTTCCACCCGCACCGACGAGAAAAAAGGCACCTTCGCGGCTCAGCTCAAGAACGTGAAGAAGCAGGGCAACGATTCCCACGCCCCGGAAAACATTTCCCTCTACAAGCCGCAGGACCGCGACGGCAAACCGCTGCTCAGCGATCCGCTCCACCAGTGGGCAATGTCCGTGGACCTCTCGGCCTGTTCGGGCTGTAACGCGTGCCTCGTGGCCTGCCAGGCGGAAAACAACATCCCGATCGTCGGCAAGCAGCAGGTCGCCATGGGCCGCGAAATGCACTGGGTCCGTATGGACCGCTACTACGCCCAGCAGGAAGACAACGACTTCGACCCGGGCAACCCCGCCCTCATCACCCAGCCGGTTTCCTGCGTGCAGTGCGAATCCGCCCCGTGCGAAACCGTTTGCCCGGTCAACGCCACCGTCCACACCGAGGACGGCCTCAACGCGATGGCTTACAACCGCTGCATCGGCACCCGCTATTGTGCGAACAACTGCCCGTACAAGGCCCGCCGTTTCAACTTCTTCGATTACAACAAGCGCAACCCGCTCATCGCCCACAACCTCTACAAGGGACCGTTCGGTGAAAAACAGGTCGGCGAACCGGCCCACCTCCAGAAAAACCCGAACGTCACCGTCCGCATGCGCGGTGTGATGGAAAAGTGCACCTACTGCGTGCAGCGCCTCAAGGACGCCGTGATTCGTCAGAAGGCTAACCAGAAACAGGAAGTCCTCAACTCCGGCAAGCTTTCCCACGAAGTCCGGGTGACCGATCACACGCTCCGCGTTTCGGAAGACCAGCTCAAGGTCGCCTGCCAGGAAGCCTGCTCCGCGGACGCCATCACCTTCGGAAACCTGCTGGATGAAAACGGCCAGTTGAACCGCACCAAGAAACTCGAGCGGAACTACGACCTCCTCAACTACATCGGCACCCGCCCGCGCACCAGCTATCTGGCCCGGGTGAAGAACCCGAACCCGGCCATGCCGGATGCCAAGTTCATCGGTAAGGCCACCATCGACATGGTCTGATCCACGCTCACGCACTTCATTTCTCCAACCTCGCATCTCACCACACATGGCTTCCACCACCCATCACGCTCCGGAGACCCACACGGGTCCGAAACTCCCGGTGCTTGAGCGCGAAAAGCTCATCCTCAACGGTCGTTCCTACCACTGGATCACCGACCGGATTTGCAGTGTCGTCGAAAACAAGCAGCCCTTCCTCTGGTGGCTGCTCTT
Source organism: Luteolibacter sp. (assembly GCA_047606285.1). GTDB lineage: Bacteria > Verrucomicrobiota > Verrucomicrobiia > Verrucomicrobiales > Akkermansiaceae > Luteolibacter. Next base: position 62,444 of record JASGEP010000007.1, on the reverse strand, counting down.
CATCCCGTCCTCGATCATCGCCCTGATCGGCGTGGTTGGAGGCCTGACTTACCTGGTTTCCACCGGTGTCGGCGTGTGGGGGATGACCAACCGCGTGTTCTGGGGTTGGGACATTACGAACTTCGTGTTCTGGATCGGTATCGGTCACGCCGGAACCCTGATTTCCGCGGTGCTTTTCCTCACCCGGCAGAACTGGCGAACCTCGATCAACCGCGCGGCGGAAGCGATGACCATCTTCGCGGTGTGTTGCGCGGGTATTTTCCCGGCCTTCCACATCGGTCGTTTCTGGTTCGCCTGGTTCCTCGCGCCGGTGCCGAACGCCAACGCCATCTGGCAGAACTTCAAATCCCCGCTGCTGTGGGACGTTTTCGCGGTTTCCACTTACTTCACCGCTTCCCTGATCTTCTGGTATCTCGGCATGGTGCCGGACCTCGCCACCATTCGCGACCGCTGCAAACCCGGCCTCCGCAAGCTCCTCTACGGCATTTTCGCCCTCGGCTGGCGCGGTGGTAACCGCCAGTGGAGCCACTACGAAATGGCCTACCTCCTGCTGGCCGCTCTCTCCACTCCGCTCGTGCTTTCCGTGCACTCCGTCGTGTCCTTCGACTTCGCGACCTCCGTGGTTCCCGGCTGGCACACCACCATTTTCCCTCCTTACTTCGTGGCCGGCGCCATCTTCGGCGGTTTCGCGATGGTGCTCACCATCATGATTCCCGCCCGCTTCATCTACGGCCTTCAGGACGTCATCACCATGAAGCACATCGACAACATGGCGAAGATCATCCTGCTGACCGGCACGATCGTCGGCTACGCCTACCTGATGGAGCTGTTCGTCGCGTTCTACTCCGGCTCGATCTACGAAATGGACGCCTTCAAGTTCCGGATCGCCGGTCCTTACTGGTGGGCCTACGCCGCGATGATGTCCCTCAACGTGCTTTCACCACAGGTTTTCTGGTTCAAGTGGTGCCGTGAAAACCTCTGGGTCATCATGGCGGTCTCGATGTGCGTGAACGTCGGCATGTGGTTCGAACGCTTCGTCATCATCTGCACCACGCTCGCCCGGATGTTCCTGCCCGGCGACTGGAAGACCTACAGCCCGTCCGGTGTGGAAATGATGATCTTCGTAGGCACCATCGGCATGTTCCTCGCGCTCTTCCTTCTCTTCCTCCGCTTCCTGCCTTGCATCAACATCGCGGAAGTCAAGTGGACCTTGCTGGAATCCGACCCGCATTACGACGACCATCACGATCATCCGGACCACGGCACCGAAACGGTCGCCGCCTACCAGCACGAGTTGGCCTCCTCCAAATAACTTTCAACCGATCACCCGACCCTTAAAAGTGAGCACTACCCGCAAACGCGTTTACGGTTACCTGGCCGAATTCAAGAGCGCTTCCGCCCTCTACAAGGCGGCGGAAAAAATCCGCGACGCCGGATTCACCAAATGGGACTGCTATTCCCCGTACCCCATCCACGGTCTGGATGCGGCCATGGGCCTGAAGCGTTCGGTCCTGCCGTGGTTCGTCTTCTGTGGCGGGATCACCGGCACGGCGACCGCCTACACGCTCGCCTACATGACGCAGGTCGTGCTTTACCCGACCGTGGTGCAGGCGAAGCCCGTGAACATGTTCACCGTTCCGGCGTTCTTCCCGATCATGTTCGAGCTCACGATTCTGTTCTCCGTGCTCACCGTGCTGTTCGGCGTGCTCGCCCTGATGCAACTGCCGCGCCTGAACCACCCGTTGTTCGCCAGCCGCCAGTTCGCCCGGGCGACCGACGACGGGTTCTTCATCGCCATCGAAGCGCGCGACCTGAAATTCAGTCCGGCCGGGACCAGTGAACTGCTCGCCAGCATCGGCGGTGCCAATATCGAACTCGTCGAAGAAGAGGACACCTGAGCGGTGCGAACGCTGAAACCTGAAAATCGAAAACTGAAAACTTTCCCCTAATGCGCTACTTCTTCCTCGTTTACGCTTTGATCGCGTTGACCGTCGTCGGGATCTTCGGATTCCGCGGGCAGCATTTCACCAAGCCTCCGGTCCGGATTTTCCCGGACATGGATGAGCAGGACAAACTCAAGTATCAAAAACCGAGCGCGTTTTTCGCCGACGGCCACGGCGCGCGCCTGCCCGTCACCGGCACCCAGCCCCGCGGTTTCAACGAAGAAGGTGCCCGCGAACTCGGCGGCATCCCCGAGTATGAATTCGGCGGTCAGCCCGGCTATTACTACACCGGCCACATCGGTGATTACTACGGCAGCGGCATGCCCGAGGAGCTGGCGCTCACCGAGGAAAACGCCGCAGCGCTCATCAAGCGCGGCCAGGAACGCTATAACATCTATTGCTCCATCTGCCACGGCAAGAGCGGTGACGGTCAGGGAATCACCAGCCACTACGGCGTTCCCGGCATCGCCAATCTCCAAATGGAAGCCTATGGCAGCAAGACCTATCCGGATGGCCGCCTGTATGAAGTCATCACCCACGGCAAGGGAAACATGAGCGGCTACGGCTACAACATTCCCGTGCGCGATCGCTGGGCGATCATCGCCTACGTCCGCACGCTCCAAGCCGCCAAAGCCAGCGCCACCCCGGCCCAATAACTTTTTCCGAACCAGTCTGATGTCCCACCACGTCACATCCGCCGATATCGCAATCCAAGGCGATCATCTCGACTCCTCCAAGACGTCGAAGATCAAAGCCATTTCCCTCGCTGTGGCTGCCATTGGCACGCTCATCAGCCTCTACCTCCTGTTCCTGGCTCCGGAAAAAATCCGCGGCAGCTTCGCCTACTCCTGGCTGTTCGCCTTCTATTTCTTCCTGACGCTCTCCATCGGCGGCTGTTTCTGGACGCTGCTGCACAACGTCTCGAACTCGGGGTGGGGGACTTCCGTCCGCCGGACCTTCGAAAACCTCGCCGCCACCTATCCGTGGATGTTCCTCTTCGGCATCCCTCTGATGTTCCCGCAGGTGCAGCAATACCTGTTCGAGTGGATGAACGTCCATCGCGCCGCCCACGGCAACGTGAAGGAGCACCTCCACCACGTGGACCATCTCCTCTATAACAAGTACTGGTACATGAACATTCCGTTCTGGTATGGCCGCATGCTCTTCTTCTTCTTCGGTCTCGGTCTCACCATCATCGGCCTGCGCAAGCTTTCCACCGCCCAGGACACCGATCCGAATCCGGGTGTGAAGCGCCTGCTCAAGGCCCGTTTCCACTCCACCTACACCCTGATTATTTTCGCCCTCACCATCACCTTCACCGGTTTCGATTTCCTGATGGGCCTCGATTACAAATGGTTCTCCACCATGTGGGGTGTCTATCTCTTCGCCGGTTCCGCCCTGAACTCGATGGCGGTCATCATCCTCGTCTGCACCTGGCTGCAAAGCAAAGGACATCTCCGCCACGTGACCAACGGCGAGCACTACCACATCATGGGCAAGCTGCTCTTCGCCTTCACCACCTTCTGGGCCTACGTCACCTTCTCCCAATACTTCCTCATCTGGTATGCCGGCATCACCGAGGAAACCTCCTACTTCCTGATCCGTAACACCGAGGGCTGGAACACCGCGATGATCGCGTTGGTGTTCGGACACTTCGTGGTGCCGTTCGTGGTGCTTCTTCAAGCCTGGCTGAAGAAAGATCCGAAGTATCTCTCGATCGTCGCCGCCTACACGCTGGTGATGCACGTGCTCGATCACTACCTCATCACCATCCCCGAGCGCGGTGTTTCGCTCGGCAATATCAAGCCGGATGTCTTCGGTCCGCTCCAGGTGGCCATCCCCGGCGCGTTCTGGGGAGACATTCTCGCCTTCGTCACCATCGGAGCCGCCTTCGTTTTCTTCCTGATCCGCGCCCTGGGCCAGCATTCTCTGTATCCGAACCGCGATCCACGTATTCTCGAATCCGCCAACGTTTCGAACTGATTTCAGCTTTTTCCCTCTTCCCATGGAACCTTCCCGCGACAATCCGCTTCTCCGTTTCAGCACTTTCTGGCTGGCGATCGGTATCTTCCTGATCTTCGCCCTGATTCTCGGCGTGGCCTATCTGATCCTTCCCTCGAAGAAAACCGACCTCGAAGACGAGGCCGCCAAAGCCCGCTACGAACTCAAGGCCCAGGTGGATGCCGCCGAGGCCGAAAGCCTGCCCGCGGAAGCGATCGAATCCGCCATTCCGACGATCGCCAAGGAAATCGCGGCCAGCAAACCGGCCGCGATCGAAACTCCCCAACAGGTGGTGCCCGGTTCTCCGACCGCTTTGAAAAACGCCCCGGCCCCTGCCGAGGAACCGGCCGCTGAAGAAGCCAAACCCGCCGAAGAAGCGAAACCGGAAGCGCCCGAAGCCGAGGAAAATCCCGATGCTCCCAAACCGGCCACCGAAGCGCCCGCGCCCGCTTCTGAAACTCCCGCTCCGACCGAGCCCGCCGTCCCGGCTGAAACCGCTCCTCCAACGCCGGTTGTCCCGGAAACCTCGAAAAACGAGGTGCCGGATCCGAAAGTGATGGAGTTCGGCCGCATTCAATTCCTCCTCTGTGCCGCATGCCACGGTCAGGCGGGCCAGGGCGGTCTCGCTCCCGCACTCGCGGGTTCCGAATGGGTGAACGGTCCGGTTGAAAATCTCATCCGCATCCAGCTTCGCGGGCTGACCGGCCCGATCACCGTCAAGGGCGTGGAATACGATGTCCCGGGCGGTATGCAGCCCATGGCTTATCAATCCGACGAACAGATCGCCGCGGTCCTCACCTACACCCGCAACAGCTTCGGTAACAAAGCATCTCCCGTAACGTCCGCCCAGGTGGCCGCTCTTCGCTCCGAAGTGGGCAAGCCGATGCTTACCGCCGATGATCTGATCCTGCCTTAATCGCTCCGCCAGCAATTCTCTTTCTCAAGCCGATGTCATCTGCCACTCCATCCTCGCCCGATCGGGACGCTCTTCTCCGCGCATCCATCGACCGCTCGCTGCGTCATCCCGTGATGTTTTTCATGACCAGCGGGGCTGCCTGGTTAGCGGTTTCCATTTTTCTCGGCGTGATTTCCTCTGCCAAGGTCCACAGCCCCGGCTTTCTGGACGGCTGCGCGTGGCTGACCTATGGCCGCGTCTTCCCGGCGCACATCAGCGCGCTGGTGTATGGCTGGGGCTTCCAGGCGGCATTCGCGATCATCATCTGGCTCATGGCCCGGCTTTCCCGCAAGGAATGCCGCAACGCCGGAACCATCCTCACCGCGGGCCACGTATGGAACCTGACCGTGAGCCTCGGCATCATCGGCATCCTTTCCGGAAACGGCACCGGCAAACCCTGGATGGAATTCCCGACCTTCGTCTGGCCGGTGCTGTTCGCCTGCTATGTGGCGATCGTCGTTCCTTCCTTCGTCCAGTTCCGCGTTCGCGGAGCGGAGCACGTCTATATTTCCCAGTGGTATCTGCTTGGCGCGGTGATCTGGTTCCCATGGGTTTTCCTGACCGCGAATCTCCTCGTGAATTGCTTCCCGGGCCATCCGGTGATGGGAGCGGGGATCACCGCCTGGTACAAGTCCAGCCTGCTTTACCTCTTCTTCGTTCCGGTCGGCCTTGGAGCTGCCTATTACCTCGCTCCGAAGGTCAGTGGCCGTCCGATCCACAGTTATTCCCTGGCAAAACTGGGCTTCTGGTCCCTCGCCATCATCGCCCCGTGGGCCGGTTTGCAAAAGCTGACGGGAGCCCCGATTCCCTACTTCCTGCCTTACATCGGCGCCGCGGCTACGGTCATGATCTTTATTCCGGTAGCATGTGCCGCCGCGAACGTGCTGCGCACGGCGTTCTTTTCCAAGGAAGCGGTGGCGGAAAGCCCGTCTCTCCGTTTCAGCATCGCCGGCGTCATCAGTCTGGTGGTGCTCGGTGGCGCTTCGGTGCTTCTGAATCTTCCCGAATCGTCGCTTCGCCTGACGCAGTTCTCGATGACCGGCTACGGGTTCGACCTCCTCGCTCTCTACGCTTTTTTCAGCTTCGTGATGTTCGGCGCGATCTACTTCATCGTTCCCCGCATCACCCGTCGCGAGTGGTTGTCCCGCCGCCTGATTACGATGCATTTCTTCTTCTCGATCTACGGCATCATGGCGGTCTCCTTTGTGGCCCTGTTCGGAGGCCTGCAACAAGGTCTCGCTCAGGAGAACTGGCAACTGCCGTGGCTGAACGCGATGGAAAGCGTCCGTCCGTATGCCTGGGCGACCACGATTTCCTGGTGCTTCATTCTTTTCTCCAACGTCTTTTTCTTCCTGCATCTGACGCTGATGTGGCTGCGCCTCGGCCGCCGCAGTTCGCATCCGACGCTGCTGATTTCCTCGCATGACGCCGATCCGCACGGCTCCGACGGAGACATCGATTCCACCGGCTCCGGCACCGCAACCGCCCACTGAGGAACGTCCCCACGATCAAATTTCAGCCATTACAATCTGGATTCCATGAATTTACGCTCTTTCATCATCGGCCTTTCCGCCAGCTTCGGTATTGCCTGGTTGGCCGTCATCGTCATTCCGTATTTTAAAATGCGCAGTTTGCCGGCCATCCAGTTGACGGAGGAAGACGATGGTCAAACCGGCACGTTTTATCCGAAACGGACCGGCCGTGTCACGGATGGCGCGCGGGTCTACGCCGAGAACGGCTGCTATCTTTGCCACACCCAGGTGGTGCGCCCGACTTATGCGGGTAACGATCTCTACCGCGCCGATTGGGGTGGACTGAAAGACGATGCGGCCCGGGGCGATACCCGCCGGGAAACCAACGCTTTCGATTTCCAATACGAAACCTTCGCCCACATCGGCGTCGCCCGGATGGGGCCGGATCTTTCCAACGTCGCCCACCGCGTCGAAACCATTTACGCCAAGGATCAGGATCCTGCGCAGTGGTTTTACGCCCACCTTTACAATCCGCGCTACCACCCGCAGTTGCGCTCGTCGTTCTGCCCGTCGTTCCGCTTCCTGTTCAATGAAAGGGAAATCAAGGGAGCAGGGTCTCTGGAAGCGCTGCCCTTCGGCGGCTCCGACACCACCGAGCTGGTGCCTACCGCGGAAGCCAAGGCTCTCGTTTCCTACCTGATGTCCCTCAAGAAGGATCAGCCGGTTCCCGCCGCGTTGAACTTCGCTCCCGCCAAAAAAGACGGCTGATTTCCCGAACTCTCCATTTTTCAACTCATCCATCATGTCTTTGCCTAATCAGAAACCGGATCTCGAGGACTCGATCAACGTGACCGAGGCTCACGGTCGCTTGGTCCGTGAAGCCGCTGCCGCCGCCCGCGAAAAAAGAATCGCGGACAATGGCCGGGAGCCTGTCTCTCTGTGGATCTTTGTCGCTTGCGCGGTGGCCCTACTCGTCGCCGGAGGCATTCTCAGCGCGGGAGGTTTCTTCAAATACGGCTCCACCTTCAAGGAAGGATACGTCCGCACACCGGCTCCGGGAGCGGACGACAGCGGCCCGAAACCGAAGGAGGCACTCGAGGCATACAGCGCCAAGGGAGCGAAGATTTACACTTCCAAGTGTATCGGTTGCCACGGTGCGGATGCCCGGGGTGACGGGGCGAACTACCCGTCGCTGGTCGGTTCGAAGTGGGTGACCGGCGAGACGGAAATCCTTTCCCAGATCATTCTCAACGGTCTGCAAGGACCCACGAGTTACGGCCATCCGTTCGGAGCCGGAATCATGCCTTCCCAGGCGGCGGGGCTTAACGCGATGGACGTGGCGAGCCTCATGACCTATCTCCGCAACAGCCTCGGCAACTCCACCGGCGACATCGTTACCGTGGAAATGGGGCAGGCGGCTCTCGATCTCGCCGCGGCCCGTAAGAACCCGGGCGTGCCGGTCACCGCCGAGGAGATCAACAACGAGCACAAGAAAAACCTCCCGGGTGAAACGCTCGATCCGAAGTCCATGGTCAATCCCGTGACCCTTGAACCGGCCACCGATACCCAGTAACCGATTTCCCCCGCTTCCCGAATCTTTTCCGCCATTCCGAACGACGACTTTTTTGACGAATCATGAGCGCTCACGCTAATTCACATTCCGGGCACGATGCTCATCACGAAGAGCATCACCATCACCCGAATTTCATCCAGAAATACATTTTCTCGACCGACCACAAATGGATCGGCATCCAGTACGGGGTGACGGCGATGGCGTTCCTGCTCTTCGGCTTTTACCTGATGATGGTGATGCGCTGGAGTATCGCCTATCCGCACGAGCCGCTTCCGGAGTGGATGAGCTGGGTTTTCACCGATGCCTGGAAGGCCCGCTGGCTGCAGGACGGCAAGATCACGGGGGAAACCTACAACATGTTCGGCGCCATGCACGGCACCATCATGGTGTTCCTCGGCATTGTGCCGCTGGGCTTCGGCGCGTTCGGAAACTACGTCACACCGTTGCAGATCGGGGCGCCGGATATGGCGTTTCCGAAATTGAACATGTTCAGCTACTGGATCTACCTTGCCGGTGGTCTGGTGATGTGCGGTTCGTTCTTCCTCGAATCCGGTGCGGCCAAGTCCGGCTGGACGAACTATTCGCCGCTCGCCGGTTTCGCCGACGGTCAGGTGGTCAATCAATGGCTCGCCGGCCAGACCCAATGGCTGATCGGCCTGGTGCTTCTGATTACCTCGTCGCTGCTCGGTTCGGTGAACTTCATCACGACCATCATCAACCTCCGTGCCCGCGGCCTGACCTGGATGCGCTTGCCGTTCCTCGTATGGGCGATGCTGGTGACCGCTTTCATTCTTCTGCTGGCCTTCCCGCCGCTCGAAGCGGCAGGCATCATGCAGCTGATGGATCGCGTTTGCCATTCCTCGTTCTTCATGCCGACCGGCCTTTACACCAAGAGCGACGGTCTCGTGCATCTTTCCGGTGGCGGTTCTCCCTTGTTGTTCCAGCACCTTTTCTGGTTCCTCGGCCATCCTGAGGTGTATGTGCTGCTCCTGCCCGCCATCGCCTGTGTGGCGGAAATCATTCCGGTGAACACCCGCAAACCGCTGTGGGGATACAAGTCGATGGTTTACTCGGTTCTCGCTCTCGGTTTCCTGTCCTTCATCGTGTGGGCTCACCACATGTACATGACCGGGATGGGTGCGGCCGTATCGACCTTCTTCCAGACGACCACCACGCTGATTTCCGTGCCTTCCGTGATTATTCTGACGGCGCTGCTCATTTCCCTCTGGGGTGGCTCCATCCGTTTCACACCTCCGATGCTGTGGGCATGCGCCTTTATCCCGATGTTCGGCATCGGCGGTCTCACCGGTCTGCCCCTGGCATTCAACCTCGCGGACCTTCACCTGCACGATACCTACTACATCATCGGCCACTTCCACTACGTGGTGGCACCGGGCATTCTCTTCGGCCTGTTCGCCGGGGTTTATCACTGGTATCCGAAAATCACCGGTCGCTTCATGAGCACCAAGCTGGCGCACCTGCACTTCTGGCCGTCCCTGATCTGCATGAACGTGATTTTCTTCCCGATGCTCGTGCAAGGGATGGCCGGCTTCCACCGCCGCTGGTACAACGGGGGAGACGCCTACCTCGATAAAGCGACCGCCGCGACCGGCACCGGTTCCAACGTCTTCGCCAATACCGTCGCCCAGTATATCGATCTGAACATCCTCATGTCCTGGGGTGCGTGGGCTCTGGCCATCGCGCAGATTCCATTCATCATCAACCTGTTCTTCGCCGGTGTATTCGGCCGCAAGGCGAAAAGCGACAACCCGTGGGATGCGACCACGCTGGAATGGGCGACTCCGACACCTCCCGGCCACGGCAACTTCACCTTCGAGCCGGTCGTTTACCGTGGCCCCTACGAATACAGCCGCCCGGATTGCCACGAAGATTTCCTGCCGCAGTGGCATGAGCCAAAGCGCGCCGGCCAGAGCGAAACTCCCGAATCCACTCCCGCCGCCCACTGAATCTTCCTCAGGAAACCGGGCAACCCCGCCGCGGTTTCCTGAATCCCGAACCTTTCTTCTCGTTCCATGGAAATTCCCTACATTGTCACTCCCCGCAAGGACACCGGTCTCTTCAACTCGAAGATCGCCATCTGGCTGTTCCTCGCGTCCGAAGTCATGCTGTTCGGCGGCTTCTTCTCGGCCTACGTTTTCCTGCGTCTCGGCGCGGATTACCCATGGCCGGAGCGCGCTCTGCCGGTGATTCCGGGCCTCATCAACACGTTCATCCTCATCGCTTCATCGGTGACGGTGGTGTTCGCCTGGGCCGCCCTCAAGATGCGTGAATGGCGGAAATTCCAGCTTTTCATGAGCATCACGGTTGCCTGCGCCGCCACCTTCATGGTGCTCAAGAGCATCGAGTACAACGTGAAATTCCATCACCAGGCCATTCGTCTGACGGATTACACGATCATCGAAGGCCACTTGAGTTATAAGGAGGAGAAAGATCACCACGGCCGCAAGGTCGAGGAAAACCTGATCCACGTGGCGACCGAAAAACTGACCTTCGACACCGTCCGCGTTTACAAGCCATGGGTGGAAGAGCTCCTTTCCCAGGCATCCCACCGCAACGCCAAGATCACGCTTGCCAACGACCTGAAAGCGATCACCTCGCAAGGTGGAGAAGAAGAAATCATCGCCAACGCCGGGGAAGAGCTTTCGACGGAACTGCTTGCGAAAATCAAGAAGCTGCACCTCGCCGCCCGCACCAACAACGCGGAACACCGCACCGCTTCCCTTCGCGAGCAATGGGCCGCCGAAAAGGAGGCGAACCCGGGGAAAAAAGGCTGGGAACTGGCCCCTTACATCGCCGTGGACACCGAGTCCATCGCTCCCCACCTGATGACCGAGGTTTCCAGCGTGACCTTCAACGTGACGCCGGCCGTGGTCTTCGATTTCGGTCCGCGGGACATCAAGCCGGGAGACGCCCAGTCGTCCCTGCGTGACGGCACCGTGGTGGTCGGAAAACTTCAGGATAGCCCGATGGTGTTCCATTATGTGGACGCGATCGATTTCCAATACCTCGCGATGAAAGCGGTCGAGAAGGGTGTGGATCCGATGGTGGCCATCGAAAACTCCTGGCTGCTCCAGAACGACGCCTCCGCCCGGGAAGCCTGGGAATGGCACAAGGAACAGATCGCTACTCTCGAAAAAGAACTCCTTGAGAAAGGCGGAGTGGACAAGTCCGGCAATCCGAAACTCGAGCCGACGCTCACCGAGCGTTATCGCATCGGCTGGAAGGGCTTCGTGGCCAAGGCTGACGGAGTGAGAACGCGCGATGCCAAGATCACCGTCAAGGAACAGTTCTTCGGCCCGGACTACGCGGCTCGTGAAGCCAAGCACACCTTCAGCCATCTGGATGTGCCACGCGAACAAATCTCCTTCTCCTCCAAGTTCACACCGTCGTGGAATACCTTCTACGCGCTTTATTTCACGATCACCGGTCTGCACGGCCTCCACGTGATCGGCGGAGCGCTCGTTCTCGGCTACTACCTGTTCTTTGGTCGTAAAATGTATCTCGCCAATCCCGAATGGCTTGCCAACCGCGTCGAAGTCGGCGGCCTGTTCTGGCACTTCGTGGACCTGGTCTGGATCTTCGTTTTCCCGATCTTCTACCTGATGTAAATCTCCCGATCCCACACTCCTTCAATTTTTCAGCATATGGCAGACACTCCAGAAGCGATTCAAAAAGCGAAAAAGACCTATCTGGCCGTTTTCGGTGTTCTTCTTCTTGGCACGATCCTCACCTGGGCCGTGGCGGAAATCCCCGCGCTCGATGTGGGCGGCCACGGTTTCGACATGTGGGACTGTATTCTCGGTCTTTGCATCGCAACGGTCAAAGCCAGTTGTGTGGCGTTGATTTTCATGCACCTTAATCACGAGAAAAAACTCGTTTACTGGCTTATCGTCATCTCGGTCGTGGGTGCGATCGCGCTTTTCGGTCTCACCGCACTGGCTGAAGGCGACCCCATTTTCGACCGGTTTTTCTATTAACCCGTTTACCCGCATTATCTTATGTCGATCAAAGGATTTCACATTGTTTTCGTAACGGTCTCGACACTGCTGTGTCTTTTCCTCGTACTGTGGTCCTTCGTGCTGGCGCAGGATACCACGGTTCTGACGAAGGTGATCGGCTACCTCGGAATTGCGGGATGCATCGGAATGCCCGTCTACGGGGTCTACTTCTACCGCAAGGCTTCCAAAATTCTCGTTTAACCCTTTCATTGCCATGATTTCCTCTCTTCTTGCCTGTTCCACCTGCCGTGTGACGATGGTCTCGGGCGGTGGCGATGCCGCCGGCTGGTCGATTTTCGCACTGCTGATCGTCATCCTGATGATGCTGGGATCGGTGATCTATTTCATGGTCCGCATCGCCCGGCGCGAACGTGAGACCTTCGATCCTTCCCTGAGTGACGACTATGTCGCCCCTCAATCCGGGCGCTGATTTTCCGACTTCTCCTATTTTTCCATTTTCCTCATGAGTCCATCCAAACTTCTCGGCATTCCTGAATGTTTCTCCGTCCACGGTGGCCAGGTCGATCACATGATCGACGTGGTGCACTGGTTCATGCTCCTTCTGTTCGTCGGTTGGTCGACTTTCTTCGTGATTTGCCTTTGGCGCTTCTGGCACAAACGCAACCCGAAGGCGTCCTATGAAGGCGTGCGCAGCCATCTTTCCAGCCACCTGGAAATCGGTGTGATCATCGTGGAAGCCGTATTGCTGCTCGGATTCGCCTTCCCCTTGTGGGGCGAGCGCGTGGACGAGTGGGAGAAGGTTCAGGAAATGAATCCCGTCCGGGTGCGTGCCGTCGGCAAGCAGTTCGCCTGGATTTACCACTATCCGGGTGCGGATGGTAAATTCGGCCGGGTCGATCCTCAGCTCATGACCGAGACCAATGAACTTGGCATCGATTACAGCGATCCGAACGCCACGGACGATTTCGTGAGCCCGATGCTCAAATTGCCGGTCAGCCGTCCGGCTGTAATCAATGTGGGCAGCAAGGACGTGATTCACAACCTCGCCCTGAAGCCGATGCGTATCCAGCAGGATGCCATCCCGGGCCGGGAAATCCCGATGTGGTTCACTCCCACCAAGACCCTGGAAACCTATGTGGTTTGCGGCCAGCTTTGCGGCGAGCAGCACGGCAGTATGGTCGGCACGATGGAGGTCATCAACATCGAGGAATACGACACTTGGTTCAAGGGCCAGACGGAAGCCGCCGAAAAGGCCAATCAGAAGGCAAGCCCTGAGGTGGCCCTGAGCCACTGAGGAATGAATCGATGAAGTTCAACGCCCCTTGCAATGGACTTCACGGAAATTGACCGCGACGATTTCCGCAACCTGCTTGCGGAGATCGGCAAGGCCCGGATGCCATTCGGTAAATTCGGGCCTCAGTTCTATCCACCCGCCGGGGTGCCGCTGATCGATTTACCGCCGGAGTATCTCTCGTGGTTCAAGGAGCGCGGGTTCCCCAAGGGAAGACTGGGCGAGCTGATGGAACAGGTTTACGAAATCAAGGGAGTGGGAATGGATGCATTGTTCGATCCCATCCGGGCAGCGAATGGCGGACGATATTCCTTGCGGGCGACGAAACGGAAAACATTTGAATGGGATTAGGCCGTTTTACAACGTCTTGTTTTTCCTACGTCGCTTCACCTTGCCTCTGTTCCTGCGATCGGCTTCGGAGCGTTGAGGGTGACTGCTGCGGCACCGCTTGGGGAGATGTCGTCTGGAGGTACTCATGACGATCGAGTCTTGATGCTTCCAATTCAACTTTTGAAAGCCGACCTTGACAGGGTAGAAACCCCATTTCACTTTCACCTTACAAGGGTTTCACCGTCACTCCGACGGTGATAGTAAGCCGCGGTGGTAGGGTCGCCACCGCACAGCGTTCGCCGCTTACTACATGATCTTTGTCAGCCATTTGCTTTTGGCGGGTTCAGGCATTTTGCTTGTGATCCTGGGACGCGTTTTGTTGCGAGACTCGGTTAGAAGTCCGGCTTCAAGAGATCCTTTTTCCCGACGTCAAATGCGTACGCTGGGTCTTGCCGCTTTTCTTGCATCGGTTCTGGCGATCGGGTTTGCCTGCGCGTCGTTCCGGGCCGGGGAAGGGGCTTACTCAATGGTGTTGACCATAGGCAGTGGTGCGGTCTGGTTGTTTGGTGCGTTGATAGGGCACCGTTTTTTTGAAAGTGCGCTGTCCGCAAGGTGTCTGTCACTTGCGACAATAACGGTGGCCATCCTGTGGTGGGTGATGAACGATGGCGGTGTGTCGGCAGGAGAGGGGTTCCTGCTCGCGGGATTGACGGTATGGGTGCTTGTTTCCTTTGGTTTGGAGCTTAGGAAAAAAACGCAGGAAGACGAGAAGGCTTCCGATAACCCCCATGGTTCCAGTTAGGTTTATGGAGAACCGGTTTTTCAATGGGCTTGGCATGAAGGCGGAGGGGGAGAGTGAATCCCCCTCTAAATGATTTATCGTATGGAATGGTATTTGTTCGGACTGATCGCGGTTTTTGCCGGGGCGCTGCTGTGGCCGCTGGCAGCCAGACGAAATGCGGCTTTGAGCGGTTGGCTTTCGGCGGTCGTGCCCGCTTTTTTGTTTTTCTGGCTGTTGTCGCAGACCGGCAATGTCGCATCGAGCCGCCTGCCGGAATGGTCCGGTGAATGGGTTCCACAAATGGGAGTGAGTCTGGACTTTCGTCTGGATGGTCCGGGCCTGCTGCTGTCGATGCTGATTACGGGCATCGGAGCACTGATCCTGATCTACGGCGGCGGCTATCTGAACGGTTCGGCCCAAGCGGCTCCGTTTTTCGCCTTCGTGCAGTTTTTCATGCTGGCGATGCTGGGGGTGGCATCCTCGGATCATTTGTTGGTCCTGTTCGTATTCTGGGAACTGACGAGTCTCGCGAGTTATTTTCTGATCGGTCTTTCCCATTCCGACGCGGCGGCGAGGAAGTCGGCACTGCGGGCCTTGCTGGTGACGGGGACGGGAGGACTGGCGCTGCTTGCGGGCATCCTGCTGTTGGGAGCGGCGGGCGGGACGTTCAGTCTCGCGGAACTTCAGGAGCGCGGCGACGTGATCCGGGCAAGCCCGCTCTATACGGGGATTCTCATTCTGGTTCTGCTCGGAGCCTTCACGAAGTCCGCGCAGGTGCCATTCCATTTCTGGCTGCCGGATGCGATGGCCGCGCCGACTCCGGTGAGCGCCTATCTGCACTCCGCCACGATGGTGAAGGCCGGGGTGTTCCTGCTGGCGAAGCTCACGCCGGTGCTGGGTGGGACGGTCATGTGGCATGACACGCTCACCGTTGTCGGCGGCGTGACGATGTTTCTGGGAGCGGTGCTGGCTCTGGCGCAGACGGATCTCAAGAAGCTGCTGGCGTATTCGACGATGAGCGCGCTTGGCACGCTGGTGATGCTGCTGGGCATCGGTACGGACCTGGCTTTCAAGGCGGCGATGGTTTTCCTCGTCGTCCACGCTCTGTACAAGGCGCCGCTTTTCATGATCGCGGGGATCGTGGACAAGGCGGCGGGCACCCGGAACATCACGCTCCTTCACGGCTTGGGGAAACGCCTCCCGCTGGTGGCGTTGGCGGCGGCGCTGGCGGCGTTTTCGATGTCGGGCCTGCCGCCGTTCATCGGTTTCATCGGCAAGGAGCTGCTCTATGAGGCGGAAACGCAGGCGGGGAGATATGCGGTGCTGATCACCTGTCTCGGCTTCGCGGCGAACGCGATCAATGTGACGGTCGCCTTGAAAGTGGGCGTTTCGCCGTTCCACCGACGTGGAGAAATCCCCGAAATCAATCCGAAAGCCCGCCAGTGGTCGCTATTGGTCGGCCCGCTGTTGCTCGCCGTGGCCGGCGCGCTGATCGGGATGTTTCCGGCGCTTCTCGGTGAAGGATTGATCAGCGCCGCCGCCCGGGACATCACCCGCGAACCGGTGGATGTGCATCTGAAACTGTGGCATGGCTTCAACATGCTGCTCGCGCTCAGCGCGGTGACGGTGCTGGCGGGCGTGGCGCTCTATGTATTCCGCAGCAAGGTGCGAGGCTATCTGGGCTTCGCGCTCGGCAAGATTCCCCTGAAAGCATCGGAAACATTCGACGGCGGGCTTTCGCGGTTCATCGCCGGGGCGGGGGAGATCACCCGCTTTTTCCAGCATGGAAATCTCCGTCTCTATCTCGCGGTGATGCTCGTCTGCCTGTCCGCGCTGGTGACGGCTTCGCTGGCGGATACGGGTTGGGCGGGCCTTCCGCAAAGCGGTCCGGTCCGCTTCGTGCCGACGGGCATCTCCCTGCTGATGGTGTTGGCCGGGATCGTGGCGATCCGCTCGCGCAGCACCGTGATGGCGGTGCTGGCGATGGGAGGAGTGGGCTACGGGGTGGCTTTGCTGTTCGCCCTCTTCGGAGCGCCGGATCTGGCGCTGACGCAGGTGCTGGTGGAAACCCTGACCTTGGTGCTCTTCTCGCTGGTCATGCGGCAGCTCCCCCCGCTGCGCGCCTTTTCCGATTCGTCGCCGCGCAGACGGAGCACCGATCTGGCCATCGCCCTCGCCGCCGGAACCGTCCTGACGCTGGCGCTGCTCGCCGTGCGCGGTGCCCCAATGCCGGAAGCGGAGCGGGTATCCGCCGAAATGGCGGCACGCAGCCTCCCCGAAGCGCATGGGAAGAATGTCGTCAACGTGATCCTCGTCGATTTCCGCGCCTTGGACACGATGGGCGAAATCTGCGTGCTGGCGATTGCCGCTCTCGGTGTGGCGGGGCTTCTGCTCGGCCCGCATCGCCGCAACGTCGGAGCCGAACTGGCGATTGCCACCCCCCTCTACCGCACGGCGGTGACATGGCTGACGCCATTGTTTCTTTTCATGTCCGTCGTCCTGCTTTTCCGCGGCCACAATGAGCCGGGCGGCGGCTTCATCGGCGGTTTGGTGGCGGGGGCCGGACTGGTCCTGCGGCGGCTGGCCACGGCGGACCATCCCTTGCACGCCGGGCGCAAGCCGTTGCTCCTGATCGCTGCCGGAGTCGCCACCGCCTTGTTGAGTACGTTGCCATCCGTGCTTTCGCAAAAGACCTTCATGGAAGGCGTCTGGCTCGGTTCCCTGTGGCTGCCTTTCGTCGGGAAGACGAAATTCGGAACCCCGTTCCTCTTCGACATCGGCGTCTATCTGGTGGTCGTGGGCGTTTGTCTGCTGATCCTCACCCGCCTGATCCGCAGCGAGACCCTTCGCAGCCCCGGTGAACCAGAACCGAATCATTGAACCATGGAAACGATCATCATCATTCTGACCGGCTTTCTGTTCACCTGCGGGTTCTACCTGATCCTCAGGAGGAATTTCACCCGTATGCTCATTGGCGTGCTCTTTCTGAGCCAAGCGGCGAATCTCGTGATCCTGACCTTGCCGGGTCTGGGCGGCGGCGTTTCTCCGATCGTGCACGAAGGTGACACCAGCCCGCCGCCCGGACATCCCGACCCTCTGCCGCAAGCCCTCATCCTGACAGCCATCGTGATCGGCTTCGGCGTGATCGCCTTTGCCATCGTGCTGATGAGGAAGGCTTACCACGAACTCCATACCGACGACCTCGACCGTTTGACGAAAACGGATTCCTGACCTCCGATGACCGCCCTTCCCCTGTTTCTTTCGCTTCTTGTCCCGATGGGTGCCGCCGTTGCGCAGACGCTCCTGCTCGGCCACTCCCGCGCCCAACGGGTCGTGGCCGTTTGCGCCACCGGCGTCCTCATGCTGGTCGGGGCCGCACTGGTCGCCACCGTGAAGTCCCAAGGCCCGGTGATTCTCGATGTCGGGAATTGGGCCGCCCCGGTGGGTATCCGGCTGCAAGCGGACATGCTTTCCGCGCTGATGGTCGCGATCACCGGATTGATCGGTTTTTGCGGTGCGATCCACGGCCTGGCGGAGATTCCCCCTGCCGACGAAAGGCGCGGCTATCATCCGCTTTATCAATTCCTGCTGTTCGGCGTCGTCGGTTCGTTTCTTACCAACGACCTTTTCAACCTCTACGTCTGGTTCGAGGTCATGCTGCTATCCTCATTCGTGCTGCTGGCGCTCGGCGGCGGAAAGGCGCAGACCGAAGGGGCGGTGAAATACGTAGTGCTCAACATCGTGGCGTCACTGGTGTTCCTCGTCGGCGCGGGGCTGCTCTACGGAACGCTGGGAACACTTAACTTCACGGATATCGCGCAACGCATCGCCAGCGGACAGGGTTCCACCACCGGCATCCGCCTTTCAGCGGTGTTCCTGCTGCTTGCCTTCGCGGTGAAGGCCGGTGTCTTCCCGCTCTACGCGTGGCTGCCGTCCTCCTACCACACGCCACGGCACACCATCTCGGCGGTGTTCGCCGGGTTGCTGACCAAAGTCGGCGTGTACGCGCTGATCCGCACCTTCGGCCCCGCTTTCCACACGCAGCAGGATTTCGTGTTCCCGGTGCTGCTGTGGGTTTCCTTGCTCACCATGATTACCGGCGTCCTCGGAGCGGCGAGCCAGTTCCACACGCGGCGCATCCTCTCGTTCCACATCATCAGCCAGATCGGCTACATGACGCTGGGGCTGGCCTTGGGAACGGTGGGAGCGATGGCGGCGGCGATCTTCTATGTCCTGCACCACATCCTCGTGAAAACGAATCTGTTCTTCGCCGCTTCCGCCATCGACCGGATCGGCGGAGGAGAGGATCTCAAGAAAACCGGCGGTCTCTATCGCAGCGCTCCGTGGCTGGCCGTGCTGTTCCTCATCCCGGCGCTGTCGCTGGGCGGCATCCCGCCGTTTTCCGGCTTCTGGGCGAAGCTGGCACTGTTGAAAGAAACCCTCCATCTCAACGCCTGGCTCGCGGCGGGGGTCTCTCTCGCAGTCGGCATCCTCACGCTTTTCTCCATGACGAAAATCTGGGCCGAGGCGTTCTGGAAAGACCGCCTCAAAACCGCGACTCTCATTCGTCCCATCCTTCCCGGCCATGTGATTCCGATGGTCCTTCTCGCCGCCGGCACGATCGCCATCAGCGTCTATCCATCGTGGCTTTTCGAGTTGGCGGAAATCGCCGCCGGTCAGCTTTTCACCCCCACCGTCCCGTGAAAGAACTCTGGAAACGAACCTTTTTCCGCCTGCCCGGCCTGCTGCGCTTCCTGCCGATCTACCTGCGGGAAATGACGCTCTCCAACATCCGCGTGGCAATGGACGCGCTGCGTCCGCAACCGCGCTTCCGGCCGGGTTTCGTCGAAATCAGCCTGCGCGGCTACGATCCCATCCAACGCTGGGAAGCCGCTTGCCTGATCTCCATGACCCCCGGCACCCTGTCCCTCGATCTGGAAGAGGGATCGGACATGCTTCTCGTCCACGCGCTTTATCTCGACGATCCCGAACAAACCCGGAACGAACTGGAAACCCTGATCCGCCAGTCTTTGGGCGAACCCGATTTTTCCCCACCATGATTCCCACCGCCGTCATCACGATTTTTGAAATCCTGCTTTTCGCCTCGATGGTTCTCTGCCTCCTGAGAATGGCGAAAGGCCCCAGCGCCGCCGACCGCATGGTGGCTATCGACCTGCTCGGCCTGCTGGTGGCCGTGCTGATGATCTCCCACGCCATCCGCAGCGGTGACGAAGCGATTCTGGACATCGTGCTCATTTTCTCGGTCATCGCCTTTTTCGGCACCGTGGCGCTCGCGCGCTACCTGCAACGGGAATCCGACGAATCCACCAAAAGCAAATGACAACCACCTTCGCATCCATCTTCCTGCTCATCGGTGGCTTCTTCGCACTGGTCGCGGCGCTCGGTATCTTCCGTTTCCCGGACTTTTATTCCCGCATCCACGCGGCGACCAAGGCGAGCACCTTCGGCATCGGATTCGCAGGCATCGCGGCGGCCCTCGCTTTCGGAACGGCTTCCGCGTGGATCAAGATGATCGCGGCGATCGCGTTTCTTTTCATCACCTTGCCCATCGCCGCCCATTTGCTCGGGCGATCGGTGAGAAATACGAAAAAGACAGAACCTCATCAGGATTGAGTCAGTTTTTGGCGATGAAGGTAAATAACAATCAGCATCATGGCAGCGGGGACGAGTGTCACATGGAGTGCTACAGAGCAGTTTTTGCCGAAGAAAAAGGCTGTGACCCTGCGGATTTACGCGAGAATTCTTTTCACAACTGATTCGCGAGAAGGGCTGTGAGAGTGGCCAGTAGGGATTCGGTTTCTTTCAAATGCATCCGTGTGCTGGCCCGGAGATCGGGGGCGAAGATTTTCGCGACGAGCCGCTGGATTTCCCGGCGGTCGGAAAAAGCCAGATTGAGCTCCCGGTTGATGCACATGCTGAGAGTGTCGAGATTGGCGGAGCCGATACTGGCCCAGTCGTCGCAAAGAAGCACCTTCATGTGGGTCATGCGGGGATAGCGATAAACCTTCGCTCCGGCCTTGATGAGAATGCGGGCGGTGGAAAGATTGGCCAGATCCATCACGGTCGAATCACCCTTCGCAGGCAGGATCACCCGCACATCGACACCCCGGCGTGCCGCGGCTTCGAGAGCGAGAATTGTATCGTCGTGGGCGATGTAGGGATTTTCGATCCAGATGCGTTTGCGGGCGGAACGGATGGCCATGAGGTGGGAGTCCATCACTTCGTAGCGGCCTTCCGCCGGATCGGTCCGCAGGATGCGCAGGGGAATGCCGGAGGGGAATTTCGGCTGCGGATGCCAATGAGCGGGTGCCCGGAAAAGCCCGAAATCTCCCGCAGGTCCGGCTTTTCTCCAGGTCCGGTTGAATTCGCGCTGAAGCGAGGGAACGATGGGGCCTTCTACATGCACCATGAGATCGTGCCATTCGGAATAGTATTCGCGCCCGATGTTCATGCCGCCGAGCACGGCGATCCGGCTGTCGAAAACGAGCAGTTTGGTGTGGTCCGCCACGAGCCATGGGCTGGCGATGCGGCGCACGCGCACATCCGAATCGTTTTTCAGATAGCGTCGCATATCCGCCGGGGGGACGAAGCCTTTGGGCGAAGGTGTTTCGGGCGGAGCCGTCTGCGCGAACAGGCTGCCGAGATCGTCGTAGAGCACACGCACCCGGGTGTCGGCGGACTTGTTTCTCAGGAGGTCCGCGTAGCGAACGGCGATGTCGTCATTGTCGTAAATGAACACCTGCACATCGACGCTTTTGCGCGAAGTGGAGAGCAGGCGTTCGAATTCCGGGAAAAACCCCGGCCCATCCACGAGCCACGTCAGTTTTCCATCTTCACGAGGCGGGAAATTCCGTTGATCGAGCGTGAGTTCGAAGGCTTCGCTCCCCGGTGGCCCAGCGGGCTCGGGAAGAAACTGGGTGGAAAAGGGAAGGTAGGTGCTGAGCACCTTTTTCGGACGTTGCCACGCGACGACGGCACCCAGTTTCACGGTGGTGATCGGCTGGCGCACCACATTGACGAGCGAGGAGCGGAGCAAGCCCGAAGCCATCATCGTGCTGCCGGTGAGCACGTCATTGGCGGGGCGGCGTTGCTCGGAAGAAGCTTCGGCACGGAAGGCGAAGGAAGCGCAGGAAACCGAGAGGATGGCACATAAGGGAAGCAGCAGGAACGTAACGAAAAAGGGCCATCCGCGGAGCATGGTTTTACGATCCCGGAAAACCTTCCGAGAGCAAGGGGCGATCCGGCATTTCATCAAAAATGTTCCTTGGAGGATCTGACAATTTTTGAGAGGGTGCCGTCAGTTTCACACCTTTGACCTATGCTGAAAGAGTTTAAAGAATTCGCGCTGAAGGGTAACCTGATCGACATGGCCGTGGCTTTCGTCATGGGTGCGGCGTTTACCAAATTTTCCTCCTCGTTCATCGAGGACCTCATCATGCCCTTCATCGGAAGGATCAGCGGGGGAATGGATTTTTCCAACCTGTTCATCCCGCTCACCGAGGGCAATACCGGCAGGACGCTGGCGGCGGCCAAGGAGCAGGGCGCGGTCTTCGCCTACGGGAACTTCATCACCGTGGGGATCAACTTCCTCATCGTCGCCTTCGTCATGTTCCTGGTGGTGAAAGCGATCAACAAGCTCAAGCGGGAAGAACCGGCAGCTCCGGCCGCACCTTCCGCCGAGGAAACGCTGCTGGCGGAAATCCGCGATCTGCTCAAACAACGGAACTGAGCGGTTCCCGCACGGCGACGGAATGGTCGGGCGATCGCCGCCGAATGACTTGCAAATTCAGGAATCGACCGTTGAATTGATCCATCCGACCGACCTTTCGACCTTCCCAAAACGTGCCAATGCAAGACCCGTTCTTCAGCTAAAACAGGAAAAGCCACGGATGTTGGCACGACCAGTGCTTTTCCACCTATACCAATCCGCCGTATCATGAAAAAAATCGAAGCGATCATCAAACCATTCAAACTCGAAGAAGTTAAGGAAGCCCTCGCAGAGGTGGGTGTTCAAGGCATGACTGTCACCGAAGTCAAGGGCTTCGGGCGTCAGAAAGGCCACACGGAGATCTATCGCGGTTCGGAGTACACCGTCGATTTCCTGCCCAAGGTCAAAATCGAAATCGTCGTAGATGACGCCCAGGCGGAAGGCGTGGCTGGCGCGATCGTCAAAAGCGCGAATACCGGCAAGATCGGCGACGGCAAGGTTTTCATCTCTTCGGTGGAAGAGGCGATCCGTATCCGTACCGGCGAAACCGGTTCTTCCGCGGTCGCGGTGAACTGAGA
Source organism: Luteolibacter sp. (assembly GCA_047606285.1). Lineage (GTDB taxonomy): Bacteria > Verrucomicrobiota > Verrucomicrobiia > Verrucomicrobiales > Akkermansiaceae > Luteolibacter. The sequence goes on along the minus strand of JASGEP010000007.1, from coordinate 39,811 downwards.
CGTTTCCTTCCCGTCCGGCTAACACCTCGGGAACTTTTCAAAACCGCTGACTGTTTCGGCAGTCAGCGGTTTTTTCGTTTGCCAGAACGGATTCCGGGTTCATCGATGGGCCATGCCACATTTGAATCATCACGTCGGACGAGTCCGCCTGCTCGGCTATTTCGAAGGAATTTCCTTTTTGCTGCTGCTGGGGGTAGCGATGCCCCTGAAATACATGGCGGATATGCCCGCAGCGGTGCAGTGGACAGGTATGATCCACGGGATTCTGTTCATCGCTTACGTTCTAGTGGTGCTTTTGGCATGGATCAATGGCGCGCTGAATTTCCGGAAAAGCGCGTTGGCGTTTTTGGCTGCGTTCATTCCTTTCGGTCCGTTCCTGGTGGACCGGCATCTGGCGGTGGACGAAGAGAAGGAAGAGACCGGCGAAGTTGGTTGATGAAGAATGGAGCGCCGGTGTCCCCACCGGCTCTTCGTTTCTTTGCAAAGCCAAGCCGGTGGGAACACCGGCGCTCCAAAAAAAATCAGCGGGCGGAATTTTTCCAATCGCTGAAAGCGGCGCCGAGGAAATGGGCGACATCGCTGGGAGTGAGGGACTCTTCGCTGAGGTGGGGTTCGTTCAGGGAGATTTCCGCAGCGCGGCCGCAGGTCCATGCGGCCAGTGAAGCGGCTTGGATCAGGGGAAGGCCGCACGCAACGAGTGCACCGATCACCCCCGCGAGCAGGTCTCCCTGGCCGCCGGTGGCCATTGCGGGAGTGCCGGTGGAATTGACGAACAGGGGATGTCCCGGTGAGGCGATCAAGGTGCGGCTGCCTTTCAGGAGCAGCGTGGTGGGATGGCGCAGGATGAAGGTCCGGGCCTGGATTTCCCGGGGCAGGGATTTCAGATCGGGAGCCAGTCTCGCGAATTCGCCGGGGTGGGGCGTAAGAAGATGATGAGGGGCGAGCAGGTCGAGCTGACCGGCTTTCGCCAGAAAATTCAGGGCATCAGCATCGAGGATGGTGGGGCTTTCGCTGCGTTTGAGGAGCTGGATCCAGCGGTCCTGATGCTCCGGAGGAATTTCTCCGAGTCCACAACCGACGACGAGAGCGTCGTGGGGGTATTCGAGGGCCTCGCACGGATGCTCGTAACCGCGAATGATGATTTCGGGCGGACATTGCGCTCCGATGAGAGGTTTGATAGAAAGCGGAACGAAAAGCGTCACCAGTCCGGCCCCACCACGGAGTGCCCCGGTGGCTGCCATCACGGCGGCTCCGGAATAGGCTGCGGAACCGGCGATGAGGGAAACCCGGCCTGCCTGGCCTTTGTGGAAGTCGAAGGGGCGGCGCGATTTCGCGAATTGCCGTTGCTGGGGGCAGATGAGTTCCAGATCGGTGGTCTCCGTGTGTCGGAGGGGTGGCACGTCGACGAGTGCGAGCCTTCCAGTGGTGGAGGTGGCCGATGAGTGGAGAAGCCCTGTTTTCGAGGTTCCGATCATGAAGGTGATATCGGCGGACACTCCATCGGGAAATGTTTCGCCACTATCCGGATTGGTTCCGGAAGGGAGATCGACGGCGGCGATGAATGCGTTGGCCGTGGATTGTAAAAAACGCATTTCCCGGGCGAGTTCGAGAAGGGGAGGGCGGAGCGGGCCGCGAGCTCCGATGCCGAGCAGGCCATCGAGCAGAACCAACGGACGGCGATGATTCGAGAAAATTTCAGGAGCGCTCCGCGGCGAGGGGGCTTCAAATTCCCTGCGAACCGCCAAGGTGAGGGGGGCGAGTTGTTCGACTGGATAGGCTTCTCTCAAGAGAATCTCCCATCCGCAGGTGTCACGAAGCCAGCGGGCGGCGATCAGGGCGTCCCCGGCGTTGTGGCCTTTGCCGAGGTAGGTGACGAGCGTGCCGGGAGAAGGAAAAGAAAGGGCGAGAGCTCTTCCGAGACTCTCGCCAGCGAGGTGCATCAGTTTTTCTTCCGACCATCCGGCGGCACAGGCGGAGGCCTCGAGGGCACGCATTTCCGCCGTCGAGACCGTGCCCATGAGGGGATTTAATTGGAGCTGTTGCGGTAACGGCGGATGCCATCGGCGACGCCGCGGGCGAGCGCTTCACGATACCAGCCGGATTTCAGGCGCTCTCTTTCGTTGGAGCAACTGACAAAGCCGCCTTCGATGAGGATGGAAGGGATTTTCGTGTTCCGGATGACGTAGAAGCGGGCGGTTTTCACGCCGCGATTTTCCACCTTGGTGTATTGCATCATGCTGCGATGCACGTATTGGGCGAGGCGCTCGCTCTGAGGGGTGTGGTAGAAGGTTTCCAGACCGTTGACCCTGGTGGAGGTGGTACTGTTGTAATGCACGCTGACGAAGATCGCGTTTTTATAGCGGTTCGCGATGCTGACCCGTTGCGGCAGGGAGATGAAATAATCGCTGCGACGGGTCAGGACGGTATTGAAGCCCATTTTGCGCAAATGGTATTCAATGCGGGCCGAGGTATCGAGAGCGAGGTGCTTTTCATAAACACGGCCCCATTGGCCGCCGTTGTCGTGGCCACCATGACCGGGGTCGATGACAACCGTGCGGAAATTGGCAGCTTGAAGACCTGTCGCTCCAAATACGCACAGCGTGGCAAGGCTGAGGAATTTGAGTAGAGTTTTCATAAAAAATGGTTCGGATCAGAAAACTTTTTGGACTTTTTGATATTTTTTAAAAAATGTAAAGTTAATTTAGCTGAAATAATTTTCGGGACGGGAAATTTCAGTTGTAAGGGATCGCCGGGCGCTGGGAGGCCTTGCGGGATTTGGCTTTCGCTTCCGCCGCAGCCTTTGGATCGTAAAGGATTCCGTTGCCGACGCGGACCGAACCATTGGGCATGGTCAGAAGCTGCGGATCGCCCTGGGCACCGCGTTGGTGGATCTGGCGGTTCACGACCTTGCCGTCGATGTCGATTTCGTAGTGGACCCACATGGTGGGCGTGCCGAGGTAGAGAACGTGCATGTGTTGCTTGTTGTCGATGGTGGTCATCGGCTTGCGGATCAGCAGGGCTTCTCCCAGCGGGAAAGTGCGGAGGATTCGTCCGGTGCGGTCGTCGCAGATCTGGACGTAGAGTTGGCTGGTCTTGCCGGCGTTGAAATTCAGCAGGCGGTATTCGCGCAGGTTGCCGGGTTTTCCGAGGACGCCGACTTTCTGGGTCCAGTAAGCCCGACCGGGACTGACGCTGAAGAAGACTTTATTGGTGGAAACGCCATCGATTCCGGCGGAGGGATTGCGGACGATGGCGGTGACGGAGTAGTTCCCGGTTTCGGTGAGGAGAAAGAGCTGGGAAAGATCGATGTTGGAGCCGCGGGTTTGACCGGGGGAAATTTTGAGCGGCTTGAAGGCGGCGCGGAGGCGGTTGTTCACCGGATGGCCGTTCGCGTTGCGCACGACAAAATCGAGCCATGGCAGGGCGCGGGTGTCTTGAAAGGTCAGCTCGGTTCCGGCGTGGTTGGTCACCGTGATCTGGGCGATGATCGGTTCGCCGGAAAGGTATTGGGCTTTCGAAAGCTGTAAATTTGTAATAAGTTGCGCCCGGGCGGAACCGACGGCTGCGAGAGCCAGGAGGATGAAGGAAATGCGGCGGAGCTTTATCACCCCGAAGCCCTAAACAACGGAGTTCAAGGCGTCAACTCCCCGGAGGGATGAATGTGGGGCTATCTCGTTTTGGAGATCGTCATGTTCCTTGAATTTCGCCTGTCTTTGCTGCGAATCGGGTTTTACCGCAAAGCCGCCAAGGTCACGAAGGAACGCAAAGATAAAAATAAAACTCAGCGTTCCTCTCCGCGACCTCTCCTACTTTGCGTTTCGCTTGAACCTCAATCCATTTTCCAGAGCTTTGCGTCCCTTCGTGACCTTGGCGGCTTTGCGGTAGAGCGAATGAGAAAGGCTTCGGTCGATGGCGGTTCACCTTGTCGTGGTGGGCGATTTCCCTGTTTTAGGACCGCTCACCACCGGACGTTTCGGAGAAACGTCCCTGCCATTTTTCAGACAGCCTCTAAAGGACTGATTGTCAGGTTTCAATCGGCGTGGAAGACTTCGGGAAGTGGCACGCAGACGGGGGAGTGGTCCGGGTTCGTTTCCATGATGTCGGCCATGTAGGCCCACCATTTTTTCACGATCGGGGTATTGGGGAGCAGATCGGCGGTGTGATTGTCCGCGAGTTTCTGCACGGCGAAGAGGGAGAGGGTTTGTGGATCGAGAAAGATGGAATAGTCGGAGATCCCCGCGTTTTTGAGTTCTGCGGAAAGCTCGGGCCAGATTTCGTCGTGGCGTTTCTTGTACTCGGCTTCGTAGCCGGGCAGGAGCTGCATTTTGAAGGCGTTGCGGATCATGGAGTGGGTGGGGTTTATCGAGGAAGGTTCGCTTTCCAGCGAGGGTAGTCTTTTTCGAGGAGATTTGCAGGCCAAGTGCCATACCAGGAATAGCCGTTCCGGCGGCCCGGCCCGATCTCCGCCAGAGTGGGTTTGGGAATGCCGTCCCGATCACAGAAAAACGGTTTGCCGGTTTGGAGATCGTAAAATCTCGCCCAAAGCGGTGGGGCCTTGGGATCGGCGACGACGACTCGGTCCGTGCCTCCCTTGAGTTCCGGGGCTGGCTTTTTTTCCACCTGAATACCGGTCAATCGGGAGGCCTCGAACCAGGCTACGGCTCCTTCGATCGCTTCGCGGATTTCCGGTCCCGGATTTTCGATACTCATCAGCAGTCGGGTGATTCCGACGGATTCGGAGCCGCTGAAAGACGCCAATTCATAGGCGCGGCCTTTGCGTGGGCTGCAATCGATTTCGTCGTGCTGGGCGCACCAGACGGTGGGTTTGCCTTCCACCCGGATCTGGCATTTCAGGATGCAGTCGATCCCGCGATCAAAGGCGGTCGCTGCGGTTTTACGATCCGTTTCGGACACGAAGTGGTAGATTTCCGAATCCCGGACTTCCCGCAGGAACTCCAAGATGCGGACCATGGAGTTGTCATTGAAAGTGATGTGGCGATGGTACTGTTTTCCGGGTGGATGGAATTGCGGCCATCCGCCCGTGAGATACTGGGCCTGAAAAATATAGTGGAGCCCTTTGAGAAAGGCGGCTTTTGCCTGTTCGTCCATGCTGGCGTTGTAGCGGAGGGCGAGGAAACGTAGTTCGTCGGTGGTAGCGCTATTATCGAAAGTGGGGCGCAGGTTTTCGCGTTTGCCGGTATAGGGTTGACCGACTGTATCGGTGTTTTTTGGCCACCCTCCGGAATCGGATTGGTAGGAAAGGATGTTCTCCGTGATGCGGGTGGCTTCTTCGGAGGAGAACCATTCCGTGGATTTTTTCAGATAGGTCGCCACGCCTTCATCCCCGGCCAGAGCGGCGAAAGATGTGGAGAGGAGAAGACCGAGTGCGGTCAGATCACGACGAATCCGAAGGCGCATGGGATGGGCTTTTGGGTTGAAGAAGCGGGAAATATCCGGCTCTGCAACTTCCGGTGCGGAGTCGAGGAGGTTTCAGACTTCGCCGTCCGGATAGAGCTGGTGGAACTTGATGGCTTCCACGGCAATGGCGGCGGCGGTGCCGAAGATGGTTTCTTCGGTGGCGGTGCGGGAGACCTGGGCGGTGGGCCGGGCCAGTCCCATGATGAGCTGGCCGTAGTTCTGCGCTCCGGCGACGTGCTGGAGGATCTTGAGTGAGATGTGGGCGGCGTCGAGGTTCGGGAAAACGAGGACGTCGGCGATGTTGCGGGCTTCCGCACCGGGGAGCTTGATTTCGGCGGCTTCGGGATCGAGCGCGACGTCGGCTTGCAGTTCGCCGTCGATGTCGATTTCGAGGAAATTCTTGCGGACTTCTTCCTGTGCCAGCGCAGTGGCGGCGGCCATGCGGCGGGCGTCCGGGGTGGCGGCGGAGCGTTTGGTGGAGTGGCTGATGAGGGCCACGTGAGGGCGACGACCGAGGAGGTGCCGGGCGAGTTTACCGGTTTCGAGGGCGATGGCGGAGAGTTCGCGGACGTCGGGAGTCGGGATCAGGCCGGTGTCGGCTAGGAAGAGGATGCCGTCACCGCCAAGGTTTTTGAGATGGGAGCCGGTGAGAATGGTGACGCCGAAAAGCTTGGGAACGTGGGGCAGTGGCTTGATGGTGTGCAGCAGAGCCCGGAAATAGGCGGCGGGCAGGGCCTGGTTGCCGCCGACGAGGGCGTCCGCTTGACCGTATTGCACCATGAGCGCGCCGAAGTAATGCGGGCGGGCGACGATTTCGGTGGCATCACCGATCTGCATGGTGCGGTAGCGGGCCATGTTTTGCACCCGCTGGCAGAAGAGGCCGAAGTCGGTGGCTTCCGGAGGATTGATGATGTGGACGAATTTGAGGGAAACGCCGTGGTCCGCTGCGATCTTGCGGATGGTTTCCTTGTTTCCGAGCAGGATCGGGGCGACGACCTCTTCCGCGACGAGGCGGGCGGCGGCGCGGATGACCCGGATGTCTTCGCCTTCCGTGAAAACCACCCGCTTGGGATGGCGGCGCAGATGATCGAGCAGGTGCCGGATGACTTGGGTCGCTGGGTTTTCTGAACGTGAGTCTGACATGGGTATTTCCGATGCTTGCACCGTGTGGTGAGTCTAGTATGAGTTTTCGCAAACCTTCAACCGGATTCATCCCGAAAGACGAAGTGCCTGCCGATTATCACACTCACACCCCGCTCTGCCTGCACGCGGAGGGCGAACCGGAAGCTTACATCGATGCGGCGATCCAGGCCGGTCTGACGGAATACGGCATTTCGGATCATGCCCCGGCGGTGCCGGAGCCGTTCGACGATTGGCGGATGCGGGTGGCGGATTTGCCGGCGTATTTCGAATGGATCGAGCGTGCGCGGAATCGCGCGGCAGGCAGGCTGCCGGTGCGGGCGGGACTGGAATGCGATTGGCTCAACGGTTGCGAAGGGTGGATTGAAGATCTGGCCGGGCGCTACGACTGGGACTACCTGATTGGCTCCGTGCATTATCTCGGGGATTGGGATTTCGATAATCCGAAATGGCTGGGCCGCTGGGCGGAAACGGATGTGGAAGCCGTCTGGAGCCATTACTGGAAAACGTATGCCCAAATGGCGGACAGCGGACTTTTCGACATCCTGGCGCATCCGGATCTGGTCAAAAAATTTTCCTACACTCCGGCTGGGGATCTCGATCGGTTTTACGAGCCGGTGATCGATGCGATCGCGGCATCGGGTTGTGCGATCGAGGTGAACACGGCGGGCTGGCACAAGCCGTGCGCGGAGGCGTATCCAGCACCGAGGTTTCTGGAGCTGGCGTGCTCGGCGGGGATTCCGCTGGTGATTTCCTCGGACGCGCATGCGCCGGGTGAGGTGGCGCGTGATTTTCCGAAAGCGATGGAAATCGCGAAAGCGGCGGGGTATCGCGAGACCGTGTTGTTCGAGAAACGTCGGCGGACTTTTGAGGTGCTGTCGTAGCGGAAGTTGTGGAACGGATGGATTTTTAAACCGCGGATGAACGTGAATGAACGCAGATAAGAAGCAAAGAAACCAAATTTTCACACCTCTTATCTGTGTTCATCTGTGTTCATCTGCGGTTGATTTTTTGGTCTCTACAGGAGCGCACTATTCCAGATGTCTTCCTTGAAGCCGTTGAGAACGACGCCTTGGCCGATGAGGAATGGGCGTTTGACGAGGTTGCCGTTTTTTGAAAGCAGGTCGATGGCTTCGTCCGCAGTGAGGGTGGGGAGTTTTTCCTTCAGGTTCAGCTCGCGGTAGTCGCCGCCGGAGGTGTTGAAAAGCGGGCGTAGGTCTCCGCCATGGGCGGCGAGGGCGGTGCGGAGTTCGGCGGGAGAGGGTGGCGTTTCCCGGATGGCCTTGAGCTGATAGGGAATAGCGTGGGTGTCCAGCCACTTGATGGCCTTGCGGCAGGTGTCGCAGTTCTTGTAGGCGTAGAGGGTGTGCATGGGAGGAAGGTGCTGGAAACGCAGCGAGGATAGCAACGGTTTTTCCATAGGTCGTATAGGACTTATGGAACTTGTGCTGAGCGGGGCATTTTATGCAGGCTCTCTTGCCCGATGAAATCTGCGCTTTTAGAAAAAATCCGGAATGAACTCCGCGAGCGGCTGCAAGTGCTGACGAGGGCCGCGCTGGAGGCGCATGCCGCCGCGACGGATGGCGACAGCAAGGCGGAGAGCAAATACGACACGCGCAATCTGGAGGCATCCTATCTCGCGACGGGGCAGGCGCGGCAGGTGGAGGAAATGGCGGAAGCGGTGCGGATCTTCGAAGCGCTGCATCCGCCGGATTTCTCCATCGACGATGCTATCGATGCCGGTGCCTTCGTGGAGGTGGATTTGCAGGGAGAAACCCAGTATTTCCTGCTGGTTCCGACTTCCGGCGGGCTGGTGGTGAATCACGAAGGGATGGAAATCACGCTGCTGTCCCCGGCCAGCGAGCTGTATCGGAAATTGCTGGGCCTGAAAATGGGAGATTCTCTGGAAATCCCGCCGCTGATGGTGATGGAAGTGTTCTAAACGCGGAATGGAGCGCCGGTCCTCACCGGCCTTCGGGAGCACTCGCGAGGGAGAGACTGATGAACACTGAACTTCACGCTTGGCAGCCGAGCCCCCGCGTTTACCGATACGGCATGCCCGATGCCGCTTACGTCCGCGATGCCTTCGCCCGAATCGCCGATCGCTATGTGCTCACCAACCACGTTCTCAGTCTCGGCACCGATCTCTGGTGGCGGCGTGTCGTCACCCGCCGCATCAGGAAATGGCAGCCGGCGCGACTGCTCGACGTCGCCAGCGGCACCGGCGACCTCGCGCTGGCGATCCAGGACGCCTGTCCGGATTGCGAAGTGATCGCTTCCGATTTTTGCCCGGAAATGCTCGCCCACGCCGCTTCGCGGGGCATCGGCAAAACCATCGTCGCCGACGCGCTGAATCTTCCGTTTGGCGAGGCGGAATTTGACGTCGTGACCGTTGCTTTCGGCCTGCGCAACATGGCGGACTATCCCGCCGCGCTGAAGGAAATGAAACGTGTGCTCAAACCCGGCGGGAAACTGGTGATCCTCGATTTTTCCCTGCCGACCGGCATCCTCCGCAAACCTTACCGTTTTTACCTCCACAAGATTCTCCCTCACTTCGCCGGGTGGCTCACTGGCGAGAAAGACGCCTACGAATACCTCGGCGGCTCCATCGAACAATTCCCGGCGGGGGAAGCCATGACCCGCCTGCTGACCGACTGCGGCTACGCGGATGCCGACGCCACTCCGCTCACCTGCGGAGTGGTCTCGTTGTATGAAGCGACGAAAGCCGGCTAACGAAGGCGAAGGAATCCGGCGTTGATTGATTCTTGGGGCTTTACCGAAGGGCCGGTGTGAACACCGGCGCTCCTCCTCATGCCGGAAGGCTCTTGCCAATTCGGTTCTGACGGCGATGCTCTCGGGCGTATGGCTTGGTTGGACAGGATGGAACGGAAGCTCGGCTGGTTGGCTTTCCCGGGATTTTTGCGGTATTACGCGCTGCTTCACGCGCTGGTGTATGTGTTGCAGATTTTCCGGCCGGATATCGGAACGCTGCTCGAGTTCAATCGTACGCTCATTTTGCAGGGAGAAGTCTGGCGGCTGGTGACCTTCCTTTTCGCCTCCTCGGGTTTCGGCGGGGCGGGGATGTTCGGGATGATCCTGATGTTTTTCATGGTGATGATCGCCTTCCTGATCAGCGACGCGCTGGAGGGAGAATGGGGCGTTTTCCGCACGTCGTTGTTTTACTATATGGGAATTTCCGGGTTGCTGGTGGCGAACTTTCTGTATGGAGGTGTGGTGCAAGGCAGCGGGTTTTTCCTCTACGAAGCGGCGTTTTTCGCCTTCGCGACCTTGTTTCCCCGGGTGGAATTCCTGTTGTTCATGATTATTCCGGTACAGGTGCGGATTCTGGCGATCATCGCCGCGGTTCTGATCGTCGTGTTCCCCTTGGTCGCCCAGCCGGTGCTTTTCCCTTACTACCTTCTGGGTTTCGGCAATTACCTGATCTTTTCCGCGATCCCCGCGTGGCGTGGCAGGGCGCAGCTCCAGAATGCGGCGCAACGGCGGAAAGTTTTCCAGCAGTCGCTGCCCTCCGAGGAACAGGCGTTTCATCACTGCAAGACCTGTGAACGCACGGAAATTTCCGATCCGCAGCTTGAATTCCGCATCGGCGGGGACGGAGAGGAATACTGCGTGGAGCACCTGCCGAAGGGCTGAGAGGCCGTGTGGAAATTGGGAAAGGCAGGGACGTTTCTCCGAAACGTCCGGTGGTGAGCGGTCTTGAAACAGGCAAATCGCCCACCACGACAAGGTGAACCGCCATCGACCGGAGCCTTTCTCATTCGCTCTACCGCAAAAGCCGCCAAGGTCGCGAAAGGAACGCGAAGCCGGGGCGATGAAAGGTTTTAGACTCCTTGCCCATTGGCCTAAAGGTAGTGTGTTAATTTCTGATCATTAGTATTTTATGATAATACAGCATTTTACGAAATACTGTAGCCAGTGGTTTCGATTTTTATGGACTCGCGCGGAGCAGCAGGGACGCGGAGATGATTGGAAATATAAGAAAAACTCCGCTACTCTGCGGCTCTTCGCGAGAGTTTCCTTCGTCATATCCGGCTACGCTTTCGGAATTGGAGCACGGACTTCAGTCCGTTTGGCATTGTTGGCGGGATTCTCCGGATCGGACTGAAGTCCGTGCTCCCAGTGAAGAGCGGGATTCTTTGGGGCGGATTGAAGTCCGCGCTCCCAGTGAAGAGCTGGATTCTCCGGGTCGGACTGAAGTCCGTGCTCCAATTTCCTCCAATGCTTCCGGAAATTCCTTTTGGCAATGGATCTAATATATTAAAAAAGCCGGACGGCTGGAGAGCTGTCCGGCTTTGATAGGGTCAGTGCTTTTTAACCGACGTCGAGTGCAGCGTATTCGCCGTCTTTGCGGCGATAGACGATGGTCATGACACCGCGGCGGGCGCTCTTGTAGAGGACGAACGGGCGGTCGCTGAGCTCGAGCTCCATGATGGCGTCTTCCTTGTACATCGTGCGCACGGAGTATTTTTCCGGATGGACAATGAACGGTTCCGGATCGTGTTCGGCGTCGTGCGGGTGATCGAGCGCGTCGTCGGAGAAATAGCGTTCCTCAAGGTAACGAATGGATTCGTTCCGGTGAGGACGATTTTTCTTCATCAGACGGGTTTTGTGTTTGCGCATGCGACGGGCGATTTTCTCGATCGTTTCGTCGAGCGCCACATACATGTCCTTGCCCTCGGTGTGGGCTTCGATGGTGATGTGGTTGGCGCAGAAGAGAATGATTTCAGCAATGTGCCGGTTTTTCTGAACGTCCAGGATCGCTCGGGCTTCAATGATGCGCGGGTAATCGAGATGGAGTCCCTCGATTTTCTTTTGTGCATAGTCCCGCAGGGCATCAGTCACTTGCTCGTGGCGTACGGTGACGGTGATCGGCAGATTGACGTTGGCAGTTTGCATGATTCGTTTGGTTTAATTTTGGGTGTATCGGATGACAGGTTTAGCCGTCTTATCCACCGTTCACACTGAACCAAGATCGGGAAGAATGCCACGATCTTCTGAAAAAATTTCATTCCTCCCGGAGGGGCAAGGAATTGGGCCGGAATCGAAGGGTGGAAGAGGAGAAAAACCTCTAATTTCCCGGTGTGGTGAGCTCCTCGAAGGTGGGGATTTTTTGTTCGGAGGAAGGAGCAAGGCTGCGAGGACTGGCGGGACTCCGGAGCAGGGCTTCGAGATTGTCGGTGGGTGCGTCCACGGTGCCGCCGATGGTCACTTCGATCCAACGGTAGCCTTCGGAGAGTTCTCCGAAGTGCGGACCGAATCCCCGAGTGAGCCGGATAATGGAATCCGGCAGGCCGACGAAGACGGTGCCGGAAAGGGCTTTGGTGCGCCGGTTCAGGCTCAGGTCTCCCCGGAGGGCGGCGTGTCGGGGAGTGTGGGCCCGGAAGTTGCGCAGGGCGATGGTTTCGGAATCGCGTTGGAGCGAGCCCGAAACTTCATGGGTGAGCGCTAGATTTTCGAAATTCCTGTCGTCGAGAGCATGGCTGAGTGTGGAAAGGAAGGGAAAACCGGAGAGCTGGAGAGGGGCGTTGGGGCTGCCCTGCCATTCGAGGCTGAGTTTTGCCGGGGATTCGGCATTCGGTTGAAGGATCAGGAAATTCGAGGTCGGGGTGGCGGTGGTATCGATTTTTCCGGAAATCAGACGGTCGAAGGGAGTGCCGATGAGGTCGGAGAGAGGAAAGGCTTCGGTTTTAACGGTCAGCACGGACTCCTGATCCTGATGCCAGGGGTGGAGAGGGCCGGAAAGGACGAGGGAGCCGAAGCGGTCCTGTGAGGGTTCACAGTAGGCGCTGATATTCCATTTACCGCCGTAGGCTTCGAGCGAGGCACGGTCGAGTTTCACGCCGGGCCAGGCGGGTGATTTGAGGAGTCCCTTGCGAAGCCGGATTTCGGCATTCCCTTTCAGGTTTCGGGGGGTGTAGGAAGCTTCACTGTTGTCGAGGCTGGCGGCTTCCCCGAACTGGAGTGTGAGGGTTTTGAAATGGCAGCGTTCGAAGGAGAGGGGCGAGGCGATGTCGGGATTTCCGGCCGGCGGGGAATCCGAGCGGCGGAACCGGATATCCGCGCGTTGGATGGTGATTTCTGAACCGCGCAGGCCCTTGCCGAAAAAGCTGGCGGGAGAGAGGTCCGAGGCGATGCCGCGCAGGGTGGCGCTGTGCAGGGGCTGGTTTTCCGGCCAGAGGAATTTTGCCAGGTTGGCGTTGGCGCCGGTGGGGTTTACACGGAATTGATTGAGGGTTACTTCGGCGCCGGTGTAGGTGGCGATTTTTGCCGTCAGTGCGTTTCGGAACGGTGCGCTGTTGGCATAAATCACAAAACCGAGCACCGTCAGGATGAGCGCGAACAACACAACCGCGCCGGTGGCGAAGAGGAGAATGCTGGAGCGAAGAGACTTGGCCTCTTTTTCCTTATGAGGTTGGTGACTCCGGCGTTTGCGTCGCTTGACACGAATCACCTGGGTGCCATCGGGGCGGGTAACGATTTCTCCCTGGGCGTTTGACGATTCGTCGGACGGGGGCTGAAGCCGGTCCATCATGTCGTCGATCGTGTATTTTTCGGGCTCGCTGGCTGGGCCGGGCATAGAAAGAAGGGAAACGGGAAACGCTTAGCGATGGCGGTAGGGACGACCGGTGGGGTCGAGGAGTTCGGCGTTGACGAGGAAAATGATCGCGGTTTTTTCCGGTGAGGTGGCTTTGCTCTGGAACAGGCGGCCGACGACGGGAACGTCGCCGAGAATCGGCACTTTGTCTTCCACGTTCTGGACTTTTTCCTTGAGAAGTCCGCCGAGCACCACGGTGGCGCCGTCGGTGATGGTGACGTTCGTATTCAACTGCATGGTGTTGAATACGGGCATGAGGATGGAGTTTTTGGAAATCTCGACGGTCTGGGTGCCGAAGGGAGTTTCCTGATTGTTAGTCAGTGGAGTGCCGTAGTCCACAAAGCCATCGAAGTCGGTGAAGGAGGGTTTGATGCTCAGGCTGATGTATTGCTTGCTGGCATCGGCGACGGGAAGTACTTCGAGAATGGTGCCCGTATCACGCTTTTTGAATGACGTGGGATGGGCTGGGGTTACCGCTGGAGTATTCGGGGCTTCGTCCGAGAGGATTGCTCCGGTGGCGCCGTCGTAAATGATGGTGCGAATCGCCGCGGTGTTTTGAGGCAGTTGCGGCGGCTCGTATTCCGTCGGATACAGCATTTCCCGACTGATGTTGACAGTCGCGGCTTGGCCGCTGCGGGTGATGACGGAAGGCTCGCCCATAATATCCACGCCTTTTTTCTGGTTCAGGCCGCGCATGACGACCTGGGCGACGGCACCGTGGTAAAAACCGGTCAGTCCCAGAATGCCTGGAGCGCGGATGCCTGCGTCGGAGGAACGGGCGGAACCGCTGGCAATGACGGCATCGAGGGAATCTCCTTGAATGGCTCCATTGCCGCTGCGATTTCCCGCCGTGATGGGGGACATTTGGGTGATTCCGGATGGAAGAATGTCCAAGAGAGAGGTGCCATTTCCCTGAGTTCCGCCGTTGAGATGGAACACATGGCCGAGTTCGGTGAATCCGTAGCTGGTCAGCAGCCAGTCGAAGCCGAGTTCCTTGAGGCGGGTTTCCCGAGCTTTGATCATCGTCACCCGGACGGCGACGGCGACGGGCTCGGTTTGGTTGAGAGATTCGACAACCTGGGCGATCTGGTCGTGATTGATCGGGGTATTGACGACTTGCAGGGTGCTGGTTGTGGGGATGTAAGTGGCCGTCGCGCCTTCGGGGAAGGTGATGCCTTGTCCGGCGAGGGCTTCCTGAGCGGTCAGTTTTTTGGCGAGCAGCCCGGTTTGGGAGGAGTTGTCGGCGAAGGGATCGTCTGGGGCGGCACCGGCACCTGACAGACCCTGGCTCAGGGAGGTGATGAAATCCGGCGGGACGCGGTAGGTGCGCATCACCAGATTCGAGACGGTAGCACCGGTGGGGGTGATGATGACGGCATAATCGTCCGTCGTGAAATCCGTGCCGGTTTCGTTCGTGATATAGCGCAGGATTTCTTCCAGCGGGATGTTGGAAAGGTTGAGCTGGATCCGGGCGGAGCGGATTTTCGCGGCGGCCTCCGGGGTGGCGTCGGCGAGGTTGAGGGTGATGTTGACGCCTTTGTTGGCGGGATCGATTTCCGTGGTGTCGTATTCCTGAGCCTTCAGCCGCAGATATTCGAGGGCTTCCTCCAGAGATGCCTCGGATAAGTTGACTCTGGGGAAAATAATCCGCTTCAGCTTGCTGGAGACGGTGACGAGATCACCACCCTGGCTGTGGTAGAGATCGGAGAAGGAAGGGGATTCCGGAGTGGGCGGGACGGCCATTTCCCATTGCTGCGCCACTTCGGTGAGCATTTCGGCACGGGCGGAATCGTAGGAGGATTGGTGATAAGACGACTTCGCCTGGGCGACGCGTTCCATGCCGCGACGGGCGGCGGTGTTGGTGGGATCGATGCGGAGCACGTCTTCGTAGTGCTTTTTCGCTTCGTCGAATTTCCCGAGATTGAAGGCGCCATCGGCCGTGTACAGGGTGCGACGGACGGTATCGACGTTCTTCGCATGCTCCGGGGTCAGTGCCGGATTGGTCCGGATCGGGTCGTCGAGCTGCGCCCGATAGGAAACCGCGACCGGATCGCCGGGAGTGCCGGTCGCCGTGATAACCTGATCCATGCGGGCCTTCGCGCCCTGAAGGTTTCCTTTCCGCACCATGTCCTTGGACTCCTCGACCGCCGCCTGGACGTAACGTTGGGTGACGGCGAGACGGAGTTCGCCGAACTCGGCGGTGTCCGGGATCATTTCGCGGGCACCGGCGTAGGCTTCGGTGGCCTCGTGGAAACGGCTCGCATGATAAGCTTCGTCACCCTTGGCGATGAGTTCCCGGGATTCCACGATGGACATGGCGGGAGGTTGCGAACTTTTCACGGAACGGGGTTCACCCGCGAAAAGAGGCGTCAGGAGGCAGGCGGTGGCGAGCAGGGCCGCTCGTCCGCGCGCGGGGAGAAGGGTGGGTTTTAGAGTCTCCATGCGAAGGTTTTGCGAAGCTATAGAGGGGACGAGGCGGAAGCGTAAGCCCAAAATCGGGAAAATTTCAGCTTTCCACGCGACCGAAAAATTCGCGGGCGGCGAGGGCGTCCTCTTCGATTCGGCGTTTCAGGTCCTCGAACGACGGGAATTTCATCTCCGGACGCAGATGGTGGCGGAATTCGACCTCCACTTCCTTGTCGTATAAATCTTCGTGGAAATCGAAAAGATGGACTTCGAGCAATCGCCCGCTGCCGGAAACGGTGGGGCGGGAGCCCAGGTTCGCGACGCCCTGGCAACGGCGGCCGTCTCCGAGCCGGGCCGTGACGATCCACACGCCGTCGGGAGGGAGCTGGGCTTCGCCGACATCCAGATTCGCCGTCGGGAAGCCGATGGTGCGGCCGAGCTGCTTACCGTGAATCACGGTGCCGCTCAACGAGTAAGGGCGACCGAGCATGCGGCGGGCGTCTTCCAGATTGCCATCGCGGATCGCCTGGCGGATGCGGGTGCTGCTGATCCGGTCTCCGTCGAGCATCACGGGCGGGACGGCTTCGAGCGTGAAACCACGGGTTTGTGCGGCTTGCTTGAGAAATTCCAGATCGCCGCCGCGATGGTGACCGAAGCGCCAATCCTCGCCTACCGCCAGGGTTTTCACCGGAGCGGCGAGCAGTTGATCGAGAAACGTTCCGGCCTCCATTTTTGCGAATTCCGAATCGAAGTGCAGTGGAACGAACAGATCCATCCCGAGGTCGTTCACGAGGCGGGCCTTGTGACCCAGCGTCGCCAACAGGGCTCTAGGTGCCTTGCCCGGAGCGATCACCCGGATCGGGTGCGGATCGAAGGTGACCAGACCCGCCAGTCCGCCCGCTTTTTTCGCGGCATCGACCGCTCGTGCGATCACCGCCTGATGGCCGATGTGGACGCCATCGAACACCCCCAGGGCCAGATGCAAGGGCTGGCCGAGAGCGGAGAGGTCTTCGAGGCGGGTCCGGATCAGCACGGCGGTGAAATTGCGGGGATCGGGGCGTGGATTCAAGCCCCGCGCATCAGCGAGATTTCCGCGAGGGAAATGAGGGATTTGTAGAGGTCTTCGCGCGGCATGGTTTTCAGGTCCATCGCAGGGATCGCGCGGGCGAGGGTGAATTTCCCGGATCGGGTGCGGCGCAGCGCGCTGAGGTGGGCTCCGCAACCGAGGCGCTCGCCGATGTCATGTGCGTAGGTGCGGACGTAGAAGCCCTTGGAACAGTTCACCGTGAAATCCACCTGCGGCAGTGAGATACGGGAAATATCGTAGGAGGTGACGTACACCGGGCGCGGCTGGCGCTCGACGACTTCGCCCTTGCGAGCGAGTTTGTAGAGAGGCACGCCGTCTTTTTTGATGGCGGAGACCATCGGCGGGATTTGCTCGAAATTTCCCGTGAAATGATCGAAGGCGCTTTGGATTTCCGCTTCGGAAAAGGACGGCACTTCTCTCGTTTCGAGGATTTCTCCCTGACGGTCCTGGGTGCTGGTGGTGCTGCCGAGGGTGAGCGTGCCCTGGTATTCCTTGTCCTCGCTCATCAGGAGGTCCTGGATTTTCGTGGCGCGACCGATCACCAGCATCAGCAGGCCGGTCGCCATCGGGTCCAGCGTGCCGCAGTGGCCGATTTTTTTGGTGTTCAGCGCACGGCGGGCGATGGCCACCACGTCGTGGGAAGTCATGTCTTCGGCTTTGTCGATGAGCAGCACGCCGCTCGGGCCGGGATCGGTGGGATGGGTCATGAGATGGGAAAGTTTGAAGAGAAGAGGAAATGAACCGCAGATGAACGTGAATGAACGCAGATAGAAGAGGGATAAAGAGACGGATTCTTAAATCTTATCTGCGTCCATCTGTGTTTATCTGCGGTTAAAAAATCTTATTATACAGTGGCAATCGCACGCTCGATGGCTCCGAGCACCTGCCGCTTCGCGGTTTCCAGCGGACCGGCCATGCGGATGCCCGCGGCGAGCGCGTGGCCGCCGCCGCCGAATTCCAGAGCGATCCGGCACACGTCCAGCCGGCGATCCTTCGAGCGCATCGAGACACGGATTTTTCCATCCGGCAGTTCTTCGAAGAAAACCGCGAGTTGCACGCCGCGGATGGCGCGGATGATGTCGATCAGCCCTTCGCTGTCGTCCGGTTGCAGGCCGAGGTCGATCCGCGTTTGGTCCCGCATCTCCCAATGGGCGACCTTGCCGTCATTGGAAAGGACGAGTGTATTCAGCAAAGCCCGCATCAATTCCACCCGGCGGAATGGATAGCTGTCGTAGGTCTCGGAATTGATTTTCCCGACGTCGAGCCCGCGCCGGATCAGGTCCGCGCCGAGTTCGTAGGTCTCCGCGGTGGTATTCGGATACTGGAACGAGCCGGTGTCCGTGGAAACCGCGACGTAGATCGCATCCCGCGTCTCGGCGGGAATCGGCAGGTTCAGTCCAGTGATGAGCTTGTAAAGGATCTGGCCGGTGGCGGGGCTGGTGGAATCGATGAAATTCAGGTCGCCGTAGCGCGGGTTGGAAAGGTGGTGGTCGATATTGAGCCACAGTTTCGCCTTCGAGGCGGCGTGCAGCGCTCGCTCGCCGAGGCGCGGTTTCGTGGCGGTATCCAGCGCGATGGCCACTTCCACCTCGATCGGTTCGACGGGTGGGGTTTCGATTTTTTCCGATCCCGTCATGAAGGCCAGGCTTTCCGGCAAGCCGTCTTCATTGATGAGTCGCACGCTTTTTCCCGCCGCCATCAGCGAAAATCCCAGTGCGATTTGGGAGCCGATCGCGTCCCCATCGGGCCGGACGTGGCTCAGCAAGACAAAGGACCGATGGTTTTCGAAAACGTCGCGAAGTTGTTCGTAGGTCGCGTTTTCGGGCGTAGAAGTGGAGTCGCTCATGGGATGGAACCGCGTCGCGGGGCGCGGAATCTCCCCCGAGTCGTGGACAGGTGCAAGGATAAAGGCGGATAGAGGCTGCGAAGCCGGAGCGCGGGATTCGGCAGCGGGAAATTGGAAGTGTTTGCCAAAGAGAAATACCGGGTGGGAGACTATCCGTTGGGTGAAGAAATCAGGAGTTGTCAATAATAATCGTTCTCTTAGGACTTCCCTTTGAGGAAATTGAAAAAGAGTAGGGAGAAGGATACGCTCCACCCCTATGTTGATGAATAAAACGTTCGCCCTATCCGTGGCTGCGGGATTGATCGCGTTGTTCGCGACATCCAACGGCTACGCCCAAACCGCCGAGTCTCTCGTCCAGACTCGGGACTTCAACTTCACTCCGAATGGCAATGTCGATCTGACCTTCGCCAAGTTCAACGACATGGGAGGCACCCGCATCCTCACAAGTGTCGAGGTCACGGTGGATTACACCAAAATCGACGGCAGTCTGTCCGTTGACAACGATTCGGCGGAAGCGGGATCGATTTCCGTGGCGCATTCGATCCGCGGCGACCTCACGGTGGCATCGGGCGGAGTTTCGCTGATGAATACCACGGGCAATTCGATCGGCGTGAACGTCGTCGCCTCCAGCACCGGTGGCACCACTCTCGGAGCGACCAGCGGCGATCCAACGAACGCTTACAATGATACCAGCCCGGCGAGCGATCACTGGGTTTTCACGCCTGCCGATACAAACGCCTCGAACTCGGGCACCATCTTCAGCGGCTTCCAGAACTCCTATGTCGGGACGGATAATTTCGTGCTGAATTTCGCCGCCCTTCAAACCTCCGACATCAATGGCCTTGGAGGAGTGAACTACGCTCTCGTCAATTCGTCCATCGAGGGATTCGTCACCGTTCGATACAACTACGACGTCATCCCCGAGCCATCCAGCATGCTTTTCGGTCTCGGTTCGGTCGGGCTGCTTTTCTTCCGTCGCCGTCGCTGATTCCGGGCCTCGTACCTGGTGGTATCCTCCCCGGTTGAATAACGCAGGGCTGCGAGGCTCTGCGTTATTTTTATTGTGAATCACCTCGTCCGGATGGGATCATCCCGAGATTCAGGAAATTGGAGAAAAGATCAATGATGGAGACCCGTTTTTCAGACGACATCAAGTCCTTGGGAAAACGCACCGGACCGATCGGAGGGAGCCTGGCCAATACCTTCCTTCTTATTGGCGTTCTAACGATATTCTATTTCCTGTTCGGCCGACTGGCCTTTTCCATGGCGGTATCGGAAGGCAGTGCCACGAGCATGGTCTTTCTCTCCGAGGGGCTGGCGCTGGCGTCCGTGATTCTGTTCGGCCCGCGCGTTTCACCCGGGATTTTTCTGGGGCAATGGTTGCTTTCCCTCTCTCTCGGGGTGCCATCTCCGGTGGGTGCCGCGTTCGGACTGGTCAATATGATCGAGGGAGCGGTGGGCGGCTGGCTGTTCTGGAAATGGAAAATCTCGCCTTCTCTCGGAACTCCCCGGGATGTCGTCAGGCTTTTCGCCTTGAGTGCTTTGGTGCTCCAGCCCGTCGCGGCGTTGGCCAAGGCCTTTCCCCGGATGGCGATTTCGGAGTATGGAGAGATCGTCCATCTGTCAATTTACTCCTGGGCGGGAAATACGATGGGACAATTTCTCGCCGTT
The DNA here is from genome assembly GCA_047606285.1 of Luteolibacter sp. Taxonomy (GTDB): domain Bacteria; phylum Verrucomicrobiota; class Verrucomicrobiia; order Verrucomicrobiales; family Akkermansiaceae; genus Luteolibacter. Next base: position 19,627 of record JASGEP010000007.1, on the reverse strand, counting down.
CCGCTCGTGCTGACCTGGTGTTGTTCCGGTTGTCGTTTCGAGCGCAAGGAGCTGAAGCGCGGCTTATGGATACTCGGTCTCTATTTCACCGGAATTCTACTGTTCGAATATTTTAAGTTAGGAGAGATCGATAAGCTTTACTGGCTGTCGATCTATGGTGCTTTTTATCTCGTCCTGATCTGGAATGCGATTCAGTCCAGCACTCTCGTCACCTCGTTGATAAATTTTTTAGCCACGATGGGGTTTCTGTGTTCCATCGTCGCCAGCCGGGATGCGCTGCTTTATTTCTCCACTCAGGATCGCGTGTTGTATGCGGATTTCCTGATTCTCGGAGGAGTGGCGACCGCATTGATTATTTCCGCGCTGGTCCGGCAGCTCGTCGAAAAAACATCCCAGCTCACCCTGGCGAACCGGGCGATGGAGCGGATGCTGGCCATGATCGGCCACGATTTGCGAAGCCCGTTTGTGGATATCAGCATGACCCTCGACGTTCTTCGGTACGAAAAATTGGAAAGGGGCGATTTCCAATCGACGCTGAAACAACTCCGCCAAACGACGGATCAGGCGCGATGCGCGTTTGAAAACGTCATGGAATGGGCGGCGCTTCAGATCGACGACCTCAAACCTTCACCCGCACTCTGGAACGCCCGGACGATCGCGTGGGATGTCTTCGAACTGTTTCGCATGAAGGCCGAAATCAAGGGCATTCAGGTTGAAATCGAAATCCCGGATGAGGCGAAGGTGTATGCGGACCGCCAGCATTTGAGTTCGATCCTCCGCAATCTTTTCTCGAATGCCATCAGCTTCACGGAAGAAGGAGGAAAAGTGACGGTATCGGCTGCTCGCATGGGAGACTTTTGGAAACTATCCGTGAAGGATACCGGCATCGGAATTCCGGCCCGGGAGGTGGAAAGGATTCTCGGAAACGAACGGGAAATGAAATCCGGGCTCCACAAAAGAGGAGCGGGGATCGGACTCTGGATCGTATCCCATCTGGTGAAAACCAACCAGGGAGCGTTCGAGGTGGAAAGCGTCGAAGGCAAGGGCAGCACGTTTTCCTTCACTCTTCCGGCATCGGATATTGGATAGCTGATAGAAGTTTCGGCATCTCGCTGTAATGAAGGAAAATGGATGATGCGGCGAGACGCCGCAACCACTATTCGGGAAAATCCAAACGCTAAAGACGCAATCGTGCTGCCATCACGATGGGAATCACCTGTGCGATCGATTCCACTCCCAGTTTTTCCAGGATTTTCGCCCGGTGGATTTTCACGGTGCGTTCGGAAATGCCGAGTTCGTAGGCGATCTGCTTGTTGAGCGAGCCTTCCATGAGGAATTCCAGCACTTCGATTTCCCGGCTGCTCAGGGTGCGGAGTTTTTGCTGGGCGTTTTTCCTTTCGCATCTCGCCCGATGTTTCTTTTCCGCCTGTGTGAGAGCTCGTTCTGCTGCGGAAATGACATTCCGCTCGTTCAGGGGCTTTTCGATAAAGTCCACCCCACCTTGTTTCATTGCCTCCGTGGCGATGGAAACCGTGCCATAGGCGGAGATAAAGATGAGCGGCAGGATCCAATTTCTTTCCTGAACCATTTTTTGCACCGCGAGGCCATCCAGCTCCGGCATCTGGAAATCCACGAACGCACATGATAAGGGACGAGGCTCACCCGATTCCAGGAAATCGACGGGATTTTGATAGGGTATGACCGTGTAGTTACGGCTTTCCAGAATCTGCTGCAATCGCATCAGAACCAGGGAATCGTCATCCAAAAGATAAATCGTGGCCTCCGGGGGAGAGTTCATGGTCAAAATCGTTTACGCGACGTGGATCGCAAAAATTTCAGGGGATTGCATGGCATTTTGAACCATCGGAAGCCCCAAACGCAAGCTTGGCGTTGGGAATCCGGTGAGTGTGGGATTTGCCGAGCGAAGCCCGTATTTCCTCTTTTGCTGGGCGGTTTCATCCGCTTTGCTCTCGGGCGTGCTCGCGAAACGAATCATTCCCTGTCTCGATGTGACCGATGGCCGTGTGGTCAAAGGCGTCAATTTCGTCGATCTGATCGATGCCGGGGATCCGGTGGAGGCGGCGATCGCTTACAACGCGCAGCAGGCGGACGAGTTGGTGTTTCTCGACATCACCGCTTCCTCGGACAACCGGAATACGATGGTGGACGTGGTGCGGCGCACGGCGGAGAAATGCTTCATCCCTCTTACCGTCGGCGGAGGCATCCGCACTGTGGACAACATGCGGGAAATGCTGCTCGCGGGGGCGGACAAGGTGGGAGTGAATACCTCGGCGGTGACAACCCCGGATCTGATCGACGCCGGGGCGAAGGCATTCGGCAGCCAGTGCATCGTGGTCGCCATCGATGCGAAGCGGGAAGGTCCGGGAAAATGGGGGGTCTACACTCATGGCGGGCGCAAGCCGGTCGGGCTGGATGTGGTGGAATGGGCGAAGGAAGTGTGGCGTCGAGGAGCGGGGGAAATCCTGCTGACGAGCATGGATTCGGACGGCACACAGGCGGGTTACGACATCGAGCTGACCGCCGCGGTTTCTTCCGCCGTGGGGATTCCGGTGATCGCCAGTGGTGGCGCAGGGAATCTCGATCACATGGTGGAAGTGCTGGAAGCGGGGAAAGCGGACGCGGTGCTGGCGGCGAGTATTTTCCACTTCGGGAAACACACGGTGGGGGAAGCGAAGCGGCACTTCGCCGAGCGGGGCGTGCCGGTAAGGCCGATCACGGGGTGATTGACCGCCAAGACGCCAAGAGCGCCAAGTTTTGGAAGGGTTTTATGAAGGGGGAGAAGAGCCGACGTGAACGTCGGCGGTCCTTGCTTGCTCTTTCCATCAACCATCAACTTTCAACCATCAACCCTGCTTCGCGCAAGTGGGTGCTGAGTAAAAGGCACTCGATTTTCGCATTGGGATAGATCGCCTGGATCGCGGAGCGGTAAGCTTCCATTTGAGGGGAGTAGCGTTCCAACAGGATGGGGAAGTGCTCCACTGCGTCGGTTTTGAAGTCGATGATTTCTATCAGGATGGCGTTGCCTTTGGAGTCGCGGTGGATGTGCAGGCGGTCGAGGGTGCCGCTCATCCATTTGCCGTGGACGAGGGCGTCGAGGGTTTGTTCGCGGAGCAGGTCGATGGTGCGGCCGGATTTTTCGAAAAGGCGGCGGATGGAGGGGATTTCGAGGAGGGCTTCGATTTCATGGGGGATTTCGGAATCGGGGGATTCGTCGAGCCATGCGATCCGCTCGAAGGCTTCGTGAATGGTACGGCCGTAGGCCATGCCGGTGACATTGGCGGGCGTGGCGGTGGCCTTGGTGCCGCTGGGTGTCATGCGATCGCGGCGGGGGGCGGCGGGGAGCAGTGACGGGGTGGTGGTGTTTTCGGGTTTCGCGGTGAGATGAGGGTAGGCTTCCCACCAGAGAGGATTTCCGTTTTGATAGATGATGCCTTGGTTTCCGTCGGAATCCAGCGATGTCGCCAGCCAGTTTTCGAGCGAGGGTTTGTCGGCGTCGCCGGTGGCGGGAGGTGGGGAAAGCAGGACGTAGAGGCCGCGTTTGGCGCGGGTGAGGGCGACGTAGAGCATGCAGATGGCCTCGTATTGCTGGCGCGCGGTCCAGCGTTCCTCGGCGGCGAGGATTTCAGGAAAGGCAAATCTGGCCCATTTCGGCGGAGGTTGCGTCAGCCAGCCATCTCCTTCCACGATGGAAAAATATAAATTGTTAGGAATCGAGTCGCTGGAGATTTCGGGAAGGATCACGACGTCGAAGTCCAGCCCCTTGGATTTGTGGATGGTCATCACCTGCACGGCGGCGGTGCCGGGGTTTTGCGAGACTTCGAGCCGTTCGATCCATTCGGCGGCTTCGCGTGCGGTGACGACGCCTTGGGCATCGAGCTGGCCGAGGGCGGCGAGAAGGTCGCCGCTGCGGCGCTTGCCGAATTCGGAGAGCCGGGGCCAGAGGGTTTCGATGATTTCCCCGATCATGCCGGAGAAGCCGGTTTCGGAGGCGCGGGTGTTCAGGGTTTCCCAGCAGGTCTGCCATTTTTCGCCATATGTTTCGCGGAGGACATCGGCGAGCGGAGACATGGCGATGGCTTCGGCGGCCCAGGTGTCCGCCGGATTGGCGAGCCATTTGAGCAACTGGCAAAGGGCGATGCCGACGGGGTTATCGCTGGCGGGTTCGCGCGAGCCTTCCTCGATGACGTCGAAGCCCGCGCCGCGCAGGTGGTCGGCGACGAGGCGGACCTGCGAATTGCTGCGGAGCAGGACGCCGCAGGAGATGGAGCGTTTCCGCACTTCGAGGTCTTCGAGGATTTCGCCGAGGCGGACGAGTTTTTCGTCGAATTCCTTGCCGACGATTTCCTTGCCGACGATTTCCACCCGGGCTTCGCCGCGACCGGGTGCGGAATGAGGCGGAGCGGAGCGGTGGGGTTCCCATTGCCAATCGATGGCGGCGAGGGGAAACAGGCGGTGGAGAGTGGATTCGTCGCCGCAGACGCGGTTGACGAGATCGAGCACTTCCGGGCAGGAGCGCCAGGATTCCGCCATGTGGTCGATCCGCTGATCGCCCCGGTAGCGCTCGATGATTTCGTCGAACAATTTCACCTCGCCGCCGCGCCAGGCGTAAATGGCCTGTTTTTTGTCACCGACGATGAACGTCGTGCCCCGACCGTTGGTGGCGGATTCGTCGATGAGCGGGAAAAGGCCGGTCCAGTCTTCGCGGCTGGTGTCCTGAAATTCGTCTAGCAGCCAGTGGTCGTAGCGGGAGCCGAGGCGGAAATCGACTTCTTCGCGGCGCAGGCGGGCGTCTTCGGAGGTGGCCCATGCGGCCATGAGCAGCTTTACGTCGTCGAAGCCGAGCTTGCCGTGACGGCGCAGGGTTTCTTCGTGGGCGGCATCGATCATGGCGACGACTTCCACGATGGCGCGGGTTCTGGCGAGGGAGGCGGCGGTTTCGCAACGGGCGAGCAGGTTGGCGAGGGCGCGCAGGGCTTCCCCGGCGGGGCCGGGGACGATGAATTCTTTGTGGGATTTCAGCTCCAGCGGGCCATGGAGATCGGCGGCTTTTTCCATCAGGCATTGGAAGAGCTTGCCCGCGCCGCTGAGGCTGCCGCTGCCGATGGTGTGGTTTTCGAGGAGGTCGAGCAGTTTGCGCAGGGCGTCGGTCTGGCCTTTGCGGGTTTCTTCGATGCCGCCGAGGCCGCGTCGCACTTTGTCGATGAGGGAGATTTTCTGTTTTTCCCATTCGTGGAAATCGACACCGGCGAGCTCGGGCGGTCCCCACCGGGCGGTTTTGTTTCGCCGGTAGCGGCTTTGCCATTCGTCGATGAAGTGGCGGAGGCCATCGCCGACTTTCTGGCCTTCCTTGCCGATGGAGGCGCGGCGGAAGGCCTGGAGGAAGGCTTCGCCGATTTCTTCGCTCAAGGTGTCGCTGAGGAGTTCGGAGATCAGGCGGTCCCGGGCGGCTTCGGCGCGGGGGCCTTCGAGGAGGTCGAATTCTCCGTTGGCGAGGCCGAGTTCGTAGGGGAAATTCCGGACGACCTTGGCAAAAAAGCTGTCGATGGTACCAAGGGTGAAGCGGGGCAGGGCGCGGGTGACTTCGGCGAGGATTTTCCGGAAATCGGCATCCGGCTGGCCGATGAAACGGCGGAGTTCGGCGGCGGCTTTTTCGTCGCTGGCGGCGGTGGCGAGCTTGGTGAGTACGGCGTCGGCGAATTCACCGGCGGCCTTGCGGGTGAAGGTGAGGGCGACGATGCTTTCGGGCGAATGGCCGAGTGCGACCAGCTCGATGACGCGGTTGCTGAGTTTGTAGGTTTTCCCCGATCCGGCGGAGGCGAGCGTGAGCAGGTTGTTCGCGGAAGCGTTCATGGGGTGAAAATGGGAGCACGGATTTCGGTCCGATGGAGTGGTTGGATTTTTTAGGGTCGGACTGAAGTCCGCGCTCCCAGTGGATGGCTGGATTCTGTGGGCCGGACTGAAGTCCGTGCTCCCAGTGTTAGTCCCGGCGGATTTCAGGCGGGTTGCTGCTGGGAGATGCAGTGGAGTGTGCCGCCTTCTTCGACGAGATCGAGGCAATCGATGCCGGTGATTTCGCGGCCGGGGAAAAGCTCGCGGAGCATGCCGAGGGCGCGGTCGTCGTTTTTGCCCTGACGGAAGGTCGGGACGAGGACGCCGCCGTTGACGATGAGGAAATTCACGTAGGAGGCGGGCAGGACGGGCAGACGCCAGCCGGGGACTTCGCAGGCTGCGGGCAGGGGGATTTCGACGATTTCGAAGGGCCTGCCGTTGGGGGCGGTGAAGGATTTCAGGCGGTCGAGATTATCGTTCAGGATCTTGCGATTGGAGGAAAGCGGATTGCTTTCGACGCAGGTGAGAATGGTGGCGGGATCGATGAAACGGGCGAGGTCGTCGATGTGGCCGTCGGTGTCGTCGCCCTCGATGCCATGCTTGAGCCAGAGGATTTCGGAAACGCCGAGGCCGTCGCGGAGGAGTTGCTCGATCTGTTCGCGGTCGAGGTGCGGGTTGCGGTTCGGGTTGAGCAGGACGGCTTCGGTGGTGAGAAGCTGGCCTTGGCCGTTGATTTCGATGGCACCGCCTTCGAGGATCATGCCGCCCTTGAAAACCGGCTTGTGGAGGGCGGCGGCGACTTTCGCGGGGATGGTGTTGTCGAGATCCCACGGCGGGAATTTTCCGCCCCAGGCGTTGAATTCCCAGTCGGTGACGGCGGTGGCGCCGGTTTCGTGCTGCTTGACGAAGATGGGGCCATGATCGCGGCACCAGACGTCGTTGTGCGGGTGGTCGAAGAGTTCGACGCGTTCCGGCACGGCTTTGGCGCGATCGCAGGCAGCGGCGATGGCGGGGTGGTCGGCGGCGGGGGCGTTGATGCGGACCGGTTCGAAACGGGAAATGGCGGCGGCGATTTCGGCGAATTTCGCCCACATCACGTCGCGTTTGGCTCCGCCCCAGTGGCGGGGATCATCGACGGGCCATGAGAGCCAGACGGCTTCCTGGGGAGACCATTCGGCGGGCATGAAATATCCGGCTGCGGCGGGTGTCATGCGGGGATGAAGCGGGGAAAATCAGGGATTTTCAATCGATTCTTTTGAGGGAAGAGGGAAGGGCCGACGTGGACGTCAGCGCTCCGTGGGCGGCGCGGGTGCCGGTGGCGAAGCAGCCCTGCATGAGGTAGCCACCGGTGGGGGCTTCCCAGTCGATCATTTCCCCGGCGAGGAAGAGGCCGGGGAGTTTTTTCACCATGAGGGAGTCGTCGAGTTCGCTCCAGCAGACGCCGCCGGCGGAGGAAATGGCTTCGGCGATGGGGCGGGGGCGGGTGAGGGAGATGACGCAGTGTTTCACTTCCGTTGCGAGGGAGGCGGCGTCGGTCCAGGTTTTCTGCGAGAGAATGGCGATGGCGGGTGGGCTGAGCTTCCAGCGGACGCGGGCTTCATCGAGGAAGTTCCGGCGGACGGATTCCATTTTCCGGATGAGCGCTTCGTGGGTGAAGGTCGGTTTGAAATCGATGGCGATGGCCGGGCTTCTCATGGCGCGGAGCGTCGCACCGAGGGCGTAGAGCGTGCCGCCTTCGAGTCCGTAGCGGGTGAGCATGAGTTCGCCGATGGCGAGGTGGTCTCCGGCACGGACGTGGAGGTTTTTCATCGGCTGGCCTTCGGCGGCGGCGAGGACTTCGGCGGGCCATGGGTGTTCCCAACCACAGTTGGCGGGGGCGAGCGGGTGGTGACGGATGCCGAGGGTGTCGAAAATGGAAGTCCACGCACCATCGGAGCCGGTTTGTGGCCACGAGCCGCCACCGAGGGCGAGGATGACTTTTTCCGCGGCGAAGGTGTTTCCGTTTTCGAAATGGAGGGTGAAGGGCGGGCCGGGATTGATGCCGGTCAGCTTGTGATTCATGTGGAAGCTCACGCCTTGGTGTTTCAGTCGTTCGATCCAGCGGCGGAGCAGCGGGGCGGCCTTGAGGGCTTTCGGATAGACGCGGCCGCTGGTGGCCTGAAAGGTTTCCACGCCGAGTCCGGCGGCCCAGCCCCGCAGATCGGTGGGGGTGAAACCGGCGATCAGGGATTCCCACAGCGGGCTGTTGGAATAGCGGGTGACGAATGTTTCGAATGCTTCGCCGTGGGTGAGGTTGAGACCGCCTTTTCCGGCGACGAGGAATTTCCGGCCGACGGAGGGTTTTCCATCGAAGAGGGAAACGGGGACGCCGCTGGCCGAGGCGACTTCCGCCGCGCGAAGACCCGCCGGGCCGCCTCCGATGACGGCGATGGGGAGAGTCGTCATGGATCAGACGATTTTGAAGCGGGCGAGGTCCTGGGTATCGATGAGGCCGACGGGTTTGCCGGTTTCATCGACCACGACGACATCATCGATGCGGCTGCGCCCGATGGTGTTGAGCGCTTCGACGGCGAGGGAATCGGCTTCGACGGTGATGGGATTCCGGGTCATCAGGCTGGCGACGGGTTTGCCGCCGAGGAGGGGATCGGTCTGGTAGCTGCGGGCGAAGTCGCCGTGGGTGAAGATGCCGGCGAGCGAGCCATCGTTTCCGAGGATGAGGCAGGCACCCGAGCGGGCGGCGTTCATGGCTTGCAGGGCGTCGAGGACCTTGGCGTTTTCCGGGACGGTAGGGAGGGCGCTGCCGGAGCGCATGATGTCGGAAATGCGGGTGAGCAGGGCGCGTCCGAGCGAGCCGCCGGGGTGGTAGCGGGCGAAGTCTTCCTCGGTGAAGCCTCGGGTATCGAGCAGCGCCATGGCGAGAGCGTCGCCCATGACGAGCATGGCGGTGGAGGATGAAGTGGGTGCGAGGTTGAGCGGGCAGGCTTCGCGTTCGACGGAGGTGTCGAGCGTGATGTCGGAGAGTCCGGCGAGGGTGGATTCCGGCTTGCCGGTGAGGGAGACGATGTGAACGTGGAAGCGCCGGATGAAGGGCAGGAGTTCGAGCAGTTCGCGGGTTTCTCCGGAGTAGGAAAGGGCGATGACGGCGTCTCCGTCCGAGATCAGGCCGAGGTCGCCGTGGAGGGCGTTCTGGGAATTGAGGACGACGGCGGTGGCTCCGGTGGAATTTAGGGTGGCGGCGATCTTGTGGCCGATGTTTCCGGATTTCCCGATGCCGACGACGACGATTTTTCCGCGTTGGTCGAGCGTTTCCTTCAGCAGGTTGACGGCGTCCACGAAGCGGTTGTCGAGCCGATCAGACATGCGGTGCAGGCTGTCGGCTTCGAGTTTGATGACGTTGCGGGCGAGCGCCAAGGGATCCATGTGCCCATGACACTGAGCGGGCGGACGTTTGGCAAGCACGTGAAGCGCGAGAAAATCGATGCCGCCCCGCCTTTCCGCTGGCGGGATGGGGAAAGTGCGGGCAGCGTAGGCGGATGAAAATCCGGATCGCGGCGATGTTTTTTTCGTGCCTGATGGCAGGTGTTTCCCTGGCGTCCACCATCACGGTGGTGCCGATTTACGAGCCGATCAGCCTGCATGGGACGGATGGCGACGAGGCGATCACGGACATCGGGGATGCGTTGCAGGCATCCGTAGTGCCGAGGCCCATGGCGCTGACCGGGGCGTTCCCGGAGGTGCTGGTGGATGCGATCCGCAGCCCGCATCTTCTGCCGACGAATCATCCGAACTACAAGGTGCAGGAGGTGAATTTGCTGGTGCTGTGCAAGATCCGGCTGACGGCGGAAGCCAAGGATGCGGGGCTGGTGGTGAAGTTCGACGTTGCCGATATGGCGATCCCCCGGGAAGTGGACCTGACGCCGAAGCAGGTGCTGAATCTGGCGTTGATCGCGGTGCGAAAAACGCTGGAGGAGTATCAGAAGCATCAGGTGCAGGGGCTGAACGTGACCCTGGAGATCGATGGCGCGGAAGGGCCGCTGGCGAACCTGAAAGAGCTGGAGAGCAAATTCATCATGGTCGCGGGTGGTTTGGCGAATTGATGGGGGTCCTATAGGTCTTATAGGCAGAAGAGGTCCGATTGATAGAAGCTCGTCGAGCCTCTGCTATTTCCGGCGGGAGCGGATGGCGGCGGCGAATTCGTCGAGGACGTCCACCGTGGTGTCCCAGTCGATGCATGCATCGGTGACGGATTGGCCATAGGTGAGCTTGGAAAGGTCCGGCACGAGTTTCTGGTTTCCGGCGACGAGATTGGACTCGATCATCACGGAGGCGATGGCACGGGAACCGGCGGAGATTTGTTCGCACAGCTCGCGGGCGACGAGTGGCTGGTTGCGGTAGTCCTTGTTGGAGTTTCCGTGGGAACAGTCGATCATCACATGCGGTGGCAGGCCCTGACTTGTAAGCTTCGCCTCGACCTCGGCGATGGCTGCCGCCGAGTAGTTCGGTCCGCCGCTGCCACCGCGCAGGATGAGATGGCAGGAGTCGTTGCCTGAGGTGGCGACGATGGCGGAGGTGCCTTGCTTGGTGACTCCGAGAAAATGGTGTGGACGTGAAGAGGACTGGATGGCGTCGAGTGCGATCTGGATGGAGCCGCCGGTGCCGTTTTTGAAACCGATGGGCATGGAGAGGCCGGAAGCGAGTTCGCGATGGATCTGGGATTCGGTGGTGCGCGCGCCGATGGCTCCCCATACGATCAGGTCGGCGATGTATTGCGGGGAAATGGTGTCGAGGAATTCGGTGGCGGCGGGGACGCCGAGGTTCGCGAGATCGAGCAACAGGCCGCGGGCGATGCGCAGGCCGTGGTTGATGTCGAAGGAATCGTCGAGGTTCGGGTCGTTGATGAGACCCTTCCAGCCGACGGTGGTCCGGGGTTTTTCGAAATAGACGCGCATGACCACGAGCACGTCGTCCTTGAGGCGGGCGGCGGTTTCCTTGAGCTTGTGCGCGTACTCGATGGCGGCACCGGGATCGTGGATCGAGCAGGGACCGACGACGGCAAGCAGGCGATCGTCCTCGCCTCTCAGGATGGCACCCGCTTGGGCGCGGGTGGACGCGACCAGCTCCGACGCGGCTTCGGTGAGCGGCTGGTAGTATTCCAACACGGCCGGGGAAATGAGCGGTTGCAGGCTGGTGATGCGGAGATCGTCGGTGCGGTGGCGGGTCACGGTAGGAATGGGAAAAGACAGAAGATGGGGAGACAGAAGACAGAAGATAAGAGGCGTTTTGGCGAGTCTTTCTCTCAACCATCCACTCTCAACTCTCAACTTTTATGGTTTTTCCGTGAGATCGATGCCGGATAGCAGGGATTCCTCCTTGTTGCCATCGAGGCGGTTGTTTTGGTAGACGGCGGAGGTGAGACCCTTTTCGAGGATCAGGCCCGCTCCCTGGTTTTGGGTGATTTCATTTTTCAGCACGGCCACGGCTCCGGCGGTGAAGCGGACGACCATGCCGCCGAGGGCGTTTTGGCGGAGATAGTTGTCCTGGATGGTGCCGCCGGTGGCGTGGTCGAGGACGATGCCGAATTCACCGTTGGAAGTCAGTTGGTTGCCTTCGAGGGTGACGGGGCCTTCGGTGCTGTCGAAGTGGATGCCGTTGAGAATGTTGTCGTGGCAGCGGGTGGTGCGGACGTTGAGGGTGGCTCCGTCCCAGGCTTCGATGCCGTGCTGGTAGTTGTGGGCGCTTTCGCTTTCTTCCACGGTCAGGGTGCTGCCCTTGCCGAGTGCGGCGGCTCCGTTCCAGCCGTTTTCGGAAAAACGGCAGCGCGTGGCCTGGGCGGTGCCGCCTTCGATCACGGCGAGACCGTGCCCGCTGGCGTCGCTGAAACGGCAGTTTTCGAAAATGGCGGAGCCTCCGCTCACGAGTGCGGCGGAATAGCGTTCGGTGCCGTCGGTGAAGGTGCGATGGCGGAAGGTGATACCGCTGATCCGGGATTTCGGAGAACTCACGGAAAGGGCGCAGCCTTCGGTGGGAGCGCATTCGATGATGGTTTTTGCCAAGCCGGCACCCTGGATTTCGACGGAGGCTTTCAGGGTGACGGGGCCTTGCCAGATGCCTTCGCCGAGGACGATGCGATCGTTGTCATGCGATTCGGCGACGGCTTTGGCGAGGGTGGCGTAATCTCCGGGAACCGTGATGGTCCGGCCGTAGGAGGCGATTTTCTGAAGGGTGGCGAGGATTTCCGGCTGGCCGGGGAAAAGCAGGATGGCTTCGCGGAGGTAGGCGAGAGCGGTGGGATTCGAGGCTCCATTGTCGATGGCCTGGGCTTTTTTGAGCAATTCGAGGGCGCGGGCCTGATCGGCAGCGGTTTTTTCCCGACCGGCGGTGATCTGTTTTTGGAAATCGGCGATTGCGGGATCGTTCGGGGCGGTGGCGCTGAGTTTTTTCAGGGCTTCAGTGGCTCCATCCCAATCGCGGTTGTCCATCGCGAGCTTGATGGCGTCGAGGGCGAGCTGGCGTTGGTGGGCGGTGCGGGCGGAGGTGATTTGTTCGAGGAGGCGCGGGGCTTCCGGATCGGAGGGGTATCTCGCGAGAACCTGACGGACGGCGGTTTCGGCTTCGCTCCAGCGTCCGGCGGCGAGGTCGTCTTTCGCCTGGGTATTCCAACGGGTGACGAATTCGTGTTGTTCTTCCCGCATCGCGGTTTCGATGGTGCGGAGGTTTTCCGCGAGCAGGGGCAGGGCGGGTGCGAGCTTTTTCAGTTCGTCGCATGCCTTGAGCGCGGTGAGCCAATCGCGTTGCGAAACGGCATCGTTCACCTGTTTTTCAAGGGCGGTAACCCGTTCCTCACGCTGGATGCGGCGGGTTTCGTAGTCCTGGTAAAACCACCGGCCACCCGCGCCGAGGGCGGCGAGAAGCAGGAGGACGCACAGGGTTTTTCCAGACGAACCGCGCTTTTGAGCGACGGGAGAGGTGGGTTCCGGAGCCGGGGAATTTTCCGCAAGGATGGGTGGAACGGGTTTTCTGGCGTGGGCCGGGACGGGCGGAGGGGTGTCCGGATCGAGCTTTTGAGTGAGCGCGGGTTCGCGTTTCGCGGGCTGGCAGTCCTTTCGAACGAGTGCGAGAGCATCGTCGAATTCGGTGAGTCCGGCACGGTAGCGATCGGCCAAGGTGGGATTCGGTGCGGTGCGAACGAGTTTCTCGATGCGAGCCCGCGCCTGCTCGAGGTCTTCGAGATGGACGGAGGGATCCTCATCCGGCTCCAGGCCGAGGATTTTACGGGCTTCGGAAAGGTTCATGGGAATGACGGGAAGAAGGGTGACGGGGGAAGACGCTAGAGGGAAGGAGGGGAAGGAGCAAGAGTCATGGGTTTACGGGTCATGGGAATTTTCTTCACCCATCAACTCATGCCTCGTAAACCCATGACTTATTTCACCCCACGAACCGTTGGACAATCGGCATGCGGCGGCCGATGCCGAAGGCTTTTGAGGTGACGCGCAGGCCGGGGGCGGCCTGGTGGCGTTTCCATTCGTTGAGATCGACGCGGCGCTGGATCCAGCGGACGGTGTTTTCCTCGTAGCCGTGGCTGATGATTTCTTCGGTGGAGAGCTGGCGTTCGACGTAAAGTTCGAGGATGGCGTCGAGGATTTCGTAGGGTGGCAGGGTGTCCTGATCTTTCTGATCCGGGCGGAGCTCGGCGCTGGGTGGTTTTTCGATGGTGTTCCAGGGGATGATTTCGCGGTCGCGGTTGATCCAGCGGGAGACTTCGTAAACGCGGGTTTTGGGGAGGTCGGAAATCACGGCGAGCCCGCCGCACATGTCGCCGTAGATGGTGCAGTAGCCGACGGCGAGTTCGCTCTTGTTCCCGGTGGTGAGGAGCAGGTGGCCGTCTTTGTTCGAGAGGGCCATGAGGAGCAGACCCCGGATGCGGGCCTGGATGTTTTCCTCGGTGACGTCTTCGGGCTTGCCGGCGAAGAGGGGTGCGAGCGCGGCTTTCAGGGCGGAAAAGGGTTCGCGGATCGGCACTTCGTCGCAACGAATGCCGAGGTTTTTCGCGAGGGCGAATGAATCGTCCACGCTGCCGCCGGAAGAATAAGGGCTGGGCATGGTGAGGCCGCGGACGTTTTCGGGGCCGAGGGCGTCGGCGGCGATCGCGGCGGTGAGGGCGGAGTCGATCCCGCCGCTGAGGCCGAGGCAGACGCTGGAGAAACCGCTTTTTTTGACGTAATCCCTCACGCCGAGGACGAGGGCCTGGTAGAGCTCGGAGGCGGAATGCGCGGTGTAGGGTGCTTCTTCCGGAGCGGAGGCAAAGGGATCGAGCGTGTGGCAGCACTCGGTGAAGCCGGGGAGCTGGGTGCTGATCCGGCCCGTGGCGTCGGCGGCGAGCGAATGGCCGTCGAAGACGAGCTGGTCGTTGGCGCCGATGGAGTTGCAGTAAACGACGGGCACTTTCGCTTCGCGGGCGATGCCGGAGATCATGGTGCGGCGCTGGGCGGGTTTCCCGAGGTGGAAAGGGGAGGCGCTGAGATTGAGCAGGAGATCGATGCCCTGAGCGGTGAGTTCCTTGACCGGATCGCGTTCGTAAAGCGGGCGATAGAGGTGGTCTTCGGTCCAGATGTCCTCGCAGATGGTGATTCCGATGCGTTTGCCTTTCCACTCGATGACGGGGGTGGATTCGGCGGGTTCGAAGTAGCGGCGTTCGTCGAAAACGTCGTAAGTCGGCAGCAGGGTTTTCCAGACGCGATGCTGGATTTTGCCGTTTTCCAGCCAGGCGGCGGCGTTGCGGAAGGGCTTGCCGGGATGTGGATCGTGGAGGTGGTCCACGTAGCCGACGAGCAGGGGGATTTCCCGGATTTCATCGGCGAGGTAGTCCAGCGCCTGAAGGCACTTGGGGACGAACTGCGATTTGAAAACGAGATCGCGAGGCGGGTAGCCGACGAGGGACAGCTCCGGGGTGATGACGAGATCGGCACCCTGTTCCAGGCACTCGCGGTAGGCGGCGAGGATGCGTTTCACATTGCCGGGGAAATCGCCGACGATGGCGTTGATTTGGGCGATGCCGATTTTCATGCGGGCAGCCAGAAAGCATGGAGAACGCCCGCTGGAAAATGAAATTTCAGGCTTTCGAGGGTGTTTCGGATAAAAATCCCCGTGAACGACTGCTTGCGGAAGCGGAGTCCCCCCTGTAATGGAAGGGACCGTTCGTTCGTGATTCCGCATGAAAGCTTTTCTCCCTCTGGCCCTATTTCTGATGACGTTTCCTGTTTCCGCGCAGGAAAATTCCAAACCGCAGCAACCGGACGCCGAGCAGGTGGCGTTTTCCAATTTGCCGGAAGAACGGCGAAAGCAGTTTCTGGAAAACCTTCAGGAGGCGAACCGGCTTTTCCAGGAAAAGCGGATTTTTGAAACGATCTCGGCTCTGGATAAGGCCGAAGCGATTTTCCCGGATAGCTCGGAAGTCATGAACTACCGCGGCTCCTGCTATGTGGAGTTGCGCTCCTTCGACAAGGCGCTCGAATGTTATGAAAAGGCGCGCAGGATTTCCCCGGATAATCTCGTGGTCCGGTTCAACATCGCCGAGGTCTATTTCGTCACAAAACGATGGAAGGAAGCGCACGATCTTTTCAGCGAGGTGCTGGCGGGGTTGCCGACGGATCGGGTGGGGCTGAATCGTCTGGTCGAGTTCAAGATCCTGCTTTGCCGGAAAAAACTGGGCATGACGGCGGAGGCGATTGCCCTCACCGAGAAGTACGATTTCACGGACGATTCACCTTTCTACTACTACGCCCAGGCGGCGAAGGCCTATGATGAAAAGAACGAGGTGAAGGCCGAGGAATACCTCGCTTCCGCCAATCGGGTTTTCAGAAGTGCCGAGATTCTTTCCCCGTGGCAGGACACCATGATCGAATACGGCTACATGAAAAGCTTCTACGGTGGACCTACCGACGAGGCGAAGTGAACGGGTGACCGTTTTTCTAACTTATTCTTCCGAGGTGGCACGCTTGAGTTCCTCGATGAACGCCTGGACTTGCGGGCGGACTTTGTCGTTGTCGAGGTAGCCCGCGGCGACTTCGATCCGTGCGGGTTGATCGTCCATTTTCAGGGAAACAAGCGCTTGCCGGTAGCAGCGTTCCATTTCCGTGCTTTCGGACAGGATGGCGACACCGAGATTTCCTGCCAGCGCGGCTAATAGACTGTTGATGCCGTCGAATTCCCCCGCGATCTTCGCCTGAAGCTGGCGCGATCCGAAAAAACCGGTGATGCGATCCCAGTAGTCCGGATAGTGCTCGCGATCGTAGAGCAGCAGCTTCTGCCCCGCGAGGTCCTCTGGGGAAATCCTGACTTTGGTGGCGAATGGATGCTGCGATGAAACGATGACCCGCCAGCCATAGCTCCAGAGAGGTTCCCAGTGAATGGAGTCGTTCGGCCGGGGACAGGGGGCACCTACCACGAGATCGAGTTTTCCCTGTGTGAGACCTTGATGCATCTCGATCGACGACCAGTCGAACAGGCTGACGCGGACACGAGGGTGAAACTGGGTAAAGCGCCCGATCGCGACCGATAGAAATTCACCGGCGAGCGAGGGTGCGTATCCCACTCGCAGGGGATCGCCATGGGCGGCGGTTCTGACTTTTTCCACCATTCCATCGCAGAACTTCAGGAGCTTCCGGGATTCTCCCAAAAGCAATTCACCGGCGGACGTCAGTTGGATGGAATGGGCTCCGCGCTCGAACAAAGGAGTATCGAAGGTTTCTTCCAGCGCCTTGATCTGGCGGCTCAGTGCGGGCTGGGAAAGCCGCAGTTTCCGCGCGGCGGCGGAGATGCTGCCTTGCTCGCAGATTTCCACGAAATGTCTCAGTTGCCGCAATTCCATGTCAGAGTGCTAGCATCTCCGGGGGATCTTTCCATGCCGGAAATGCATGCTCAGCCTGCCGAGACGGCATTATCCAAACCCTCGATCCGGGGTAGGATGAGTGCATGACAACACACCCCACACTCACCGTGCGCCGCGCTGCGGAACGCGGCCACGCCGATCGAGGTTGGCTCAATTCCTGGCACACGTTTTCCTTCGCGGATTACTATGATCCGGCTCACATGGGATTCCGCACGCTGCGTGTCATCAATGACGATGTCGTCGCGCCCAGAGCCGGATTCCCGACTCATCCGCACCGCGATATGGAGATTTTTTCCTACGTCCTCGCGGGCAGTCTCGCTCATGAAGACTCGATGGGAAATCGCCGCGTGCTGCGTCCGGGAGAAATCCAGCTCATGCGTGCAGGCTCCGGCGTGCAGCACTCGGAATTCAACGCCTCGAAAACCGAGCCCGTGCATCTCCTGCAAATCTGGATCACGCCCCACACCCGTGGGCTGAAGCCGGACTACACCGAATGGATCCCCGCTCCCGGAGATGAATCCCGGCCCAAGTCGCTGGTGATTTCCCCCGATGGTCGCGACGGCTCCGCGCAAATCGCCCAGGACGCCTTCATTTACCTGCTGAAACTCCAGCCCGGCACCTCCGTGAACCACGTGCTGCCGGAAGGTCGGGGGCTTTGGCTCCACCTCGCGAGCGGTCGGGCCAAGGTTCTCGGGATCGAACTTTCCGCCGGAGATGCGATTTCTCTCGAAGAGGCCGCCACCCTGGAAATTTCCGGAGACGGTCAACCTGCCGAAGCCATTCTTTTTGACCTGGGCTGAAATCGGTCCAAACTCCCTCGATAACTCCCATTTTATCCATCGATCATCCATGAAAACGACAACCATCGCATCCACCGCCCTCATCGTTGCCCTGCCATTCGCCTTCGTCTCCTGCGAGAACCCCGCGGACAAGACCGAAAAGGCCAAGGTCGAGGCCGCTGTGGAAAAAACCGACACTCCCGCCACCGACGGCGTGAAATACGTCTTCACCGAAAACTCGCGGCTGACCTTCATCGGCTCGAAAGTCACCGGCAGCCACAGCGGAGGTTTCAAGACTTTCAGCGGTTACTTCTCCCTCAAGGACGGTGCGCCCGCGGGCAGCGACCACAAGGTGACCATCGATATGAATTCGGTCTTCTCCGATTCCGACAAACTCACCGGCCACCTGAAGAGCGAGGATTTCTTCGACACCGAAAAATATCCGCAATCCACCTTCGACGTCACCTCCGTGGACAAGCTCTCGGACACCTCCTACACCATTTCCGGAAACCTCACCCTCCATGGAGTGAGTAAAAATATCAGTTTTCCGGCATCGGTCACTCAGGAAGGTGAACTCCTGAAGATCGACGCGAAATTCAATATCAACCGTAAGGACTTCGATATCGTTTACGCGGGCAAGACGGACGACCTGATTCGTGACGAAGTGGTCATTGAATTCAGTGTGACAGCGAAGCCTGAAGCCTGATTTTCCTTATCCGGCGGCAGAGTCAATCGGCTCTGCCGCCTTGTTTTTTACGATCTAACATATTTATGAAAACTCCACGGATTCTCGCATTTTCCGGCAGCTTGCGCGCCGACTCCTACAATCAGAAAATCGCGGCCATCGCGGCGGAAGGAGCGGTTGAAGCCGGAGCTGAAGTCACGGTGATTTCCCTCCGTGATTTCCCCATGCCGCTGTTCGATCAGGACATCGAAGATGCCTCCGGTCTTCCCGAAACCGCGAAGAAACTCAAAGAAATCTTCCTCGCTCACGATGGACTCCTGATCGCTTCTCCCGAATATAACAGCAGCGTCACCGCCGCCCTCAAGAACGCGATCGACTGGATTTCCCGCCAGTCCTCCGAGGACGAGGCACCGCTGTCTGCCTTCCGGGGCAAAACCGCGGTGATTTTCGCCGCCTCGCCCGGTGGGTATGGAGGCCTGCGCGGATTGGTTCATCTCCGGGCGATTCTGGGCAATATCGGCGTCAATGTCCTGCCCGATCAGATCGCGGTGCCCAAGGTGCATGAAGCGTTGGATTCCGATGGCCACCTCGTCGATCCGCGCCAGAACGAAAGTATCAAAAAGCTTGGGGCCACCCTTACCAGACATCTCCAAAAACTTCTCGCGTAGGGGGGGAGCGCCGACGTCCACGTCGGCTTGGTTTCATAAAATCCCCCGACGTTTCTTGGACGGGTTCTCTTCCAAATTTCCCGCCTCTTTCCTCTAGTGGAAACTCCCGCTTTCGCGCATCGTAGGGCCGATGACTCCCATGCACGACACCCATAGCAAAACCATTGGCTACCTCTTGTGGCTGGTTGGATTCACCGGTGCCCATCGTTTCTATTACGGCAAGCCACTCACCGGTATCCTTTGGTTCTGCACCGCGGGGCTTTTCGGCATTGGCTGGTTGATCGACCTGTTCCTGATCCCCGGCATGGATCGCCAGGCAGATTTCAAATTCAAGTCCGGCACCTACGATTACAGCGTCGCGTGGTTGCTTCAGACCTTCCTCGGCCTGTTTGGTCTGCACCGCTTCTACATCGGCAAAATCTGGACCGGCGTCCTCTGGCTTTTCACCGGTGGCTTTTTCGTCATCGGCTGGCTCTACGACTTCTGCACGCTCAATCAGCAGATCAGTGAAGCCAATGGTCGGCGGCAAACGCTGTGAAATTGTTTCTCCTTAAAAATCAGCAAGTTGCTGTATTCGTAGAGAAGATGTGTAAAAACTTTCGAAAAACGTATTGACCTTTGGGGGTCGGTTGGGGTAGCTTTCGCCGTCGCCACGACGCAGGGCGGCGCGAGAGACAGACAGTCGATCGAGGTTTTGCAACCAGTGCAACCCGATCGGCTTTTTAGTCCCCTCGACACAAGTTCTTTGATAAAATGG
>JASGEP010000006.1:0-4408 GCA_047606285.1 Luteolibacter sp. | reverse complement strand
GTTGATCGTCTGCCACGGGGATTACGCGAAAAAGAATCCGTTCACCTATTCGACGAAGTTCACGGAATATTCAACAGGGCTTTGTTACTACGGATATCGTTGGTACACTCCAAAGCTTGGTAGATGGATTTCTAAAGACCCGATCGAAGAAAGTGGGGGAATTAACCTCTACGCCTTCGTGGGGAATAAGGGGGTGAACAAGTGGGATTATCTGGGGCAAAGGACAGTTTCAGAATGGATTAGCGATTTAATTGACTCGTTGGATACCCCAATAGGAGACGGAGGAGCCCATGGTGGGGGATGGGCAGGTGCCTTATATGATTTAGAAGATTGGCTAAAAGGAAACACGCCATCTACAACCGACTACCCATCCGGTGACCCCAAAAGTGACGCGATGTCAAAATCTCCAATCGGAAGAAAACTCGTAAATGGGTATTTAGATAAATTCAAAAACAAGACTTGTGTCAATTGGGGTGATTATACTAATGTCACGCTTGATTTTGGAGCCAATGAATTCATTGAAAGTATTCCAAACGGGCGGGCGCATTTTGTGGGGTCTGCTAGGGGTGATGCTTACTCTTATCAATTTTATCCAAACAAGTGCAAGGTGAAGGCTAAATTTGTTGTAACAAATACCACCTCGCTTAAATCAGCATTATATCACTTGATTCCCAATAGTTGGAATAGAACAACCCCAGGGAAATCCGGCGCAAATTGGACTCAAACATACACATGGTTTGAGGAATTTAATTGTAAAAACAAGTTATGAAATTATATCCATATGCTGCTTTGATATTGCCTGTGTTGTTCCTGCTGGCGGGTTGCTCGGGCAAGTCCGTTGGTGATAATTATTACATTAGATGCTTGGAAGAGGGTGATCCCTATCTTTATTATCTTGAAAAGAACGGAGAAAGGACACCGGGCGGAGTTTTTGACGGAATAGTGAAAGAAATTGCATGGCAAGGTGATGAGGTTGTGGCTAGAGTTCAGAGGTTAAGCAGTTCTGATAAAAGTGGATGGTATAAATTAAATATCAAAACAGGTAAAATGGAAGGGCCTATTGAAGATTTTGAAATATACCAAGGGAGTGCGATGAAAATTGAGGATTTTTATTTAAATCCACAGCAAACTAAATAGTATTAATTTTGCCTTTGCATTTTAAAGAAAACTAGGCTCCGCACCTCACGCAAAAACCCCACTGGCGTGCTGTCACGCGGGCTGCTGGTCTGCGGTGAGCGTGTGACGTGCGCCATGTAATGCGGAGTAGTAGTAAAAAGGGACAGTAGTAAAAAGGGACAGTCCTGAATGGCGCTAATCCTGTGACACTTGCACTCGACACCGAAACCATCGCTTACGATCTCAATCACGATGGAACACCGGATTTCAGTAAGCGTGGCTTGAAGCGCCCTGCGTTTTCAGTTGCAAGGGAGATTTCGTAGCAGTCGTAGGATTACTCTCTACGACCGCTATGATCTTCAGTAAGCGCTCCACCGAGCACCGGTTTCCTACGAATTCGTAGAGGTCGTAGATTATCGATCTATGACCCTTATCAATTCTGACAATCCAAGTTCCTCTCTCATCCGTTCGGATCGTCGCGGTCGGTTACTCGTCCGGGCGGAACAACGTGCTGCCATTCTTGAGGTCTTCGACCAGAGTTCACTCTCGGCCATGGCCTTTTGCAGGCAACACAACCTTTCTTACTCGACCTTCGCCACCTGGGTACAAAAGCGGCGCAAGGCGTTGCACAAGCCAGCCGAAAAAGACCCACCAGACAAGTCTCCGACCTTTGCCGAAGTGCTAATCCAAACGGACCAGCCATCCAAAAAAATCCCATCGCCCATTCGCATCATCCTTCCCGAAGGCATCCACCTCGAAGTCGTTTGCAGCTCCCAAGTGCCACTCGCCCTTGAATTGATCCGAGCTCTTTGCCCCAGCAATCCATGCTGACACTCTCCGGCAGCCTGCGCGTGTTCCTTGCTCTGGAGCCCTGCGACATGCGCAAATCCTTCGACAGCCTCCACGCGCTCGTCGTCGGCCAACTCGGCGAGGACCCTCACGGAGGAGCCGTTTTCGGCTTCGTCAACAAAGCCCGCACCCGCATCAAGCTCCTCCACTGGGACGGCACCGGCCTGTGGGTCCATGCCAAGCGATTGGAAAAAGGCACCTTCTCCTGGCCCAAGTCCTCCGATGGCAGCAATAAAATCAAACTCGCCCCCGAAGCTCTCGCTCTTCTCACCGACGGCATCGACCTCAAAGGCGCGAAAATGCGGCCTTGGTATCAACGAGAATAAATCCTGATAGATCACCCCTTCAGGCACGCGGATTGCTTTATAATCTAGCATAAATGGAGGACCCGGAACGCCAACAACTGCATGCGAAAATCGTCCGGCTGGAGCAGGAAAACGAGTTGCTCAAACAAAAGCTCGATCTCGTTTTGAGAAAGCTCTTCGGCAAGAGCAGCGAGCAGCTCGACCCCGCGCAACTCGAACTCCTGCTCGATCCGCCGGGAAAAGCCCCGGCCTCCATTCCTCAAGGCGACGCACCGGAGGAGGAGGCCGCAGCACCAAACGCCGTCGCCAACCCTGAGCCATCTTCACTGAAGTCACGCCGCCCCCGGTTGCCCGAGCATCTCCCCGTCATCGAGGAAACCCTCCTACCCGAAGCCGTCAAAACCAGCCCCGATGACTGGCGGCGCATCGGCGAAGAACACAGCGACCGGCTCGACTATCAGCCCGCCAGAATCTTCATCCACCGGCTCATCCGCCCCGTCTTCGTTCGCACCACTGACCGGGACGCCGCACCCGTCACTGCCAAACTCCCTCCGCGGCTCCAAGACGGCCTCACTGCCACCCCCGGCCTCATCGCCCACGTCCTCGTCGCCAAATACTGCGACCACCTGCCATTTTACCGGCAGGAAAAAATCCTCGCCACCCGCCATGGAGCCTCCATCGGCCGCAATACCCTCTGCCGCTGGACCGAGCTCGCTGCCTTCTGGCTGAAGCCGATCTATCAAGCCATCCACCGCAACCTCCTCGCAAGCGATTACCTGCAAGGCGACGAAACTCCGGTCAAATACCTCGCCCCCGGCACCGGTAAAACCGGCCAAGGCTACCTATGGGTCCTTCACCGCCCCGGCGGCAACGTCTTTTACCAATGGCATCCGAGCCACAAACACGCCTGCCTTGATGATCTGCTCGGAAACTTCACCGGCACCCTCCAAAGCGACGGCTACGCCGCCTATCAAGCTCACTCCGACAAACACCCCGGCATCAAACCCGCCGCCTGCTGGGCTCACGCCCGGCGCAAGTTCCACGAAGCCCTCCAAACCGGCCAGGTGTTAGCTGCCGCCCCCCTCAAAGCCATCGGCCAACTCTACTGCATCGAAAAAGAACTCCGCCAAACCCGGGCAGGCCCCGACGAACGAACCCGCGCCCGGCAAACCCACATCGCCCCGATCCTCCACACCCTGCGCCACGACCTCACCATGTTACGCGGCCACTCCGCCGTACTACCGAAAAGCCCTCTCGGTCGAGCCATCGACTACACCCTCGGCCTGTGGCCGAAGCTCGAAACCTTCCTCCACGATGGCCAAATCGAGCCGGACAACAATCTCATCGAAAACGCGATTCGCCCCACAGCGGTCGGCAAGAAAAACTGGCTGTTTATCGGAGGCGAAGACACCGGCGAGCGCAGCGCTATCCTCTACACCCTGATCGAAAGCGCCAAACGGCACGGCCATGAACCCTACGCCTATCTCAAAGATCTTCTAGACCGTCTTCCCAGCATGACCAATCGGCAACTCGACAGCCTGCTCCCAGAAAACTGGCAACCTCCCGCCACGATCAAAGCCCCGGCCTTGGCAGCGGGATAAAGTCGCGTCAACAGGTGCCCGGTGGAGCGCTTACGATCTTCAAGCGGCTCGGCGGGATGTTTGGATCGCTTGGGTTTTGAGCCAGTTCGCCGGGACGAGTTGGGATACTTCGAGTAGAAAGGGACAGTCCTTTTGTAAGAAATCCCTCGAAATATACCTCCCACGGAGTGGTAAAATCCGAGACCATCACCTCTGGCCTGCTCTCCGGCAAGAAAAGTGAACAGGATTTCGACGTCTAATTTCGCCCGAAAAGGTACGTCGTTTCCTTTGGTGAGCAATCGCTTGGCACCACCAGCTACCGCTACAGTGCAGCGGGCGGCATCCGCGAGGTTTCCGGCAACGGTCAGACAGCCGTCTATGATTACCACGCCAGCAAGCTAGTGCTCGAACGCGTTTCCTCCCGTGTGGGATCGGGAAATACTCCTTGGCTACAAAACACCCGCGCCTATGATTCCTCCAACCGCCTCACCCGCATGACCACCCATGTAATGAATGCAGGAGCAAACAAGGCCATCGATCACCACGCTTATTCCTATG
>JASGEP010000005.1:0-134572 GCA_047606285.1 Luteolibacter sp. | reverse complement strand
TTTCCACAAAAGATCCCCGCGGAAAGTGGACCGAGCCCTTGCTCATCAAGGAAGGCCCCGGCTACATCGTCATCATCCCAGAGGGGACAGGTGTCGATGTAGCCGGGGCCTTCCTTGATGAGCAAGGGCTCGGTCCACTTTCCGCGGGGATCTTTTGTGGAAACCATGTAAATGCCAAAATCAGGGTCACCGTAGAAAATGAAAAAGGTTCCATCGTGATAACGAATGGACGGAGCGTAAACGCCGAGACCGTGCAGCACTTTTTGATAAGTTTCCTTGGGAGGGATCACCGGCAGCGCATGGTTGATGATCGTCCAGTTGATCATGTCCTTCGAATGAAGGATGGGCAAACCGGGAGCATGATTGAAGCTGGACGCCGTCATGTAGTAGTCGTCCCCCACCCGGACGGCATCCGGGTCGGAATAATCGGAATAAAGCACCGGATTTTTGTATGTGCCATCGCCTTGGTCCGAAACCCATGGAGCCAGGGCTGGAGCTGCATTCAGGTGGAATGCGGTGAAAGACAGGATGGCAATTCCCAATGTTTTTTTCAATTTGCGGGGAATGAAAGGTTTCATGACAAGTGATGTGGTTGTTGAGGTGGAGGTTTAATGGATAAAGGGAGTTTTTCGAGGTTTTCACCGACTGAAGGACGCTGTGGCTAAACCGGAAAAATTCCCGTCAGGGTGGTTTACGATTAAGCTCGGAAATTCTTTTCGAAAAAAAAGGATTGAATGACTTGACAGTAATATTGATAGATCAGGGACACTGGTTCAAACGAGGTTACCGGCCCTTCATAACGACCTCAGACTCTTAGAGGAGCTTTCAATGAGGAGCAGGATGAATGCGCGTTTCGATAACTTTTTTTCGCTAAACTTCAATTGAAGATAATCACTTGAAAGACAAGACTCGTCATATTGAGGATCATGTATAGGTAGGAAAATCCTGTCTCAATATTAGGTAAATCATCCTTCACCTATTTGTGATTACTCAATGAATCCAAAATCCCTGAAAATCAAAAACCCTACGCATGAAAAGAAAACTAGCATTATGCTCATTGTGTTTATGTCTGCTTCCCCTGTCTTCCCAGGCTGCCAGGAGGATGGAAAAATTGGATCGTGGCGTGATCGCCATCCGCAGTAGTTCCTCAGCCGCTCTGGTAAGTTGGCGTGTGCTCGGTCTGGATGCGGCATCCACCACCTTCAATCTCTACCGTTCCACCAACGGAGGAACCGCCACCAAGCTGAATGCCACTCCGCTGACGGTGAGCAACTACTCCGATACAACCGCCGCAACCGCGAATGCCTATACCTACTATATCAGACCCGTGATCGGTGGAGTCGAGCAGGCAGCCAGTATTTCTTTCACTCTGGCTGCAAACCTCCCCGTACAATACTGCCACCGTATTCCGCTGCAAGGCGCCGCTACCGGCTACAGCACTCAATTCGTTTGGCCTGGCGATCTTGACGGCGATGGAGAATACGATTTCGTCATTGATCGCCTGCCTGACGATGGCAACAACAATCAGCTGATCGAGGCTTACACCAGCAAGGGCCAAAAGCTATGGACGATCGACATGGGTCCCGGAAGCCGCCGGCCTCCCGGAGTCGAGAACCAGCCCGCTGAAATAGACGTCGGACACTGGGATGGAGTCACTGTCTATGACCTCGACGGTGATGGACGTGCGGAAGTCATATTAAAGGTCGCCGATGGCGTCGTTTTCGGAGGAGGAGGCGTGGTTTCCGGTTTGGGGACCAACGTTCAAGCCATTTCCGTCGTCAGCGGCATGACGGGGATCGAGCGCGCCCGGACACCTGTGCCGACCACTTATCTGGCCAATGGAGCGATGGGAGCGCACATGGGCATTGCCTACCTCAATGGCACCACTCCAAGTCTCGTAGTGAAGATGAAAAACCGCCAGCCCAACGGTTTCTTCAACCTCGTGGCCTTGGCCTACGACTTCGCAGCCAACAACACGATTACCAAAAAATGGGAATGGCACCGCGGAACTCAGGATCTGGCGGACAACCATCAGATCCGGATCTTCGACGTGGACCAGAACGGCACCGATGAATTTATCGACGGTGGCTACTGTCTCAATGCGAACGGAACCCTGCGTTACAAAGTCGGCCTCAACAACCCCAACGTCGTCCACGGCGACCGCTTTGCCATCGGCGACTTCAACCCGGGGCGCCCCGGTCTCGAAGCCATGAACATCCAGCAAAACAACCCGAACAACCTGTTGTATTTGCTGTATGATGCATCCACCGGCGCTACGATTCATAGTCACTACAGCGCCACGCCGGAAGACACGGCGCGCGGCCTGGCGGCGGATCTCGATCCAAATTACCCCGGCTATGAATATTGGTCATTCCACGGTCTGCATCGCGTGGATACCGGCGCGGTCGTCAGCACGCTCACGCCTTACCCCAACTTCCGCATCTGGTGGGATGGCGACGTGCTGAGCGAGGCGCTCAACGCCGGCAAAGTGGAGAAATACCTCTACGCCTCCTCTCCTCCCGGACTCAGCCGCCTCTTCACCGTTACGAGCGCGGCCAATGGTGGCGTGCAAGGCACCGTCGGTGCCCGTGGAGCTCCCATGTTCTATGGCGATATCATGGGAGACTGGCGCGAAGAAATCATCTCCTTCAATGCCGACTGGAACGAACTCATCATTTGCTCCACCCCGCTCCCGACCACGACACGTCTCTACACCTTGGCGCATAACCCTGCCTATCGAGCCTCCATGACGACCAAGGGTTACATGCAATCTCATTACGTGGACTATTATCTCGGTAACGGCATGAGCACCCCTCCCGCTCCGAACATCACCTACACACCTGTCACTCTTCAGTCCGAGCTGGACAACAAGAGAGGCGGCTACGCCTTCTGGGAAAGCACGAATACAGGCTACACCGGTTCAGGCTACACCAACTTCACGGTGCCGGGCGGATGGGTGCAATGGAGCCGGGTGAGTGGCGCGGCCGGCGGCTCCCGCACGATCACCTTTCGTTACGCCAATGGCAGTGGCGGTCCTCTGACAGGAAACCTCATCGTCAATGGCGTGACTCAATCGATCACCTTCCCCGCTACTTCCAATTGGAACACCTGGGCGACGATGAACGTCTCTGTGAATATGAACGCAGGAGCGACCAATACGATCAAGGTCCAGTCGACAGGAGCCGATCTGGCTCACATCGATTACCTCGCTCTTCCCTAGTGAATTAAAATGAAAACCAAGCCGATCCGGTTTCCTTCGATGCCACGCATCCCTCCGTTTCTTCCAGTGACTGTGGGACTGATCGCGGGAGTCGGTGGCTTGGTGTTTTTTCTACCGGGCGAACATGAAAAGGATCGACCCGTTTTTTCGACTTCCCAAACTCCCCTGGATGGAACTTTAAGCAAGAACCGGAAAAAAATTGCCACCAAGTCTTCCCACGGCGGAGTTCCGGGCCCTCCCTCTCCCCCCTCCTCCTCTCCACCCCTGTCCACTCCGATGGAAGAGGCCCTTTCACTGGCCGCCGATAGACGGTTCCATGATGCGTTGGCAGCGATGCATCAAGTCCCTCAAGATATGAAAGCGTCGGTGATCACTTCCATATTCGCTCTCTGGGTGGATCAGTCTCCAGGGGAAGCAGCCAAAGCAGCGCTTGACCTACCGGATGCCTTCGAAAACAGGCTAGCCTGGAATGCGGTCACCACCCGCTGGGCGGAAGTGGCCCCAGACCAGTTGGCAGTCTATGCGTTGTCCATGGAAGGCAATGCTTCGCAACAACAACAGGCCCTGACCTCGGCGATTCCCCACTGGTTGGAAATCAATGACAATGATGCCATAAAATGGGTAGGCGCGCTGCCATCATCCATCGATTGTGACGCGGTTATTTCTATTGTCGCGAAGCATGAACCTTTGATCGAGCGGGATCCCGCTCTGGCTATCACATGGGCGGAAGCAATCCGTAATCCAGTTCTTCGATCGCGCACATTGGGTATAGTCGTTCGAAGCTGGTTGCCGGCATCCCCCGAAGAGGCGGCGAACTATGCGCGCAATTCTCCGAACATTTTTCCATCCGAGCGAGAAGACATCCTGGTGGGAGAACGCTTCACCGAACATCAGTGAACTCATTGGCAAAAGGGGAATGGTAAGCGCTTACGCATTCTTCAGGGTGATATGGTAACGCAGAGGCGAAGGAAGCGACGATCTGCTCCAGTCACGGTATCGGAAACGGTGACCGTTCCTTCGACATTGCTCGATCCGCTACTGCTCCAAATGGTGCTCCAATTGATAAGATCCGAAGAACCTTGCACGGTATAGGTCAAATCAGGATCCGCAATGCGCGGGAAGGTAATCTGCAAGGCATTGTCGACCAGTGATGTCTGAACAGGCGACAGAGTCGAAGCGGTTGGATTCGTCCCAAGCGCGTATTCGAGAAGGTTCGGAATGGAGTCTCCATCGGGGTCGAATTGATTGGCCGCATCGCCAGTCGCATTGATGGTGTTGAAATAATTTTGGCGCCAGCTTTGCAAAAGGCTCATGGGAGTCGCGCTTGCTTGTGTTGACAGGTCACTGGGGCCGGAAGCGCTTATGGCTTTAACGACGTAATAATAAGTCGTGCCATTGCTCAGGTTGTGATCGGTGTATGACGCTGAGGTAATGCCATCGGTGATGACGGTATAACCGGAACCACTGGTGGTGGAACGGAACAACTCATAACTGCTCGCATCAGGCACATCGCTCCAGGTTAAAGAAACGAGCGAGTTTCCTCCCGTAGCGGTCAGATTGGTTGGGACGGCGGGAGGAGGGGCGGAGAGAGTGATTCTTATCACGCCCGGAACTGTCGTATCAAAGGTAGCGGTATATCCCGAGCCCGTCGTATCGTTCCAAACGAAAGAAGGCGACCCACCGAGCGTTCCTGAATAGGTGAGCAACGTATAGGTGCCAGGCGTCAAGGTGCCGCCGAGCAGTGCCGGAATGACCGTAATACTTCCATTGAGCGTAGCGGTGCCGGAAACGACGAGGCCGTTGGTGGAGCTCGGGCCAATCCCGAGGGCGAGATGACCGCCGGATGCCAAGGTGAGGTTCCCACTGAGATTGCCGGTGCCGCCGATGGTCGCTCCTGCGGCCGTCGACACCGCTGATGAAGTCAAGGATCCGGTCACCAGCAATGCTCCATTGGTAACACTTGTGGTGCCTGTATAGGTACTGGAGCCCGTAAGAATCCAGGTTCCCGAACCGAATTTGATAATGGCGGTAGGACCGTTCGAGTTATCGATCACTCCATCGAACTGCGCATCCGTGTCGGCTCCTCCGATGTTCCAGGTCATGGTGCGTCCGACAGTGGGACCACCTTTTAAAGTTCCGCTTCCGGTCAATTCCCCGATGGTATTGGTAAGACCTCCGGCTCCGAAATTGACGTTCATATACATGGTAGTGCCGGGGCCGAGATTGATTTTGGCGATACCAAAACCATTGGTATTGCTGATCCGGAACTCGCCATTGGCCGGTCCTCTGGTCACGTTGATCTGTCCGGTGAAAGCGCTCCAGTTACCACTCACATCGGCACGAACATAATCCGGTTGGTAGTTGAATGTCCCCGCCCCCGTAAGAGCTCCGGAGATCACGCCACGACCGAAGCCGATCAATGTGCCTGAAAAGCCGGAATCCACCTGGATATCCCTGCTGAAAACTCCGGCACTCGTAGAGCTGGAGCCGTATGAGAAAAGCTGGAGGGTTCCTCCGTTAAGAAATACCTTCCCTGTTCCAAGGCCATGAGAGTTTGCCGCGGTATTTGCAAGGATAACCGAACCCGAACTGATGGTGGTGCCACCGCTGAAAGTATGAGTGGCATAGTAGTTGAGCGAATTGGTGCCGGAAGCGGTGGCGTTAGCCGAAAGGGTTACCGTGCTACCGCTGATAGAAGAAATGGTGGTACCCGCCGCGATTCCCGTGCCACTGACAGTCATACCGACGATCAATTCCGAAGGATTCGTTACAGTGACCGTGGGGGAATTGAGTGTCGTGGTCGAACTCACCGAAAGCAATGTGGGAGAGATGAAAAGGGCTCCGGTACCGGTTTTGGTAAGTGAAGCGGTCCCCGTCAGTGTTCCCGAACCTCCGAAAGTGTAATTCTGGTCGGATTCCACCGAAACGGATTCCGGACTTCGCGCTCCGGAAAGAACCACACCGGTCACCGTGGAGGTATCGTCGAAATGCACACGGTCTCCTGCTTGGAAAAACGTGGAACCTGAAGTCCAGGTCCAGTTCACCGTCGTACCATCCCAGGTGGAACTTTGGACGCCGGTCCAGAAAATATCCGCGGGATCGCGCGGCGGAGCTGTCAGCGTGACTAGAATCTGGCCGGGAATGGATGTATCGAAAACGGCTGTATAACCTGCTCCGGACCAGGTGAAATCCGGGGCGCCTGTAAGGGTGCCGGTATAGGTGTAGAGGAGATAAGTACCGTCACTCAGAGCCGCGCCCGGGATCGGTGATACGGTCACCGCACCGTTGAAGGCGAGATTTCCGGTGATGTCGAGCGGACCCACAGTGGGATTTCCCAAAAGGATGGAGCCTGTGGCAAAGTGGACGTTTCCGGTAACAGAGCCGTTGCCTCCAAAGCCGGCCCCTGACGCGACCGTGACGTTCGAAGTTAGCGAACCATTATTGAGAGCCAGTTTACCGGCAGTCACGGTGGTGGCGCCCGTGTATGTGTTAACGCCCGTCAGGGTCAGAGTTCCCGTGCCGACCTTGGTCAGGGCTGTCTGACTTGTTGCATTTTGAATAGTTCCCGCATACGTGGAGTCGGTATTCCGGGCTCCCAGTTCCCACGTCAGCGTTCGTCCCGCATTCGGTCCTCCCCTTAGGTAGGACGTGGTCGTACCGGAAAGCTCTCCGATGCTCAGGGTGAGACCCGCTGCTCCCACCGTTGAGGCGTAATAGACAGACACCCGGTCTCCGAGATGGATAGCCGAGTTGGCATAGCCGAAGGTGTTTGAAACCCGGAATTCACCGCCATCCGAATCGGTGATGACGTTGATTCGGCCGGTGAAGGCGGACCAATTCCCCGTGAGAGCGGTCCGGATAAATGGAGTGTAAAACGTGAAATCCCCTCCTCCGGTAAGCTGGCTGCCAAGTGCCATACGGCCGTTCGCATCCAGGCGACCGCTTGAGCCGGCAGGAACGATGATCGGCCACGAAGCGGTGCTGTCGACGAAATCGAGATCACTCGTCGCGGTATTCAGCAGAGTTAAGGTTCCTCCGTCGAGAGTTACGCCGCCTGTTCCTAAACCATAGGTGATGGCACTGGTCGGAGACGCGTCTTCATAAGAGCCCGCGAGCACAATGGTGCCGCCCTTGATAATCGTGCCCCCGGTGTAGGTATTCACCGCATTGATAATCAATCGGCCCAGCCCCGTTTTCGTAAGAGAACCGCTGCCGGTGATCGTTCCACCGAGGCTGAGCACGGCACCAGAGACAGGCATTTCAATCGTGGCCCCGGAAGCACCCACGGTAAGACCGCGGAATGTGCCGGTGGAATTGCCTGTGATCCGGAGCGTGGCACCGTTGATGACGAAATTCGAAGGATCGTTGCTTGAGGCACCGATGGGGCTGGGTTGGCCGGTATCGGACAATGAATCAATGGAAAGAATTCCGCCGTTGACGATTGTGGGACCGGTGTAGGGGTTCGCCGTGGAAATGGTCAACGTCCCGGTTCCATTCTTGGTAAGCCCCCCTGAACCCGCGATTCCACCATTACCAGTGAAAGTATAATTTCCGGAAGAATCCACCTCTGTCGAAGCGGGTGACCTCATCCCCGGCAGGGTAACGGTGCGGATGGTTCCCGTATCATCGAAACGAACGGCATCTCCTGTGACAAAGGTGTCGGAGGTGCCGCTTTTCAGCCACCCCGTGCCCGAGCCGAGCATCCAGTTCCCGGAAACCCCATTGAGCCAGACAAGGGAAGAAGCGGCACGCTGTGGAGCGACAGTGAGGGTAATCGCGGAACCTGTATTGGCAAGAGTGCACGGGAAACCGTCCACTCCACGGAGAACCACCGAAGACAGATTTCCCGTGAATGTGCCCGTGTAGGTGAACAGGGTGTAAGTTCCGGGAGAAAGAGTCCCGTTGAGTAAATTGATATCGATCACCGGAGAACCATTGAAGGTGAGATTCCCGGTGACCGACACCAGGTCATTGGTGCCGGAAGGGTCGGAGGAAAGATCGAATTGATTGACGGCACCCGAGGCTTCGCTCAGCCCACCGGTCAGGGAAAGGGTTCCGGCAATGCCAATTCCACCTGGTGCGAGCTTGGCACGTATCTCGGAAAGATCGACGTGCTGGCCGATGGTTCCCGTGCCACCGAGCGACCCGCGGCTGTCCACCCGCAAGGCGCTGCCGGTCAGCTGGCCATTGACCATCAGCAAACCTTCACTGACGACGGTATCACCGGTATAGCTGTGATTGCCTGAAAGAGTCAAAATTCCGGCACCACCTTTGGTCAAACTCATGCTGCCCGTCAGTGCCCCAGATCCGGAAAAAGTGTAGGCTTGATTCGCCACCGCATGAACGACAACGCGGGAAGGCGCGAGATTCTCCGGCAAGTTTACAGGGATGGAAGATACGCCGCTTAAATCGAAAAGCACTGACTTGCCGTCGGAGTAAGATGAGGAAGTGGAACCCGTGGGAGAGGCTTTCCAACGAACCGAAGTTTGATCCCAGGTATTTTCGAAGCTGGAACCAACCCAGATAAGATCTCCATCCCAAACGGGAGCGCGCGGGGCGCGGGGCATGTTCGTGCCAAAGTAGAAGCCAGGGTGATGCGACTGCATATAACCCTTGAGAGTCATATCCATCCGATAGGTCGGATCCTGCAGAAACGTATAAAACCGGTTGGCAGCGGGTTTGGTGGTTGAGAAAATGATCAGCTCGGTGGGGGAAAACGAAACCATCTCCTCACGCCAGTCACCGAAAATATCGCCGTAGAGCGGCTGGGCATCGCGGGTGAGAGAACTCGCACCATGGAATTTCCAACCAGTGAGCTGTCGTCCTACGTTGTATTTGTCGATCGCCCATCCGTTCAGGATTTCACGCTGTACATCGCCGTCCCACCAGATGCTGAAGTTGCACGCCGGTTGGGTGGAGGTGACCAGATTACCCTTGGAATCGGTGAGTCCGCTACTGGATGCCGACCACATTTGCTGCCCCGTCAAGGTCGGAAGGAGTGAGCCGATATTGCCCCGGCCGTTGTCTACCAAAGTCGAGGCATACCGCCTCCACAAGGTTTCACCGGTCGTGGCATCGAAGAGAACGTAGCTCAACATCGAGGGGTTGTACTGTTGCACCGCAAAGCACTCGAGCCCCTCCCTCTCCGGATCGATGTCAGCCACATGAAAGCGGTCGCCGTGGTTCAGCTCATTGCTGAAAAGTATCGTACCGCTACTATCGATGGCACCTCCGATATCGCTGATATCGTCTTTCCCATCGCCGTTCAGATCACCGATGCGAAAGTTATGAGCAGCGGCAAAAGTTCTCGTGTAAGTCGTTTGCTTGGTGATGGTGAATGTATCAGGTTCGATGTTGTAGATGCCGAAGTTCTTATCCACCTGCATCGCGACGAGCGAAGGACGAATCCCATCCAGAAAAGCTACGGCGAGGTTGATGGGTTCGGAGGAGGCACCCACGCCGGTAGCGGTCTGAATGCGGGACAATTCCTTGCCGGTAGCGCCTTCAAGCACCGAGAGATACGAGGTGGATCCTGTGCCGGGAACCACCGCGCCATCACCCAAAATCGTACCCGGACAGACTTTCGTGATCACCTCGCATTTGCCGTCGCCATCGAAGTCGAAAACCGTCACCCCATCCCGTTGTCCCGCATCGATCATGGTGGCGCTATTAGGCCCATAGTCGATTTGCCAGAGCCGGCTGCGCGTGCGCGTGGAATACCCTTCCAGCTTAAGGCTGGAGGAACCATCGGTTCGGAATCGAACCACGACAAAATCCGTATAACCATCTCCATCGAGATCTCCGGCCCATGCCAGGGAGACTCCATAGGAACCATCGGCGATGGCGGGCATTGGGATCGCAAAACACGGCTCGGATTCTGAATTCGCCGGTAATGTCCAGGATTCGCTGGGAGCGCCTTCCACCCCATCAATAACGGGTTTCACACAATAGGCATTGTCAACGGTAAGCGTGGCAGTGGTGTCGACATAATTGGTGGAATCGGTAAGCGGTGCTGAATTCAGCTTCACTTCAGTTCCTCCTGCCGCGCTGCGGTAGATGTTGAAAGAGACGGATTCAGGGTCGGTCGCGAACAACCGCCAGCTGATGAACACCTGGTCCTTTCCTGAGCCTTCCCAGTTATTCGAGCCATTCCCTCCGTAATCGACTCCCCGCAAGGCGATTACTCCTCGCCCGAGTTTCTCCGGCATTCGCTGTGAAAAGGCAACCGCGGGAAACAATAGGAGGAGAGCCGCAAATCGAGCAAGTTTGCGCAAGCGACGAGGGTTCATATTCGGATTAGGTTTTTTAGTTAACAAACTCAATTTCTATCAGGAATCACAAGAAAAAAGAGGGGCTTTTGGGAGAAAAGGCAATATGAAGAAATTTTCTTTGAAGGCAAGCGAAGTACAGCTCAGCAGTCTTTCATGCTCATCGAAAAAATGAACAATGTTAAATCCACTACTCCCACGTGGATGGTCATGTCGCAAATACCCCGTGGTCGTGATCTCATAGGGACGATGCACATAAGCAGGAGCGGCCAAAAGCCAAAAACTTGAAATGGCTCCCAGATCCAGCGAATTGTATTTTTTAAGATCCACTTAAAATTAAGCAATTATTTATTATAATTGAGTAGTTCCTGAATCAATGAGGCAGGAACCGGAAGAATACTGCCGTGCCGCTGTCCTTTGACGGTTTTGATGTTCTTGGTGACGTCTTTCCAGATTTTCCAATCCGTAGTTTCACGTGCTCCGTAACGGCCAGCGCCGTAAAAGTCGTAATAAACGATCGTTTTGTCGCCGATCGTGACAGGGCCAGGACCTTCGACACGTTCGTTTTCTATCACAGGATCAGGCAGAAGATGGTACGGACCCAAAAGCGAATCAGCGACAGCGACGAGAATCGGGCTCCACTTGCCGGTTTTTTTGCTATCATCGGTTTTCTTGAACACGACATAATACTTCCCGCCGCTTTCCACGATGGTGGCATCAATGTTGCTGAAGCCGGGATCGAAGAGCATTTGCGGCTTTGTGAATGTCTCGAAATCCCGGGTAAGAACATAGTAAGCGCGGAACGATTCCTTGTCCGCCACGGGAACGTTGGAAGACCATACGATGAGATACTGCCCGGTTTTCGCATCGTAGTGGGTTTCCGGAGCCCAGCAATTGGTAGCTCCCGGAAGTTCCTTTGTAAGTGGAAGAAAGCGTTGTTCGGACCAATTTATGAGGTCTTTCGATGTGGCGTAGCCGATACCCTGATCTTTCCATCCTGTGGTCCAAACCATGTGGTAAAGATCGTCCGGGCCGTGCAAGATATGTGGATCCCGCAAGAGCTTCCGGCCGAGCGTAGGCTTGAGAAAGACATGATCAAGGTCGGTCCAGTTCAGAGCGTCTTTACTATAGGCAAGATGAAGCCCATCGCCGCTACCGCGGAACGAAGTAAAAATGTAGGCGGTCCCATCCGGTTTATCGGCTGGCGCGGAGAAGGCAATGGAAGCGGAAAGACCGACGATCGGAAAAACTGTTTTCCTCGCCGAAAGAAACGGCCGGAAAACAGATTGAAGGAATGAAACAAGCAGGCTCATGGAAGTGATTTGTTTTTATTTGGAAGGAATGCGGATGACACTCAGTGAATTCTCGGGAACATCGTATGTGAAAGTCGTGCCGACTTGGAGTTTCGAAGTTTTCGGCAATACCGGTTTCGCATCAGGTCCCTCATTCGCAGCGTTCAGATCAGGACCGGAAAGTATCGTGAGGTCCGCTTCATTGGATAGCTGGGAGGCATTTTTGAACGTGATGTCGAGCGTATGCCCGGGACCTTCGTTTACGATTTTAAGGATGACATCACCGGTTTCGCTGTCCCGGACGGTGGATGCGGCGAATTTATCCTTCTTTTCCCCCTCGAACGGGGTGGTTTCCAGATAAACATCTCCGCTGTTGCGACCGAAAAGAAACTGGACCCAATAGTTCACCGTAAGTTCCACCTGAGTGTTCGTGAAAAAAACGAGGTCCGGCGACCAACGTGTGTAACCGCGCTTCGCGAGCAACGGAGCGTAGGACGCAAGGGCGACGATATCTCCATTTCTCTCATATGATGTTAGGGCAGCGGCTTCCGCAAGCGCGTTAAAGAGCCGGTTACCCTTGGCGGCATATTCACCCAAGTAAACTTTGGAGGATGCCCGGTCATAAGCGTCATAGCGACGAAGGTTATTCCAGAACCACGAGGGAGTTTCATAACTGTGTTCATCCACGATTGGAATTTTCAGCTCCCGTGCGAGTTCCCAGCCTTTGTCGTAATCTTCACCAGAAGTCGAGGGGCCTGAAGTACCGATAACGATGATTTCGGGATGCGCTTTCTTCAAGGCATTGTAAATCATCGTGAAACGCTCCTTGAAGGCGGGAGTCATCTTGTCCTCATTACCAACGCCAAGATATTTTAACCCGAACGGAGCGGGATGACCGGCCTCCGCTCGCACAGCGCCCCATTTGGACGTGGCCGGGCCATTCGCCCATTCGATCAAGTCAAGGATGTCCTGAATGTAAGCGGGCATGTCTTCCATTGGAATTGCGCACTGGCCTTGCCCAGCCGTGCCCCCTGAGTTCTGGCATGAAACACCTGCGGCAACGATCGGAATAGGTGTAGCCCCGATGTCTTCACAAAACTGGAAGTATTCAAAATAACCCAGTCCCATACTTTGATGGTATCTCCAGATATTCGGCATTTGCTTGCGCTGCTCGACTGGACCCACCGTATTTTTCCAATGGTAGATGTTTTGCAAACCATTGCCGTGCGCAACGCATCCTCCTGGAAAGCGGATAAACTTCGGATGCAAGTCCGCTATAGCCTGCGCAAGATCAGAACGAAGGCCGTTTTTACGGTTATTGAAAGTCTTACGGGGAAAAAGCGAGATCTCGTCCAAACCGAGGGCACCCTTCCCATGAGCCAGCAATACAAAACGGGCTGATTCATCGGTGCCCGTGGCGGTAATGCTGCCCTCAAGTTTTTTCCATTCCAAACCACGGAATTCGAATTTTGTCTCTCCCAGGTTTTTACCGTCTTTTCCTTCAAGGCGCACCGTGATGGGCATCGGGCGGTTTTCAAAATCGGTAGGTCCGTGCCAACGCTTCTCCATATATATGACGCGTGCGAAGAACGAAACATCGTAGATTTCACCCTGCTTGATGGGAATGCCATCAAATCCGGGATTCGCTACACCGACTCCCTTGCCGGGCTCGCGGACGTGAAGCATGAGGTGATGCGGATTGTTCGGATGGACGGGAATTCCGGAATCCACCGCCATGTTCCCTTTTCCACCACCAACCTGGACAAGACTCCAGAAGCTAAGCGGCCCCCAGTTCGGCTGCTCGGTCGGCTGATATTCGAACGAACGATTCTGTATGAGCTCCGCGTAGAGGCCTCCATCTACGGAATAGCTGATATCTTCAAAGAAAATGCCGATAAGTTCTTTGCTGATTGGTTTGGCTTTTTCAAAATCAACAGAAAGAGACATTTGTGCGTGAACGGCGGAAATGCCGAAAGCGGCGAGAAAGCTTAAAAGAGAAACTTTTTTCATAAGTGTTTTTATAAAATTCAGTTAGTTCAAGAAGTCTGGAAAATCAGTTTGTGCTTTTGGAAGGAAGACAGATGCGGTCGATGACGGAACCCGCATCGATGGCACGGATTTTAAAAACGTGTTTTCCTGCTGAAAGATTCGGGAAGGACAACTTGGAGCGAACGTAGTTGTTTTGGACACCTTCTCTTCGGTTGGCGCCCCGTTCATCTTCCCTGCCGTCGGATCCGGGCACTTCAACGATTGCAGGAGTCTGATTGTCAATGCTGACGGAAACCCGCAATTTCGTTCCTGGATAGATGCGGAAGGTTGGAAGGAAATCGATGAACACTTCAGTATCTCCGCCGGAAGCTTCGAAGTCGAATTCAAGCGAAGGGGCGGAAGTGTCATCTTCCTTCCAGTTGGCATCCAGGCTGGCAGGTTTCAGAGCAACCGCGCGTCCGCTGTGGCCCAACCCGGAAACAGTCGTCCAGCGCGCCTTGCCTGCCGACGTTTGACGATCCGCGGAAGCGGCGTCACGCCAGAGGCGACCGGTTTCCGGCTGTGGTTTGGTTGGAGACTCGGCGGGTTTGCCGCCCCATGGCCAGCGGACCTGGCTGTTCCATGCGTTGAGGTTTCTCGCGGTGACGGCACCGGGCATCATGTAGCCCCACTTACCTTTCGCGGTGACTTCATTGAACCGTTCGATGTATTTGTCGATGAAAGCGCGGTGACGTGTGATTTCTTCAGCGCTTTCCCGGTTCTTGTCTCCGAACTGGATGGAGCGATCGGTCATGAATATCAGTCCGGTTGCACCCATAATTTTTGCCGGAAAACCGACCATTTCAAAATAGGCATCGCGCATTTCGACCGGAAGCGCGGAGGAAATGGCAGCATCCGTCTTGATCAGATTTTCATAACTGAGACGCAATTGGGCTGCGTTTTCATCAGTGAGGGAAAGAGCCCATTCGCGAGTCATCAATTCGGGTTTCCGGATGGTGCCGAGACGATAGAATTCGCCCAGAAGATCCGCAATCCGCTGCGCCAGCTCTTCTCCAAATTGTTCGGCTGCAAACGCACGCAGGAACCGTGGTTGCGAGTCCGGACCAAAATTTTCCGGGTTCCAGGCAAATTTCGCGAAGTAATCGATGCCAATTTCCATCGGTTTGATGTCTCCGACATTGACCACCCACATGTTGCGCGCGTCATTTTCCCAGGCTTTGTGCAATTCTTCCCACATCAGGGCGGGAGCGGTGGTATTGAGCCACAAATAGGAGTGGGGTGCTCCATAGTAAGACAAATGCCAGTAAACACCCGCACCACCTGAACGTTTGCGTTCTTCAGGCTTCCCGAGACGGCGAATGTAGCCGAAGTTGTCATTCACCCATACCAGCGTCACGTCATCCGGTATTTTCAAGCCCGCGTCATAGAGTGTCAGCACTTCTTTATATGGCACGAAAGCCTGGGCCACAGGCCCCCACTCCTTGGACACATGCTTTTCCAACAAATCACGCTGATCCTTCAGAACCTCCTCGAGAATGGCGATTCGCTGGCGGATATTCTTCGGTCCTTGCATTCCCCGGTCATGAATCCCCCGAATGCCCAGCCCCCAAACCGCTTCCTTGTCACCACGGGTCTTGACCTGTTCTTCCCATACGGAAAAAATTGTCTCGCGGTTCAATTGATAATCCCATTTGCCACGTTCACTTTCTTTCCAGTTGGCATTGTTATAAAGCATCGGTTCGCAATGGGACGCTCCTGCGACAATGCCATAACGATCCGCCAGAGTGATGTTTTCCGGAATGGAATGGAACTCCTTGCTGATTTCATGCATGGCCGGCCAGATATAATTCAGGCGCAAGCGCAACATCAGCTCGAATACCTTCTCGTAGGTTTTCGGGCCGATGCCACCGATTTCCGGTTCGAAAGTATTTTTCGCCCATTCATGCAGCCCCCAATCTTCATCATTGATGAAAATACCACGATATTTCACTGCCGGCGCATCCGTTTCCGGAGAGGGGACACTCACCACCAAGGTCATGTGCCGTGGAGTGGGAACATCCGCCCACCAATACCAGGCAGAAACTCCGATAACTTCCGAAAGCCGCATAATGCCGTAAGCGGTTCCGCGACGGTCGCTTCCGACGATCACAAGAGCGCGCTCCACGTCAGGAAACGGTTGTTCAACAATTTGCCAAAGAGTGGCTTCCCACTTTCCTTGGATTTTTGCCAAACCCTTGAGTTTGCCTGCGGCTGCCAGCCTATCGACAAGCGGACTCTTGCCCAGAGTGCCTGCGATGATGACAGGAGAACGTTGGACTGTAGCGGCGTCATTACCGACCTCAGGCCTGATGCCGCTTACTCGTTCAACATCATCCGCGAAAAGCTTGGCAGCGACCTTCACGACCTCCGCATCCGCTTGATCGATCAAGATTCCCGCCCCTCTTCCATCCATGACCACAGGAAAATCGGATGGAGAGCTGACAACATCCTTCAAGGAAAGAGGAGAAGCCCACGCAACGACTGAGAAAAGAAATTGAAGAAACAATACACGGTTAAAGATTTTTTTCATACAAAGTAAGAAGTGAGGCTTGAGTAGAGAAAGTCGCTAGTTGGATGGGATGAGCTTAAATGGATGGTTCCATCTGAAATGAACTTCCTCTTACATTGACATTGTTGACGTTGAAATTTAGGAGATTGTGAAATATTTCGCTCCACGTTTTTGATTTTGAGCGTGAAAAATTAGTATGTGGAATTCTCATGGTATCAAACTATTCAAAAATTGCGCAAAAGTGATTTCGAAATGCGAGGTTGGAAGATTGAATTACATTGGGTTATTCAAAAAAATTTTCGTAAAGGTAAGATGAGCAATGTGTAGTAGCTATACCTCAGAGAGGAGAGCTTTCTTGCATGAGATTCATGTTCTTTTACAGGACGGTAATGTTGCAGTGATCTTATTTAGCATATCAGAGGGATTCTTTTCTTAATTCACTTAAATACAGTGTTTTATATAATTTTATCAGATTATCCCCCATCTTGGTCGATTCACACCTTGGAGTCAGAATACTTCAGGATTCTTTGTTCAACTCCTTAATAAACCATTCAAACGGGTCCGGGTATTGGGAATTCACATGTCGGAAGGCGTTTGGACGGAGCAACTCGTCCATTAACAAAAGAAACTCATTTTCTAACATATATCGTTTAAGACAAACGAAAAGGAACCTTTCACGGAATGCACAGGATGACTGTCACAACCTCGACTCTGCCCCCCGCTTCGCAAAATTCGGTCCAATTACATAATTTTTCGGATAGGATTGTCACTCTCCCTTCCCACGTTTGGTATCCGCCCTTTCCGAAGAACGTTTCCGATAATCTCGGCCATTCTGTATCCATGAAAGCACTTACTGATGCAGAGGCATCTCTACAATCAGCTCAATCTCGCAACCGATTCACACATTTGATTCTTCACTGCCCCGTTTTTTCGAAACCACACTCCCGGTAAATTTTTCGGGAATATTCGCGCTCGTGTTGCCTCTCATGGGTTCCTGATATGAACCTGCTTCGGAACCTGCCTGCCACCTTGTTTGCGATTTCCTTCAAGCCCCCGGATTGCTGTCGCACCGAGCGTGGACCGGAATTCCTGGCCATAAATCATTGCTGTGGCGAAAGAGAAAAAGGCGGACAACCTTGCGATTGTGCGGAGGGAAGTTCGAAAAAAGAGGCGGTCCCGGCACCTTATCGCATCCTTTCATGAAACACGTTCTCCTTTTCCTTCTTCTCCTCACATCCGTTCACGCCCGGGTGGTCGAATACGATCTCCACGTCTCCGAACGGAAATGGTCGCCTCCCGGCCATCGCGAAGCGCGGGCGATCACCATCAACGGCGGCTATCCCGGCCCCACGATTCGCTTCCGCGTCGGCGACACCGCCCGCATCCGCGTTCACAACGAATTGAAAAACGAAGACACCTCCATCCACTGGCACGGCCTGCTTTTGCCCAACGCCCAGGACGGTGTGCCCGATGTCACCACCCCGCCGATCCGCCCCGGCACCACCCATACCTTCGAATTTCCCATCACCCACGCCGGCACCTATTGGTACCACAGCCACACCGATCTTCAGGAACAGATCGGGGCTTTCGGTTCCATCGTCATCGAGCCGAAGGGCGGTGAACCGGTGACGGCGGATCGGGATCACGTCGTCGTCCTGTCCGACTGGACGCGCGAGTCCGCCGAGGAAGTGATGCGCTCGCTCGCCCGGGGCAGCGAGTGGTATCAGTTCAAAAAAGGCAGCATGCAAAGCCTCGCGGGCGCCGCCAAGGCCGGGGCGCTGGCCGATTTTTTCCAACGGGAAAAAACCCGCATGCCGGCCATGGACATCTCGGACGTGGCTTACGACGCCTTTCTCGCCAACGGTCGCGAATCGCTCGACCTCGCCGGTAAACCCGGTGAAACGCTCCGTCTGCGTTTCATCAACGCCGCCGCCTCGACGTATTTCTACCTCCAGTCCGCCGCCGGTCCGCTCAAGATCATCGCCGCCGATGGCCCCGCCGTACGTCCGATCCGGGTGAAGCGCCTGTTCACCGGCATGGCGGAAACCTACGACGTGCTCGTCACCGTGCCCACCAGCGGCCGCTGGGAAATCCGCGCCACCGCACAGGACGGCTCCGGCCACGCCTCGATCTGGATCGGCCAGGGAGAAAACCATCCCGCCCCGGACGTGCCGAAGCCGGACAACTACCGGATGGACTCCCATCTCATGGCGGCACTGGAAGACACTGACGCGAAGCCCATGAGCGAAGCCGAAGCGCTCGCCAACGAACCCGAGCGCCCGCTTTCCCCTTACGCTCGATTGCGCTCACCCACCTCCACCGAGCTTCCCGCCCACCTGCCGCGCCGCACCATCACCCTTCGGGCCACCGGCGATATGGAACGCTACATCTGGTCCTTCAACGGCAAGACTTTTTCCGAAGACGGCATCATCCCGATCAAAAAAGGCGAAGTCCTGCGCATCGAGCTCATCAATGACACCATGATGCACCACCCGCTCCACCTTCACGGACATTTCTTCCGGGTGCTGATGGGACAGGGCAAATACTCGCCGTT
The DNA here is from genome assembly GCA_047606285.1 of Luteolibacter sp. Lineage (GTDB taxonomy): Bacteria > Verrucomicrobiota > Verrucomicrobiia > Verrucomicrobiales > Akkermansiaceae > Luteolibacter. The sequence goes on along the minus strand of JASGEP010000005.1, from coordinate 115,701 downwards.
GAAACACACCATTGATCTGCCGCCGATGGCACGCCGGACTATCGAGTTCGAGGCCAACGACGAAGGCGACTGGCTCTTCCACTGCCATCTTCTCTATCACATGCATGCCGGCATGACGCGGATTTTCTCCTACCAGAAAGAATCCTGGCAACCGCCCGGAAAACTCAAGGAAGGCTCCAATATCGTCTGCAACGACATCTGTTGCCTGCCCGGTGATCCGGACGCGAAGACCGGCAGCGTGGATCCCCGCCAGCTCAGCCACGTCCCGCACGGCGGCGGGCACGATCACGATCCGCTCTACTTCTACATCGACGGCTCCCTGCAAAGCCACATGAGCGAGGGAAGAGTGACGGTGCGAAATTCCCGGAATGATTTCTACGCCGATTGGCTGGCCGGTTACGGCGACGACGGCGATGGATACGAGATCGATCTCGCATGGAGCCGCTACTTCGATCCGAATTTCTCCACCGTGCTCGGCGGGCGTTTCACCGATGACGAGCACGGAAAAAACCGCGCCTTCGCCGGGGTGAACTACCGGCTTCCCTATCTAATCGACAGCTTCGTGCAGCTCGACAGCGAAGGAGACGCACGCCTCGGCCTCGCCAAAGCGATCCAGCTCACCGAACGACTCGCGGTTTTCGCTGAGATCGAGTATGATACCGGCAGCGAATGGGAATGGAGTGCCGGGGCCGACTGGATTCTCAACAAGCAGTTTTCCCTGATTTCCCAATACCATTCCGAACACGGCTTCGGTGGAGGCATCCGCTTCCGTTTCTGAAAAACAAACCAACCCGTAAACCAACATCCCAAGACCATGAAAACCATCCTGTCCCTGATTTCCATCGCCCTTCTCGCGTCCTGCGCAAGCGTCGGCGGCACCTCCGGCGTCAAACCCTACACCAGCGACATGTGCGCTCTGACCGATAACAAACTCGGCTCGATGGGCACGCCGGTAACCAAAGTCTACGGCAAGCAGGAAGTGAAATTCTGCTGCCAACCGTGTGTCGCCAAATTCGAGAAAAACCTCGACGCCAATCTCGCCAAACTCCGGTGAGATGTAATGGAAAAAGCCACCAAGGAGCGCCGACGTTCACGTCGGCTCTTCTCCAATTTCAGCGACTTTCGGCCAATCGAATCCACCGAAAACCAACACGCCTTGAAAAAGAGCCGGTGGGAACACCGGCGCTCCATGCTCCATCTTACTGCTTCGCCTGTTGCGTCGATCTGCCGACGGCGTAGCGGTATTTGGTGATGGCGTCGATCACGCCATTCGCGAGAGCTTGCTGATAGTTGGGATTATCGATCAGCTTCGCTTCGTACGGATGGCTCATGAAACCGCCTTCGAACAGGATCGCGGGATGCCTCACACCGCTGAGCACGCTGAAACGCGCGCGCTTGATGCCGCGATCGAAGGTGTTTTTCCCGAGCCGACGCAACATGCAGCCATGGAGAGCGGTCGCGAGTGCGATGTTGGCGGAATCGTGCTCGTTGCCCGCACGTGCCATGGAATCCGAAGGTTTGTAGTTGGATCCGTAATGCGAGACGCCGGGAGGCGAAAGAGTGAAGGTTTCGATACCCCGGGCGTTGGTGCCGCCGGAGTTGAAATGGAGGCTGATGAAAACGGCATTTTCTCTCACCGCGTTGGCGAGGTCGACGCGCTGCTGCAATGAAAGATAAACGTCACTGGAGCGGGTGAGGATGACTTTGAAGCCCTTGGCTTCGAGCAGTTTTTTGACGTTGAGCGCCAGCTTGAGGTTGTAGCCCGCTTCGGTGCCGATGGAGTTGGTCGCACCGGCGTCCTTGCCGCCGTGACCGGGATCGAGGATCACCGTGCGGAAGTCACCGGCGTTGCTGATGAAGTTCGGACGCAGGACGGGATCGATGAGCTTCGCCAGATCGATGCGGGAAATGTAGGCCTTGCCTCCACGTTCCGCGACGGCGTGGCTGAAAACGAATTTCACGTTGTTCATCAGGCACTCGTTGCCGCCGAGTGTGAGCCGCATTTCCACCTTGGAATTTTCCAGCACCACGCGGGAACCGCTGCGGGTCATTTTCGCGAAGTTGTAAAAGTTCTTCACGCTTTCGACGGAAACGTATTCGCGTCCGTCAATCTGGGCGAGGTCCCAGGAACCTGCCTTTTGCGCCAGTGCGGTGAGCGGAGAACAGACGGCCAAACCGCACGCGGTGGCGAATGCCCCGGTGAGAAATTGCCGACGGGAAGTGGTGAAACGCATGGGTCGGAAAAAGGGAGGATGAGTTTTGTCGTGGTATTTACTCATTTCCGCCGCGCGTGACAACGCATTTTCCACGCCGGGCCGGGACCGAGGGTTACGGGACCCGGAAAATTTTCTGGTTCGAGGGGTCGCGGGCGAGCTGTCCGGAGCGGAATCCGGCGACGTCGATCACGTTGTAGGGCGCGTAGGGGCTGATGACCTGGTCCGGGTTGGAAGTGCGCTCGGCGGTGGGGTATTCGGTGCCGGAACCGCGGCTGGAAGATGGTGCGGGCTCGGGAGCCGGGTCTCTGGAATAAGGGCCGCCGCTGGGACCATAGGGATCCTGATTTCCTTGATCTTCAACGGCCTGGCGGTGCGTGCGAACCGGTGGAGGACCGTAGGGCTCCGGCATGTAGTAGGGGCCGCAGGCCGTGAGAAACGAGGCGAAAAGCGTGGCGGCACCTGCCTTCGGTAAAAGTTTTTCCATGCGCATGAGACTCGGGTTCCGGGGATTCTATTCGATTTTGAAGGGCCTCGCAATGAGATGCTTCGAAAGGATGGCGAGTTTCCGGGCGTGGGAAAGTTTGAACCGGTAATCGAACACCCGGTATTTTCCTTCCCGGATCTTATCGAGCACTCCGTGGTAGATTTCACCCATGATGCGGGCGGGGACCAGCGCCTGGCGGTCGGCTTCGGGCAGGTCGATGAAGATATTTTCGGCCTGCCGGTAGTAGGCTTCCGCCCGCTGTGCCTGATGGCGCATGAGGGATTTGAATCTCGAATCGTAGACTTCGTTTTTGAGATTTTCCTCGGTGTAATCGAAACGGGCCAAATCCTCGAGCGGGAGGTAAAGGCGGCCGTCGTTGGCGATATCTTCCCCGACATCGCGCAGGATATTGGTGATCTGCAAGGCGTGGCCGAGGGCGATCGCGTATTTTTCGGAGGCGGGAGAAGTGCAGCCGAACAACCGGATGGAGACGAGTCCGACGGCGCAGGCGACTTTCCAGGTGTAGCGGCTTAGATCGCCCCATGTCTGGAAACGTTGCGGATGCAGATCCATTTCGCAGCCATCGATGATTTCCACGAGAAGTTCGCGCGGCAACCGGTTGCGATCCCGCAGGGAAATGACCTCCTGCTGGAAGGCATCCGGTTCCTCGAAGCCATCGAGTATCCCGGCTTTCCACGCTTCCAGTCCAGAAATCCTCTCGGTGGGCGTGAGATTTTCCGAATCCGCCAGGTCATCCATGACGCGGCAGAATGCGTAAAAAACCACCATGTCATCCCGGCGTTCCTTCGGCAGGATGTTCAGGGCAAAGGCGAGATTGGATTTCGCCTTGCGGGTGATCTCGGAGGAAACGGTCACGCGGTGGTCAGTGAATGAAGCCCCAGTGGCCGGAAGTGATGGGCCAGAGGGCGAAAAGCGCGGGACCGACAAGGTTGTATTCCTTCACCGTGCCCCAGTAGCGGGAATCGAGAGAATTGCCAGTGTTATCGCCGAGTGCGAAGTATTCGCGCATGCCGGGGGAAGCGTCGTCGCCGGCCAGGGCGATTTTCGAATCCGGCTCCCAGAGGTAAAGACGTTTTCCGTTCTGCTGAGCCAGCGTGTAGCCGTGCACGGCGCCGTCCTTGTCCTTCGCGGTGCGGGAAACCTGCTGGATGCCGGACTCCTGGGCGATTTTACCATCGATCAACAAATGCGGAGGACGGATGGAAACGGTGTCTCCCGGCACGCCGCAGAGGCGCTTGATGTAATGGGTATTACCGGCTTGGGGGTCCGCGCTGCTTTCATGGATGCCCTTGATTCCGCGGGTATCGAAGACGAACACCTCGCCGCGCTCGGGTTTGCGGAAGTGATAGGAAAATTTATCCACCAGCACGAGATCTCCGGAATCGATGTAACCTTCGCAAATCACCGCGCCTTTCGGCAGCACGCCGCGATTGAGCAAGGCGGTCTGGAGAGCCTGTTCCAGACCGATGCCGGTGAGGGATGAAACCGAGGAGGGCAGCCGCAACGGCGGTGCGTTTTCCGAAAGCAGCAGCGAGCGGGAGAAGAAATGCAGGTGCTGGATATCCCGCAGGTGTTGCTGGGGATCAATGAGGAACCTGCCCTCGGAATCCCGGCGAATCGTGAATTTCCGGTCCTGATCGTTGATGACCTTCACGTAGGTGCGGCCACGCAGGACTTTCTCGGCGGCCCGTTGGGGGAAGGACGGCCATTTTTCCTTTTCCAGAGACGTGCCGATCAGGCCGTTGAGAGTCGGCTGCATGGAGCCGGTCGGAATCCGGAACGGCTGGAGATAGTAAGCCCGCAGACCGAGGGCGATGACGATGGCCACGAACATGACCTCGACGTTTTCCTCGAACCAGCCCTGCGGTTTCTGATACGGCAGGGATTTTTCGCAGGCATTGCGAAGCTGTTTCGACGCCTCGTCCACCTTGGCGCGGTCTTTTTCCCGGACAGCTTTCAACAGATCCTCGCGCCGGGATTCGATCTCCGCGATCCGTTCGGGTTTCAGGAGGTCACGCTTGTAATCGATGAATTTCCGACCGTTTTTGGCCAGAAACAACGCATCCTTTTTCCACTTCGGCGTGAACATGCGCACAGTGTCGCGAGGAAATCACCGGCCTGCAAGTGGGAACACGGGGAGGAGCGCCGACGTTCACGTCGGCTTGATTTCTTTACTCTTCGCAAGCCGACGTGAACGTCAGCGCTCCTTTATTCACCCCGCCTGCTGGATCGCTTCGCAGACCGCCGGGAAAATCTGGCGCTTGCGGCTGACCACGCCGGGCGCGTGAAACAGAGATTCATCCTCGCGCAGGAACGGCAGGTTCGCGACCACGGAATCGATGCCGGTGGCCAGAATGATGCTTTCGTGCAAGGCGACGTCGGTGACGGCGAGCACGACGAGATCGTAGTTCTTTTCCTTGCACAGCTGACGGATCGCTTCGTCCAACTCGCCACGGCGGGCGGCAAAACCGGTCAGGTCGCGCTCCTCCACCTGGGAAATGCTGATGCTCAGGCCCTGTTCGGTGAATTCCTTGCGATCCACATTGAGAATCTCCTCGGTGGAACCGTGCATGATGAGGGAACCGACGGCGAAAAAATCGTCCGTGAATTGCTTCGGATCGATGCCCCCGATCCGGCTGAGCCAATCGAGCATTTCGCGGTCCAGCGCGGTCGTTGTCGGCGAAGTCAGACAGAGCGTATCGGAAACGATGCCCCCGCAGAGGCAGATCGCGACTCCCGGCTCCGGGGCCAGATCGCGGTGGACGAATTTCCGTGCCACCAGCGTGCAGGTGGAGCCGACCGGTTCGTTCAGATAGCGGATCGGCTCGCGGGACACCAGATCGCCGGCGAGGCGGTGGTGATCGATGACTTCCACGACTTCCGCTTCCTCCACGCCGTTCACCGCCTGGGCGTATTCGTTGTGGTCCACCAGCGCGAGGCGGATGCGCGGCGGATCGACGAGATCGGATTTCGAAATCACACCGATCATCCGGCCGTGCGCGTAATCGAGCACCGGGAACAAATCCTGATCGGAGGACGAGAGTTTTTTCCTGAGGTGGGAAACGGATTCCCCTTCGCCGACGGTGGCGAACTTGGTCTCCATCACGTGGCGCACGGTGCGCGAACAGCGGATCAGCGTGGAAGCGCTGGCGGTGTCGTGATGGGAACGCAGCACGATCACCCCTTTTTTCACGGCGTATTCCAGAATATCCGGCTGGATGGAAAGCTCACCGGTCACCAGCAGCGCGCGCGCGCCATGATCGATGGCATATCGTTGGATGATCGGGCGATCTCCGCAAATCACGAGAAAGCGGTCCACATTTCCCTCCTCCACCGCCTGTTCCAGACGGCCTCCGACGTTTTCCTGGGACGAGGCGCCGACGAGCAGGATCAGGTCTTCCTCTTCATCCGGCGATGGCAGCGGAGCACCGAGGCTCTGCGCCTGAAGGGTATCGGCCAGCTTCGCCAGCGAGGCGAAAACGGTGCGCACGCTGATGCCTTCGGTATTCGCGGGCAGCAGCAGCTTGAGCAGATCGAAATAACGCAAAATACCGCAAACGGTGCCCTCGGCATCGACCACCGGCACGCAGCGGACTTCCGAGGAAAGCATCCGGCGGTAAGCGGTCAGGAAGGTGTCCGAAGTTTCCACTTTCACCACCTCGCGACGGCACAGCATGCCCGCCGTCGTGCGCACGTCGGGAAGCAATACCGGGGCGTCCATTCCCGCACGTTCCAGCACCCACATGGTGCGCTGGGTCATGTCACCGCAACGCGCGGGCTGGGCGGACGGTTCCTCGCCGGAAGCCCGCAAAAGCGCCGCGTGGCCGATAGCAGAGCAGATGGCGTCCGTGTCCGGGTTCTTGTGGCCGATGACGTAAAAAGGAGTCATAAGGAAATTTCCGAAAGTCTGCGAAGAGGAGTGAGGCCTTGGACTGTGAAATACGAACCCGCCCTGTGCCAGTTTTTTTCGATAGGAGTGGAGCGCCGACGTTCACGTCGGCTTGCGAAGAGTAAAGAAATTAAGCCGACGTGAACGTCGGCGCTCCATTCACATGCGCTCCGGCACCCGGATGCCCAGCAGGCCGAGCCCCTGTTGCAACGTGCGGGAAGTGAGGTCGCAAAGAGCCAGACGGCTGGAGCGGATCGGCTCTTCCGCTTTGAGAACCGTGCAGGTCTCGAAGAACGAATGGAAGGCGCGGGCGAGTTCCAGCAGGTAGTTGGCGAGGAGATTCGGCCGGAAATCCTCCAGCACGGTCGGCAGCACTTCACCGAAGCGCACCAGCAGGCGAGCGAGGTGGATTTCCGCTTCTTCATTGAGATGCAGCGTGGCGCCCGTCGTGTCGAAAGATTCGTCGAGCTTGCGGAAAATCGACCGAATCCGCACGTGCGAGTATTGCAGATACGGCGCGGTATCCCCTTGCAGCGCGAGCATCCGGTCCCAGGAAAATACGTAATCCGTGAGGCGATTCTGCGAAAGCTCGGCGAATTTCACCGCGCCGATGCCGATGATCTGCGAGATTTCCGCGACCTCCTCCGGGGAAAGATCCGGGTTTTTCCCGGAAATCACCGTGGCCGCGCGCTCGACCGCTTCATCCAGCACATCGACGAGCTGCACGTTGTCGCCGGAGCGGGTTTTCATCAGCTTGCGGTCCTCGCCCAGAATGGAGCCGAACGCGATGTGATGGAAATTTCCCGTTTTTCCCCAGCGTTCGCACGCCTCGAAAATCTGGCGGAAATGCAACTGCTGTGGGACGCCGACGACATACCAGATCTGGTCCGCCTTCCATTCATCGATGCGGAACTGCACCGTCGCGAGGTCAGTGGTGGCATAGAGGAAACCTCCGTCCGCCTTGCGGATGATCGCCGGATTGTCCGTCCATTCGCCATCGCGCTGGACCAGAAACGGATCATCCTCCGGTTTTTTGGTGCCGTCGGAGAAAACGCACACCGCGCCGTTGCTCTCGCGGGCGATGCCTTTTTCCAGAAACTCCTCCACCAGCCCGGGCAAGCGGTCATTGTAGTAACTTTCGCCCAACCAGTGGTCGAAGGTGACGTCGAGACGGTCGTAGATTTTTTGAAGTCCGGTTTTGGAAACCTCGATACACTGCTGCCAGATCGCCAGATTTTCGGCATCTCCGGCCTGCAATTTCACCAACTCGGCCTTGCAGGTATCGAGAACGGCGGGGTCCGCCTTGGTTTGGACGTTCACCTCACGGTAAACGCGCACCAGCTCGGAAATCGGGTTTTCGGCCAGCGCTTCGGCATTCAGCAGGGTTTTCCAGCCGTAAAGAATCATGCCGAACTGCGTCCCCCAGTCCCCGATATGATTGTCCGCGATCACATCGTAGCCGAGCGCCCGAGCGATCCGGCACAGCGAGTCGCCAATGATCGTCGAGCGGATGTGGCCGACGTGCATCGGCTTCGCCACGTTCGGCGCGGAAAAGTCGATCACCACCGAGCGACCCTCGCCGATGTCCGGCACACCGAGACGCGAATCCTGAAGCAGTGCCTCGGCACGCGCGGCGTAAGCGGAAGGCAGAATGCGGAAATTGAGAAATCCAGGCCCCGCAATTTCCGCCGTCGCCAGCCCGTCGAGCCGCAGCGCATCCACGATTTCCTGCGCCAAGGCACGGGGATTGGTTTTCCGTTGTTTCGCCAACACCATCGCGGCGTTCGATTGATAATCGCCGAAACGCAGATCCGTCGCGGCGGTCACGGTGGCTGTGGAGGGCTCACCCAGGACCTGGGTCAGAGCGGTGGCGAGGCGGGATTCGAGTTCCTGGAGAAGCGTCATGGCGGGCGGAAAAATCATGCCCTGCGCGTTCAGACGCTGGGCGCAGCCACACGGGAGGGTTTCGAGCCGAGAATGGCAAGGATTTCATCACGCGTTTCCACCGTAAGAAGCTGCCGCCTCACCTCCGGATTGGTGAACATCTTGGCGATCGCCGCCAGCGTGCGCAGGTGCATGTGGTAATCCTTCCGGGGGACGATGAAGAGAATGATGAGGCTCACCGGCTCTCCATCAATCGATTGGAAATCAATCCCTTGCCTGGACCTCCCGAAGATCGCGACCACCTTGTCCAGTTCGTCGGAAAAGGTATGGGGAATCGCCACACCGTTCCCGATGCCGGTGCTCACCAGCTCCTCGCGGGCCTTCAGGGAAGCCAGGATCGGCTCCTCCAGATGATCGGCCAAAGCTCCCGAATCCACCAATGCCCGCACCAGCTCCTGAATCGACGCCCAATGCTCCCCCGCCTCCATATCGAGGATGATCTGTTCAGGACTGAGCAGGTGGGCCAACTTCATAAACTTGGGGCAAGAGCGGAACTGGAGGTTAACTTCAGCATTAACCTAGTGAGGGCGAGTCGTTAAAAGTTCAAACGGGTGTTAGCAAGCGGATTTCTCATTTCGAAACCCACCTCGTAAAAATGGCTGAGATTTCCCTCGTTCGCAAGGGTTGACGCTGGCCGAAGCGCGGCTACACCTATGCCCCATGCAAACCGACCCCGAGTCCCAAGCCACGAACGAAACTCCGGACGATCCCAACGTCACCGAGGCCACCGCCGCCGAAACGTCGGAATCTTCCTCTGCCGAGCTCGATCCCTGGGAACAGCTCGAAGCGGAAGCCGCCAAATGGAAGGAAATCTCCCTCCGCACCGCCGCCGAGATGGACAACCTCCGCAAGCGCACCGCCCGTGAGCGCGAAGACGCCATCCGCTACGCCAACCAGCGGCTGCTCGAAGAACTCCTGCCGGTGATCGACAACTTCGAAATGGGCATGCAGGCCGCCTCTCAGGACACCAAGTCCATGATCTACATCGGTATGGACATGGTCCGCCGCCAGCTCAACGACTTCCTTTCCTCCCAAGGCGTCGAGGAAATCCCCGCCACCGGTTCCTTCGATCCGAACCTCCACGACGCCGTCGCCCAGGAGGAAGCTGAAGGCGAAGAAGGCCGGATCCTGCGCGTCAGCCGCCGCGGCTACAAACTCCGCGACCGCCTGCTGCGCCCCGCCAGCGTCGTCGTTTCCAAACACCCCACCCCCGCCGAATAACCCCCGATGGCTGAAAAACGCGATTATTACGAAGTCCTTGGCGTTTCCCGGAACGCTTCGGCCGATGAGATCAAAAAAGCCTATCGCAAGCTGGCGGTAAAATTTCACCCGGACAAAAACCCCGGCGATCACACCGCCGAGGAAAAATTCAAGGAACTCGGCGAAGCCTACGAAGCCCTCAGCGATCCGGACAAACGCGCCGCTTACGACCGCTACGGCCACTCCGCCTTCAGTGGCGGTGCCGGTGGTGGCGCGGGCGGAGGCTTCCACGACGCCATGGACATCTTCTCGCAGATGTTCGGCGGCGGCTTTGAGGAATTCTTCGGTGGCGGCGGCGGTGGTCGCCGTCGCGGTTCCGGCAAACAACGCGGCAGCGATCTACGTTACGACCTCGAAATCACCCTCGAAGAAGCCGCGCGCGGCGTCGAAAAGGAACTCGAAATCGAGCGCAACATGCCCTGTGAGGCCTGCGGTGCCAAAGGCTCGAAAAGCAACGGCGGCGCCCGTCCCTGCACCACCTGCGCCGGTCGCGGCGTCATCAACCGCCAGGCCGGAATTTTCATTCAACAAGTGACCTGCCCCGAATGCCGTGGTGCCGGTGAGACCATTTCCGATCCCTGCTCCGACTGCCATGGCGAAGGCCGCGTCGAACGCGAAAGCCGCATCAAGCTCCGCATCCCGGCGGGCGTCGATACCGGCACCCGCCTCCGCTCCTCCGGCAATGGCGACGCCGGTGTGCGCGGTGGAACAGCGGGCGATCTCTACGTTTTCATCCACATCCGCGAGCACGACGTCTTCCAGCGCGACGACACCGACCTCTTCTGCGAAGTCCCCCTGCCCTTCACCGTCGCCGCCCTCGGTGGCGAGCTCAAGGTTCCCACCCTCGATGGCAAATCCTCCATCAAGATTCCAGCGGGCACCCAGAGCAACACGCTCTTCCGCCTCCGCGAAAAAGGCATGCCTTCGCTCACCGGTGGCCGCCGTGGCGATCTCAACGTGCGCGTGCAAGTCGAAGTCCCCACCAAGCTCAGCGGCGAACAGCAGGAAAAACTCCGCGAATTCGCCGAATCCATCGGAGAACACAACTCCCCGATGCAGGAAGGCTTCTTCAAGAAGGCGAAAAGGTTCTTTGATCTGTGAGGAAGAGGTTGATGGTTGAGAGTTGATAGTTGATAGAAAGAAATCCACGACCGCGAATCTTCACCATCAACCAACCACCATAAACCATCAACCAACCCATGCCCCGCTTCCATCTCCCGCCCGCCGATTGGCAGGAAACCACCGCGCTGACGGGGGACGAAGCACGGCATCTCGCGCAGGTAATGCGTATCCGGGCCGGTGAGGAAATCACCGTCTTCGATGGTGAAGGCCGCAGCGCCACGGCTACGGTCGGAACCGTTTTCAAAGACCGCGTTTCCCTTCACCTCGGCGAGGAAATTCCGAACCCCGCACCGATGCCCGCCATCACCCTCGCGCAGGCGATTCCCAAGGGCAAAAACATGGACCTCATCGTGCAGAAGTCCGTGGAACTCGGCGTCGCCGCCATCTCGCCGCTCATCACCCGCAACACCGTCGTCCAGCCCGGCGAAGGCAAAGCCGAAAAATGGCGGCGCACCGCGCTCGAAGCCTGCAAACAATGCGGTCAGGACACCCTGCCCCGTATCGCGGAACCGCAATCCTTCGATCAATGGCTCGCCGCACAGGCCGAAACATCCGGCCTGAAAATCATCGCCTCACTCGCCCCCGGCGCCCGGCCGATCCGCGACGTTTTCCACGATCATCCCGGCACCACCGCCGCGACCCTCCTCATCGGCCCCGAGGGCGATTTCACCCCGGAGGAAACCACCGCCGCCCTCGCCGCAGGGTTTCTGTCCGTAAGTCTGGGGAACATCGTGCTCCGCGTGGAAACCGCCACGCTCTTCTGTATCTCCGCGCTACGATACGAGTTTGCTTGATACTATCAGCTAGATATGACAGATCAGTCTGATCCGACCGATCTGCTATGAAGAAACTTCGCCCTTCCGGCGGCTACCGCCAGACTGCCAGCTTTCAAACCGCCACAATCATCTACGATGCCACCTGGTGGTTTTGCGAACGTTTCGTGGATTCCCGCTCCCGGACCACCGATCAGATGGTGCAAGCGGCACGCTCCGGCAGACAGAATATCGCCGAAGGCAGCCGTGCCTCCGCGACCTCCTCCCAAACCGAACTGCGTCTCGTGAACGTCGCGCGTGCCAGTTTGGAAGAACTGCTGCTGGACTACGAAGACTTCCTCCGCCACCGCCGACTCCCGCTTTGGGATTCCCAAAGCCCGGAAGCCTCGGCAGTGCGGGCAGTTCCCCGGGAATTCAAAAAAGATCAGTCAGATCCGTCCAATCCGTCAGATCTGACCGATCTCACGGACGCCCAACGTTGGGCGCTCTACTCCCGCTGGCTGGAATCCGAAAATCCCGCCATCCGCGCGAATGCCATCATCTGCCTGATCCACCAGGCGAACTACCTTCTCGACCGCCAGATCCTCGCTCTGGAAGCCGCTTTCATCGAAGGAGGAGGCTACACCGAGCAGCTCGCCACCGAGCGCCTCCGAAAACGCATAAAAGATCAGTCCGATCCGTCAAATCCCCAACCACCCACCTGCCCACAATGCCGGAAACTCATGGCCCTCCGCACCGCCAAATCCGGTAAAAACACCGGCAGCCAGTTCTGGGGCTGCACCGCTTACCCGGATTGCAAAGGCACCTTGCCCGTGTGACTCACTCCCCCTTCCGCCCAAACGCCCGGTAGGCCAGAAAACCCGTCAACAGCAGCAAAAGCACCACCACCATCCAAAATCCGTTAGCGTCTTCCGCCAGCGGTATCCCGCCCACGTTCATCCCGAAAAGCCCCGCCACCAGATTGATCGGCAGTGCCAGCACCGTCACCATCGTGAGCAGGAACAGGGTGCGGTTCGTCTGCTCGTTGACCAGCGCTCCCATTTCCTCCTGCAACAATTTCACGCGCTCTCCCAAGGCGATGGAATCCCCCACCGCCGCCGAAAATTCCTCCGCGGCCTGATGGAGTTCCTGCTGGTCCCCGCTACAGATCCACTCCGGAGGTTTGTTCAGCAAGCGGAACAACGCCGCCGGCTCCGGTGCGAGCAGGCGTTGCAACCGCACCAGCACACGCCGCAGGCGTCCCAGCTCCGCGCGGCTCGAAGTCGCCAGATTGGCCAGAATCCGATCCTCGATCGCATCCACCCGCAAGGTCGATTGACGGACAATATCCACCAACACCCCGGCCTGCTCCCGCAAGAGGTGGGCGAGCAGCTCCACCGTGGACTGGAATTCCATACCGCCGCGCACACGGGTCCGCAGCTGATCGAGAGACCGCAGCGGCTTCAACCGTGCGCTCACTAACAATCTCGGCTGGATGGACAGACAGGAAGTCGCCACCGCCGAAGGGTCGAACGAAAAATCGAACAACACATCGTGCAGCAGGATCATCAACGCACTGCCATCCTGCTCCAGACGGGTCGATCCGATATCGCTCAGCATCAGTTCGTAAAACGCTTCCGGCAGATCCAGACAACGGCGCATCCACGGCTCGGACGCGGAATTCGACAGCGCGAAATGCAGCCATAAAAACTCCCCGGGCGTTTCCGTTTCCGACTTCGCCAGAAACGCCAGCGCCTCATCCGAGAAAACCGAAACCGTCGGTTTTCCTGGCACGAAATGATAGCCGCAGACCATTCCGTGCTGGTCCGAGCCATAGCTGAGGTTGGGATTACGCGCCATGCGATTCACCCTGTTTCACCACGCTCCAGGCATTCTCCATCTGCTCGGGAGCCGCCTCTTCCAGCGTTTGTCCCTGCCGTTTCAGGAGCGCTTCCATAGCGGCGAAACGAGTCTCGAATTTCCGGTTCGCCTTCGCCAGCACCACTTCCGGATCGAGTTTTCGGAAACGTGCGAGATTCACGACGGAAAACAACACATCGCCCAGCTCCTCCTCCACCGCGGATAAATCCTGGGCATCGATGGCGCTTTGCAGCTCACGCAGCTCTTCGGAAATTTTCGCGATCACACCCGTTTCCACCGGCCAATCGAAGCCCACCTTCGCCGCTTTTTTCTGCAATTTGTTCGCCCGCAACAACGCCGGAAGACCATTGCCCACGCCGTGCAGATAGGGCCGCTCCTCGTCGCCCTTTTCCGTTCGCTTGATCGCGTCCCACTGCTGCAGCACGCCATCGGTGGTCGAGACTTCGCTGGAGGAGAAGACGTGCGGATGCCGCCGCACTAGCTTCTCGGAAATCCCGCGCGCCACTTCATCCAGATCGAACCTGCCCGCCTCTTCCGCGATTTCACTGTGGAATACGACCTGCAACAACAAGTCTCCCAGCTCCTCCTTCAGATGCTCGTGATCCTCGCGCTCGATTGCATCCACCGTTTCATAAGCTTCTTCTATCAAATTCGAAACGATGCTCCGGTGCGTCTGTTCCGCATCCCAGGGACACCCTCCGGGCGCGCGCAGGCGGTGCATGATGGCGCGCAGGCGGGCCAGTTGTTTCCCCGGTTCCGGGCAATCGATCATTTCGGCGTCAGTCATGATTTTTTTGGTTCTCCTGGGACATGCGCTGCAAGTGCTCGCGTTCGGCCGGAGTCAGGCTCTGGAATCCCTCGGCGGAAATTTTGTCGAGAATCCGGTCCACTTCGGAACTTTCGGAAAAGTCCACTTTCGTGCGCGGACGCAGCTTCGCATCACCCCGGAACACCGGTCTCTGCGGACGATATATTCCCACCTCGCGCCGGTCCGCCCAATCCAGCAATCGGGGAAATTTCGCTAACAAAATTCCCATCAGAATCCCACCGAGATGCCCCGCCTCACCGCCTTCGTTTCCTCCGATGCGGAAAAGAATCAACGCCACCGAAATCCCCATCGCCCACAACACCAGCTGACGCATCGTCAACGTCACCGGCGGAAAAAGCAGCGTCACGCTCTGCCGCGGAGCGAGCACCGCGATTCCCACCAGAATCCCGTAGATCCCCGCCGACGCACCGACCAGCGCAGCCTCGCGCACCACTCCGGCCGAGGCCAGCAAACACATGAACAACGCGCCGCCCACACCGCATAACAGATAGTAGACCAGGAATCTCATGCTGCCCCACGCCCGCTCCAACCACGGCCCCAGAAAGACCAACCCGACGCTGTTGAACAGGATGTGCACCACCCCGTAATGCAGAAACTGGAAAGTCAGAAGCTGCCAGATTTTCCCCTCGCCGAATGCCTCGTGCCGGAGAAACGCGCCCCATTCCAGAAGGGAGCGGTGAAACGCCAGTTGCGTGAGCTGGTCCAACACGTAAATCCCCACATTCGCGATCAACAGCCAGCGCACCACAGGTGTGAGCGATGCGAAAAATCCCGGAGGTTTCGGGTTTCTATTGTGATCGTAGTTCCGGTCAGCGGCTGGCATCACGACCGGACTACCATGGCACGTGAAACCCTGCAACCCATCACCCCACGGGAAACGGCTGAAAATCGACGGTCGAATGGAAAAAACGGGCACGGGAAAGCCCCGAGAATACCCGTAAAACCGGAACTTTTCCCGTGAACATTCCGTCACCATGAAAGACAACCCGTTTCCCTCCCGTAGTGCTATCCATGACGCGGAGTTCGCCGATTTCGGGGCGGCCACCGCTTCGTGTTCCGGCACGGAGCGATGGCGGCCCAACCCCGCGATCCTCCCTATTTTATCAAAAAGACGGCAGAATTTGCTCGAACCCCTTTTTTGTTATCCTCCCACCAAAAACTGGGGTATTCAGACACCGTCATGAGTCTCAACGTTAAAACTACCCACGCAGGTCTTCAACAGTGGGTCGAACAAATGGTGTCCCTCTGTAGTCCGGACGAGGTCGTATGGTGTGACGGGTCACAAGAAGAATGGAATCGCCTCACCTCCCTGCTGGTGGAAAAAGGCACCTTCATTCGTCTGAATCCCGAAAAACGTCCGAATTCCTTCCTCGCACGCTCGACTCCTTCCGATGTCGCCCGCGTCGAAGAACGCACCTTCATCTGTTCGAAGCGTCCGGACGAAGCAGGCCCCACCAACAACTGGAAAGATCCCCGCGAAATGCGCAAGCTCCTCCAGGAAAAATTCAAGGGATGCATGAAGGGCCGCACCATGTATGTCATCCCCTTCTGCATGGGTCCGCTGGACTCCCCGCTCGCCAAGATCGGTGTCGAAGTTTCCGACAGCCCTTACGTCGTCATCAACATGCGCATCATGTGCCACATGGGCTCGCACGTCCTGAAGCGCCTCGAGGAAGAAGACGCCGGCACCATCGAGAAAAAACGCGACGGCTACGGCTACTTCGTCCCCTGCCTTCACTCCGTCGGCGCTCCCCTTGAGCCCGGACAGGAAGACACCACCTGGCCATGCAACGATGACAAATACATCGTCCATTTCCCGGAAACCCGCGAAATCATGTCCTACGGCTCCGGCTACGGCGGCAACGCCCTGCTTGGCAAAAAATGCCTCGCCCTCCGCATCGCCTCGAACATCGCCCGCGAGCATCAATGGATGGCCGAGCACATGCTCATCGTCGGCGTGCACGCACCGGACGGCACCAAGAGCTACCTCAGCGCCGCCTTCCCGTCCGCCTGCGGCAAGACCAACCTCGCGATGCTCGTCCCGCCGCAGCAATACCTCGACGCCGGATGGAAAACCTCGCTCATCGGCGATGACATCGCCTGGCTCTGGCCGCACGAAGACGGAAAACTCCACGCCATCAACCCCGAAAAAGGCTTCTTCGGCGTCGCTCCCGGCACTTCCTACGCGACCAACCCCATCGCGATGGAATCCATCAAGGAAAACGTCATCTTCACCAACGTCGCCCTCACCGATGACGGAGACGTCTGGTGGGAAGGCATGACCAAGGAAACCCCCGCCCACCTCATCGACTGGCTCGGACAGGACTGGACGCCGGACTGCGGACGCCCCGCCGCCCACGCGAACTCCCGCTTCACCGCTCCCGCCGAACAGTGCCCGACCATCGACCCCGACTGGCAAAATCCGGAAGGCGTACCCATCGACGGCATCGTCTTCGGCGGACGCCGCGCCACCACCATGCCACTCGTCTATCAAGCCTACAACTGGAGCCACGGCGTCTACGTCGGAGCCACCATGGGCTCGGAAATGACCGCCGCCGCCGCCGGCACCATCGGCAAGGTCCGCCGCGACCCGATGGCCATGCTGCCCTTCGTCGGCTACAACATGGGAGCCTACTTCTCCCACTGGCTGGAAATGCGCCGCTACCTGAAGCACCTGCCACGATTCTTCCACGTGAACTGGTTCCGCAAATCGGAAGACGGAAAATTCCTCTGGCCCGGATTCGGCGAAAACATGCGCGTCCTCGAATGGATCGTGAAACGCTGCCACGGCGAAGCCGTCGGTCACGAAACCCAGATCGGCTGGCTGCCCAACTTTGAAGACTTCAACATCGAAGGCCTCGATGGCTTCGCCGAAGAAGACTTCGACAAAGCCATGGCCTTCGACCGCAAGGAATGGAAAGCCGAGCTCGTCAGCCAGGGCGAAATGTTCATCGATCTCTACGACCACCTGCCGAAGGAACTCGTCTTCCAACGCGAGCTTCTGGCCGCACGTCTGGTCTGAGCACCGATTCCTCCACAGGGCCTTTCCTCCAAAGGACCCTGCTAACGAAAAACCGGCGAAATCAAAGATGGGAAGCTTTGGTTTCGTCCGGTTTTTTCGGTTTTCTGGGGGTGGGGTCGGGGGAGAGTATCTGCAACTGGCCACCGCTGGCATCCGGGGGGAGAGTGCGCTTGCGGCGACACACGAACCCTACCCATATCCGGCCATAAGCACCATTCCGCAATCGCGTATACGCATCCACGGGTAGTCGCGGGTAGCCATGGGACCGGTAACGATTTACGAACAATTTACAGACACCCTCCCTTCCATCGCCTAGGGTATCCCCTAGCTATGAAATCCCTTCTGGTCACTACCGCCTGCATCGCCACCGCCGCCTCACAACCAGCGGTCACCATTTACAATCAAGGCATCGCCGTCGTCCGTGAAACGCTGCCCCTCGATTTCAAAAACGGGGAAAACGCCATCACCTTCGATCGCGCCACCGCCCAGGTCATCCCGGATTCCGTTGTCCTGAGAGACCCCGAAGGCAAGTCCGTCTTCACCATTCTCGAACAAAGCTACCGCAACGATCCCGTCAGCCAAGGGCTCCTCCTCAACCAATTCGAGGGACAGGAAATCCCTTTCCGCATCGCTCACGCCGACGGCAAGGTCGAAGAAAAATCCGGCAAGGTCGTCCGCTCCGGCTACGTTCCCGGCGGCGGAAATCAATCCCCCATCATCGAGATGGATGGAAAACTCCGCTTCTCCCTTCCCGGAGAACCGCTGTTTCCCTCGCTCGGCGACGGCTCCATCCTCCGCCCCACTCTTTCGTGGAAAGTCCAAGCCCCCGCCGCCGCGAAATTCGACGGCCAGCTTTCCTACCTCACCTCCGGCTTCGGCTGGGCCGCCAGCTACAACCTCGTCGCCCCGGAAGAAGGCAACGACGTCACCCTCACAGGCTGGATTACCGTGAACAACAACAGCGGCACGCTTTTCGAAAACGCGAAAATCAAACTCGTCGCCGGAGATGTGAATGTCGTCCAGCGCTTCAACGGGAGCGGTCGAGCCCGGGACGGCATGGTCATGTCCGCCCCGGTAGCGGAAGCAAAGATCGAGGAAAAAGCCTTCGACGACTTCCACCTCTACACCCTGCCCCGTCCGCTCACCATTCGCGACCGGGAAATCAAGCAGGTCGAATTCCTCCGCGCACCGAAAGTCAAAGCGACCAAAAAATATATCTACGATCCCGCCAGCGGTTATCGTTTCCACGGCGGCAGAAACGAAAGCTCCATTCAGGGTCAGGAATTCAGCAAGGACGTCGCCATTTTCTGGGAATTCAAGAACAGCGAGGAAAACGGCCTCGGCGTGCCGCTTCCCGCCGGAACCATGCGCTTCTACCGCGCGGACAATGAAGACGGAAACCTCGAATTCGTCGGTGAAAACGACATCAGGCACACCCCGAAAAACGAAGAACTCAGCCTCACCACCGGCAATGCCTTCGATCTCGTCGGCGAGCGCAAAATCACAAACTTCCAGATCAGGAATCGCGAAGAATGGATGAGGGAATCCATCGAGGTCTCCGTGAAAAACCGTTCCAAGGAACCGAAGGAAATCGTCGTCCGCGAGCACCTCTGGCGCTGGTCGAACTGGGAAATCGAAAATCCCAGTCAGGACTTCACCAAAAAAGATTCCGGCACCATCGAGTTCATCGTGAAACTCGCTCCGGACGAGGAAAAGAAAGTCACCTACACCGCCCACTACACGTGGTGAAGCATGGAGGAGCACACGCGCCCTCACGTGCCATTTTCGGTGCCCCCACCGAAAACCGGTCGGTATCGCCCTTCCGTTTGCCTATACCGTTTACCAAAAGATTTTGCCGGAATTGGAGCACGGACTTCAGTCCGTTTGGTTTCGATGGCTGGATTCTCCGGTGCGGACTGAAGGGCACGCTCCAATTTTCTCCACCGCTTCCGGTAAAATTTGTTAGCAATAAATCTACCTCGGCAACGGCGGAAGCTCGAAGCTCGGCAGGACATCCGGTGACGGCCCGCCCATGCCCCGGAAGGGAACGCGCGGGGAATCCTGCTGGCCGCGGTTGAAAAGCGCGTCCATGCGATCCAGGTATTTCGTCAGCGCGTCGTGACGCTGGATTTTCCGGGCCTGAAGACGGCGCTTGAGCGTGAGGTAATCGTCGAAGGCCCCGCTGGTTTGCCGCGCGCGGGTGATCTCGAACCAATCGAGGAAATCCCGCCCGCGATTCGCCTGCACCACCATGCCCACCCGCGTTTCCTCCAATGCCGCCAGACGTTCGTCCATTTTCGCGGTCTTACCGGTGACGAGCGCGTTCAGGATCAACTGATACTCCGCGATCATCGGCCGATACGACGGAAAACAGCGATAGCTCAGCCGCACCAGTTCGTCCTGCGCGGCGCGCACCGCCTGCGCCCGCTCCGGGATCTTGTAGCCCTTCAGCTCCTCCCAACTGCCGGAAAGCGGCTTGCGGACCGGCGACCCGTGCTCGTCCTGGAGGCTCAGCACCAGGATTTCATCGAGCTGCCTTTCCGTATCGGAAATCGAAAAACTGTCCGTCAGCGGAGCCGTTCCCATTTCCGCCATCTGGAGCGCCCACCATTTCGCGATGCTGGTTTCGGATAGATTCAACCCCGGAAAACACCGGCGCAGCAACGCGGGCATTTCCCCCTCGTAGGCCGCCACTTCGCGCAGGAAATTCCGGAACCCTTCCTTGCCCTGCGGCTGCTCCGCCAGCGCCATCACCAGCGCCCCGGACGATACCCGGAAGGCCGAGCGCGTCGCCGCGTCCATTTCCAGATCCTGCTTCTCGTCCACGTTGAACAACTGCTCCATCTTGAAAAGCCCGCCATGCCGGAAAAGCGCCTCATACAAGCGCCGGTCGGATTTCCCCGCGTTCCAGTTTTCCGCTTCCCGCAATCCCACCACCAGCCACGGCGGCACCGACAAGGCCGTCTCTTCGCCTCCCGGCAGCTTGCCGCGCAAAGCCCGCTCGTAAATCAGCGCCTGCGTCACGGTTTTCTTGATTTCCTCCGTATCGATCCCCCGGCTCAAATGCACGTCGATGATGAGTTCGTAACCGGCATCCGTCGCCACCAGCCGCGTCGCCACGGTGCGGGCCGGCAAGGGATCTCCCTGCTGTCCGTGCAGGCGGATGGAAACGGGCACGCTGCCGACCGGTTGCCGCCAGCCATCCGCTTCCTGAAGCAATTCGAGTAATTCGGCTTTCGCCTCCTCCGCGATCAGGGCGAGCGAGCCACGGATTTCCTCATCCCCGCCATCGACGCGGAACTGCTGGGAACGGCTGACCACCCTCCCCACCGTCGAAAAATCCGGTCCGGCGGGAGCTTCGATACCGGCAGACTCAGCCACGGGAACGGCCTTCGGTGGTTCCGCCGCGACGCAGGGAACCCACGCGATCACCAGCGATCCCAGCACGAGGGATTTCCATCCCGCGATGCCGAGCCCTTCCGTTTTTCGCCGTTTCATGAATCCGTTTTCCGAAAATTTCCTCTTCTTAAAACCCGCCACCCGGCAAGGTCGCTCCGGACTCCTCGACCTGCCCGGGCGTAAGCACGAGCTTGCCCTTCCTGATCTCGATCCGGCTCATTTCGTGAGCGCCGAAATTCAGCTCCGTCACCAACGCCGCGGCCAATTTCCGGTATTCCGGCAGCACCAGCACGAGGAACCCCTGCGGCACCACCACTTTCCCGAAACGTCCGCCCTTCCGGATCTCCGGCATCTCTTCCGAATAAGGGCCTCCGTCCAGCCGCACCTCCTTGGTTTTTCCCTGCACCGTTTCCACTTCCGCCACCCGCAGGAACATCGAAAACGTCAACGGCCTGCCCGCCATTTCCCGTTCCGTGATGATTTCCATTCTTCCCTCCTCCAGCCGCACCCAGACCCGCTTCAGCGAAACCGCCGTCCCGGCGAAGCCTCCCTGCCGCGCATCCAGACGCTGCGCCAGCCAGCGATTGAGCTGCCCCTCCGTCAACGTCACCGGGAATTCCCGCTCGACGGCCAGTCTCAGGACTTCACCCACATCCCGCTCCGCCGCGATTTCCGCCGGTGTCGCTCCGAAACCTTCCAGATCATCCAGCTTCTGCGGTTGATACAGGAAAAACACCAACGTTCCCAATCCCACCAGCATCAGGAATAAAAACAAAGCGACCACTCGTGAAAAGCAGCCGCCTTTGGATTTGGGTTTCGGGGCATCGGCCATGAAACGTGGTTACCATGCCACGCCCCGCTTGCAAGTTTATGGATCAGTCATCGTGGTCCAGTCCCTTGAAGCCATCGAGGCTCTTCGGAACCAGCACCTTGTCGATCACATGCACCACACCGTTGGTGGCGGGCTGGTCCGGATTGACGATCTTGGCGTCATCCACCTCGATCGGGTCCTTGTTGCCGTCCACATCGATTTCCACGGAATCACCGCTCAGGGTCTTGATTTTTCCATCGATCATCGTGCCGGACATCTGGGTGCCCGCGATGACGTGATAGGTCAGCAGAGTGCGGAGTTTTTCCTTGTTCTCAGGCAGGAGCAGGGCATCCAGCGCTCCTTTCGGCAGCTTGCCGAAGGCCTCATCGGTCGGTGCGAAAAGCGTGTAATTGCCCTTGCCGCCCAGAGTTTCCTCAAGTTCAGCAGCTTGGATCGCCTTGTTCAGGATGGAAAAATTCTGCCCATCCCGCACCACCGTCGCGATCGTGCCGGCAGCCGGGACCGTCTTTTTCTCCGTAGTCGTTGTCGTGGTCTTTTCGACGACTTTCGTGTCCTGCGCCATGGCGAGCGGAGCCGCGAAGGCGATAGCGACTGCGAGGGAAAGACCAGTGAGGGATGTCGTTTTCATCGTTTGCATGGGGTTGTTGATCGCCACCGCTGCGAAGGCCGCGATGGCTGTTGCATCCTCTTATCGCAAAGCTCATGCCGCCCGGACGATCCACCTCACAATCCATTAACCATCAATAAAATACATCACATCCCCGCACTCCATTCACAGGAAAAACACGCCCACTTCCCCATGCAAATCCTCCGAAAATATTGCAGGATGCACGCCTCTCCGCCGTCTCCTTTACCCATTCCTCCACGCCTAACCGAATCAGGTTGGCACAAGCGATGCTCTCTCCGGAAGCACCCATGTTCCGGTCCGCGTTATCCCTTCTGGCCCAAGGCCTGCCCCTCCTGCTCGGAGCGTTCGTTTTCCTTCCCTCATCCCTCCGGGCCGAAGAAAAAACACCGCGACAAATCATCGCCGAGGCCATCACCGCCAGCCCTTCCTCCTCCCAGAGAGAACTCATCCTTTCCCTGAAATCCACCCCCACTCCCGAAGTCGCGGGCTTGCTGGACCGCTGGAAAAGCGGAGGCATCTTCATCTATCAGGACACCGCCGTCCTCCAGACCGGCGCACCGGACGCCACCGGAACCGTCGCCCTCGAAAAACTCGCCGACCAATCCCCCCTCCTCACCCCCGAAGGCACTCCCCTCAGAGTCCCCCTCTCCTCCCTCGAAACCGCGGACACCACCTCCTCCCTGCGCAGGGCGATGAAAGAAATCACCGACCTCGCCGCCCTTGCCGATCCCAATCTGGAAAAACGCCTGCGCGCCATTCAGGACGCCTCCATCGGTCAGAAAATCGAGCGCCTCCCCTCCCTGCTCGCCCTTCAGGAAACCGAGCAAAACCCCAAGGCCCTCAAAGCCCTCGAAACCTCCATCGCCATCATCGAGCTCCGCTCCCCCGACAAAGCCACCCGCCTCGCCGCCCTCGGAAAAATCCAGGAACTCACCCCGCTGGCCTCCACCGACGTCGTAAAATCCATCGTCAAGGAAGCCGAAGCCACCGGCGACAAGGAAACCCTCGCCGAGGCGAAAAAAGCGCTCACCGCCATCGAGTCCCACGTCACCTTCATCAACTCCGTCGGCACCTCCTTCCGCGGACTTTCCCTCGGTTCCGTCCTCCTCGTCGTCGCCATCGGTCTCGCCATCACCTTCGGCCTCATGGGCATCATCAACATGGCCCACGGCGAATTCATCGCCATCGGCGCCTATACCACCTACGTCCTCCAGAACGTCTTCGCCGAAGGACTCCGCCTTTCCCCCTTCGGCTTCGGCGTCAGCCTGCCCGGCCTTCAGGTCGCCAGTGCCGCGAACACCTATTTCATCCTCGCAATTCCCGCCAGCTTCCTCGTCGCCGCCCTCGTCGGCATCGTGCTCGAGCGCTCCGTCATCCGCTTCCTCTACAAGCGCCCGCTCGAATCCCTCCTCGCCACCTGGGGCATCTCGCTGGTCATCCAGCAGATTCTCAAATTCATCTTCGGCTCCAACAACGTGCAGGTCACCAGCCCCGCGTGGCTTTCCGGGAACTGGACCGTCAATGACATCGTGTTCGGCTGGAACCGCGTCTTCGTCATCGGTTTCGCCGCCCTCATCATCATCGCCACCTGGCTCGTCCTCAATAAAACCTCCCTCGGCCTGCTCATCCGCGCCGTCATGCAAAACCGCAACATGGCCGCCTGCATGGGCGTGCGCACCGAGCGCGTCAACACCATGACCTTCGCCTTCGGCTGCGGCCTCGCCGGTCTCGCCGGAGCCTTCCTCTCACAGATCGGTAACGTCGGACCCTCGATGGGCCAGCTCTACATCGTCGATTCCTTCATGACCGTCGTCGTCGGTGGCGTCGGGAACATCCTCGGCACCGTCATCAGCGCGCTCGGCATCGGCATGGCCGACCAATCCCTCCAACAGCTTCTCGGAAACCCCGTGTTCGGAAAAATCCTCGTGCTCGGTTTCATCATCCTCTTCCTCCAGTGGCGTCCCGCAGGCCTCTTCGTCACCCGTTCCCGCAGCCTTGACTAACCGATGAACAAACCACCCCTCACGAGCAGAATCCACCTGCCCCTTCTCATCATCGGCGCGATCTTCCTCGTCGTCGTCATGCCCACCCTCAACGCGCTCGGCTACATCTCGAACTTCACGCTCGGAAACTGGGGCAAATACCTCTGCTACGGCATCCTCGCCATTTCCATCGACCTCCTCTGGGGCTACACCGGACTCCTCTGTCTCGGCCAAGCCCTCTTCTTCACCCTCGGCGGCTACCTCATGGGCATGCACCTCATGCGCATGATCGGCGGCGAGAGCGTCCCCACCTTCCTCAGCATGGTCGGCCGCACCGAGTGGCCCTCGTTTTTCCTGCCATTCAGCAACTTCCCCTTCACCCTCGCCATGATCGTCCTCGTCCCGGGGCTGATCGCCTTCATCTTCGGCTACCTCGCCTTCCGCTCCCGCATCAAGGGTGTCTACTTCTCCATCCTCACCCAGGCCCTCACCTACGGTGCCGCCCTGCTCTTCTTCCGCAACGAACTGCTCATGGGCGGAAACAACGGCTTCACCGACTTCCGCACCCTGCTCGGCTACGATCTCCGCAGTTTCCCCACGCAACGCGGCCTCTACATCGCCACCGCCCTGCTGCTCGTCGCCGTCGTCGCCGGTTGCAAATGGCTCACCCATTCCCGCTTCGGCCTCATCCAGCGAGCGATCCGCGATTCCGAAAACCGCGTGCTCTTCTCCGGCTATTCCACGCTGAACTACAAACTCTTCGTCTTCGTCGTCAGCGGCATCATCGCCGCCCTCGCAGGCGCACTCTTCGTCCCGCAGGTCGGCATCATCAACCCCAGTGAAATGACCACCGACAAATCCCTCGAAGCCGTCGTCTGGGTCGCCCTCGGCGGACGCGGCACCCTCGTCGGCCCCGTCATCGGCGCGCTCACCGTGAACGCCGCCAAAAGCTGGGCCTCCAGCGGCGCCACCGCCGACTACTGGCCGCTCCTCCTCGGCGGCGCCTTCGTCCTCGTCGTCCTTTTCATGCCGAAAGGCATCGTCGGCCTGCCCTCGCAACTTTCCGACCTCCTCCGGAAGCTCAAGCGCAAACCGGAAGACCTCGAAGAAAAAAAACCTCTCAAAACCGAAAACAGCGCCCCCGCCACCGAAGCCTGACCCATCACCGGCAATCCCCAATCTCCCATCCACCGTGGACCAATACGCCACCCTAGACCGCAAGCCCTTCCTTCTCGCCGCCGAAGGACTCACCCGCTCCTTCGACGGCTTCAAGGCCATCAACGACCTCAACTTCTACCTCGACGAAGGCGAACTCCGCACCGTCATCGGACCCAACGGAGCAGGGAAAACCACCTTCCTCGACCTCATCACCGGCCGCACCAAGCCCGACATCGGCACCCTCAAATGGGACGACGGCAAACACGATCTCCTCAAGCTCAACGAATACGAAATCTACCGGCTCGGCATCGGCCGAAAATTCCAGACACCCACCGTCTACAACGACCACACCGTTTACGAAAACCTCGTCCTCTCCCTCGCCGGGTCCCGCGGCATCTGGCACAGCCTCTTCGGAAAAATCACCTCCGAGCAAAAAGACCGCATCGCCGACATCCTCAAGATCATCAAGCTCGACCACAGCGCCTACCGCAAGGCCGGCATCCTCGCCCACGGCCAGAAACAATGGCTCGAAATCGGCATGCTTCTCGCACAGGAAGCCAGACTTCTGTTAGTCGATGAACCCGCCGCCGGCATGACCGACGAAGAAACCTACCGCACCGGCGAACTCCTCCTCTCCCTCGCCGGAAAACACACCATCGTCGTCATCGAGCACGACATGACCTTCGTCCGCCAGATTTCCCAGGGCCGTAAAGTCACCGTCCTCCATCAGGGCCACGTCCTCTGCGAAGGCCCCGTCGATAAAGTCCAGTCCGACGAACGCGTCATCGAAGTCTACCTCGGCCGCAAATCCAAAGCCGCATAACCCTCTTCTTCACTTCAACGTTCGATGTTGGACGTTCGATGTTCAATGTTCCCATCTTTCAAAGCAATGCCAGCCGCACCACCCATCACCGAAAACCTCGTCATCTCCGACCTCCGGGTTTCCATCGGCGGCAGCGCCATCCTGCGCGGGATCGATCTCACCATCCGGCCCAAAACCGTCTTCTGCCTCATGGGCCGTAACGGCGTCGGGAAATCCACCACCCTCAAGGCACTCACCGGCATCTATCCGGTCGATTCCGGGAAATTCATTCTCGAAGGAAAAGACATCACCCGCCTCAACTCCGCCCGCCGCTCCCTCGGCGGCCTCGGCTACGTTCCCCAAGGCCGCGATATTTTCCCCCTGCTCACCGTCGAGGAAAACCTCTTCATCGGCGTGAAAGCGCGCGGCCTGAAAGTGGACAAGGACGAGCTCGATCGCATCTACACCCTCTTCCCCATCATCCGGGAATTCCTCCACCGCAAAGGCGGCATGCTCTCCGGCGGACAGCAACAGCAACTCGCCATCGGACGCGCCCTGCTAACAAAACCAAAACTCCTCATCCTCGATGAACCCACCGAAGGCATCCAGCCGAACATCATCGACCAGATCGGAGACGCCATCAAAATGCTCCGCACCGAAGGGAAAATGAGCATCCTCCTCGTCGAACAATACCTCGATTTCTGTAAGGAACTCGGCGACGACTTCGCCATCCTCGAACGCGGATCCATCGGCGCTGCCGGAAGCATGAGCGATCTGACAGACGACATCGTGAAAGAATATCTCACCGTCTGAGAGCCACTCTTAAAAAGACATCTAGCATCATATGAACAGAAGGGGCGCAGATAAAATAGATCTTCCGATCTCGCAAAATCCCTTTTTCCATCTGCGTTCTTAACGTTCATCTGTGGTTTAAATTTTTTCCTCTGTCACCAACGCTCCATCATGCAACGGAGCATTTGGGATTTTCAGACAGCTTCCGAGAGATCCCGAGTCGCATGCCTTCTGCCTGCTCCGCCCTACATCCTGCGGAACGACCTTCCAAAAACCGGCATGGATTTTTCATCGCGTTCTAACATTCATGAATCCCGATCATACTAGGGAATTTTCCGGATTACGGAACAAATTTTTCATTCGTGGCATGAATCACGCTTTCCATGGACCGCAGCAGACCAACTGCCTCAATACCTCCACAATCCAACAGTCGAACCATGAAACAAAAGCACGGCCTCAATCTGATCCACACCCCGCTGATCGCCCTCGCGCTTACCGCGGGCACCGCCCTCGCCGGCCCCACCGAAACCATCGCGCCGGTGACTCCCGCTCCCTCCTCGGATGTCGTTTCCGGTGTGCTCAGTCTCGATCTCAACACCCACTTCGTCTCCTACGGTGCCGACGTCTGGGGTGATGGAGACAGCATGTCCGAGCCTACCTTCAACCCCTCCCTCGAACTCTCCTTCGCCCTCCCCGCTGGCTTCACCGCCACGCTCGGCACCTGGTGGGACGTGAACAGCAAGGACGGTGGAAACAGCTCCCCGATCGGTGGTCGCGTGCAGGAAATCGACGTCTGGTACGGCCTCTCCTACACCATCGACAAGTTCACCGTCGGAGTCGTTTACAACCAATGGTTCTATAGCTCCGAAACCGAAGACAGCATCGACGTCGTCCTCTCCTACGACACCTTCCTGTCTCCCTCGCTGACCATTCACAACCGGATCGATGAAGGCGCTTCCGGAGGAGACAACGGCACCGTCCTCGTACTCGGCCTCTCCCACAGCATCGAAGCCGGACCGGTCACCATCTCCTTCCCGTTCAATATCGCCTACTTTGCCACGGATGATTTCCACGGTGGCGATGACGGCCTCGGCTACGCCTCCATCGGTGTCACCGCCAGCTACCCGCTCGAGTTCCTCAAGAGCATCGGAGACTGGAGTATCAACGGCGGCCTCACCTACTACGTCACCGATCAGGAAGTCATTCCGGGCAACGTCGAAGGCGACTTCCTCACCGCCAATGTCGGCCTGAGCCTGGAATTCTGATCCCCTTCCGGATCCAAGATCCTCCGATTCACAGGGAGGGTTCGATCGATTGAATTCATCGCACCCTCCCTTTTTTTGCCCATACCACTCCTCGATCTATCAAAATAAACCACACAATTCCATGATCCCACGTTTCCTTCCGGCAGCCGTCGCTGCCCTCGCACTCGGCGGAGCCACCCTCCAGACTCAGGCCGAAGAAACCGTCAAAGTCGGCGTTCTCCACTCCCTCTCCGGCACCATGGCCATCAGCGAAACCTCCCTTCGCGACGTCCTCCTTTTCACCTTCGATGAAATCAACGCCAGCGGCGGCGTGCTCGGCAAAAAAATCGAACCCGTCGTCGCCGACGGCGCGTCGAACTGGCCCCTCTTCGCCGAAAAAGCCAAACAACTCCTCGAACAGGACAAAGTCGCCGTCACCTTCGGCTGCTGGACCTCCGTAAGCCGCAAGTCCGTCCTCCCCGTCTATGAGGAAAAGAAAGGACTCCTCTTCTACCCCGTCCAATACGAGGGCGAGGAAATGTCTCCTAACATCTTCTACACCGCCGAGGCCGTGAACCAGCAGGCCACCCCCGCCGTCGATTACCTCCTCGAAGAAGGTAAGAAAAAATTCTACCTCATCGGCTCCGACTACGTTTACCCGCAAACCACCAACCTCATCCTCCTCGAATACCTCCTCAGCAAGGGCGTGCCGCTCGAAAACATCGGCGGCGGCTTCACCAAGGACGCCAGCGGAAAAATCATCTCCGCCGGGAAATACACCCCCTTCGGTCACACCGACTACCAGCAAATCATCGCCGAGATCAAACAGTTCGCCGCCTCCGGTGACGCCTGCATCATCAGCACCCTCAACGGCGACACCAACGTCCCCTTCTTCAAGGAATACGCCGCCGCCGGTCTCGACGCCGAGTCCTGCCCCGTCGTCAGCTTCTCCGTCTCCGAAGACGAATTCCGCGGCCTCCCCGCCAGCCAGCTCGTCGGCCAACTCGGCTGCTGGACCTACTTCCAGTCCATCAAGAGCCCCGAGAACGAGAAATTCGTGAACGACTTCAAAGCCTGGCTCGCCAAGTCCACCGTCCCCGGCATCGTCAAGGAAGGCCGCGTCACCTGCTCCCCCATGGTCCTCTCCTACAACGGCGTCTACCTCTGGAAAGCAGCCGTCGAAAAAGCCGGAACCTTCGATCCTGAAAAAGTCATGGAAGCCCTCGAGTCCGGTATCTCCTTCGTCGGCCCCGGCGGCAAGGTCACCACTCAAAAGAACCACCACCTCACCAAGACCGTCTACATCGGCGAGACCAAGGCCGATGGCCAGTTCAAGATCCTCAAGGAATACAAGGACGTCGTCGGCGAGCCCTTCCTGAAAGGCACCTACGGCAAGTAACTCTCCCCTCCATCATCCCCACACCCCGTTCTCTTCCGGAGGGCGGGGTTTTTCGGTTCGGCACCATTGGCATGACACCTGCTGATATTCATGACCTTCCGAAAAACCGCATGAAATTTCCACGCATTCCCGCCTTCCCCTTACTCCCCACCCTGGCGCTCGCCCTCCTGCCCGCCCTCTCCATGGCCCACCCCGGCCACTACCACCCGCCCGGCGAGGAAGACGAATTCCACCAGCTCCGCGCCGACTGGCTCCACCTCCACGGCTACACCGAGATCATTCTCGCCGCCATCGTCGTCGCCTCCGCCGCGCTCTTCCATTTCAACAAAAACCGCCCGATCCGCATCGGTGCCCTGCTCGCCTTCGGCAGCTCCCTCACCCTCCTCGCCGTGCGCTGACCCATGCACCTCTCCCCACGCGAACAGGAAAAACTTCTCGTCGTCGTCGCCGGTGACCTCGCACGCCGACGCCTCGCACGCGGCCTCAGGCTGAACCACCCCGAAGCCATCGCCTACATCACCGCCGAAATCTTCGAAGGTGCCCGCGACGGCAAGTCCGTCTCCGAACTCATGAGCTACGGCACCACCCTGCTCACCCGCGAGCAAGTCATGGAAGGCGTCCCCGAAATGATCCACGACATCCAGGTCGAAGCCACCTTTCCCGACGGCACCAAGCTCGTCACCGTCCACCATCCGATCCGCTGAACCATGATTCCCGGAGAAATCGTCACCCCGCCCGAAGCGCCCGATCTCGAACTGAATCCCGGATTGGAAAAAATCACGATCATCGTCGCGAACAAAGGCGACCGCCCCATCCAGGTCGGCAGCCACTTCCACTTCGCCGAAGTGAACAGCGAACTCGATTTCGATAGATCCGCCGCCCGCGGCTTCCGCCTCGACATCCCCGCGGGCACCGCCATCCGCTTCGAGCCCGGAGACACCCGCGAAGTCCCTCTCGTCGCCTTCGCCGGAAAACGCGAGGTCTACGGCTTTAATAACTCCGTGAACGGAAAACTATAAGTCCCATAAGACCTATAGGGCCTATCCGACCCATATGAAACAATCCCGAAAAAACTACGCCGCCACCTTCGGCCCCACCGTCGGAGACCGCGTGCGCCTCGCGGATACCGAGCTTTTCATCGAAGTCGAGCGGGACCTCATCGCCGAAGTTTCCGGCTACGGCAACGAAGTGAAATTCGGCGGCGGAAAAGTCATCCGCGACGGCATGGCCCAGTCCTGCCTCGCCACCGACGAAGAATCCCTCGATCTCGTCATCACCAACGCCCTCATCCTCGATTCCGCCCAGGGCGTCATCAAGGCCGACATCGGCATCAAGCATGGCCGCATCGCCGGCATCGGCCACGCCGGGAATCCGCTGCTTCAGGACGGAATTACGATGGTCATCGGAGCAGGCACCGAAGTCATCGCCGGTGAAGGCTGCATCGTCACCGCCGGGGGCATCGACACCCACATTCACTTCATCTGCCCCCAGCAGATCGAGCACGCCATCGCCAGCGGCACCACCACACTCATCGGCGGCGGCACCGGCCCCGCCCACGGCACCTACGCCACCACCTGCACCCCCGGCATCTGGAACATCCACCGCATGCTCGAAGCCGCGGACGCCTTCCCCATCAATCTCGGTTTCCTCGGCAAGGGGAACTGCTCCAGCCCCGAACCCCTCCGCGAACAAGTCGAAGCAGGCGTCATCGGCCTGAAGCTCCACGAAGACTGGGGCACCACTCCCGCCGCCATCGATACCTGCCTCAGCGTCGCCGATGAAATGGACGTTCAGGTCGCCATTCACACCGACACCCTGAACGAAGCTGGCTTCGTCGAAAGCACGCTCGCCGCCTTCAAAGGCCGCACCATTCACACCTATCATTCCGAAGGCGCCGGCGGCGGTCACGCCCCCGACATCATCCGCGTCTGCGGTGAAGCCAACGTTTTACCCTCCTCCACCAATCCAACGCGCCCCTTCACCGTCAACACCATCGACGAACACCTCGACATGCTGATGGTCTGCCATCACCTCGATTCAAAAATCCCCGAGGACGTCGCCTTCGCCGAATCCCGCATCCGCCCCGAAACCATCGCCGCCGAAGACCTCCTGCACGACCTCGGCGCCATTTCCATGATGTCCTCCGACTCGCAGGCCATGGGCCGCATCGGCGAAGTCATCACCCGCACCTGGCAGACCGCGCACAAAATGAAAGTGCAGTTCGGCAAACTCGAAAACCATCAACCATCGACCATCACCCATCAACTCCACTCAGCCTCCGACAACTTCCGCGCCCTCCGCTACGTTTCCAAATACACCATCTGCCCCGCCATCACCCACGGCATCGCCCACGAAGTCGGCAGCATCGAAGTCGGGAAACTCGCCGATCTCGTCATCTGGAAACCCGCCTTCTTCGGCGTCAAACCCGAGACCGTCCTCAAAAGCGGCTTCATCGCCTGGGCCAATATGGGAGACCCCAACGCCTCCATCCCCACCCCGCAGCCGATGATTTACCGCCCGCAATTCGGCAGCTTTGGAAAAACCATCGCCTCCACTTCCGTCACCTTCATCAGCCAGGCCGCCGCCGAAAACGGAAGCCTCGAAAAACTCGGGCTGAAAAAACGCCTCGTCCCCGTCAAAAGCTGCCGCTCCGTCACCAAGGCGGATCTCCCTTTCAACGACGCCATGCCGGAAATCACCGTCGATCCCGAAACCTACACCGTCACCGCCGACGGCCGCGAACTCCGCTGCGAACCCCTGGCCGTCCTCCCCATGGCCCAACGCTATTTTTTGTTTTGAACGTGGTTGCGGCGTCTCGCCGCATCGAAAAAACCTGCCCCATGCACCTCATCCACCACCTGCTTTCCGAAAAATCCACCCTCCCCGAAAACGACCAGATCACCCTCTCCGCCGAACGCCGCCAGTTCCTCAAGCGCCGCTGGCGCGGCATCGCCGAAGACGGCACCGAATTCGGCTTCGACCTCGAATCCCGCCTCGTCGATGGCGGCGTGATTTTTCATAAAAACGGCAAGGACTACATCGTCCGCCAGCTCCCTGAAACCGTTTTCGAAATCCCCCTCACCACCCCCGAGCAGGCCGCCCTCGTCGCGTGGAAGTCCGGCAACCTCCACATGCCCGCGCAAATCCTCCCCCACTGCATCCGCATCCTCCACGACGATGCCATGAAGCAACTCCTCGAACGCGAGGGCTGGCCATACACCGAGCCGGAAGTGCTTTTCGCCCCCATGAAAGCCGTTCCCCACACCTAACACTCCTCCCTTCGACGTTCCATGTTGGACGTCCGATGTTCAATGTTCATGGACCCCCACCTCTGGCTCCTTCAGGCGAACGACACCGCCTATCCCTCCGGCTCCTACGCCCACTCCTTCGGCATGGAAGAACTCGTCGAATGCGGCGTCATCCAGAAACCCGCCGACCTCGAAGCCTTTCTCGAAAAACAAATCCTGCCAGCTCTTCTCACCTTCGAGATCCCGCACTTCTCCCGCGCCCATGCCGCCGCCAACGCGGAAGATTCCCAAACCCTTCTAACCCTCGATGCCGAACTCGACGCATGGCGCATCCCCGCCGAGCTACGCGACGCCTCCCGCCGTATCGGTTCTCAACGCCTCGAACTCCTCTGCCAGCTCGATCCCTCCCCATTCATCCTACAACATCGCACCGCCTGCCCGCGCAGCCACCACCTGATCGTCACAGCGCTTGAGCTTTCCTCACTCCCCATTTCACAAGCCGCCCGCGCCTTCGGCTTCCAGACCATCGCCGGTCTCACCGCCGCCTCGATGAAGCTCATGCGCATCGGCCAGACAGCGGTCCAGAAAATCACCCGCGGCACCCTCGCCAAACTCGGCGAATCCATCGACACATCACTCGAAACCCCGCCCGACGGTTGGTTCAATCCACTCATCGAAATCGCCTCACTCCGCCACGCCCGCGCCCATGCCAGACTCTTCATTTCCTGACACCACCTCCGAAAACCGCCGTCCCTTTCGCCTCGGTGTCGGCGGCCCCGTCGGCTCCGGAAAAACCATGTGCGTCCTCCGCCTTTCCCAATGGCTCAAGGACGAAATCTCCCTCGCCGTCATCACCAATGACATCTACACCCGCGAGGACGCCGAGTTCCTCCTGAAAGCCGGAGTCCTCCCCTCCGATCGCGTGCGCGGCGTCGAAACCGGCGGCTGCCCGCACACCGCCATCCGTGACGACATCAGCATGAATATGGCCGCCGTCCGCGATCTCGAAGCAGCCCATCCCGATCTCAAAATCATCCTCATCGAAAGCGGCGGTGACAATCTATCAGCCACTTTTTCCCCCGAACTCGTCGACGCCTACATCTACGTCATCGACGTCGCCGAGGGCGACAAAATCCCCCGCAAAGGCGGCCCCGCCATCCGCACCAGCGACCTCCTGCTCATCAACAAAACCGACCTCGCCCCCTACGTAGGAGCCGACCTCGACGTCATGGCCCGCGATGCCAAACTCCAGCGCGGCCCCCGCCCCTTCCTCTTCGCCGACCTCAAATCCGAAAAAGGCAAACAAGACCTCATCCACTGGCTGAAACACGAATACCTCTTTGTTTAATTGGAGCACTCCCCCGTCACCAACACCTCTCTTTCCGGCCATCTTCGGCTGCGGTGCGCCGCGCGGCCGGACGGTACACCCTACATTGCCGAGCAAAGTTTCCGCGCACCCATCCACCTCAGCAAATCCCACCTCGACGCCGGCGCACTCATCCAAACCATCGTCAACCCCACCGCCGGATTCTTCGATGGCGATCGCCTCGAATCCAACATCACTATCGAAAAAAACGCCCGCCTCGTCCTCAGCACACCCTCCGCCTCCCGTGTCTATCCGACGCGCTCCGGCAACCCCGCCATCCATCACCAAACCTTCACCATCGGAGAAAATGGATTTCTCGAATGGATTCCCGAGCCATTCATCCCCCACGCCGGAGCACGCTACAAACAACGCACGGAAATCCATCTTCACCCCGCCGCCGATCTGCTCTTCTTCGACTGGATCGCCCCCGGTCGCGTCGCCCGCGATGAAATCTTCGCCTACCAACAACTCCGCTGGGAATTCGATCTCTTCGTCGCCGAAAAACTCGTCGCCCGCGAACGCTACGACCTGAAACCCACCGATCACAGTCTCGAAGCCCTCCGCGCCAAATTCCCCGTAGCCCACTATCTATCCGTTTACACCGCCGGGAAAATGGCCCAAAACTGGCCCTCCGACATCCTCGATTCATACAACGACGAAACCACCTACCTCGGCCACGGCCCGCTACCCGAAGGCATCCACATCATCCGCGCCCTCTGCCGCGACAGCCTAAGCGCCCGAAGATTGATAGAAAAACTTCGACCTCTTCTCTATTCCCATGCAGACGAAACACCGCCGCACCTCGGAAGAATTTCGATGTAAATCCATCATCTCAACCACAAAGATCACAGAGAACACAAAGGATTGAGGATAGTGGTTTTTATTACCAAATTTTGAAAGGGTGCCGCGAATCAGGTAAATTCGCGGTGCCTTCTACTTCATCAGGAAATCCTTTGTGTTCTCTGTGATCTTTGTGGTTACCCCATCACCTCACGATCGAAAACCCCTTGCACCCCTCCAGCAACGGAACCTCACTCACGTAGTGATTCCTGATATGATGCGCGACGTTCGATTCCTCCACGATCTCCCGGATAAATTCCGATAGTTCCTCCACCTCTCCCATCGCCTGAAGTTCCACCGTCCTGTCCGGCAGGTTTTTCACCCAGCCGCAGACGTCGAATCCCTTCGCGAGATCCATCACCGTGTAGCGGAAACCCACGCCCTGCACGCGGCCTTCGAAGATCACCCGTTTCGCAATCATGGAGTTTCGGAAAATGAATTGGTAAAACGCACCCGGTCATCCGCCGGGCGTGAGATTTTCAGCTGCCGGTGATTCAGCGCGGAAATCTCTCGATCCACCTCGACCGCCCCGGAATGCCCCGCCAACAGACCTATCCGTTCAAGTGCGGCCTGTTGGAAACGATCCGCGGCTTCTTTCGATTCCAGCCGGATTTCCCAGATCACCGCGCTCGCGGCCTCACCGGCGGGAATCATCAGATAGCGATCTCCCCTCCAGCTTGCGGCGATCTCTCCGGCGCGTCCTTCATCCAGCGGCAGAAGCCACAATTTCACCCCGAGTTCGCCTGCGGATTCCGATAGAAAAACCTCGTCGCCGGACGTGAATTCCAGTTCGGACGCTCCGGTGAAATCAGGACGAAAAATCCCCGCCGTCGTCAGCGGTGGTTTTTTGAAAAGCTCCCGGATTTTTTCCGGCCCCTGAATGTAGGCCGTATCCGCCAGTCCCTTTCCTTCCACGGAACAAAAAGTGCTCAGTCCCTGAATGAAGGCGGGCAGACTGGCGAAAATCTGCGCCGCTTCCGCATCCTCCTTCATCGGCACGAACCCGATCGTCCGCGCTTTCTCCGCATAAAACCGGGACTCCGCCCCCGCCGCCGCACCCTGATGCAATGCCTCCCGCGCCCGCGCCCTATCGTCGCCCGGATAATCGTGGGGCGGAGGAAAATTTTGATGGAGCAAAATCCGGACTAACAAACGAACCATCATCGCCTGATCCGGAACGTTATCCATATTGAAACGGTCCGTCACCCAAGCCTCGCCCAGCGCGTCGTCGAACCACCCGCTCGCCCCGACCGATTGCGCGATCATCAACTGCGAAAGCAGCGACTGCCCGGGATCGATCCAGCCGATCAACGAGTAGGCTTCCTGCCGGTAATCCACCCCGAATTCCCCGAACCGGCTTTCCACCGCCGCACCGATCCGGTCTCTCAGCTTATCCGGGGAAAGCTGGTGCACCACCGGGCTCGAACGGAAACTCAGGCCGAATTCCTTTTCCACCCGGCCGATCCACTCCTGCGGCACCGCCACTTCACCGCCACCCTGCACCACCGAGCGCAGCGATTCGTTTTCGCGCTTCAAAATGTCACGTTCCGCGATGATTCGCTGGAGACGACTCTTCATTTCCTCCGAATCCCTTCCGGGAGCGGAGACCTTCCAGCGCACGCCCTGCAAGACACCGCCGAGGCCGACCGTCCCTCCCAGAATGACCGCGAGCAATGTGCGGGACGACACCACGATTCAACGCTTGAGCGGTGTGCCTTTCAAAGGCGTGGTATTCAGAGGCTGCTGGGGCTCGTCGAAGGGATTTTTCTCCAGAGCGGAAGGACCGCCGAAAGTTTCCTCCGCCGATTTTCCGGGGATCAGCGTGATGGCGATCGGTGCGCTGCGTTTGCCCTGCGCGTCGTAAGTGTAAATGAAACGGCGAACCGGCATTTCCCGGCCGGTGCTCGGATCAATGCGCTTCACCCGGGAATCGAACATACGCTCCTCCACCAACTGGCCATCCTGCTTGCGGTAGCCGTAGCTGGATTTGAAAAGCTCGTTGTTGTCACCATCGTAAATCTTGCAGCCGGTGGGATTCCCTCTCTCGTCCATCCGGTAAATCGTAACCATCACCAACTGGCCGTTCGCATTCTCGGTTCTCTTCGTCAACGTGCGGCTGTCCGGACTGCGGCGGAACACTTCCCGGGAACCATCGTCCTTTTTCATCACCCGCACGTTCGGACCGGTTTCGGCATCGAATTGAGCGGCAGCACCCTGGGCATAACAACTTGCGACCAGAGCCACCGCCACGAAGCATGTTTTCCAGATTGTCAATGGGTTCATGGCTCGCAAACTAGGTTCCCGCCACGGCCACTGCAAGCCGTAGTTCCTAGCCATGATCTGGTCCGCAAAATCCCGCAGCCTCGACCTCAGCCGCCACGGCCACGTCATGGGCATTCTCAACGTCACGCCGGATTCCTTCTCGGACGGCGGAAAACACGCGGACTGCACCTCCGCCCTCCGCCACGCCCGCCAGCTCATCGCCGAGGGAGCCACCATCATCGACATCGGCGGCGAATCCACCCGCCCCGGCGCGCTCGTCGTGCCACTGGAACAGGAAATCGCCCGCACCGCCCCCGTAGTGGAAGCGCTGCGAAAGGAATGGGACGGCCTGATTTCCATCGATACCATGAAATCCGCCGTCGCCGCCGCAGCGCTCGAAGCCGGGGCGGACATCGTGAACGACATCAGCGGCCTCACCGCGGACCCCGCCATGGCCGGAATCTGCGCGGAACATCGCTGCGCCGTCGTCGTCATGCACATGCAGGGCACTCCGCAAACGATGCAAATCCGCCCGCATTACGACGACCTGCTGGCCGAAGTCCGCGCGTTTTTCGCCGAACGCATCGAAACGCTCACCGGCATCGGCATTTCCCGCCGCGCGCTGTGTTTCGATCCCGGTATCGGCTTCGGAAAAACCGTGGAGCACAATCTCACACTCATCCGCCACCTCGACCGCCTCGCCCCCCCGGACATTCCCATTCTTCTCGGCGTGTCCCGGAAATCCTTCATCGGGAAAACGCTCGGCATCCCGGACCTCTCCGCGCGCGATTGGCCGACGGTTGCGCTCACCGCCTACGGCCGCGAAAAAGGCGCGATGCTCCACCGCGTCCACGCCGTGCGACAAAACGTGGAAGCGCTGAGGATGACGGAAGCGATCCTTGGAAATGGAGCGCCGACGTCCACGTCGGCTCGATCTCATCTTCGCTAGCCGACGTGAACGTCGGCGCTCCCTTTTCACCCCTCCGCCAGCCACGCGTCGATGCCACCGACCACGTTCTTCACGTCGGTGAATCCCTGCTCCGCGAGGAAGTCCACCGCCCGCGCCGATCTCACGCCGGATTTGCAGTGAATGAGGATTTCCCGGTCTTTCGGCAGGTTTTCCACCTCGTCCGGCAGCGTGCCGAGCGGGATCAGTCTCGCGCCTTCGATGCTCGCCACCGCGTATTCATGCGGTTCGCGAACGTCGATCAGCAGGCCGGTGAATCCGTTCGCCAGAAGATGGCGCAGTTCCTGAGTGGTGATGGTATCCATATCGTTTTGTGAAAATTCGCAGGTCGCGTGTGCCGTGGTCTCCACGTTCCGCACACCGGTGATTTCCGGCGCTTCGCCGCACAGGCCGCATTGCGGATCGCGCGCCAGCCGGATCGTGCGGAAGCGGCTGTTGAGCGCGTCGTAGATCGTCAGTTGCCCGAGCGGCGGCGTGCCGATCCCGAGGATCAGCTTCAGCGCTTCCATCGCCTGCATCGATCCGATCACCCCCGGCAACACGCCTAAAACCCCGGCTTCCTGACACGACGGCACCGCCCCCGGCGGCGGGGAATGCGGCAGCATGCAGCGGTAGCAAGGCCCGCCCAGATGCGGAGCGAACACGGCGAACTGCCCCTCGAAGCGATGGATCGCCCCGTAAACGAGCGGTTTTTTCTGAAAAAACGCCACGTCGTTCGTCAGGAAACGCGTGGGAAAATTGTCCGTGCCATCCACGATCAGGTCGTAACCGCTCGCGATTTCCTCCGCGTTTTCCGGTGTGAAACGCACCGGATGAGCCACCACTTCCACGTGCGGATTGATCTCGAGCAGACGAGCCGCCGCGCTTTCCAGCTTCGGCTTTCCGACCCACGATTCACCGTGAAGCACCTGCCGCTGGAGGTTTGACACCTCCACCACATCCGCATCCACCAGACCGATTTTCCCCACGCCTGCCGCCGCCAGATACATCGCGGACGGAGACCCCAGCGCACCCGCGCCGATCAGGAGCACCGCCGCGTTTTTCAGGCGCAACTGCCCCTCCACCCCGATCTGCGGAATGATGAGATGGCGCGAATAGCGGAGCAACTCCGCCCTGGAAAGACCCTCGGTCATGGCGACGCCACTGTGGATTCGCAAAACGCCCGCGACAACCCACAATCGGTCAGGCCCCGAGATTTCGGATTTCAGCCCGGAATGCTCGAATCTCACACCGTTTCACACCCACCTAACGGCGGGCAAGAAAGCCCACCACGAATCCAAGCCCGAACGCGAAAAGAAGGCATTTCATCGGTTCCTCACGGGTCCGGCGTTCGCACGTGGCACGCGCCGTCTGCACCCGGTCGTCCACGCGTCGACGTACCTCATCCGCCTTGTGCACCGCCGTTTCCTTCACTTCGCGGGCCTTCAGGAGAGCCGCTTCCTTCAGTTCGCGCGCGGCTTGTGCGGCATGATCCTTTCCGGCCTCCAGCTTCGCGGCGGCAGCCTCGTGGGAAACGAATTCTTCGACGGGTTCCAATGCTTCGGATAAATTTTCGGGATTCATAACTTTGGAAATGTTGGGGATTGAATGATCGCATCCGCCGTGCCATCCGCGCAGGAGTTGCGGATCCAGTTGATTTTCAGGAACTCAGCAGTCATCTCCGACGATGATTCTATCGCCCGAACGCTCAAAACGCACGAGGACGTTGCAGATCACTGCGGCTTTTTCACAACCCGCCCCGGCAGCGAACCGCCGGGGCGTGGAGAGAAAATTTCAGTAAGGTCGGCTCACGACTCTATACCCGCCCCGGTAAGGCTGATAGTAGGTATTGCCGTGGCGATAATAACTCTGTCCCCGATACGTCACCGACCGGGCACCGCGGGGAAGCGTACGGATCACCGTCACATTATCCCGGCGATCAGGGCGAACGGTGCGGCCGTAACGGTCCTGATCCGGGCGACGATAGCGATCCTGGTATCCGCCACCACGGGAAGGACGGGGATTGTCCACCACCACGTAACGTCCACCACGGCTCCGGTAATAAACATTGTTGTGATAGTAATAGCGCGTGCCTCCGATCACCTGCACCGAGTAACCCGGCGGCAAGGTACGCACCTCATAGCCCGGGCGATACGTCGGCTGAGGATGATAATGACGTCCGCTCGGAGGGGCCGTATAATAGGGATCCACACAACTGGAAAAAGCCAGCGCGAAACCGGTGGCCACCAGAGGAACGAAAAGCGATTTGAGTTTCATGGTTTACAGGAGTTCGGGTTGGATCGCGAAGATCGTGAAACGAAGTATCGCACAGTATATGCCGATTTCGCTCCGTGGCAGTAAAAATCTCCATCTCAGAAACTTGTGACGAATCCCTCCCGCTTATCCCGCATGCCCCGCCACGCACCGCGCATCCTCACGCATCCTTAGTCATGCGTTTTGCACGAAATTTCCGGAAAAACCTCACCTCCGACCCTCCTTTGCGGAAAATCGCCTTGCCACCGGAAGAAATCGTCACAACATTCCCCGCACCTCCTCCGATGGCTCCACCGCCATCACCAAGTCGGGGCGTGGCGCAGCCTGGTAGCGCGCTTCGTTCGGGACGAAGAGGCCGTGGGTTCGAATCCCGCCGCCCCGACCAGTGAGGCTCAAAGCTTCTGCTACTTTTGATGCTCACTGATCCATGACTTCCACCTGCCAAACTGGCGGGACGAGAACCCATGCTGAGCGAAACGAAGCCGGGGTTTGAAAGCGGAGTGAGCATCGCGAGCCTCTCCGGAAACGGCGCAGCCGCACCCGCTTCGCTTGGCCGGAGTGAAACACAGGCAATCCCGCCGCTCCGACCATTTTTTGTTAGATCGTGAAAATTTCTTGTTTCACCAACGTGGGGAGCCTTTTGCGAACTGTGGGAATGGCAAACCCATCTAGATCCAATTGCTCTCTTCCGGGAATTCCCGGATGCCTTTTCGGAAATGCCCGGGCGACATTCCCGTCATAAAACGGAAGCATTTGAAAAACGAACGTGATGTGCCGAATCCACATTCTATCGCAACCTGTTCCAACGTGCATTTGGGAGCATTCCGGAGAAAATGCTGGGCATGCTGGACGCGCAGCTTCACCACCAATTCCCGGGGGGAAGACCGGAGGTGCTGCCTCAATCGATTTTCCAGCGTCCTCTTCGAAATCCCCAAGTCTGCGGCCAGCTCCTCGACGCTGAACTGCCGCCGCAAATTCACCCGGATGTAATCCAGCGCGGCCTGGGCAATGGAATCCTCACTGTAAAGTTTATCCGTGGACTGGCGCACCGTGATACGATCCGGCGGCACCAGAATATCTTCCCTGGAAGACACCTCGCCTTGCATCAGGCGATCCATCAACTCCGCCGCCCTCCTGCCGACTTCTTCCGAATTTCGGGAAACACTGGTGAGTGTCGGAACGCAGTGCTCACAGATCGTTTCGTCGTCATCCATTCCGATCACCGAAACGTCATCCGGAATGCGCAGGCCCACTTCATCACATGCCTCCATCACGAGTTGCGCCCGGTAATCATGCACCGCGAAAATCCCAGTCGGGCGTGGAAGCGCTTTCAACCACTCAGAAAGATTGGCGATACGTTCCTGCCAGGAGAATGACGACTTCACGCGGGCTTTCTGCAAAAGGACAACAGGAGAAATTCCCGCCTCACGTGCCCTCCGGGTGAATCCTTCCTGCCGCCGCGTCGAGTACCACATGTCTTCCCAACCATAAAACGCCAGATGTCTCAGCCCGTGTTCGATAAGATGTTCCGCAGCCATCTCGCCGGCCTTGAAATGATCCACCATGACACGTGGAATCCCATGGCTGGGGCTCAAACCGGCGGCTAGATTCACCACGGGAATTTCGAAACTCCGGGCCTCGCGCAGCTCATCGGCATCGGTTGAAGCGATGATGATTCCATCCCCTTTCCATCCCTGCATGGATTTCAGCGTCAAGGCGGATTCTTCCGCTCCGTGAAGAGTGGGAGGGCTGCAAAAAAGATGCCACCCTCCTTTTTCGGAGGCGTAACGGCGGATTCCGTTCAGGCATCGAGCCATCCAGGGAACGGAAATCGGGTAAAGCACCGCAATTTTCGGAAAAGTTTTGCGCATATGTTCCCTAAATTTTCGTAGATAGGCCGTTGCGTGCAAGAATGGAATCGGCTGAAATGCTTATTCATTCCCCACAATTCTCCCATTCGGGAAAGAAAGCCGCTTTCCAACACGTTTCCCTATCTTCTTTTCCAACTCATTTTATGAAACATACCCTACCCATCCGCCAGTGTGCCATGGCCTTGTTGCTGGCCTGCGCCTCCGTGCAAGCGGGCGCGGCAAGCGCCTACACGCCACCCGCCTCTTCCCGCGCCACCTACAACTTCAATCCGGACTGGAAGTTCATCAAACAGGAAATCCCCGGAGCCGATGTCGTGAATTTCGATGACAGCAAGTGGGAAACCGTCAGCACTCCCCACACCTGGAACGATGTGGACAGCTACGATGAATGGATCGCGCGCCGCGGCGAGCAGAATCTCTACATGGGTCCCGCGTGGTACCGGAAACACTTCAAGCTGCCCAGCGACGCGGAAGGCAAGCGAGTGATTATCGAATTCGAAGGCATGCGCCAGGCCGCCAAATTCTGGGTGAACGGCAAGCCGGTCGGAAAATACGAGGATGGCGTCACCGCCTGCGGCATCGACATCACCGACGCCGTTCAGTTCGGCGACAAGGAAAACGTCCTCGCCGTCTGGATCACCAACGGCGGATACGTGGAAGAGGAAACCGGCGTGGGCTTCCAATGGGAATCACGCGATTTCAACCCGAATTTCGGCGGCATCAACCGCAATGTGCGCCTGCACATCCTGCCGACGATCCACCAGACTTTACCCCTTCTCAACGGCCTGAACACCACCGGCGTTTACGTCTACGCCACCGGCCACAAGGTCAAGGAACGCACCGCCACCCTCAACATCGAGTCCCAGATCCGCAACGGTTCGGCGGATCAGGCCGCTGTCGATTTCTCGGCGGTAGTCGTCGACGCGGAAGGCAACACCGTCGCCTCGTTCCAGGGGGAACCCCTCGACATGGTGGACGGTGAAACCGCCATCGGCAGAATCAGCGGTTCATTGAAAAACGTCCGCTGGTGGAGCCCGAACGATCCCTATCTCTACGACGTTTACACCATCCTGAGCGTCGAGGGAGAAGTGATCGACGTCAACAAGGTCACCACCGGCTTCCGCAAAACGGAACTCAAGGGCGGCGCCACCACCGGCGGCGTCTACATCAACGACGAATTCACCTGGCTCACCGGTTGGGCGCAGCGCAGCACCAACGAATGGGCCGCCATCGGCGCCGCCTACCCGGACTGGATGCACGATTACGACATGAAGCTGATGCGCGAGTGCAACGGCAACTACGTCCGCTGGATGCACATCGCACCCAAGCGCCAGCTCTCCGACGCCTGCGACCGCGTCGGCATCGTCCAAGTCTGCCCGGCGGGCGACAAGGAGGTCAATCCGAAGAACCCCGTGCAATGGAACCAACGCGTCGAGGTGATGAAACGCACCCTCGTTTATTTCCGCAACAGCCCCAGCATCATCTTCTGGGAAGCCGGAAACAACGGCATCCCCGCCGATCGCATGCAGCAGATGATGGATCTCAAGAAGCAATTCGATCCCAACGGTGGACGCGGCATGGGTTGCCGTTCGCTGCCGACCACGAGAGGCGAAATGGTGGAAAACCCCGCCGATAACGACCACGGCGGAGTCGACAAAGAAGACGCGAACCTGAACATTCCGGACTACTTCGGCGTCATGCTCTCCCAGGATCCGCGCGTCGATAAGCTCCAAGGCAAACAACTGTTCCGCGCCTTCTCCTTCGCCCGCCGCGATCACGCCCCGTTCATCGAAACCGAGGCCTTCCGCGAAGAATCGCTCCGCACCCATTGGGATAACCATTCCCCGCCCAGCTTCGGCTTCAAGAAAGGCCCGAACGACACCTATGACCTGAATTCCGAGCAATTCGCCCTGGAGCAGATCAAGAGCTACAACGACTACTGGTCACACCGCATCACCCACGAGGACGAGCGCAAAGCCCGCTGGTCCGCCTACGCCTCCATCGTCTGGGCGGACAGCCTCCAGCTCGGTCGCAACCCCGACACCGAAGTCGCCCGCACCAGCGGCAAGGTCGACTCCGTCCGCATCCCCAAACAAGTATTTTACGCCGCCCGCGTGATGCAGAACGTCGCCAAGCCTGATGTTCACATCATCGGCCATTGGACCTATCCGACGGATACCAAAAAGACGATGTACGTGGTGGGTAGCAACATCGAGGGAGTCGAACTCTTCGTGAACGGCAAATCCATCGGCAAATCGACGACGGTTGAAGACGGATTTGTCTATGCATTCCCGGATGTCGCCTTCTCCCCCGGTTCCATCAAAGCCATCGGCTTCGATAAATCCGGCAAGGAACTCGTCCAACACGAACTCAAGACCGCCGGTCCGGCCAAGGCCATCAAACTGACGCCTTACCAGAACCCGGACGGCGGCTTCCTTGCCGATGGTGCCGACATTGCCTTCTTTGACGTCGAAGTCGTCGACGAAAAAGGCAACCGCTGCCCCACCG
Source organism: Luteolibacter sp. (assembly GCA_047606285.1). Lineage (GTDB taxonomy): Bacteria > Verrucomicrobiota > Verrucomicrobiia > Verrucomicrobiales > Akkermansiaceae > Luteolibacter. The sequence continues at coordinate 70,730 of JASGEP010000005.1, read as the reverse complement.
ACCAAGCCCGGATCGATTTCGAAGTCACCGGTCCCGTCATCTGGCGCGGCGGCGTGAACACCTTCAAACCCGATTCCATCAACCATACCTACCTGGATACCGAATGCGGCATCAACCGCGTATTCATCCGCTCCACACTCAAGCCCGGCACCATCACCCTGACAGCGAAACGTGACGGCCTTGAAAGCGCGACCGTGACCCTCGAGACCAAACCTGCTCCAGTCACCGATGGCATGATTCGCTCAGTACCATGAAAATCTGACGGAAACTTCACGATGGATGGCACCGACCTGCTCCGGAGCCATCCATTTTCGTTTCATCCCCGCCATCGATCTCTCTTTCCAAACCCTACCCAATCCTATGGAACCCGACCCCGTAACCGTTGACTCTCCTTCCTATGAGAAACAAAAGCTTTCCTTCTGGAGAAAAATCGGGGGCGGTTCCCTGACAATTTCCATTATCATCCATGCCATCGCCCTGGCCCTCGGCGTCTATATCGTCGTCCAGGTCATTCCGGAACCGGAAGAACCCCCGGTGGACTTCCTGCCGAAAAGCGGTGGCGGCGGCGCAGCCGGTCCTCCGAATCCGGGCCAGAAAGTCCGGGTCAGCGCCCCTTCCTCCGCCAACCGCATCGCGGCCAGAGGAGCGGAAAGCGCTTTCTCCCTGCCCGAACCGGACGCCAGTTCCGACATGAATTCCCTGAGCGCTCTGGATGGGGGAGCCATGTCCGGCGGCATGGGTGGCTCCGGCTTTGGCGGAGGAAGAGGCGACGGACATGGGTTGGGAGTCGGGGACGGTATGGGAATCGGCATCGGCGGTGGTGCCGGCATCGGAAACCCTTTTGGTGTGGCGGATGCGAAAGCCGAGGGCCTTATCGGCGTCCTTTACGATCTCAAACAAACCAAATTCGGCAAATCCGTCGGGGATCAAAGCTCAAGATCCCAAAACCAACGAAACGACGAAGTCACCGAAATCGTCAAAGAATTCGCCAATCGTTGGAACGAACGAACACTGGAAAAATTCTATCGAGCCAAACAGGAACTCAAACAAACCCGCATTATCTTTCCCCGTATCAATGCATCGGATGCCCCCAAGGCTTTCCAATGCGAAAACGAAGTCCAGCCGCGACGGATCTCGATCCTTTACAAAGGAAATGTCATCGCACCCAAAACCGGCAAATTCCGTTTTGTAGGCATGGGAGATGATGTTCTGCTCGTTCGTTTCAACAACAAACTCGTCTTCGACTTCGGTTACACGTTCGCCACTCTCGGGGTCAATCGTTACGAGCTTGATCGTGCCGGTAATACGATATCCGAAGTCATTCAGAACAAAGTCAAAGGAACTCCTCAAAACTTCCCTCTCAAATGGCCTCTCGAAATACGACAATATCCTACCCTTAAAGCCTACAATCATGCCTTGGGAGGTTTGGCGGTAGGCGCGGACTTCGAAGTCCAGCAGGGGAAATCCTATCCCATCGAAATTTTCCTGACGGAAATCCCCGGCGGTGCGTTTTCAGCCCTGTTGTTGATCGAGGAGGAAGGAGCCACTTACGAAAAAACGGAAAACGGAGTTCCGATTATTCCCATTTTCCGCACCGACGCGACCCTCCCTTCGGCAAAAGGCTCTCTCGTTCCCCCATTCGATAAAAATTCCCCCATTTGGAGAGTGGCCTCCGGTCCTTCAAGACTGGATATCTGAAACCCACCGAACGCCATCTCTCACGATGGCGTTCATTTTTGCGGGGATACGGGATTCCTGAAAAACACCGGCTCACCCGAAAGCTTTCAGGAAACCCACCTCGATCGCCAGCGGTTCGAAAGCATTCGTCTCCAGGGTGCGGCGCAGGGTTTCCAGCGCTTGCACCCGCTGGAGCAGGCGTGTTTCAGATTCCCGCTCGGCGATGGATTTCAGCTCGGGAGCGGATTCGGGGAAATCGAGCGACTCGGAATTCACCTTGAGGCGCAACAGGTCCGCCATCCATGCGAGCAGGACATCGAACAGACGGTTGCGAGCTTCGAGATACTCGGCTTCGGCGGCGGCCTTGTGAAAGACTTCGCGCTCTTTCAACCAAGCTCCGTCGGTGGCATCCCGATAAGCGGCGGTTTCTTCCTTTTCTGCCGCCTTCGCCGCGGCATCCGCCGCTTCACGTGCCTTGGCGAGGAAGTTGGAAAACACCGCCTTCAGATGCAGGGCGGCGATGGGTGTGCCGAAGCCGCGTTTCGCCGCGAAATTCAGCGCGCTGACGAGTTCCGCACCGCCTTCCTCCAGCATCGCACGACCTCCGAGCAATGGGACGCGCACGCAGCGGGAAAGGATCGTCGGCAGCAGGCGCTGCGGGTGGGCGGTGAGCAGCAGGAGCAGGGTGTTTTGCGGTGGCTCCTCGAGGGTTTTGAGAAAGGCGTTCGCAGCCTGATCGTTCAGGAGGTCCGCTTCGACGATCACGCCGACCTTGCAGGCTCCGCCGGGCGCGGCGAGGTGCAGGGTTTGCTCCAGATTCCGAATATCGTCCACACCGATGCGGCGGGATTTCATTTTCGGCCTTACGATACGCACCCAACCGCTTTCGAGTTCATCGAGCGGCGGCGTGACCACCGGAACCGGATCGCCGAAAAGATCGGTCCCACTGCTTTCCCCGGCACCACCGACGAGCTGGATCAGACGGGCGGCGAGATTTTCCTTCCCGCTGCCCACTGCGCCACTAATCAGGAAAGCATGCGCCAACCGCCCACGGGTGTGCGCGGAAGAAATCAACTCATATGCCCGGTCTGCGAGGTAAGCCATGCGCGCACCAGAGTGCCTGGCGAGTTATGAGTGTAAAGATCGGACTGATCCGTCGAATCAGACCGATCCGACCGATCTTTTCCACCCCTCCACCGCCAGCCGGATCCCCGCCGCCTTGTGCAGGGTTTCCTCGTATTCCTTCTCCGGCTCGGAATCCGCCACGATGCCCGCGCCGGTCTGGTAAACGAGCCGGTTTCCCTGCCGGACGAGCGTGCGGATGGCGATGTTGAAAACGCTCTCCCCGTTCACTCCAAACCAGCCGATCGCCCCGCAATAGATCCCGCGCGGTCGTTTTTCCAGCTCCCGGATGATTTCCATCGCCCGCTTTTTCGGCGCTCCCGTGATACTGCCTCCGGGAAAACAGGCGGTCAGCGCGCTCACCGCGTCGGCGTCAGGACGCAACGTGCCGGTGACGGTGGAAACGAGGTGGTGCACCTGCGAGAGAGTTTCGAGCTGGAGCATGCCCGCGACCTCCACGCTGCCGAATTCGCAGATCTGGCCGAGATCGTTGCGCAGGAGATCGGTAATCATGACCAGCTCCGCGATTTCCTTCGCCGAAGTCTGGAGTTCATAGGCCGAGCGCCGGTCCTCGTCCGGATCGGGAAAACGCGGCCTCGTCCCCTTGATCGGTCGGGTTTCCACACTCCGGCCGGAAATTTTCAGAAACGATTCCGGCGAGGAACTCAGAATCTCGGTGCCCGCCAGTGACAGATACGCGGCCATCGGCCCCGGCGAAACCTCCCGCAAAGACGCGTATAAGGAAAACAGGGAGCCGCCCGTGACCTCCGCCTCGAACGCCTGCGTCAGATTCACCTGATAAATGTCCCCCGCCGCGATCCATTCCTTGGCCCGTCGGACGTTTTCGATGAACTCCTCCCGCGTGGTCCGGGCGGAAAATTCACCGATCTCCGCCGCTTCCTCCTCCACCGCATCACGCAGTTGACCGGAAAGCCCGCCGATCTCCCGCCACGTCCCCGTCGCATGGCAAAAAATGAGCATTTCCGGGAAATCTCCGAAAACGAAATCTCCTTCGTAATCTACCCACCCGCAAAGCCCGCCGAGCGGAAATCCCGCATCGTTTCCGGAATTTCCCGCCGCTCCCAGCGCCGCCCGCAACCGCTCGCGATCCTCCGCCTCATGGATATTTCCCCGCAGGATTTCCCGTGGATTCGCCGCGATCACCGAAACCGGCCGCTCGACTCCGGACGGGTGATTTCCCGCCGAATCGAAAAAAACCAGCCCCTCCAGATGCCGCAATCTCCCGGCCACCTCCATCGGGCCGAGACCCTCCAGACGTGACGGACGCGTCACGGATCGTATGCGAAAATCCGCCATTGCCGCCCCGGACCAAGCCTTGGGCACCGCCCCGAATCAAGCCCCGAATCCCCGTTTCCCGAAAGAAACATGAGTCTAGAGTTGCCAAAAGCCGATCCTCGTCTAAGCAATGCGCCCCGCGTGCGTACCCGCGCCCGCCAACCAAGAAGCCATTACTCGCAATGAAGGACCTCTCCAAGTACCGTAACATCGGCATTTTCGCCCACGTGGACGCGGGCAAAACCACCACCACCGAACGCATTCTCAAGCTCACCGGCAAGATTCACAAAACCGGTGAAGTGCACGACGGTGAGTCCACCATGGACTTCATGGAACAGGAAGCCGAGCGCGGGATCACCATTCAGTCCGCCGCCACCACCTGCTTCTGGAAAGGCAACCAATTCAACGTCATCGACACCCCCGGCCACGTCGACTTCACCATCGAAGTGTATCGCTCCCTCAAGGTGCTCGACGGCGGCATCGGCGTGTTCTGCGGTTCCGGCGGTGTGGAACCCCAATCCGAAACCAACTGGCGCTACGCGAACGAATCCGAGGTTTCCCGTCTCATTTACGTCAACAAGCTCGACCGTATTGGCGCCGACTTCTACCGCGTCGTCGAGCAGGTGAAGCGCGTCCTCGGCGCGAAGCCCCTCGTGATGGTCTTGCCGATCGGTGCCGAAAGCGAGTTCACCGGCGTCGTCGATCTCCTCACCCGCAAGGCCCACATCTGGGACGATTCCGGCCTGCCTGAAAACTTCAAGGTCGAAGACGTGCCCGCAGACATGGTCGACAAGGTCGAGCAATACCGCGCCGAACTCATCGAAACCGCCGTCGAACAGGACGACGACCTCATGGAAGCCTATCTCGAAGGCACCGAGCCATCCATCGAAGACATCAAGAAGTGTATCCGCAAGGGTGCCGTGAACATGGACTTCTTCCCGACTTATTGCGGTTCCTCCTTCAAGAACAAAGGTCTCCAGCTCATCCTCGACGCCGTCGTCGACTTCCTTCCTTCTCCACTCGACGTCAAGCCGCTCCCGGAAGTGGACGCCGAAGGCAACGAAACCGGCAATTTCGCCGAAAGCGACCCGACCAAACCGCTCCGTGCCCTTGCCTTCAAGATCATGGACGACAAGTTCGGCGCCCTCACCTTCACCCGGATCTACTCCGGCTCCCTCAAGAAGGGTGACACCATTCTCAACTCCTTCACCGGCAAGACCGAACGTATTGGCCGCATGGTGGAAATGCATGCGGACGACCGCAACGAAATCGAATCCGCCCAAGCCGGTGACATCATCGCCATCGTCGGCCTCAAGAACGTCCAGACCGGTCACACCCTCTGCGACGAGAAAAACCCGGCCACCCTTGAGCCGATGGTCTTCCCCGAACCGGTGATCTCCATCGCCGTCGCACCGAAGGACAAGGCCAACGCCGAAAAACTCGCCAACGCCATCGGCAAGATGGTCGCCGAAGACCCATCCTTCCGCGTGGAAACCGACGAAGAAACCAACGAAACCATCCTCAGGGGCATGGGCGAGCTTCACCTCGACATCAAGATCGACATCCTCAAGCGCACCCACAAGGTGGAAGTCGAAGTCGGCGCGCCGCAGGTCGCCTACCGCGAAACCATCACCAAACCGGTCACCGATTCCTACACCCACAAGAAACAATCCGGCGGTTCCGGTCAGTTCGCGAAGATCGACTACTCCATCGAGCCTCTCGAACCCGGCTCCGGCTTCGTCTTCGAATCCACCGTCGTCGGCGGCAGCGTTCCCAAGGAATACATCCCCGCCGTTGAAAAAGGCTTCAAGACCTCCATCGATCGCGGCCCTCTCGCCGGTTACCCCTGCCTCGACTTCAAGGTCACCCTCACCGAAGGGGGTTTCCACGCCGTGGACTCCAGCGCCATCGCGTTCGAAATCGCCGCGAAGGCCGCCTATCGTCAGAGCATGCCGAAGGCCGGTCCCCAACTGCTGGAACCCATGATGAAACTCGACGTCTTCACTCCCGAAGAAAAAGTCGGTGACGTCATCGGCGACCTCAACCGCCGCCGCGGCATGATCCAGGGCCAGGAGCCCACCCCGGGCGGTGTCCGCGTGAAAGCCGAAGCTCCGCTTTCCTCCATGTTCGGCTACATCGGAGACCTCCGCACCATGACCTCCGGTCGCGGCCAGTTCTCCATGGAGTTCAGCCACTACGCCCCTTGCCCGAAAAACGTCGCCGACGACGTCATCGCCAAGGCCAAGGCCCGCGAAGAAGCGCTCCGCAAGTAATTTGGGACCGCGGACTTCGGTCCGCATCTTCCTTTCAAAAAACCCGTCACCGTCCGGTGGCGGGTTTTTTTTGTGAAAAGATCTGTCGGATCTGACAAATCGGTCGGATCTTCGGATCGATCACCTCCATCCGAAAAACCGCCGCTCCTTAATCATCCGCGCGATGTGGGGCGGCACGGAATTCTCCCAACCCGCCTCGCCCCGGGAAATCTGGCGGAGCACGTCGCGCGAGAAAATTTTCAGATACTCCTCCTTGTAATTGTCCAGCGCCACGAAACTTCCCCGGTCTTGCAGATAGCCGTAAAGTTTCCGCAATTCCGGAGAAACCTGCAACGTCTCCACCGTCGTCAGCTCACTCGTTGCCGGATTCCTCAACGGATAGACGTAAAGCTTCAGGTTGTTTTTGAACAACCGCCCGAAGGACTCGAGAATCCCACCGGGCAACTGGGTGTAATACTTTTCCTCGAACAGCTCCGTCAGGCTCGGCACTCCCATCACGATCCCGATCCGTTCGCTGGTCCGCCACGCCAGATAGGCCGCGAGGCGATAATACTCGAAATAATCGGAAATCAGCACCGTCACCCCGCACGTCGCCAGCAGATCCGCCCGCGCGAGGAAATCCCGCCGATCCACCTCCTGCCCGCCATTGAGCAGATTCCGCATCGTCAGCTCGAACAACGGCAGCACCTCCTTCCCCGCCACCGCCGGGTCCGCGCGGAATTTCTCCAGCGCGCAATCCAGCATATCCTGATTCACATGAGTCGGCGGGCGAAAGCTGCCCCGCTCCACCAGCACCGCCTTCTTGTAAAGCGTTTCGGAAGGCTGAAGCACATCGCCATTCGGCCCGAACATCGCCACACCGCTCAGCCCGAGCTGCACCAGCTTCAGGCTAATCAGGCGATTGTCCACCGAGCGGAACTCGATGCCCTTGAACTCGATCATGTCGATCTCGATCCGCCCGGTCGTCAGCTTATCCAACAGACTCTCCACCAGCGCCTCCGGCTCGTGATGCAGGAAAAACGCGCCGTAGAGCAGATTCACCCCCACCACACCCAGAGCCTCCTGCTGCAAGGACGCCTCGGCATCCAGCATCCGCACGTGGATCAGAATCTGGCTCGGCTCGTCGCACGGCCGGGACTGGAATTTCACCCCCATCCAGCCGTGACATTCGTTCCCCCCGCGGTAGCTCCTCGCCACCACCGTGTCCGCGAAGGCGAAAAAAGCCGTCGAATCCCCGCGCTTTTCCCGGAGCCGCTCGACGTTCAACTCGAACTCGTAATCCAGCATCGCCTGCAAGCGCATCCTCGAAACATAGCGCTCCCCCGATCCGTAAATCGCGTCGCTGACCGTCATGTCATACGCCGAAATACTCTTCGCCACCGTCCCCGCCGCCGCGCCCACACGGAAAAACCACCGCACCACCTCCTGCCCTGCCCCGATCTCCGCGAAGGTGCCATACCAACGGGGATCCAGATTGATTTTCAACGCCTTCGAATGGGTATCCAGGCCGCGTGCGGCAATATCCTGTGACATGCGAGCAACACAGCATCAATCGGACCACCCCGCCACCCGGAAAACCGTGGCAGATCCGTCATCCGATCGTGCAAATCACCCGATTTCCATGCGCATTGTGACCCACCGCCTTCGTTTTATTTTCATAACTCATTGAAAACACCACTGGCATGCACTCTGCGGAAAAGCTTTCATTCCGAAATCTTCGGTCAAACCCCATGCCAATTATGAAAACGACATTCCTCATCACCCTTTGCGGCATCACCGGTCTCACCCTTGGCCTCACCGCCTGTGATTCCCAAGAGGAAAAAGCCCGCAAGGACGCCCTCGAACAAAAAGCCGAGCAACTCGAAACCCAGGCCGATCAGGTCCGCAAGGACGCCAAAGCCGTCTCCGACGTCCAGGAGCAACAAGCCGACGCCATGCGCAAGGGAGACACCACTCCCGGCACCGAAGCCGCGGCGGACGCCACCGAGGATGCCGCCGACGCCACCCGCAAGGCCGCCGAAGACCGTGCCGATCAGCTCGAAGACGCCGCGGACCAGACCCGCGACCAGAAATAAACCGGAACATTTGGTTCCCCTTCTTTCCTCACACCTCCGCGATTTCCTCGAATTCGCGGAGGTTTTTTGTGACAAAATCCGAAAACCACCACCTCGATTCCCGGCCAGCGGGGATTTGCGGGTTGCAAACGGAATCCCGGCAGCGTAGCCTTGAGGCCCGCAGGCCTTCCCGCATCTGGGTCACGCCTGCCTGAACCCGTGAAATACCGCCGTGGGATTTGTGGATGCTATTAAACGATGGCGGCTGGCCAGACAGGGACTTTCCTCCGGAAAAAAACGCCGGGTCTACTGTGAAAATCCGGTCACCCAGGCATTGGAAGACAGCGTGTGGGTGAAATTCTCCCTCTACCTCACCTTCGCCGTCATCACCGCCCTCATGGTGTTCCAGGCCTCGCCCCGCGCCTTTTTCTACGACATCCCCTACAAAGGCGCGCTCTACGGCTTCATCATCGCCGCCATGGCCGTCGTCATGTTCCAGGTCAGCCTGCTAACCAGTTGCCGCCGGAACAGCCGCGTGCTCCTCGTTCTCGGCAGCCTCATCGCCCACCTCCTCATCGTCAAAGGCCTGATGGCCCTCGTGGACCACGAAACGATCCCGGAATCCTACCGCTTCCTCCTCATCCCCTACGCCCTCGCCCCCATGCTGCACACCGTGCTTCTGGGACGCTCCGTCGGCGCCTACTCCACCGTTTTCGTCAGCTTCGTCGGCTGCCTCTTCGTTCCCCGCGAGGATTTCCTCGGCTACATGGTGCTCAGCCTCGTCAGCGGCATGACCGCCGTCCTGCTCGCCAACCAGATCCGCAAACGCGGCCAGTTGCTCCGCGCCGGTATCTACTGCGGTGCCGTCACCATCGTCCTCAGCCTCCTCCTCGGCCGCTTCGACATCGAAGCCTTTTTCGGCCCCGCCGCCATGGATCATTGGCAAATCCTCGCCAAAGGCCACGGCGCCGCCTTCCTCGTCGCCATGATTACCGCCCTCATGATCAGCGGCATGCTGCCCTTCTTCGAAGGCATTTTCCACCTCACCACCGACATCAGCTGGCTCGAGCTCAGTGACCTCAACCACAAGCTGCTCCGCCAGATGCAGCTCGAAGCCCCCGGCACCTTCCACCATAGCCTCGTCGTCGCCTCCCTCGCCGAAGCCGCCGCCGAAAAAATCGGGGCCAACGCCCCCATGTGCCGCGTCTGCTCCTATTTCCACGACGTCGGGAAACTCAAGAAACCCAGCTATTTCGTCGAAAACCTCCATGAAGGCGGCGAGAATCCCCACGATTCCCTCACCCCGACGATGAGCGCCCTCATCATCATCGCCCACGTCAAGGACGGCATCGACCTCGCCCTCAAGCACAAGCTCAACCCCCGCATCATCGACGTCATTCAGGAACACCACGGAGACTCCCTCGTCTATTTCTTCTACCGCCGCGCGCAGGAACAGAAAAAGGCCGAGCTCGAAAAGGTCAACCGCCTCCTCGAAAACCCCGAGGACCTCCCCATGGTCGATGAAAAAAGCTTCCGCTACCCCGGCCCCCGCCCCCGCACCAAGGAAAGCGGCATCATCAGCCTCGCGGACAGCGTGGAAAGCGCCTCCCGCACCCTGCGCAAGCCCACCCCGGCCAAAATCCGCGCCCTCATCGAAGAACTCATCCGCACCCGCATCAACGACGGCCAGCTCAACGACTGCCCGCTCACCCTGCGCGAACTCGCCATCGTCAAGGAAAGCTTCGCCAACACCCTCCGCAGCATGATGCACAGCCGCATCGACTACCCGAAGGAAAAGGAAAAGGAAACCAAGGCCGACGAAAAAGCCCCGGACACCCAGCGCCCCAACGATCAAACCCGCGGCGGCCGCCCGCTTCCCGCCACCTGATTCCCCCTTCCACCTTTTCCTCCACCAACCCATGTCACTGGAAGTCATCATCGGCAATCATCAGGAAGCCATCGAAATTCCCGAATCCTGGCTCACCGCGCTCGAACACGTCGCCCACGAAGCCGCCGATCTGGCACAGGCCCACGCCGCCCATCCCGACAATCCCCTTTCCCACCTCGCCACCCTCGAAGTCGCCCTTGTCGATGATCCAACCAGCGATCAGGTCCACCGCGACTTCATGAACATCGAAGGCGCCACCGACGTCATCACCTTCCACCACGGAGAAATCGTCATCGGAGCCGAAGTCGCCCTCCGCCAGGCCGCCGAATACGGCGAACCCTACCCCCGCGAACTCCTCCGCTACCTCGTCCACGGCCTGCTCCACCTCGCCGGCCACGAAGATGCCGACCCCGTGGAGCACCAAACCATGGAAGCCGCGCAGGAAAAAATCATCGCCCACCTTTGGACCGACGACCTCCGCGAACGCCTCGGTTGCTAACTAGGACTGGGAGCGCGGACTTCAGTCCGCTTCCTTTCCAAAAATCCTTGGCCCAAACAGCGGCAAAGATTCATCGGGCGTTTCCGGTGCTGCGGAGAAAAACCACGGATTCAAACAGATTGAACGGATTTCACAGATCCCCGCTGAAATAAAAATCTGTGAAATCGATCAACCAGCGGTCATCTCCTAAACCTCCTTCGGGTAGGTCTAAGCCGTGCTTCATTTGAAATCCGTAAATCCGTGAAATCCGTAGTCGAAATTCCCATCGCCGCCATCAGCGATCAATTCGCCATTTCCGGCACCTTCCTCCACAGCGAGGAAATCCCGACCGGCCACATCAATTCCACCTACCGCGTCACCTATCAGGAAGATAACGGCGAACAACGGCGCTACATCCTTCAGGCCATCAACCGTCACGTCTTCAAAGACCCCTACGCGGTCATGCGGAATGTGGAAACCGTCACCCGCCACATCAACCAGCGCGTCCTCCGGGAAAAAAGCGACCTCAGCGGCCAGACTCTCAACCTCTTTCCCGCCCGTTCCGGCGCACTTTGGGTCGAAGATGTCGAACAACGCGTCTGGCGCTGCTACAACGCCATCGAAGGCTGCCGCACCTACGACATCGTGGAAAACGAACGTCAGGCATGGCAGGCCGCCCACGCCTTCGGCTCCTTCCAGCACCTCGTCAGCGATCTCGATTCCAGCCGCATCGTCGAAACCATCCCGGACTTCCACCACACCCGCAAACGCTTCGATCGCCTCATCGCCGTCGCCACCATCGATCCCTGCGACCGCCTCTCCTCCGTCCAACCCGAGCTCCGGCAAATCCTCGACCTCGAACCCATGGTGGACGTTCTACTCGATCTCGCCGCCGCCGGAAAAATCCCCACCCGCATCACCCACAACGACACCAAGATCAACAACGTCATGATCGATTCCGCCACCGACGAAGCCGTCTGCGTCATCGATCTCGACACCGTGATGCCCGGCCTCTCCCTCTACGACTTCGGCGACATGGTGCGCAGCGCCACCAACTCCGCCGGCGAATCCGAAACCGATCTTTCCAAAGTCGAAATGCGCCTGCCGATCTATCAGGCCCTCGTCGATGGCTACCTCGCCGCCGCCGGAGATTTCCTCAACGAAACCGAAATCCAACACCTCGCCTTCTCCGGCAAGCTCCTCACCCTCGAAGTCGCCATCCGCTTCCTCACCGACTACCTCGAAGGCGATATCTATTTCAAAACCACCCGCCCCGGCCAAAACCTCGACCGCACCCGGAACCAGCTCCAACTCCTGAAAACCATGGAATGCGGCAGCCCGCTGCCGCCTTGAACCCATAAGCCAAGGACCGCCGACGTTCACATCGGCTTGCACCAGCCCTTCGCCCGCCAAAAAAAGCCCATTGTCATCCGACCAGACCAGACTTAGTCTGGTTTTATGAATATCCAGGAAGCCAAAACCCACTTATCGAGGTTGGTGGAGAAAGCCGCCGCCGGCGAAGAAATCATCATCGCCAAAGCCGGGAAACCCATGGCCAAACTCGTACCTTACACACCTCCCATTCCCCCACGCACCGGCGGATTCCTCGCCGGCCAAATCTGGGAAGCGGAAGATTGCTGGGATACCGATGAGGAACTCACTCGGCAAATGACCACCACCCCGCTTTTTCCCGAAAATACCCAGCCATGAGAATCCTCCTCGATTCCCATACCCTGCTCTGGTGGATGGACGACCCGTCAAAACTTCACCCCATCGTCCGGTCCGCGATCGAAAACCCCGCCAATCTGGTTTTCGCCAGTGCCGTTTCCATCTGGGAAATCGGTCTCAAAATGAGTAAAGGCAAACTCCGCGTTCCCGTCCATTTTCCCGAACTCCTGCAAGCGAACGGCATCGATTCCCTGTCTTTCACCGCAGCCCACGCTCTCGCCTCGACCGCATTACCTCCCATCCATGACGACCCGTTCGACCGTGCGCTCGTCGCCCAATGCCAGCTCGAAAGCCTCACCTTCGCCACCCGGGACAGCCTGCTCCGCTCCTACGGCATCGCCGTTCTGGAAGTTTGAACGGACCGCCGACGTTCACGTCGGCTGAGGGGAGCACGAGGGCGCACTCAGGAATTGGACCACGGACTTCAGTCCGTTTGGCTTCGCTGGCCGGATTCTCCGGGGCGGACTAAAGTCCGCGCTCCAATTCCCTCCAACAGCTCCGGTAATTCCTTTTGGCAAGGAGTCCCCACCCGGTCGAACCTCCGCCTGATCCAGCGTTTTCCGTACGCGATGCCCGGCTGTTCAATCCAGCGGTGCGTCAGGGCAGACGCGAAAACGCTCAAGCCGGTGATGCCCGCGAAGATCAAGATCGCACTCCACGAGTGAGCGACCGCATCCGGGAACTTCCGGACGAAAAACACGCACACACTCCACACGACGATGAAGTGCATCATGTAGATCGAGAAGGAAAGCACCCCCACCCTCGCCAGCCACGAAGGGATCGAACGCCTTTCAAACAACAGAGCCAGCGCCACCGACAGGACACCCGAGCACAACGGAGTGAACATCCAGCCGATCGCGTGATCGTGCCACATCACCAGCCCGACCGCCGCCGGCAGCGCGGAGAGAAACATCCACCACCGGAACCCCGCCGAATGCCGACGGAAAAAATACAGCATCCCCATCACGAAACACGGGATCTGATTCGAGATGAACGTGTAATGGAACGAATTGTTCGCCGGAACCTCCTTCCACCCGAGCGAAGCATAAAACGGCGGCATGAAAAACGTCGTCGCCATTCCCAGCAATAACACCGGAAGCAGCCAGCCGTTCCATTTCCTCACCAGAAAGAAAAGCGGCGGGAACATCGCGTAGAACATGAATTCACAACCGATCGACCACCCACCCGGCACGATCGGTTTCCCCGGCGGGAACAAATCGTGCAGGAACAGGAAATTCGAAACCACTCCCCCCACCGTGTATTCCGCAGGCTCGGTCCACGGCGTTTTCCCGAACAAACGGAAGCTCAGCCACGTGTAAACCCCGTAACCGATCAGCCCGAGGTAATACAGCGGCGCGATCCGGAAAAACCTGCGGCTGAAAAACTTCCCGTATTCCCGCGCATTCAGCGCCTCGTGCCGGTTCATCGAATGGCACAACGTGAACGCCGACATCACAAAAAACAATTGCACCCCATACTGCCCTAACACCCCGATTTTCCGAAAAACCGTATCCGCATCCATGTAGTAAGCCGTGTGCACCAACACCACCAGCAACACCGCCACACCCCGCAAACCGTCCACATAACGAAAATGCTCCGGGCCTTGTTGGGAGTTTTCCTGAAGCATCGCGATGCCCGCGATCCAATCGGAGAACCGCCCTCATATCAAGCAAAGCATGGAGTGCGGCAGCCCTACGGACCGCTGACGTCCACGTCGGCCCGGTTTGGAACGGAGACGAGCCAGCAAGCTGGCTTCGGGAAGACGGCAGCAGGGCTGCTACAGTCCAATAAAAAACCCCGGACCACTTTCGCGGGCCGGGGTTTTGTGAATCCTTACTGACGATTACGCGCTAACGACATCTTCGTCGGTTTCGGTCTCTTCGGCGACCGGAACGATCGGTTCCGGTTCTTCCACCGTGAACTCGAATTCCGAACCGCGATGGGTGTGGAAGCCGGTGCCGGCGGGGATGAGGTGACCCATGATGACGTTTTCCTTGAAGCCGGTGAGGTAGTCCACCTTGCCGAGAGTCGCCGCTTCCGTGAGCACGCGGGTCGTGTCTTGGAAGGATGCGGCGGAGATGAAGGAATCGGTTTCAAGGGATGCCTTGGTGATGCCGAGGAGGACCGGCTCGGCTTCCGCCGGCTTACCACCGTTGGCGAGGATCTCGGCGTTGACACGCTTGAAGGTGGTACGGTCCACCTGATCGCCCCAGAGGAACTGATCGGCGTCGCCCGGATCGGAGATCTTCACCTTGCGGAGCATCTGGCGGATGATGACCTCGATGTGCTTGTCGTTGATTTCCACGCCCTGGACGCGGTAAACGGACTGCACTTCGTTCACGAGGTGCTCTTGGAGCTCTTGAGCGCCGCAAGCTTCGAGGAGGTCTTCCGGAGAAACCGGACCTTCGGTGATCTGATCGCCGCGCTTCACGACATCGCCATCGGTGACGATGACGTGTTTGCCCATCGGCACGAGGTGATCGACCTGTTCGCCGGTGGCGGGATCGGTGACGACCACGCGCTTCTTGCCGCGGACGTTGCCGCCGAAGGAAACTTCCCCTTCGATCTTGGCGATGACGCAGGCGTCTTTCGGCTTGCGGGCTTCGAAGAGTTCGGCAACGCGCGGAAGACCACCGGTGATGTCCTTGGTGCGGGCCACCTTGCGGGGAGTCTTGGCGAGCTGGGTACCTCCGGTGACCACATCGCCTTCCTTGACGGAAAGGTGGGCGCCCACGGGGATGGAGTAGCTGGCTTTCACTTCCTTGGTGTTCTCATCGACGATGACCACCTGCGGGTGAAGGTCTTCCTTGTGCTCGGTGACGACCATACCCTTCTTACCGGTTTCCTTGTCGGTCTCGGAGGCGACGGTGATGCCGGAGATCATGTCGCGGAACTCGACCTTACCACCCTTTTCGGTGAGAATCGGCACGTTGTAGGGGTCCCAGGTAACGACAGTTTCGCCCTTGGTCACTTCCTCACCGTCCTTGGTGGAAATGATGGAGCCGATGACAATGTTGTGGCTTTCGAGCTCGAGGCCGCCCTTGTCGCGGATGGAGATGGAGCCGTTCTTGTTGAGGACAACCCAAGTGCCATCGGACGCCTGCACGGTGCGGAGATCCTTGTAAACGAGGCGTCCGCCGTTTTTGGCTTTGATGATCGGCTGCTTGAAGGTCGATGCGGCCACACCACCGACGTGGAAGGTCCGCATGGTGAGCTGGGTGCCGGGCTCGCCGATCGATTGAGCGGCGATGATGCCGACGGCTTCACCAATCTTGACCGGAAGGCCGGTGGCGAGGTTGAGGCCGTAGCAGTTCGCACAACAGCCGCGCTCGGCTTCACAGGTGAGAACGGAGCGGATCTTGAGCTTCTCGACGCCGATGGTTTCGAGGGCGTTGGCTTGCTTTTCGTTGATGACGTCATCGACATCGACGATGATCTCACCGTTGACCGGATCCTTGATCTGCTCGCAGGAGACACGGCCGTAAACGCGGGTCGCGAGGGATGCGGCTTCCTCGTCACCGTCATAGATGGCGGAAACGTAGATACCGTTCGCGGTGCCGCAGTCCTGCTGGGTGACGATCACGTCCTGGGCGACGTCCACCAGCTTACGGGTCATGTAACCGGAGTCCGCGGTCTTGAGCGCCGTGTCGGAGAGACCTTTACGCGCACCGTGGGTGGAGATGAAGTACTCCAGCACGGAGAGACCTTCGCGGAAGTTCGAGATAATCGGACGTTCGATAATCTCGCCGGACGGCTTGGCCATGAGGCCGCGCATTCCGCCGAGCTGCTTGATCTGGGATTTGTTACCCCGCGCACCGGAATCGACCATCATGAAGAGCGGCGATGCCTTGGCCTTGCCGTCGTTGTGCTCGATCTTGCGATAGAGCGCGTTCGCGATGGTATCGGTCGCCTGGGTCCAGATGTCGATGACTTTCTGATAGCGTTCGCCGTCGGTGATGACACCGTTGCGGTATTGCTTGGAGACCTTTTCGACTTCGGCGTAGGCGTTGGCGATGACTTCCTTCTTCTCTTCCGGGATCACCATGTCGACGATACCGATGGAGGTGCCGGAACGGGTCGCTTCGCGGAAACCGAGGGACTTGAGGGCGTCGAGGGTTTCGACGGTCTTTTTCTTGCCCGCCACCTGATAGCAGCGCCAGATGATGTCACCGATCTTTTTCTTGCCGACGGTCTGGTTGATGAAACCAACGCCTTCGGGCCAGATTTCGTTGAAACGAACGCGGCCGGGAGTGGTTTCGATGATCTTGAGATCGGATTCGCCATAAACGGTCTTCTTGCCGTAGTCCTGGTTGCGGATGCGGATCCAGGAGTGGTAGTCGATCTTGCGGGCGGCGATGGCGAATTCCACTTCGGAGGAGTTTTCGAACAGCGGGAGATGCTCCTGCTTTTCGCGGTCCACCTGCGTGCGGACGGGTGCCCAGGTGAGGTAGTAGGTACCGAGAATGATGTCCTGCGAAGGAACGGTGATCGGGCGGCCGGACGCCGGGGAGAAGATGTTGTTCGGCGCGAGCATGAGCTGGCGGCACTCCATCTGGGCCTCGACGGACAGCGGAACGTGAACGGCCATCTGGTCACCGTCGAAGTCCGCGTTGTAAGCGGTACAAACGAGCGGGTGAACGCGGATGGCGGAGCCTTCGATGAGCTTTGGTTCGAACGCCTGGATCGAGAGACGGTGAAGCGTCGGAGCGCGGTTCAGCAGGATCGGGTGACCCTTGGTGACTTCCGCGAGGATGTCCCAGACTTCGGTGGTCTTGCGGTCGATCATCTTCTTGGCCGAACGAACGGTGTGGCAGTAGCCGAGTTCCTTCAGGCGGCGGATGATGAACGGCTCGAACAGGGTGAGAGCCATCTTCTTGGGAAGACCGCACTCGCCGAGCTTGAGGTCCGGACCGATGACGATGACGGAACGGCCGGAGTAATCGACTCGCTTGCCGAGAAGGTTTTGGCGGAAACGGCCACCCTTGCCCTTGAGCATGTCGCTGAGGGATTTGAGCGGACGGTTGCCGGCACCGGTGACGGCACGGCCGTGGCGACCGTTGTCGAAGAGAGCGTCCACCGCTTCCTGAAGCATGCGCTTCTCGTTGCGGATGATGACTTCCGGCGTCTTGAGAAGCAGGAGGTTCTTGAGACGGTTGTTCCGGTTGATGACGCGCCGATAGAGGTCGTTGAGGTCGGAGGTCGCGAAGCGTCCACCTTCGAGCGGCACCAGCGGACGGAGGTCCGGCGGGATCACGGGAAGAACGGTCTGCACCATCCACTCGGGGCGGGTCTTGGAAGCGGCGAAGCCCTGGGTGATCTTGAGACGCTTCGAGAGCTTCTTCTTGTTCTGCTTGGAACGCGTGGTCGCCAATTCTTCTTCCAGCTTGGAAACGAGGTCCGCCAGATCGATCTGCTTGAGGAGATCCTGGATCGCTTCGGCACCCATGGAGGCGCGGAAGGAACCGTCACCGTAGGTGTCTTCGGCTTCGCGGAGTTCGTTTTCCGTGAGGAGCTGGCCGAGTTCGAGCGCGGTGTTGCCCGGCTCGGTCACGACGTAATCTTCATAGTAAATCACGCGCTCCAGCTGGCGGGCGCTCATGTCGAGCATGAGGCCGATGCGGGAGGGCATGCACTTGTAGAACCAGATGTGGGAGACCGGCACGGCCAGCTCGATGTGGCCCATGCGCTCGCGGCGCACGCGGCTCAGGGTGACTTCCACGCCGCAACGGTCGCAGACGACGCCCTTGTGCTTGATGCGCTTGTATTTGCCGCAGGCACATTCCCAGTCCCGGGTGGGACCGAAGATGCGCTCGCAGAAGAGACCGCCTTTTTCCGGCTTGAACGTCCGGTAGTTGATGGTTTCGGGGTTCTTCACCTCGCCCTTGGACCACGAACGGATGATGTCCGGGGAAGCGACGGTGATGGAGACTTGATCAAATGCCTCGGGGCGCTCTTCGACGCCGAAAAGTTCGCGAAGGTTGCTGTCAACACTCATAGGTAAATTTGGGGTCTGGGTCAGGTATTGGGTTCGCGGGGCAATTAGAGGGTAAGGTCATCGAGGGAGAAATCATCCAGACCACCGGTCATGCCGGAGCCATGGGTGTCACCCGTGCGACCCGGACGGACGTCGAGACCGAGGGATTGCATTTCCTTGATGAGGACGTTGAAGGATTCCGGCGTGCCGGCTTCGAGGTTGTTGTCGCCCTTGACGATCGCTTCGTAGATGCGGGTGCGTCCCTGAACGTCGTCGGACTTGACCGTGAGGAGTTCCTGAAGGGTGTAGGCGGCGCCGTAGGCTTCGAGCGCCCACACTTCCATTTCCCCGAAACGCTGGCCACCGTATTGCGCCTTACCACCGAGCGGCTGCTGGGTGACGAGCGAGTAAGGGCCGACGGCGCGGGCGTGGATCTTGTCGGCGACCAAGTGGCCGAGTTTGAGCATGTAGATGATGCCGACCACGACGGGGTTGTGGAACGCTTCGCCGGTACGACCGTCGTAGAGCGTGGATTTACCACCGGTGGTGCCGTCCTTGCCGTCACCGATCCAGGTGAAGCCACGGCCTTCAGGCTCGGAAGCCTTGCGTTCGCGGAGTTCGCCTTTTTCGCCGACGTATTTGACGCCATCGACTTTCTTCGCCTTGGACATGAAGTCCCAGATGACTTCTTCCTTGATGCCGTCGAAAATCGGGGAAGCGACCTTGAAACCGAGCGCCTTGGCAGCAACACCGAGGTGGGTCTCGAGAACCTGTCCGACGTTCATCCGGGATGGCACGCCGAGCGGGTTGAGGCAGATATCGACAGGCGTTCCGTCGTGAAGGAATGGCATGTCTTCTTCGGGAACGATGGTGGCGACCACGCCCTTGTTACCGTGGCGGCCGGCCATTTTGTCACCGACGGAGAGCTTGCGCTTCGCGGCGATGAAAACCTTCACTTCCTTGATGACGCCCGGATCGACTTCATCGCCGGATTCGAGGGAGTCGAGCTTGCGCTCGCGCTCGGTATCGAGCTCCTGGAAGCGGCCTTCGAAGGAGCCGATGATTTCCAGGATCTTGTTCCGGATCGGGGAAGGATCGATCTCGATGTGATCGTGCACCGAAGCGAGCTTGCGGAGCAGGGTCTTGGTGATCTTGCGGTTCGCCGGGATGATGATTTCACCGGTCTGGGCGTTCACCACGTCGAGCGGGATTTTCTCGCCGAGAAGGATGTCGGAGAGGCGCTCGGTGAGGTCGTCGGTGAGCTTGTCCGCCTTCTTCTTGTGCTCGTCGTTGATCTTCTTGAGCGTCTTCTTGAGCTCCACCGGATCGACTTTTTCGGCACGCTTCTTGGCGAAGCCGTGGGAGGAAACGCGGACGTCCTGAACGATGCCGACGCAACCGGATGGCACACGCAGTGAGGTGTCTTTCACGTCGGCGGCCTTTTCACCGAAGATGGCGCGCAGAAGGCGCTCTTCAGGGGCGAGTTCGGTTTCGGATTTCGGAGTGATCTTGCCGACGAGGATGTCGCCAGGCTTCACTTCCGCACCGATGCGGATAATGCCGTCGTGGTCGAGGTTGCGGAGTGCTTCTTCGCCGACGTTCGGAATGTCGCGGGTGATTTCTTCCGGTCCGAGCTTGGTGTCGCGGGCGGCGACATCGAATTCGGAAATGTGGATGGACGTGTAAACGTCTTCCTTCACGACCTTCTCGGAAATAACGATGGCGTCCTCGAAGTTGTAGCCGTTCCACGGCATGAACGCGACGAGCACGTTGCGGCCGATGGCGAGTTCGCCATCTTCGGTGTTCGGACCGTCGGCGAGGACCTGACCTTTTTTGATCTTCTGACCGTTGCGGATGATCGGCTTCTGGTTGATGCAGGTGCCGGCGTTGGAACGCATGAACTTGCGCAGCGGATAGGCGAAGATGCCCTTGTCCACGTTGGTTTTCACGGATTCCGGATCGCTGAGGAACTTCTCGTCGGAAACCGGGAGCTTGCCGTCCGTGGTGGTGACAATGATTTCAGCGGTGGCGGCAGCGACGATACCATCGGCTTCGGCGACGACCACGGCGCGGGAATCCCGAGCGGCTTTGCCTTCGAGACCGGTACCGACGAGCGGAGCTTCGGAAACAAGAAGCGGCACACCCTGGCGCTGCATGTTCGAGCCCATGAGCGCGCGGTTGGCGTCGTCGTGCTCGAGGAACGGAATCAGACCGGCGGCCACGGAGACGAGCTGCTTCGGAGAAACGTCCATATAGTGAACGTCCGACGGAAGCGATTCGATGAACTCGCCACCTTTTTCACGGGCGGTGATGCGCTCGGTGGTGAAGGAACCATCGGCGGTGATCGGGTTGTTCGCCTGAGCGATGAGGTAGTTTTCTTCCTGGTCCGCGGTGAGATACTCGATCTCGTTGGTGACCTTGGAATTCACCACGCGGCGGTAAGGAGTTTCGATGAAACCGAACTCGTTGATACGGGCGTAGGTACACATCGAGTTGATGAGACCGATGTTCGGACCTTCCGGGGTCTCGATCGGGCAGATACGACCGTAGTGGGACGGATGAACGTCGCGGACTTCGAAGCCTGCGCGGTCGCGGTTGAGACCGCCCGGTCCAAGGGCCGAGAGACGGCGCTTGTGGGTGAGCTCGGCGAGCGGGTTCGTCTGGTCCATGAACTGGGAAAGCTGGGAACGACCGAAGAAATCGCGCACGACGGCGGAAAGCGCCTTCGGGTTGATCAGCTTTTGCGGGGTCATGCCCTCGATGTTCACGTCGAACAGGGTCATGCGCTCCTTGACCAAACGCTCGGTGCGGGCGAGGCCGACGCGGCACTGGTTGGCGAGAAGTTCACCGACGGCGCGGACGCGGCGGGAGCCCAGGTGATCGATGTCGTCGATGACGCCGTCGCCTTTTTTCAGTTTGAGGATGTAACGCACGGCGGCGAGGAAATCCTCAGGCACCATGATGCGCTGGTCGGAATCCACCTGAATGCCGAGCTTCTGGTTGATCTTGTAGCGACCGACGCGGGTGAGGTCGTATTTTTTCGCGTCGAAGAACAGGCGCTTCAGGAGGGCGCGAGCGTTCGCGGCGGTCGGTGGGTCGCCGGGGCGCAGCTTGCGGTAGATGTCCTTGAGCGCGGATTCCTCATCCTTGGCGGGGTCCTTGCGGAGGGACTTGAGAAGAATTTCGTCTTCGCGGGCGTCGATGACTTCCACGGACTTGTGGCCGAGGGCGAGAAGCTGGCGAACGATGCCGATGGTGAGCGGTTCGTAGGCTTTGGCAACGGTGAGCTCGCCGTCGAGGATGTCTTCGAAAGGAACCTTGTGGCCGAGTTCCGCTTCGTCCATTTCGTTGCTGAGCGCGAGCGACTCGGGAGAATAGAAGTGGGCGACGATGTCGCGGTCCGTCGGATAGCCGAGAACACGCAGGAAGGTGGTCGCGAGGAACTTGCGGCGGCGGCGGCGGCGGTCGAGATAAACGTAGAGCAGATCGTTGGTGTCGAACTGGACTTCGAGCCAGGAACCGCGGTCCGGAATGATGCGGAAGGAGTGCAGCATCTTGCCGTTCAGGTGCTGCGAGGTCTCGAAGCAGATACCGGGCGAGCGATGGAGCTGGGAAACGATCACGCGCTCGGCTCCGTTGATGATGAAGGTGCCGCGGCGGGTCATCATGGGCAGCTCACCCATGTAGACGCGTTCTTTCTTGGTGCCGGTTTCGTCCTTCAGCTTGAAGGTGACGTAAAGGGCGGCACTGAAGCTCTCGCTGTTGCGCAGGGAGTCGAGGGAGGTGATTTTCGGATCCTCGATGTCGTAGGAGACGAAATCGAGTTCGATCGCCTCGTCGTAGCTTTTGATCGGGAAAACCTCGCGGAATACCGCTTGCAGGCCCGTGTCGGTGCGCTCACTGGGGGGCACTTCCTTCTGAAGGAATTCATCATAGGAGCGGCTTTGAACCTCGATGAGGTTCGGCGGCTCGATGACTTCTTCGAATTTCCCGAAATAGAGACGTTCAGCCATAGCGTTTAGTGGTATTCTTCTACAAATTGAGCCCGAGCCGCGAACGGTCTCAGGCAAGGTGGGTTGTCAAGCGTGGAAAGGAGTGGTCGTAATCGGCGCGAAAGCCAAAGGATTGGAGGATTTTGAATCTCGCGCCCATAACGGCAAAAAGTCCCGGGGCGGAGAAACCGCCACCCCGGGAAAAATGCAAGAAGTAAAAAATTACTTGAGCTCGACCTTGGCACCAGCCTCTTCGAGCTTCTTCTTGGCGGCTTCCGCAGCGTCCTTGGCAGCGCCTTCGACGATCTTGGCGGGAGTCGCTTCGACGAGCTTCTTGGCATCGGCGAGGCCGAGACCAGGAGCCACTTCGCGAACGGCCTTGATGACAGCGATCTTGTTCGCGCCAGCGTCGGTGACGACGACGTCGAATTCGGTCTTCTCTTCGGCAGCTTCGGCAGGGCCAGCGGCAGGACCGGCAACCGCGACAGCGGCGGCAGCGGAAACGCCCCAGGTTTCTTCCAGTTTTTTAACGAGGTCGGCAGCTTCCAGAACGGTGAGCTTGCCGAGTTCTTCTACGAGTTGTTCGATATTAGCCATGGTATTTCTCCTTTGCGGTATCGTCGCCTCCGGAGCCTCCGGAGATTTCAGAGCAGCAGCCGCCGCGCCGACGAGGAACCATTGTGGGTTCAGGCAGCGGCGGGAGACGCCGCTGCCTTCGATTCAGATTGTTTATTCAGCGGATGCCACTTCTTCGGAAGCAGCTTCTTCTTCCTTGCCGGCGTCCGGGTTGAACTTGGCCTGGATGACGCGGGCGATCCGGGCGGCGGGTTCGTTGATCGTACCGAGAAGTTGTGCAAGCACGGCTTCGCGGGACGGGATTTCGGCAATGGACTTGAGTTTGTCAGCGGTGAGGATGGCACCGTCGAGGATGCCGACCTTGAATTCGGGCTTCTTGAACTCCTTTTCGAAGTTCTTGACGGCCTTGGCGGCGGCGAAAACTTCGCTATCACCGGTGATGAAGGCGGTCTGGCCGACGAGGCTTTCGGCGATGTCCGGCAGGCCGGCTTCGGCGAGGGCCTTCTTGACGTAGCTGTTCTTGGCGACGGTAGCTTTCGCACCGGAGGCTCCGAGGCGGTTACGAAGTTCGGAGAACTGGGTAACGGTGAGGCCGGTGTAATCGATGACGATCAGGAAAGGAGAGGCGTTCACGCGCTCCAGCAGGCCGTCGATGATGATCTTTTTATCAGGATTGCTCATGTTCGTAGGCGTTCCAGGGATTAAGCGGAGGCTTTGGTGTAGGTGCTGGCTTCCAGCGGGAGGCCGGGAAGCATGGAAGCGGCGAGGGTGAGGCCTTGGATGTAGTTCCCCTTGGCGCTCGCCGGCTTAGCGCGGACCACGCCGTCGACGAATGCCTGGGCGTTTTCAACCAGTTGCTCCGGAGAGAAGGAGGCTTTGCCGATCGCGCCGGAAACGTTGCCGTTCTTGTCGAGCTTGAAGTCGACGCGGCCTGCCTTGACTTCCTTGACGGCCTTGGCGACGTCGTCGGTCACGGTGCCGGTCTTCGGGTTCGGCATGAGGCCACGGGGACCGAGGACGCGGGCGATTTTACGCACTTCGGTCATGGCGTCCGGGGTGGCGATGGCGGAATCGAAGTCGGTGAAACCGTCCTGGACCTTCTTGATGAGGTCTTCGAAACCGACGTGCTCGGCACCGGCGGCGATGGCTGCTTCAGCGGCGGTGCCTTGGGCGAAGACGGCGACGCGGACGTTTTTACCGGTGCCGTGAGGAAGGGAAACGGAACCACGGACCATCTGGTCGCTCTTCCGCGGATCCACACCGAGGCGGAAGGAAAGCGTGACGGTCGGGGTGAATTTCGGAGCCGGAAGATCCTTGACGGTATTGACGGCTTCGGTGAGGGAGTAGCTCTTGCCTGCTGGGACAAGGGCTGCCGCCTTTTGGTAGCGTTTGCTGCGTTGTTTGGCCATTGTTGTATCGGTTGGCAGTTCGTTCGGAGAAAACCGGATGTTTTCCCCTCCTGCGGGTGCCGGGCTCCCGGAAGAGAACCCGGCGAAAAATCTCAGTAACCTTCGATTTCGAGACCCATCTGGCGGGCGGTGCCGGCAAGGATGCGGGCGGCGGCTTCAGGATCGTTGGTGTTGAGGTCGGGCAGCTTGATTTTCACCACGTCCATGAGCTGGGCCTTGGTGAGCTTGCCGACTTTGACTTTGTGGGGCTCCTTGGAACCGGAGGCGAGACCCGCGGCCTTCTTGAGAAGGTTGCCGGCGGGCGGACGCTTGGTGACGAAGGAGAAGGACTTGTCCTTGTAAACGGAGATCACGACCGGCAACACGTCGCCCGATTGGGACTGGGTGGCGGCGTTGAATTCCTTACAGAAGGCCATGATGTTCACACCGGCTTGACCGAGGGCGGGACCGACGGGTGGTGATGGGTTGGCGGCTCCTGCTGAAATCTGGAGCTTGATGATTTTGACGACTTCCTTAGCCATTTTGGTGCGGTGTTATTGGTAACAGTGGGATGATGGGCGAATATCAGGCGCGTTCGACTTGCCAATATTCGAGTTCGACAGGGGTGCTGCGGCCGAAGATGGTCACAGAGACACGAAGTTTGCCACGTTCCGGGTCGATTTCCTCGACGATGCCATTCTGGCTCTGGAACGGACCGTCAGCCACCTTGACGGTGTCGCCGACTTCGAAACTGATGGCGGGGCGGACGTTTTCCTCGCGCTCCTTGATCTGGGAAAGCATGGCGTCGACTTCGCGCTGACGCATCGGGGCGGGGCGGTCCTTGGTCCCGGCGAATCCGATGACGCCTTCCATTTCCTTGATGAAAAACCAGGTCTTCTCGACAAGCTGGTTGTCCTCGGTGTTGAGATACATGTTCACGATGATGTATCCCGGGAAGAATTTGCGCTTGGTTTCCGTTTTCTTGCCGCGGCGGATTTCCGAAACCATTTCCGTAGGCACGAGCACCTCGCGGATGTAGTCCGTCATGTCTTCCGCCTGGGCCTGGCGCACGATCCGGTCACGAACGCGCTGCTCCTGTCCGGAGAGAACTTGGACGACGTACCACTGATCGCGGAATGGTGGGATTTCAGACATGATGAAGCGTTCGAGGAAAAAATAAAAAAGTCCCGGCTACCGAAGGAATCAACGGCCGAGGTTCACGAAAAAATCCGTAAAGAAAGTGACGATCGTAACGAGCAGGTAGTCCCAGAATTGCACGAATCCCGCGAGCAGGATGACGGCGATGAGAACCACGATGGTGGAATCGATGAGTTCCTTGTATTTCCGGAAGCCTTTGACTTTCGGATCGGATTCCCAAGGCCAGCTCGCTTTACGCAACTCGCCTTTTACTTCACCGATGAAGCCTGAGATTTTGGAAAACATGGGGCAGTGGGACTCTGGACAGATCTGAAAAGTGGCACGGAAGGTGGGACTCGAACCCACAACCAACGGTTTTGGAGACCGCTACTCTACCAATTGAGCTACTTCCGTTTTTGTAGAGGCGATTCCGGGGCAACCCGTTTTTGCGACGAGATGCCCCGGGATTCAGCACCCGGCGGACCAGCCGCCGGGCGCCTCATAGCTGAATGCTTACTTGATGATTTCACCCACGCGACCGGCACCGACGGTGCGGCCACCTTCGCGGATCGCGAAGCGCATGGTTTGCTCCATGGCGATCGGAGTGATGAGCTCGACTTCGAGGTTGACGTTGTCACCCGGCATCACCATTTCGACACCTTCCGGAAGCTTGATGCTGCCGGTCACGTCGGTGGTGCGGAAGTAGAACTGAGGACGATAGTTGGAGAAGAACGGGGTGTGACGACCGCCTTCTTCCTTGGAAAGGACGTAGATCTCGGACTTGAAGATGGTGTGACCTTTCACGGTGCCCGGCTTGGCAACCACTTGGCCGCGCTCAACCTGGTCCTTCTTGAGACCACGAACGAGGAGACCGACGTTGTCACCTGCACGACCTTCGTCGAGAAGCTTACGGAACATTTCGATGTCGGTGACGGTGGTCTTTTGAGTGTCGCGGATGCCGACGATCTCAACTTCTTCCATCTTCTTGATGATACCACGCTCGACACGGCCGGTAAGAACGGTTCCACGACCTTCGATCGAGAACACGTCTTCGATCGGCATGAGGAAGGTCTTGTCGATCGGACGCTCCGGCTCGGGGATGTAGGAATCCACCGCATCCATGAGCTTGAGGATATTTTCCTTCTGGGCGGCGTCGCCCTCAAGGGCGGCCTTGGCGGAACCCTTGACGATCGGAATGTCGTCGCCCGGGAATTCGTAAGAGGAAAGAAGGTCGCGAACTTCCATTTCGACGAGCTCGAGAAGCTCTTCGTCGTCCACGAGGTCAACCTTGTTCATGAACACCACGAGAGCGGGAACACCGACCTGACGAGCAAGAAGGATGTGCTCGCGGGTTTGCGGCATCGGACCGTCAGCGGCGGAAACCACGAGGATACCACCGTCCATTTGGGCGGCACCGGTAATCATGTTCTTCACGTAGTCAGCGTGACCCGGGCAGTCCACGTGAGCGTAGTGGCGCTTTTCGGTTTCGTATTCGACGTGGGCGGTATTGATGGTGATACCGCGCTCACGCTCTTCAGGGGCGGCGTCGATGTCACCGTAAGCACGGGCTTGCGCCATGCCTTTTTCCGCGAGCGTATTGGTGATCGCGGCGGTGAGGGTGGTCTTACCGTGGTCAACGTGACCGATGGTTCCGATGTTAACGTGCGGCTTGTTGCGCTGGAATGCTTCTTTGGCCATGGTGGTTTTGGTTCTGCGTGAGACTGAGAATGGTTGCAAAAATCATGGAGCTCGTGGGGGGAATTGAACCCCCGACCTCATCCTTACCAAGGATGCGCTCTACCCCTGAGCTACACGAGCAATGCGATTTCCTTCGCTTTTCCTCCACCCGACAAAAACACCGCGTCCAATCTCGTTTAACAGCGAGCTTAGGCGCGGCACCCCTGAAGCGATGTGCGGAAGAGCGGGCGGACAGTAACAAAGCCGACCCCCCTGTCAAAAAAAATCTCAGAGAAATCACGATTTCTCGAAAATCCCTGTAACATCAAGGATCAATCGCCGCCTTCACCCTCATTTCCGACCACAAAAGACACTCTTTCAATGGCCCGGCAGACTCCGGAAGCTACCTCCACCTCCACCATCACCCCACAAATCCGGACCGGTCCCTTCGCCACCGGAAAACGCGTGGGCATTCCCGTTCTGAACCGCCAGACGACCGATTCCACCGTCCTACCAAGCACCGAATCCTCCGGGCCGCACATTCCCGCGTCGCACAGGAATCCCGTGCCGCCGGGGAAAATCCGTTCGTCGGCCGTCTGCACGTGCGTGTGCGTCCCGACGACCAGCGAGACTTTTCCGTCCAGGCAACGGCCCATCGCGATCTTCTCGCTCGTCGTCTCGGCATGCATGTCCACGATGATCGGTCCCACGCCCTCCGCCCGCAGTCGGTCCGCCTCGGTCTCCGCCGCGAGAAACGGATTTTCCAGTGGCGGCTGCATGAAGGAACGCCCTTGCACCTGCATGACAGCGATTTTTCCCTTCGGAGTTTCGAGCACCACACTGCCGTTCCCGGGCGTCCCTTCCGGATAATTCACGGGCCGGAGCAGACGCGGCTCCGTCGGGAAATAATCGACGATTTCCTGCTGATCCCAAACGTGATCGCCGGTGGTAATCACAGCCGCCCCGGCCCGCAGCAGATCGATCGCGATTTTCGGGGTGATTCCGCGACCTCCCGCCGCGTTTTCACCATTTACGATGATAAAATCGAGCTGGTGACGCTGTTTCAGAAGAGGCAGTTGCTCGATCACCGCCTTCCTCCCCGGTTCACCGACCACATCACCAAGAAACAAAACACGCACACAGGAAGAAGGCTCGGACATCGCGGGAAAATTTGTGAAATATCGAAATTCGCCTCATCCTTCGTCCCGCACCCCTCTCCCGACAATCCAATTTTCCGCATGGCCTCTTCTTTCTCCCGCCAACTCCCGCTGCTGATCCTCGGAACCGCCTGCATTTCCGCCCTCGTCTGGCTCGGCCTCAAAAAACCGTCCGCAACCGCCCCCGCCCCGGCACCGGCCCCCGCTCCCGAACCCGCGCTTTCCATCCTGGCCGCCGCCCCCGATTGGCAGGAGCTCGATATTTACCAGAAAACCATCTCCCGCCAGGATTTCGAAAAGCTGCTCACCACCGTCTTCACCACCGGAGAGCGTTGGAAGGAATTTATCCGGATCACGGACCGGGAAGCCATCATCCGCACCGGGCCGGACGAACGATTTCCCGACTTCCACCTCGAATTCGCCGACGGGAAAACCCTCCTTCCCACACCGCGCCACTGGCGCACCATCGCCGAACTCCCGCCCGCCCTTCCGGAAAAGCCGCTCGACGACCTGAAAATCGCCATCGATCCCGGCCACATCGGCGGCGCTTGGGCGAAAATGGAAGAACGCTGGTTCATCCTCGATGGCGGCACCCCGGTTTGCGAAGGCGACATGACCCTCCACGTCGCCAAGCTCCTCAAGCCACAGCTCGAAGCCCTCGGTGCCACCGTTTTCCTCGTCCGGGACAAGCCCGAGCCGGTCACCCCGCTCCGCCCGGCCTCCCTCATGTCCACCCTCCATCAGGATTCTCCCGGCCCCGACGAATCCCCCGCGTCCCTGCAAAAACTCGCCGAGCGCCTGTTTTACCGCACCGCCGAAATCCGGGCCCGCGCCCAGATCGTCAACGAACAGCTCAAGCCCGATCTCGTGCTTTGCCTGCACTTCAACGCCGAGGCCTGGGGGAACCCGAATCAACCGACACTCATCGACCGCACCCATTTCCACCTCCTCCTGAACGGCGCTTACAACGACGAGGAAGTCTCTCTCGCCGATCAACGCTTCGCGATGCTGAAAAAACTCCTCCAGCGCACCCACGAGGAAGAAGTCACCGTCGGCATTCCTATCGCCGAATCCTTCGCGAAAATCAGCGAACTCCCTCCCTACACCTATCACTCCATCAACCGGAATGTCCTTCCCGTCCAGGGTCACCCCTACCTCTGGGCTCGCAACCTTCTCGCCAACCGGCTCTACGATTGCCCCGTCATTTTCATGGAACCCTACGTCATGAACTCCGTGCAGGACTACAACCGCATCCAGGCCGGAGACTACCAAGGACTCCGCCTCGTCAACGGAAAGGAAGTGCCGTCCATTTTCCACGAATACGCCACGGGCCTCGCCATCTCCCTCGCCGACCACTATCGAACCGCCCGCAGCGGGACGAACATCGAACGCTGAAACAGAGAAAATCATTGCACTCCCCCGTGCGCTGGGCTTCCTTCGCCCCGCTGTCAGGGGCCGTGGAGGTTCGGCAGGCGAACCCCGCCAGGCCTTGATCGGAGCAACGGTAGTTTGTCCGTGCTTGCCGCGGTATCCCTGGCAGCGCTTTTGTTTATTACCTATAGGCCATAGTTAAGCCCTATAGGACCTATGATTACCCTCTAGGCACCCCCACGTCCCCTCTTGCGAACCGTTCGCATCAAAGGACCCTTATTGAGAATAACTCTCACTCAAAAACTTCTTGATTTATCTAGTATCCCAGCTCATTTTCCCATCAGTCATTCTCAACAACGACATAAAATTATGAGCCAAACCATTACCACCACCCGCGCTTGCGCCGCCTGCAGCTTCTGGAATCAACTCGGTGACTCCGAAGGCGAATGCCGCCGCCACGCGCCCCAAATGATCGCCTTCGAAGTGGACGATGAAGTTCAATACGAATCCCGCTTCCCCGAAACCGCCGGTGACGACTGGTGCGGTGACTTCGAAAAAGCGAGCTGACCGATTCCAAAACCGAATCACTCCAAAAACGCCGTTCCTTCCCAAGGGGCGGCGTTTTTTTTTGCGGGAGCGTCTCCCACCGGGAGCGCGGACTTCAGGGCACTCCAAAGCCGAGAACGCCGAGTCACAGATCGGCCCATAAGGAATCCAGCCAGCAAAATACGCCCCTCCCCAATCCTTGCTTGCTCTTCACCATCAACCCTCAACCAAAAACCATCAACTTCTATTTACCCATCTTCCTGCTAATTCCCCGCCCCATACTTTACTCTTGCGACTCAGTCGCAAAAATGGAAGATTCCCGCCGTGCAAAGACCCGCTCACGACGAAATCGATCAACTTCTTGCCACGCTCGCTCCCGTGCTCGCCAATGAAGCCGATCTGCTGCTCGACCTGCGGGATCTTTTGAAAAAACGCGGCCACCCCGGCAAATGCGTCCGCTGTTTCTTCGAGCTCTTCGAAGTCGCCGGAGATAACGCCCGCCCTCGCCTGAAGCAGCTTCAGAACTGGCTCGAACATCACGTCGAGCTGCGCGTCTCCAGCAAAGGCGAAACGCTGGAAACCCTGCCCTTCGCCGTCCGTTCCCACGAAGGACTCGAGGAATTCTGCCGCGCCGCCATCCAGCGCATCCGCATGGATCGCAGCTACAAGCACAAGAAAATCACCATCGCCTTCCAATACCGCGAAGCCCTCGCCGCCTGAGGATCGCGAAAGAGAATGAAAGTGACTGTGGCGTCCCGCCGCAACACAGCATCAAAAAGTGGCTGAGCCATCTTGGCCCAGGCCGTTGAGGGGGCTTCCAGCCACCGACCCACTCCTTGTTTCAGGACCGCTCACCACCGGACGTTTCGGAGAAAAGTCCCTGCCATTCCCATTTTTCAGACAGCTTCTCACTTCAACCCATGTTCCGCCGCGAACGTCGCTTTTCCTTCGGGATCGTCCAGCGGCCAATAAAGAAGCAATATCCGATAAGTGTCTTCCCGTTCTTTTTGTTCCGACAGGGTATTCGTCCATTCGATCGCACTCTGAATGTCATTCCCCGCCACCGCGATGGCGAAGCTTTTAACGGCAGCGTCTTTCGCAGACCCTGAAGGGCTTTCATTCAGCCACGCGGCGACAGCCTGATGGTCCTTTTGAGTCCAGGCGGCCACCTGTGGCCGGATCGATTCACTGGCTTCATCCGCGGACAGATTCCGGATCGTCCATAGCAACCACTGCTGTTCGTCGGCTTGGAGAGACCCTCCCAGATTCTTGGCGAAGGCGATTTTCTCCTCCATGCTGAGCTGGGCCTGATCGATCCATTCCAAGCCACCCGGTTGCCTCACCACACAACCCATCAGATCTCGTATCATATTGCCTTTCCACCACTTCACCCTTTGCGGATCTTCAATTCTCCCTACCCCTTCCCGCAGCAGATTCAGGGTTTCCAGACGTTGCTCCGGACTAACACTCAGGCCAAGCAAATTACCAACGTAGCGATCCTGCAGCTCCGGAGAAAATTTCTGAAAAATCTGATAGGCCGCTTTGGGATCTTTCCACATCGCACCCTTCAACAAACCGGAAATGGCGGAATGCTCATCCAGTTGTCCTTGCGAGCAAACCCAGTCATAAGCAGCCTCCGGATCTGAAGACGCCCACTGGGATAAGGCCGACCCGATAAAAAAAGACTCCATCTCTTTCAGAACACCGGATTGAAAAAACTCTTCATTCAAGCGCAGGGCAGCCTGCGGGTCTTTCCCGGTCAATTCCCCAAGAACCACTCTCGCACAATCCTCCAATTTTTTCTCGTCGCCCAGCCGACGCTCCATTTCACGCCACAGCATCACGAGCTGCCCGCCATCGAGGGATTCCAGTTTTCGATAAAACGCTTTTCTCGCTTCCCGCGTTCTCTCTCCAGCCCGTAGCAGGACCATCCAGTTTTCCGCCACTTCCCGCACTTTCGCTTCCCGATCTTCCCGCTGGCGCTTCGTCCGAGGTCGCTCCAACCGCCCAGCCTTACCCTCCCGCATTCCCATTTCCGCAGCGACCGCCACCAACGCATCACGCTCCACCGCCAACCGACGGATCGTCTCCTGCTTCCGCCAGCCCCACACGCCCGCGAGACAAACGAAAACCAGCGAAAGAAAAATCGAATGCTTCAGTTTCATTTCAATTGGTTCAAAATCGTTGCGCGCCTTTCCGGGTTCGTGATTTTTTCCGCCAGAGCACGCGCCGCATCGCGGTCTTTGGAAGCGATTCCGTCAATACACCCACCGATTAAAATATCGGGATCGGCCCCTTTCTGGAGACAACTCTGGATAAACGCAACCGCTTCACCGGTTTCCATCTCGTTCCCGTTAAGAAGTGAAAAAATCGCCCTCCCCGTAATCCGATCCACAGAAGATGGAGTCTCATGCTCCATCCACGACCGCAAGCCCGACAGCGCTTCAACGGGAGCTTCGCCGCGCCTCCTAACATAATCTCCGACTGCAGTCCACAGCATCGCAACCGCCCCTTCCCGCTCCTCGGGCGTCGCCTGAACCTGCGTCAGGAATTCGGATATCCTCGCATAGCGGGAATCATCCCCGGAGAACAACCCGAAGGCGATTCTCCCCATTTCATCTTTCACTTCTTTCTCCGAAAGAAAATCGCGCAATAATTGGACATAAAAACGACGTTCCGTTGCCCCCGCCTTGGGCACATCCACATCTCTCAACGCATCCACCCGCATTCCTGCGGGAAGATCCCGAAGGCGATCCGCGATCGCGGCGGGATCGCTCTTGAAAAGATGAGCGATCACATTTCCCTCGAATCCCGCACGCATGACATTTCGCCCGCTGAGCATCTTGGTGTCGAAAGCACCATCGGCGAGTTTCCGGTCATACCATTCCAGTGCCCGTTGCGGATCGCTTTGCAACCAGCGTGAAAAAAGTTCGGAACTGAAGGGAGCACGATCTTCCTGTTTGGAATCCATCAGCCAGACAATCGCCGCTTCGGGATTGGTCTTCGCCAATTGTTGAACCAGACGCGAGATCAGAAAATTTCGCGTGTTCCATTCCAAGGGCAGTCCGCTCACGTCCTTCAACGCCGTGAGCAACTCGTCTTCCGAAAGGGTTTTCAGAACATCCTCCAGCTCCATCATAAAGAGCGATGAACTCTGACCCTTTATCATCCGATGACCGATCCTCAGCCAATCCTCCTCCCTCGGCTTTCCATCTTTTCCGGAAAACGACACCCCCGAATTCGTTTCCGCTTCTCCCACCTTCCGCGCCTCCTCGATCTTTTCCCGCAACGCCGCGTTTTCCTTTTCCAGCTGCGTCGCCTCGTGGCTCCGGTCCGCCAGCCAATAGCCGCAAACCAGCACCACGGCCACCGGCAGGATATAATGGATGGGTTTCAACCCCTCATCCATCCATAAAATCCCTCCCAACCGTCAAGGGACGAATTCGGCAGCACCTTTCGGAAATACATTCCCATCCCGAGCGGAACTGCCATAGCTGTTTCCATGTCGCGAATTTCCGCCCTGTTTTCCTCCCTCCTGCTCAGCGCCCTGCTCGCCTCATGCGCCGGGCCATCCGTCAGCGGTTCGCTGCGGAGCGTGAACGACAACCGCCCCGGCCCGCAGGGATTCAAGACCGTCATTCTCGATGCCGGCCACGGCGGCAGGGACAGCGGAGCCATCAGCCGCACCACCGGCCAACGGGAAAAAGACCTCACTCTCGACATGGTGGAACGCATCCGGAAAGAACTCGGCAGCGGCTATCAAACCATCCTCATGCGTAGCACCGATACTTTCGTCGATCTCGACGATCGCGTGGCCCGCGCCAACCGCCGGGGAGACGCCATCCTCGTCAGCATCCATTTCAATAGCGGCCCTCCCCGCCTCCGCGGTCCGGAAACCTACTACTGGCGCGTCGACAGCCATGGTCTCGCCGTCCGTTTCCAGAAAGCCATGGAAGGCGTGAGCACCGGGGAAAGCGGGAATCGCGGCCTCGTCCGCCGTCGCCTGCGCCTCACCCGAAATCCGGAAATCCCCTGCGTCCTGCTGGAAGGCGGCTACCTCAGCAATCCGGCCGAAGCCCGCCTCATCGCCAATCCCGCTTACCGCCAAAAACTCGCCAAAGCCATCGCACAGGCCATCAAAACCCAGTCCGCCATCGGCGACACCGGAACCGGTCCGCTGCCGCCGAAGCTCCATCAACCGCTGAGCCGCCCTACGGATTCCAAGGAATGAATATAGGCCCTATAAGGCTTATAAGACCTATAGGTGCTTACTCCAAAATTTCCCAAAATTTCAAAATATTTCCCGATTGACACCCGGAAACCCGGTACCTAGCTTGCGTCCCCCTTCGCGCACGCCACGTGTTCGGAGCAGTTCCTTATTTAAGCACATGAAGACGTTTTCCGCCAAGCCGCACGAAGTCGAGCGCAAGTGGTATGTGATCGACGCCAAGGGCAAGGTCCTCGGCCAAGTCGCCGTAGAAGCCGCACGCCTGCTGCGCGGCAAGCACAAGCCAATTTTCACCTCCCACGTGGACACCGGTGACTTCGTTGTCGTCATCAACGCCGACCAGGTTGTCCTTACCGGTGCCAAAGAAACCGCCAAGATCTACACCCGTTTCTCCGGTTACGTCGGTGGCCAGAAGGTGGAAACTCCGGCCAAGGTCCGCGAGCGCCGCCCGGTTCTCCTCGTCGAGCGCGCCGTCTGGGGCATGCTTCCGAAGACCCGCCTCGGCCGCAGCCAGTTCGGCAAGCTCAAGGTGTATGCAGGTGAGTCCCACCCGCACGAAGCCCAGGCTCCCGTCGCTTACGAAGTCCGCTAATTTTTCAGTCATACGCACATGTCCGCCAGCACTACCAAAAGCGCCACCGGCCGCCGCAAAACCGCAGTCGCCCGCGTGTGGCTGACCGAAGGCACCGGCCAAATCACCATCAACAGCCGCACGTTCGAAGAATACCTTCCGACCATCGAGCTGCAAAACGCCCTGCTCGCCCCTTTCGAGGCGCTGACCCTCACCAATAAGTTCGACGTCAACGTCGTCGTCAAAGGTGGTGGCATCCAGGCCCAGGCGATCGCCATCCGCCACGCGATTTCCCGCTCCCTGACTCAAGTGGATCCGGAAAACCGCAAGGTCATCAAGCCTCTCGGTTTCCTGACCCGCGATCCCCGCATGAAGGAGCGTAAAAAGCCCGGTCGTCCCGGTGCCCGCAAGCGCTTCCAATTCTCCAAGCGCTAATCCGCGAACTGTTTCCGAATCGAAAAACCGCATCCCTCACGGGGTGCGGTTTTTTTATGGACCGCATAAGTCCCATAGGACCTATAAGTCTTATAAACCTCAGCGTTTCTCGATGGCCACGAGCGTAATATCATCCATCTGCGGGCCATCTCCGGTGAAACTTCTCAGCTCCGCCTGCATGCGTGAAAGCACGACCTCGGCTCCCAACGGCGCGGCCAGCCGGAAGGCTTCCGCCATGCGCTCCATGCCGTATTCCTCTTCTCCCGGACCGACCGCTTCCTTGATGCCATCCGTGTAAAACAGCACGCAGTCCCCCGATTCCAGCATCACCTCATAGTCCGAGGTCACGCGCTCGAACACCGCTCCGCTGTCGATACCCAGTGCCAGCCCCGGAGATCGAAGCAACTCGACCTTTCCGCTCTGACGCCGATACCACAGCGCTGGATCGTGTCCGGCCCGGGAAAGAGTCATGCTTCCGGTCGCTTCATCGAGAATCCCGTAAGCCATGCTGATGAACATATCTTCCCGGATGTCCGGAAAAAGCTGTCGGTTCACCGAAGCAAGCACCTTCGACGGCGAAATCTCGGCCGGTGCCACGGAACGCAGGGCGCTGCGACACATTGCCATCAGGAGGCCGGCCGGCACTCCCTTGCCGGAAACGTCCGCGATCACGATTCCGAAGCGGCCATTTTCGAGAGAAATATAGTCGTAATAATCGCCGCTGATGATGCGCGCCGGCAGGTTCGTGCCGCTGATCCGGAAACCGGGAAATACCGGATCTTCCTGCGGTAAAAGAATGCGCTGCACTTCCCGCGCGTTTTTCAGCTCGTTTTCGATCGCACGCTTTTCATGAGCCTCCCGGTGAATCCGCGCGTTGCCGATCGCGAATGACGATTGTTCCGCGACGGAGCGGAAAACCGCGAAATCGTTCCGGCTGAAAGGGCCGTCCGCGTGACGCCGGGCGACGGCCAACACTCCCAGATCCTTGCCCGCATGCCGCAGGGGCGAAATCAGCACCGCGACATCATCCGTGTAATGCGTCAATTCATCGCGAAAAGCCGGATGATTTTTGACATCCTTCACATGCATGGCATCACCCGCCGCAAGGCAATAGCCTAACACTCCATCGTCCACCAGAATGCGGGAAAGCCGGACATGGCTTTCCAGAGCCCGTGGATCACGCTTCGCCTTTTTCCGGATTTCCACCGGAATGCCGATCAGCGGCGGGCATTCGTCGGAAACGTAAGAAGGATTGAGATACTTGCCGTCGGGACTGACGAAATAAATCGCACCGCCGCGCGCGGTCACCACCTTGTCGATGCCATCCACGATGATGCGGGAAAGCTTCGCGGGAGAAGGTTCGTTTTCGATGGCCAGCCCCAGATCGTGGAGAAAGGTGAACATCCGCTGTTCCTCCCCTTCGAGATCCTTGAATTTCCGCCGGACCAGGCGGGCATGCCTCCGTTGATTCTGCAAGGCCGAAACCAGGCCCGCTATCACCACCACCGCTACCGCTACCAGGCTGAGAATAATAAAGGAAAAATGCGGCATTTCGGCAGGGGGGCGGATCGGTGACTCGAAGGAACCTTACTTCTCCTTTCGCTTCTCGGCCAGCTCCGCCTCCAACAAACTGACGACTCCGGAAAACTTGCGGGCATTTCCCTCATTCGCGTTCGAGAGCACCTGATGCGCTTCCAAAACCAGTGCCGCGCGTTGCAGGTCACCCGGCTTGGCAACCGCTCGTGGAGGTTTGAGCGAAGCCCGGATTTCCTCGATCTCATCCTGCCACTCCGCCTTGACCGGATCGATCTTCATCAGGAAATCGAGCCCGAGATCTTCAAGGGAACGACGGTTTCTTTCACCCGGCTGCGCCACCTGGAGCACGCCATCCTCGGCGGTGGCCAAACGGGCGGCCAGCCCCGCGAGCGTGCCCATGAACGTGGAGTCCATACCGGTACAGGCGGCCAGATCGACGACCAAACAGGACTCTCCCGAGGCAATCCGTTCTTCACCGAACTCCTTAAGCGTGGGGCTGTTCAAGAAAGAGCCCTTCCCTTCACAGCGTATCCAACTGAATCCTTCGAAGATTCCTACCAAGATGGTGCATTCCGTAATCACAGAAAAGAAGCCGTCGTTTTGAGCGGCAGGGGTGAAGCGAATATAAAAGCACTAGCGAATCAGGTCAATCACCCATGAAGGGAAAAGCGGATTATCGCCAAAGATAAGATTGTTTGCTCGCGACGATGCGATCACCCCGGCGCAGGGTGATTTTCCACGCCAGAACCCGGCCGTTGACGGTGAAATCCCGCCCGATCACGGCGAACTCCGCCTTACCGCGTGTATCGGATGCCGCGAAGGTCTGTTTTTTTCCCTTCACCCGGCTTGCCGTCGCGCCTTGCTGATATTCGAAAATCACTTCCACCGGCCCCTGATTCCGCCCCGCCGGATCTTCCCACAGCACCGTGTAGTATTGCCCCTGACGCGAGGCTTTTTCCTCGGCACTCACCGCACCATGCAGACGCCGGAGAATTTCCATCCTCACCGAAGGCTCGGAAATATTTCCAACATCCATGTCTTTCAGTTGGAATTGCTTGACGGTCAAAGCATCGCGCGACCCGGCACACGATACGAGAGCCAGCACGGCCAACAGGCTGCAAAGGGTCTTCACGCCCGGATTCAAGCTTCCGCCCGATTTTTGTTCAAGAACAAGGGGCCCTGCGGGGAAAAATTCCCGGCAGTCACTGAATTGACCTTCCTCCGTTTCTCGATTATGCAAACTCAATGAGTCATGCCGTAATGGAGGAAGTTCGCCTGGAATTCGATACCCCGCAGTTCCTTCACGCTCTTTTCGCCAACGATCCCAAAAACCTCGGTGTGCTCGAATCCACCATCGGCGTGAAAGCGGTCACCCGCGACGGCTGGATTTCGTTCAGCGGAGAAAAAGACGCCGTGGATCGCGCGAAGTCCGTTTTTTCCGATCTGGAAAACGCGCTGCGAAACGGACGCCACATCGAGGCCCGGGATTTCCGCCACGCGGTGGAAGTCGCCGCCGGATCGGGCGGCGTCGGCGTCACGGCCCTTTCCGGTGTGAAACTGGTCGGCTCACGTGGCCGTCGTCCGGTCGTCCCGCGCACCCCATCGCAACTGGAATACGTGCGGGCGATGGAAACGCACGACGTCGTTTTCGGACTCGGCCCGGCGGGGACCGGAAAAACCTACCTCGCCATGGCGATGGCCCTGACCCAGTTGAAACGGCGAAACGTCCAGCGCATCATCCTGACCCGCCCCGCCGTGGAAGCCGGTGAAGCCCTCGGTTTCCTGCCCGGCGATCTCCAGGAAAAAGTCGCACCCTACCTGCGCCCGCTCTACGACGCGATCCACGACATGCTCGATCCGGAGGAAGCGCAGCGCTACATGGAAGACGGCACCATCGAGATCGCACCGCTTGCCTTCATGCGCGGTCGCACACTTTCCCGCGCCTTCGTGATTCTCGACGAGGCCCAAAACACCACCCGCGAACAAATGTTCATGACGCTCACCCGGATCGGTGAGGAATCCCGGATGGTCATCACCGGCGACGCGTCACAAATCGACCTCAAGCCGGGCGTCCGCTCCGGGCTGATCGAAGCGACTCATGCCCTGGAAGGCATCGAAGGCATCGCGTTTCAACGGTTCGATCAAAGCGACATCGTGCGCCACCCGGTGGTCGCACGCATCGTCGAGGCCTACGAACGGCATCGGGCGTAGGCTCTGCGGCGGCAGGAAAAGCGCCCTTGGATTTCGCCGGAATTGGAGCACGGACTTCAATCCGTGTGGCTTCGATGGCTGGATTCTTCGAGGCGGACCACAAAGCCCGTGATCCAGTTTCCTCAAACGTTTCCGGAAATCGGCCTATTCGGCAGGCGTGGTCTGCGTCGGTGCCGGGAAGGTTTCCGTCGGAGTCGTCGGAGTGGGCACCGGGGCCGGAGTCGAAGGCGCGTCCGGATCGATCACGGTCGGGATCGCGTCAGTCGGCGGCTGATCCGCCGGATTCACCTGCGGCAGGGGTTCGACGAAAGCCGGAGAATCGGTGGTCGGCGGATAAACCTGGTATTCACCCGGGTTGGTCGGCTGGCCGGAGAGATTCTGCGGCGTGCGCGGATCTTCGAGCATGAGCGTCGGGATGAATCCCACTTCCCCGCTGTCCAGTTCCACCTTGGTGTAGCTGCCGCTGGAGGAAACGACTTTCACCGAAGTGCCACGCTTCAGCAGCTTGTCGGCATCCGCGTTTCCTTTCGGCCTTTTGAGGTAAAACGCCGAATTGTCCATGATCGTCTGGACGAACTGCCCGGCCTTGAAATTCACCTCCGAGGAGCTGGCGGCGGCAGTGGTATCCTGTGCTCCGCCGGGAGCCCGCAGCGGATCGAAATCCGAGCTGGAAAGCGGTTGATTCAGCGTTTCACACGCCGAAAGACCGAGCAGGGCGAGAATCGGGAGAGCCGGGAATAGCTTCATTGCGGGGCAAAAACTCTCATGCCTTTCCCTCGTCCGTCAACGTGTTTCAAAAACGTTTCCGGAAGATCAGCGGTCGCGCGGCACGATATTGTTGTTTTCGTCGAGTAGCAGGTTTTTCACCGGAAGCGGCTTTTCGGAATAGCCGAAGGCCATGATCGCCACCCGCTCGCCGGCCTTGATGAGGTGGGCGGCGCCGCCGTTGATGAGGATGTGTCCGGTCCCCGGCTTGCCCTCGAGCACGTAGGTTTCCAGACGGTTTCCCGTAGTGATGGACGCCACCAGGACTTTTTCGCCCGGCCAGAGATCCGCCGCATCCATCAAATCGCGCGGGATTTCGATGCTGCCTTCATAATCGACGTCCGCCGATGAAATCATGGCTCGATGAAGCTTGGACTTGAGGAGCTCGCGAAGCATGGCGGGGAAGGAAATCCCGTGATGGCTCAGGGTCAAGCGCCAAGAAATTCCTAGCCACAGATTATTTCCGCGCATCCCGGTCTTGCATCCGTCCGCCGTGCTCCCTACCTACGGCCCGTCGGTGAAAGCCGACTCTCTTCAGGAAGCCCTTCGCCGGGGCAGGAAATCGATGGGGAAGCCGGTGCGAATCCGGCGCGGTAATCGCCACTGTAATACCGGACTGCCACGGCAGGACGGAGAGCCAGATCGCCAGCCTGAGGGGGAAACCTTCAACCGTCTGCGACTTACAGACATTGATGCCATACCCATGCAACCTACCTCATCGCCTCGCAGAGGCTCGTACCGGAGTGCCCTCGCACTGCTCGCCCTGATGATCCCCGCCACCGTCCAAGCGGAAAATCCCGAAAACCGGGATCTGGAAACGCTGATCGTTTCCGCCCTGAAAGTGCCGCGTGATTCATCCGCCGTCACTTCCGCGGTGACCGTGCTGTCTCCCGAAGAACTGGAAAACCAAGGCATCCTCCAGCTACAGGATGCGCTGAACGCCTCGCCGGGCGTGATTTCCACCTCCACCTCCGGGCAAACCGGCGCGATCAGCTCCCTGTTCATTCGCGGCACGAAAACCGCCGATTCCCAGATCGTCGTCGATGGCGTGCGGATGTCGGACGGCAACGTCTCTCCCGGTAACTTTCTCTCCAGCAGCCGCGTGTATCACCTCGGCAACCTCGAAGTCCTGCGCGGTCCGCAAAGCGCCTTCTACGGCGGCGAAGCCATCGGCGGCGTGCTCTGGCTGGAAACCCCACGCGGCAGCGGCAAGCCCGGCGGCTCGGTCACCGTCGAAGGCGGTTCCTTCGACAGCATTTCCGCCCACGCCCGTTTCCAGGGAGAAATCCACGACGTTTCCTACTTCCTCTCCGGCGGCTACGAACAAACGGCGAACGATTCCCCCGGCCAGAAATTCTATCAGGGAAGCACCGCCCTCCGCGTCGAAGGAAAAATCGATTCCGTCTGGACCCTCGGCACCACCTTCCGCTCCATCGACAACCGCTACGAAGCTTCGCCCCTCGACATCCACCACTACGATGCCGCCCTGGCCACGGTGTATTTGAACGGGAAAATTTCCGACCGCTGGACCACCCGCTTCCGCATCGGCCACCAGAAGACCGCCTACGATCAGGACGTGGCGGATCCAATGTATCCCTTCTCCTACAACACCGACTTCGAGTCCACCGAGTTCGCCACCGAGCAGGAAGTCACCCTCGCCGAAAACCTCCGCTGGCTCTCCGGCGCCTTCTATTCCGAAGACTCCTTCCAGAACAGCCTGGACGTGGATCACGATGGCGAGCGCTACGGCGTCCACACCGCTCTCGAATGGGACGTGCTGGAAAACCTGACCGCCACCGCCGCCATCCGCTGGGAAGATTACGACAGCTACGGTGACGAACTCACCTGGCGTCTTGGTTCCGTTTACACCCTCGAAAAAACCGGCACCTCCTTCCGCGCCGGCATCGGCAAGGCGTTCAACGCCCCCACCTACTCCGATCTCTTCGGCTCCACCTATTCCGCCCCGAATCCCGATCTGGATGCCCAATCCTCCATCGGCTGGGACATCGGCATCGGACAACGACTCGGCAAAACCCACAACCTCACGGCCACCTGGTTCAACAATCGCATCAAGGACGCCTTCACCTCGGTCTACGACCCTCTCACTTACACCTCGACCACTTACAATGTGGACGGGAAAACCACCACCCGGGGCCTCGAAGTCGGCCTCGACGGCCAGTGGGAGGAAGCCGCCCTCCGCTACCGCCTCGCCTGGACCCACCTCGACAAAAGCCTCGCCGACCAGCCGCGCAACGCCGCCACCGCCTCGCTCGACTGGAAGCCCACGGAAAAATCCCTCATCGGCATCGGAGCCACCCACCTCGCCTCCCGCTCCTGGGGCGGTAACGAGCTGAGCTCCTACACCGTCGCGCGGATTTACGGCTCCTATCAGATTACCGACCACGTGAAATTCCACGCCCGCGTCGAAAACGCGCTCGATAAAGACTACCAGCTTGCCAGCTTCGGCGGCAGCACCGTCGAGGGTGCCAGCACCGGCCTTTACGCCGGTTTCACCTTCGACTGGTGATTTCCCGAAAGATCCGTCCGATCCCGCCGATCGGACGGATCTTCTTCATTGGCACACCGTTTGCGAAAAAGGCGGCTCGTTTTCCACGGCCAACCTCTTCTCCAAACCCAATGAACCGCTCTCTCGAATCCTACCTCCACCATCACCTCCAAGGCTTCTCCCGGGCACTCGTCCTTTTCGATTCCCTCACCTCCCGGGACGCCCTGAGCGAAGACCACCACTACTTCCGCTCGATGAGCGACGAAGTCCTCGGCGAGCGGAACTTCCTCCTCGGCCTGCTCGAGTCCGCCGGGCTTTATGAAAACAAAATGGTGGACTACCCCGCCCCTTGTGGCGGCAGGAAAAACCCCGCGTCGGACCACTCCACGGACGACACCCTCATCCATCTCGAAATGCTCGAGTCACTCATCCTCGGCATCCAGGGCAAACGCCTCATGTGGAAAGCACTGCAAGCCATCCACCCCCGCATCCCCGGTTGGAAAAATGTGGATTTCACCCAGCTCGAGCGCTCCTCCGTCCGCCAACGTGACGGCCTGGAAACACGCCGCCTGCACCACGTCCAGACCGCCTTCCGAACCCTCCTGGCCCAGGCCTCCTGATGCCCTCGCCGCATCCCAAAATGCACGGTTCCATGGCGCTTTGCACCTTCAGCTTGCGGAAAACGGCATGCACTCCAGCTTGTAGAAAGTTTTTTTCAGCAGATCCACGATGAGAATACGAAAATGCCCGGAAAGCCGCCCGGTCCAGATGCGGACCGTCGTTCGCCTGCTTCTGGTGATCCTGAGCGTCGCCCTCGCCTATTCCCTCGTCACCCAGCTCCGGGACGCAAAAACCCTCTCGAAAACCAAGGAATTCCAAACCCATCGCCACGAAATCCTCGGAAAAATCCAGCACTCCATCGACACCAACAACTGGCGGCGCATCCACCGTCTCGAAATGAAATACGGCGCCGTGAAGGACCCCGAGCTCGTCCAGGCACTGGAAACCGCCAAGGCCCTCATGCAACAAACCGCCGCCCGCCAGACCCTGACCGTCGGCAAAGTCCTCGACCTGAGCCGCCAGATGGAATCCCGGCCCGACCTGCCGGAGCCCCAACCCCAGGAGATCCCCTCCGCAAACGCCACCCCGGATTCAAGCGATTGAACCTCAAAACGTTCCCCGGCGTTTCACAAAAAAATCATCGCGCGGCTTGTCACCCGTGACGGAATCGTCACATATCGGGAGCGGCACCAGCTATGATCTCAATCCAGCGCTTATTTGGCAAAGAAGACCGTTTTTTCACCTTGCTGATCGCAAGTGCGGAGGAAGCCCGTCAAAGCATCATCTCCCTCAACCAGGTCCTCCTCCACGAAAAAGCCCCCTCTCTCGGCACCTTCGCGGAAGTTCGTAAAAAGGACAAAGTCATCAAGCAGGAGATCAGCGATCTTCTCGTCAAAACCTTCGTCACCGCCCTTGAGCGCGAGGACATCGAAGAGCTTTCCACCAAGCTCTACAAAATCCCCAAAACCGTCGAAAAATTCGTCGAACGCTACCTCATCTCCCAGGACAAGGTTCGCACGGTCGATTTCAAGAAACACGCCGAGATGCTCGACGAAGCCACCGGCATCGTCGTCGAAATGATCCAGACCCTGAAAAAGGGCATGGACATCGTCCGCATCAAGGAACTCAACGACCGGCTCCAGACCATCGAAGGCGACGCCGACGACCTCATGCTGGAATGCCTCAGAGACCTCTACAGCGGCAAATACGATCCCCTCCTCGTTGTCATCGTCTCCAACCTTTACGACCTGCTGGAAAAAATCTTCGACCGCTGCCGCGACGTCGGCAACGTCGTCAAGCAGATCGCCTATAAAAACTCCTGATCCCGCGCGACCATGACGCTCATTCTCGTCGTCATCCTGGTGGCGCTCGCCTTCGAATTCATCAACGGATTCCACGACACCGCGAACTCCATCGCCAC
Organism: Luteolibacter sp.; assembly: GCA_047606285.1. Taxonomy (GTDB): domain Bacteria; phylum Verrucomicrobiota; class Verrucomicrobiia; order Verrucomicrobiales; family Akkermansiaceae; genus Luteolibacter. The sequence continues at coordinate 26,163 of JASGEP010000005.1, read as the reverse complement.
CGTCGTTTCCACCAAGGTACTCACCCCCCGCCAGGCCATCGTCCTGGCCGCACTCACCAACCTCGTCGGAGCGCTCGTCGGCCACGCCGTCGCGAAAACCATCACCTCCGGCCTGGTGGACGCCTCCTTCGTCACCACCGCCACCATCATCTGCGCCCTCATCGGCGGCATCGTCTGGAACCTCCTCACCTGGTGGCTCGGCCTCCCCTCCAGTTCCACCCACGCCCTCGTCGGCGGACTCGTCGGCGCCACCCTCGCCAACGCCCAGAACAACTGGGACTCCATCCTCTGGACCACCGAAAAAGTCCAGGACGGTAAAATCGTCCACGAAGGCATCCTCCATAAAGTCGTTATCCCCATGATTTCCTCCCCCGTCATCGGTCTCGTGGGCGGATTCCTCGTCATGGTTCTCCTTTACGCCCTGCTGCGGAACGCCCGCCCCATGTGGGTGAACAAAGTCTTCGGCCGCGCCCAGGTCTTCAGCGCCGGCTACATGGGCTTCGCACACGGCCTCGCCGACGCCCAGAAAACCATGGGCATCATCACTCTCGCCCTCGTCACCGCCACCAGCGCCGGCACCTTCAACGACCTCCCCGGTTGGCTCGATTTCCTGAAAATGGACAAATCCGCAGTCGCCGAAGAACAGATCCTGAAATTCGTCAAAGGCCACGCCGATCCCGCCGCAGCCGCCATTCTCGAACAGGAAGCCGACAAGCTCAAACCCGGCGAATTCAAGGAATCCTTCTACGTCCTCTCCGGCATCGTCTACGAACAAACCGGAAACACAGCCGCCGCCGAAACCGTCCGCGCCAAGGCCCACGCCATCCACCTGCAGGACGTCGCCATCGAAAACGCCCGCCTCCTGCCGAAAGTCCCCCTCATCGGCACCTTCGCCGCATCCGAACCCACCGATTGGCCCGAAGTCCTCGGAGCCATCATGACCTCCGCCGAAGCCGCCGGAAAATCCCCGCTTTCCGCCGCCGCCGCCAAGGTCGACAGCCTCACCCCCGGCGTCCCGCCGTGGATCAAGATCATCTGCGCCATCGTCATGGCCGCCGGCACCGCATCCGGCGGCTGGCGCATCATCAAGACCATGGGCCACAAGATGGTGAAACTCCAGCCCGTCCACGGCTTCGCCGCCGAGACCACCGCCGCCACCATTCTCGCCGTCACCGGGAAATTCGGCATGACCGTTTCCACCACCCACGCCATCACCACCGCCATCATGGGCGTGGGAGCCACCAAGCGCTTCAGCGCCATCGACGGCAAGATCGTCCGCCGCATCCTCGGTGCCTGGGTCCTGACCCTACCCGCCGCAGGCGGCGTCGCCTACCTCACCATGTGGCTCTGGCTCAAGCTGGCCGGAGGCAACTGAGCGGCCCAGATGGGAAAGATACAGACAACCAACCTACAGACTGCCGGCTGGCGCCTGATCCTTGACGTTCAACAAAAACCACAAGTCCTGCTGCCAACTTGAGAAATTCATTGTGAAAATAAAATTTGTTCCTGTCCCGCTCGCCGCTGTCTCAATGCTGTTCCTTTCGTCTGCCCCGCTCGCACGAGCGGCCGGCACGATCTACACCACTCAGAGCGCCTTCACCGCGGCACTGAATCCCGGATTCTACACCGAGACCTTCAGCGACTCTTTGAACCTCTCCCCTGACTACCTTTCCGCCACGCTGAGCAACGGAACTTACACCGCCATCGCCACCACCAAAGACATATTCGGCGGGTCGATGGAGCCCTACACCACGGACCTCGGCGGCGACTACTTCCTGACCCTGGGCGGCGGCAGCACATTCGCCAGGTCGATCACGCTCACCTTCACCAGCGGCAACGTCAATGCCATCGGCGGATCGTTTTTCCTCACCAACCCCCGTGACGGCATCGTCGACGCACCCATCACGCTCACCTTCAGTGATGGAACCTCGCAGGTTCTCAACAGCCAGACCAATGCCTCTTTCTTTGGCTACATCGGCACCGCACCGATCACCTCGCTCACGATCACTTCCGGTGCCAGCTATCACTTCCCCAGCATCGACAACCTGATTCTCGGCAGCGCCACTGCCGTGCCGGAACCATCTGTTCCCGCCCTGCTCATTGGAGCGGGCACTCTCTCCATTGCACTGGCCCGGCGGCGGCCCCGCAATGGATGAGAAGGCGAACGAGCCGGTGGGGGACACCGGCGCTCCATCGGCAGTTTCTCAGTGCCTGAAGTGGCGGTGACCGGTGAAGATCATCGCCATGCCTGCTGCATCCGCGGCGGCGATCACTTCCTCGTCACGGATCGAACCGCCCGGCTGGATGCAGGCCGTGGCACCGGCGTCGATGGCCGATTGCAGACCGTCCGCGAACGGGAACATCGCGTCGGAAGCCACCACCGAGCCTTCCAGGCTCAGACCCGCTTCCTTCGCCTTCCACACCGCGATGCGCGAGGAATCCACCCGGCTCATCTGGCCGGCACCGATGCCGAGCGTGCGGTCTGCATTCGCGTAAACGATGGCGTTCGATTTCACGTGTTTCACCACGCGCCAGCCAAAGCGCATCGCACGCATTTCCTCTTCCGTCGGCGGGCGTTTGGTCACGACCTTCGCTTCGAGATTGTCGAGGCCGAGCGCGGTGTGATCGCGATCCATCACCATGATGCCACCCGGGCAGGAACGAATGACGGAGGATTTTTTCTCCGAGAGATAAGCCTCGTTCATTTTCATGATCCGCAGGTTTTTCTTCTTTTGGAGCAACGCGCGGGCATCGGATTCGAAATCCGGGGCGATGATAACGTCGGTGAAAATCTCGGAAATCACGCGCGCCAGTTCCAGCGTGAGCGGGCGGTTGCAGACGATCACGCCGCCGAACGGAGCCTGGCGGTCGGTTTCGAAAGCCTTTTGCCAGGCGAGGCGGAGATCCTCGTCATCCTGACCGATGCCGCAGGGATTCGTGTGCTTGAGAATCGCCACCGTCGGACGCACGAAATCGAGAATGAGATCCGCCGCCGCCTCGATGTCGAGGATGTTGGTGTAGCTGAGCTCCTTGCCTTGGAGCTGGGTGAAATAATCGCGAAAATTCCCGTACAGCGCGCATTTCTGGTGCGGATTGTCGCCGTAGCGAAGCTCCTGTTCGAGCGGCAGGCTGAGCGTGAAATGATTGCAGGTCCCTTGGCGCGACTGGCCGAGATAATTGGAAATCGCCGCGTCGTATTCCGAAGTGCGGAGAAACACTTTCACCGCCAGTTGTTCACGGAAGCCCTTGGTGGTGTTCCCGTTGTTTTCCTTCATCTCCTCCACCACTTTCACGTAGTCCGCCGGATCCACCACCACCGTCACGCTCTCGTGATTCTTCGCCGCGCTGCGCAGCATCGACGGACCGCCGATGTCGATATTTTCGATGGCTTCCTCAAGGGTCACGTCCGGCTTCGCGATCGTTTCCTCGAACGGATAGAGATTCACCACCACCAGATCGATCGGCGGAATATCGTGCGCCTTCGCCTGTTCCAGATGCACCTTGTCATCGCGGCGATGCAGCAGACCACCGTGGACCTTCGGATGCAGCGTTTTCACACGACCGTCGAAAAGCTCCGGCGCACCGGTGAATTCCGAAACATCGATCACCGGCAAGCCCGCCTCGCGCAGGGCCTTGGCCGTGCCGCCGGTGGAGAGCAGCTCCACGCCCATGTCGTGGAGTTCCTTGGCGAAGTCGGCGAGTCCGGTTTTATCGGAAACGGAGAGGAGGGCACGGGTAATCGGCATGGTCTTTCGCGTGGTTGTGAGGCGCGGCCCGAAGGACAAGCCGCGTAGTCCCCGTAACCAACCCACCGTCCCCGGGCAAGCGGAATAGAAGGAAGCCTTCACTGGGAGCGAGGACTTCAGTCCGCCCCGTTTAATTGGAGCACGGACTTCAGTCCGATCCAAAGAATCCAGCAAACGAAGCAAACCGGACTGAAGTCCGTGCTCCCTGTGCCTTTTCCTTCACGCTTTCCGTGAAATTTGGAAGATCGTCCCATGTCCTCCCCGGAACCCCGGCCCGATGCGCTCATTCTCCCATGGCTGGTGTGCCTGCTCCTGCTGGTCTTTCATTCGCCATGCATCGCCAAGGATCGACCGATTCTCAACGACGTCCATTCCCAACTCAATCCCACGGCGGTGGGAGAAATCGTCACCCCTACTCACACCGGCGAAGTCGTAGCCGCCGTTCGCAGAGCCAAAAACTCCGGCAAGGCCATCAGCATTTCCGGATCACGCCATTCCATGGGCGGACAGCAATTCGCGGAAAACGCGCTCCATCTCGACATGACGAGGATGAACCGCTTCATCAGCCTCGATGAAAAAACCGGCCTCGCCCGCGTCGAGGCCGGCATCACATGGCCGCAGCTCCTCAAAGCGCTGGACTCCGCCCAGCCCGGACAATCCCAGCCATGGGCGATCGTCCAAAAACAAACCGGAGCCGATGAATTCACGATCGGCGGGGCCGTTTCCTCCAATATCCACGGTCGCGGCCTGGACTGGCAGCCGATCGTTCAGGACATCGAATCTCTCGTCATCGTCGATGCGGAAGGTGAAATCCGCCATCTCAGCCGAACGCAAAACCGCGAATGGTTCACGCTCGTCACCGGCGGCTACGGCCTGTTTGGCGTGATTACGGAAGTGGAGCTTCGTTTGCAGCGCCGCCGGAATGTCGAGCGGATCGTGGAAATCGGCACCGTCGAAGGACTGCCGCAACGGATCCGCCAAAGGATCGCCGAAGGCTATCTTCTCGGCGATTTCCAGTTTTCACCCGATGAAACTTCGGGAGACTTTCTCCATCAGGGCGTCTTCGCCTGCTACCGGCCCACCACGAAACACATCTCGCCACGGTCAGGACTGACCTCGGACCGGTGGCGGCAGCTTCTCATCGACGCCCATGCGGATCGCACGAAAGCATGGCGCGACTACAAAGCCTACTATCTCGGCACCCACGGTCAAACCTACGGCTCCGACCTCGCCCAGTTCAATTACTACGATCCCCACTACGCCTCCTCCATCCAGCGCTCCCTGCCCGATCTCGCTCCCGGCTCGCTGATGATTTCCGAAGTCTATGTTCCGGCGGAAAAACTGGAGGATTTCATGAAAATCTGCGCCGAAGACTTCAGGAAACATCGCACCAAGGTCATTTACGGCACCATCCGTTTCATCCGGCGGGACGACACCAGTTTCCTCCCATGGGCCAAACAGGATTACGCTTGCATCGTCTTCAACCTGCGGGTCGATCATAACCCTGAAGGCATCGACAAGGCGCGGAAGGAATTCCGCAGGCTCATCGACCGCGCACTCGAACGGGACGGCTCCTTTTTTCTCACCTACCACCGCTGGGCCACACCCCAACAACTTCTCCGGGCCTATCCCCGTTTTCCCGAATTCCTCCGACTCAAAAAAATCTACGATCCCGAGGAACTCTTCCAAAGCGAGTGGTACCGCCACTGGCGCGAACTCTTCAGCCAATCATGACGCACCTTTCCTCCGGATACCACGCCCTGCTTTTGTGGCTGATGACATTCCTGTTTTTCACACGGGTCGTCGGCCAGATACTGGTCGGAATTTACGCACCCACCTTTCTCCCGCCGTGGTCCGAATGGTATTCCGGACTGCTGCCTTACCCTTGGCTGCTTATCTGCCAGATCCTGCTGCTCATGCTGATGACGGCGGTGAATACCGACACCATCCGGCAAAGCGGCCGCTTTCACGTTTCATCGCCGCGCGCCGTGAAAATCCTGCGTGTATCCGCCACGATCTACGCCAGCATCATGATCGTTCGTTATGCCGTCGTGATGACATTCAACCCCGAACAACGCTGGTTCGGAGGTACGATTCCCATCGTATTTCACCTCATTCTGGCCTTCTGGATTTTCCTGCTCAGCGTCCGGAGCGGGGAAAAAGAATGAAAATCCAACGTCGCGCAGGTTTCGAAGAACCATCGCGACGGCGGTTTCGGATCAAAACGAAACGTTCTTCCGAAAGAGCCGACGTGAACGTCGGCGCTCCATGCTTGCTCTTCCTATCAACGATCAACCAAACACCATCAACCCTTCTTACTGCACCACTCCTTCCGCCGCTTTCGCGACGCGGAGCAGCATTTCCTCACCGAAATTTGGCGCGAGAATCTGCAGCCCGACGGGTAGGTCTTTTCCTCCATCCCAGTCAACGGTACCGCAAGGGACGGAAATCCCGGGAATCCCGGCGAGGTTGGCGGAAATCGTGAAAATATCCGAGAGGTATTCCTGAATCGGATCTTTTCCGGCGGTGCCGAGGCGGCGTGCTGGCGTCGGCGCGACCGGCGTGAGGATCGCATCCACGGTCTTGAAGGCGTTTTCGAAATCCTGACGGATCAGCGCACGGACTTTCTGCGCTTGGGCGTAATACGCGTCGTAGTAGCCGGACGAAAGCACGTAGGTGCCGAGGATGATCCGGCGTTTCACTTCCGGCCCGAATCCTTCTTCGCGGGATTTTTTGTAAAGATCGAGAATGTCCGCCGGATTCGCCGCTCGATGGCCGTAGCGAATGCCATCGAAGCGCGAGAGATTCGAGGAAGCTTCCGCCGGAGCGATGACGTAATAGGTGGCGACGGCGTATTCCGTGTGCGGCAGGGAAATTTCCACCAATTCGGCGCCTTGGGCTTTCAGGGCCTCGGCGGCTTTTTCCACACTCGCACGCACGCCCGGATCGATGCCTTCGCCGAAATATTCCTTCGGCAGCCCGAGCTTCAATCCCTTCACGCCCGCATTCAAATTCGCGGAATAATCCGGCACCGGCAGATCGACCGACGTGGAATCCAGCGGATCGTAACCGGCAATGTGTTGCAGCAAGAGCGCCGCATCATCGACACTGCGCGTAAACGTGCCAATCTGGTCCAACGAGGAGGCGAAGGCGACCAGTCCGTAGCGGGAAACCCGGCCGTAGCTGGGCTTCAGGCCGACCACTCCGCAATGCGACGCCGGCTGGCGGATCGATCCGCCGGTATCGGACCCCAGCGCGGCGAAAGCGGTTTGATCCGCCACCGCGGCGGCGGAGCCACCGGAAGAACCACCGGGCACACGGCCCAAATCTGCCGGATTCCGGGTGACCTTGAGCGCGGAATTTTCCGTGGAAGAACCCATCGCGAATTCGTCCATGTTCAGCCGCCCGAACGGCACAGCCCCGGCAGCGCGAAGCTTCTTGATGACCGTGGCATTGTAAGGCGCGACGTAGTTTTCCAGAAACTTCGAGCCGCAGGTGCAAGGCTGATCGAGCACGTTGATGTTGTCCTTGATCGCGATCGGCACGCCGCCCAGCGGCAGGGAAACATCGGCGTTCTGCGCCTCGGCGAGCGCGGCATCCAGATCGTGGGAAAGAAACGCGCCAGTCTCGCCATCGCGCGCGGCGATCTGAGAGGCGAGGTGCAGCACGGTAGCGGCGGGCGTGGTTTCTTCAGCGAGAAACTGCTTACGAAGAGCGGTGATGGGCATTGGGTGGGGAAAGTTGAGAGTGAATAGTTGAGAGTTGAGAGTCAGAAGAAGAGCGGCGAACGAGAATCTTTCTCTCAACTCTCAACCCCAAACTCTCAACTTCTTCAGGCGTCCGTGACGACCTTCGGGACGCGGATCTGGCCTTGGGACTGATCGGGCGCGTTGCGCAGCAGGCCTTCCGGCGGGAGACTTTCGTGTGGGGTGTCGTCGCGCATGTGGCCGAATCTCGCGGGAATTTCCCCGAGGCCGGAAACGTCCACTCGGGACAGGGTATCGACGTGCTCCAGAATGGCTTCCAACTGCGGCTGGAAGACGGCCACTTCCTCGTCGGTCAGTTCGAGGCGGGCGAGATTGGCGACGTAGCGAACATCGATATGGCTCTGCGACATGGGCGGAGACTCACGAAAGGCGCGGCGGTTTCCAAGTGCCAAGTTTCCCCAAAATCCGCGATATTTTTGAAAAATGAAAAAATTTTCCAAAAACTTTGAACGTCTGGAAAAGCTGACTGTCTGAATACTCGAAAGCAGCGAGCGATCGCCTTTCAAATGTAAGGGTATCAGTACATTGTCTGCCTTTTTTCCCATGGGTGTGGGAACGGAAGACATTCATTGCATGGCCGCTCGGGGAGGGACCCCCGGGCGGCTGTTTTTTTGAGGTGGGGTAGCCTCACCGAAGCCACTTGGCTTTTCGGGGAAGTGCTCTACCTACTCCGCCTGCAACGCCTGAATGCGCTTCCTCACCTCCGCCGCACGTTCGGTCAGTTTCGCAGCTTCGCAGGCTTTTTCGAGGCCGACGAGCGCGTTCATGTCGTTCGGAAAGGCCTGCAGCGCTTCATCGTAAGCGGTGATGGCTTCCCCCGCCTTGCCTTCCAGCATGAGGAAATCGCCCACCCGGATCGCCATCGGCTGCAAAATCACCGGCGGCATCAGCAGGGAAGCCGGTTTCTGATGGTCCGCGGCAGAGCGGAACCAGTTGTAGGCCGTCACCCGTGTCTCCGGAGGCCCCGCCAGCGCGAGTCGCCCACGCAGTTCTCTGGCGATGCCTTCCACCGCGTAAAACGAGCGGGAAAGCGAGGATTGTTCGCCCAACATTTTCGCCGTGCGCTGAAGCTGTCCCATCGACTCGATATGCCGCTCCAGCACCTTGAGCGTGGCGCGCGCCTGCTCGACATCGCCCGCTTCCAAGAGGCGCTGCGTATCCAGAAAGATCCTCAGCGCGTCGATCCACCAGTAGGAAAGCGATTTCTCGCGGAAGCCGCGCGTTTCCTCCGGGGTCGGCAGAAATGCCAACGCCTCGGGAACCATGCCTTCCGCCCCTCGCCGCATGAGAAGACGGGTCGGCAGGGTTTTCGCCTCCCACATCAGCAAATGCACGCCATTCGAGCTCAGCCGCTCCTTGGGAAAAGGCGTTACGGCGAGACGTTTGGCGGAAGCGAACGCGGTATCGAAATCACCCTTCGATGCCATCGCCACCGTGCGATAACTTTCACTCCGCACCCACTCCGGGCAATCCGCCACCGTCGCGTTGTTTTCCCTCATCCACTTCGCATACAATCCCGAAGCACGGCCGAATGCGGAAGCGGCTTTCGCGTGATTGCCGCAACGCCATTCGTAATGCCCCAACAGATGATGATAGGGAGCGTAGGAAGGTGCCATCTGGATGAGTTTCCGCGCCAGCGGCAGAGCATCCGTCAGGTCCGGAGCCTCCGCGCGGATCGTCAGCAGCGCGTTGATCGGCACCGGACTTTCGGGAAATTTCTCGATCAAACCGCGCAGGATTTCTTCCGCCTTTTCCTGATCCGGCGTCGCGGAACCGAGCGCGTCATAGCCGCCCCGGGTGAACAACGCGTAAAAAATCGTCGCCTGCATGTCGTTCGGAAAACGCTCGGCCACCTTGCGAAACGCTTCGCTCGCCGCCCCCGGGCCGCCTTCCATATATTTCACGAGGCCGTAAGCGTAGCCACGTTCCAGTTCGGTCCCCACGCCCCGGTTGACCAGGTCCAGCAGGCGATCCGTCGCCACGTTGCGGGCCGGACCGGTCTCCGGCGAAGGAGCCAGCGTCGCCACGATCATCCCCCAATGCGCCAGCAGGCACTCCGGGTCCTCCCGCAATGCCGCCGCGAAATGACGGCTGGCCTCGAATTCCCACCCGCCGTTCAGATGGTTCAATCCCGCGATCACCTCGCGCTGCGCCCCGTCGGTCGCGGCGGAAACGGCCAGGGTGACGCCATTCGGAAACGGAGCGGGCAGCGGCGAACCCAGAGCCTTCACCGGTGGCGGAATCGCGGCCTCCACCCCCGGCGCCTTATCCTGCCCGTGCAACATCATCGTTCCAGCCAGAAACAACGCCAACCCATGGAATCTCATGCCCTCGACCATGCCCGGAAGCTCCGCCGGACTCCAAGTAAAATGACGCTCGCCACCCACCCCGGGCAGTGAATAGTGTGCCGCGCATGAAACTCGGAGTGATCGGTTGCGGAAAAATGGGAACAGCACTCGTTCAGGGTGCCATCCGTGCGGGCGCGGTGGACGCGGCGAACGTGATCGGTTGCGACCCCCATGCCACCTCGCGCGACGCCTTTTCCAAAGCCACCGGCACCGGCACAACCACTGAAATCGGCGAAGTCGTCCGGCAATCCGACGTCCTCCTTTTCTGCACCAAGCCGAACGACATCATCGGCGCCCTTTCCGCCGCCGCGGCCGCCGCTCCTTCCGAGCCGAAGCTCGTCATTTCCATCGCCGCCGGGCTCACGCTCAAAGCCCTCGAAAACGCCGCTCCCCAACATTTCCGCGTCATCCGCGTCATGCCGAACACCCCCGCCCTCGTCGGCCAAGGTGCCGCCGGCTTCTGTCTCGGCACCCACGCCACCGAAGAAGACGCCCACCTCGCCCACACCCTGTTCGGCTCCGTCGGGCTCGCCGTGCAGGTTCCGGAAAAACTCATGGATGCCGTCACCGGCCTCTCCGGCAGCGGCCCCGCCTACGTTTATCTCGTCATCGAAGCCCTCGCCGATGGCGGCGTGCGCTCCGGCCTGCCCCGCGCCGACTCCCTGAAACTCGCCGCCCAGACCGTACTCGGCGCCGCCGCCATGGTGCTCGAAACCGGCGAACACCCCGGCCTCCTGAAAGACAACGTCACCTCCCCCGGCGGCACTACCATCGCCGGAATCGCCGAACTCGAACGCCTCGGCCTCCGCTCCGCCATGATCGAAGCCGTCACCGCCGCCACCCGCCGCGCCACGGAACTCGGGAAAGCCGGTTGATGGCTGATCGTGGATCGTTGATGGCTGATTGCGCAAATCACCGATCTCCCTTGAAATTTACGCTTTCCGCCACTCGTTCCATTCCTATGCTCGTCCCTATGTCCTTCAGGCTGCTCGGTCCCATCCTGCTCTCCGCCACCGCACTTCTCGTCTGCTCATGCGGAAATTCCGACGAAGTCCCTCTCCTCGCCGGAAACACCCAGGCACACGCCGCTGAAGGCGAGTCCCTCTACGCCAAGGCCAAAGCCGCGGACGACGCCGGGAAAACCTCCAGCGCCATCCGCCAGTACAACAAAGTCGCCAGTGATTACCCCTTCGCACCATCCGCCGCCAAGGCCCGTTTCCGCCAAGCCGAACTGCTCGAACAAAAAGGCGACGTCCTGCAAGCCTTCGAAGCCTATCAGAAATTTCTCACCCGCTTCCAGGGCAGCGGCCTCTACTCCACCGCCCTCAACCGCCAGGCAAAAATGGCCCAGGACGTCGCCGACGGTGACGTCAAAGCCAGCTTCCTCGGCCTGAAAAGCCGCTATTCCCTCGAAAAAACCACCGAGATGCTCGGCAAGGTGCGCGACAACGCCCCGAAATCCCGCACCGCATCCCGCGCCCAATTCACCATCGGCGAGCTGAACCAAGGGAAAAAGAAATCCAAGGAAGCCATCGCCGCCTTCCGCCAGCTCGTCCGCGACCAACCCGAAAGTCCGGAAGCCCCCGAAGCTCTCTTCCGCGTCGGCCTCATCATGCTCGAAGAAGCCAACCGCGGAAACCAGAACCAGGCCAATCTCGACCTCGCCCGCGAAGCCTTCAACGACTACCTCACCCAATACCCCGGCCACTCCCGCAATGGCGAAGCCCGCAAATTCCTCTCCAGCCTGAAAGGAATGGATCTCGAACGCTCCTATCACATCGCCGAATTCTACCAGCGCACCGGCAAGCACGAAGCCGCCAAAGTCTACTACCGTGACATCCTCAAGCGCTCCAGCAGCGGCAAGATCCACGACGACGCCCGCGCCCGCCTGAAAGAACTCGGCGAATGATTCACCGGCCCACCTGTCCATGAAAGCGCTCGCCCTGCTGGCTCCCATCCTCCTTCTGGCATCCTGTGCCGGTTATCAGCTTGGCGGAACCAAACCCAAACCGCTCGCCAACGTCCGCTCGATCGCCGTGCCGATGTTCGAAAACGGCACTCTGCAACCGCGTGCCGAAGCCCTCGCCACCACCGCCGTCACCAACGCGCTGACCCTGGACGGAACCTATAAAATCGCCCGCACCGACCGCGCCGACGCCGTGCTCAAAGGCAAGCTCACCTCCATCCAGTATTCCCCGCTCACCGCGAACCGCTTTGACACACTCCGCCCGGAAGAACTCCACTCCACCGTCCGGCTCGAGTGGAACCTCCTCGACGCGAAAGACCCCACCAAAGTGCTGATGTCCGGCACATCTATCGGCCAAAGCAACTTCTTCGTGGACTCCAACCTGCAAACCGCCCGCACCAACGCCCTGCCGGACGCCCTGCAAAAAGCCGGTGAAGTGCTCGTTTCTCGGTTGGCGAATGGATATTGAGGAGCCGAGTGATCGGAAACCTCTTGCCGGAATTGGAGCACGGACTTCAGTCCGACTCGGAGAATCCAGTCATCGAAGCCAAACGGACTGAAGTCCGTGCTCCAATTTCCTCCAACGCTTCCGGAAATGATTGTTCGCCGGTCTCCTCTCGTCACCCCCGCATCATGAATCTTCTTCCGCCTTTTCCCGGCTGGCGGCGTCGGCGGTCTCCACGTCCGGGTTATTTTCCGCTTCCCGGGCGCGCTCCTGTTCCCGGTACATCAACAGCGCGATCAGATGGCTGGCGAGAGGGATCGTCAACAGGCTGAAAACGAGCACCAGGGACAGCTTCAACCCGGCCACCTCATCCGCGAGGTGAATCCATAACGCGAGGATCATCAGGCACACCCCGAACGTCGTGGCCTTCGCCAACGCATGCGCCCGGCACAACGCGTCGCGAAAACGCAGCAGCCCCAAAGCCGCGAGCAACATGAGCGTCGATCCCGCCAGCAACATCACGCCTACCAGAATTTCACGCATCGTTTGCCTCCTTTTCTTTGCGACGGCCTCTCATTTCACTCCGGTGCCACAACCGGTCCGGATTCCGGTAAAGGTAGGAAACGAAGGACACCGTCCCCACGAATCCCAACAGGGAAAAAATCAGCATAATCTCGATGAAGATCTGCGTATTTCGATAGACGGATAGCACGATGATCATCGCCACGATGCAAATCGCGCCCATGTCGAAACCGATGATCCGATCCAGCAAAGTCGGCCCGGCGAGCAGGCGGTAAAGCGCCAGCGCCGAAGCCGCGACGAGGAAAACAAAGCAGACAATGAGAAAAATGGTCATCAGCGTGTGAAAGATAAGATTCCCGATTTGATAGTGGCGTCCACCCGTTTCTGGACCTCCTCCGCCGTCCCGGCGGCGAACACATGAAGGATCAGAAGGTTTCCATCGTCGCTGCGATTCGCCACCATGGTCCCGGGCGAAAGCCCGATACAAAGCGAGACCAACAGCAACTCACGCTCGTTCAGCCCGGCCACGTCATACGGGACGAAAGCGCCTTCCTCCCGTGAAGCGTTCCGATGGAAAACAACCCGTGAGATCCGCAGGTTCGACGAGACGATTTCCGTCATCAGGGTTTTCAGGAAAACGAAAAACGCGAAAGTTCTCCGGACGTAATCCTCGCAATGAAGCGGCTTCCGGAACAAGGCCAGCAGGATGAACGTCAGGACGAGCGCCAGGAAAAAATTTCCCAGCGAAGTGTTCCCGCTGAGGAACAGCCACACCAGCGCCACCAGCATATGCATGATGAACGGGCTCTTCATGGCGTCCCTCCTTTGCCCTGATAGAGAAACACCGCCTGCCGGTAATTTTCCTGATTCAGCAGGGAATCCCCCGCGTTCCGGGAAATTCTCATCACCCCTTCCGCCCCGAATCCGATGCCGAGCGATACCAGCGTGAACACCGCGATGATCGCCGTCATCGCCCGGATCCGCGCGCAGACCGGTTCCAGCGGCTCATCGGGCGGCGCATCTTTCCAGAACGCCCCAAGCCAGATTTTCAGCATGCTCACGACCGTCAGGATGGATGCCACGATCGCGGCCATGACCAGCCAGTAACGCCCCTCGTCCAGACCCACCAGAATGATCAGGTATTTCCCCCAGAAACCGCTCAAAGGCGGCACTCCGGCAAGCGAGAACGCCTGACAGAGAAAGCAGATCCCCAGGAGCGGACTGGCCTTCCACAAGCCGCCCATCCGCTTCAGATGGTCGGTGTGATTGTAAAACATCGCCGCGCCTCCCACGAGGAAAAGGGAGGATTTCACCACGATGTGATGGATAACATAAAAAATACAGGCCGCGATGGAAAGGGGAGTGAAAAGCCCGATCGCCAGAATCATGTAGCCGATCTGGCTGACGATGTGGAACGAGAGAATCCCGCGAATGAAATTCCGTGAAACCGCACCCAGAACCGCCAGCACCATCGTCAGCCCCGCCAGCCACGCCAGAAGCAGATAGATGGCATCGAGATCGTGCGGGAACACCGTTCCAAGCATCCTCAGCATCACATAAATCCCTACCTTCGTCAGCAGTCCCGAATAGAACGCGCCCAGAGACAACGAAAGGATCGGGTAACTGTTCGGCAGCCAGTAATACAGCGGAAACACGCCCGCCTTGATACCGAACACCACCATCAACAGGATCGCCACGAGGCGGACGGGAAAAGTCGTCCCCAGCTCCGCCGCGCGCTCCGACATGTGGGCGAAATTGAGAGTCCCGAAGACCGCGTACGCCACCCCGGCGGTGATCAGGAACAGGGCGCTGCCGACAAGGTTCACCGAAAGGTAAGGGAACGCCTCCTTGATGTGCCTGTTGTTTGCTTCAAGGGTCAGCAAGGCGTATGAAGCCACCAGCATGATCTCGAACGCCACGAAGAGGTTGAAGAGATCCCCCGTGATGAAAGACAGATTGATGCCCGCAACCAGCAACTGCATCAGGGGCAGGCGCAAAGGCTGTTCCTGCTCCGCCGACACCTCCGCATAGCTGAACAGGATACACATCAGCGAGACGAAAGTGGACAGGCACAGCATGATCCCCGCCAGACCATCCACCACGAGCACGATGCCGAGCATCGATGACCAGTCCCCGAGATTCTGGACCAAGGGCAGCTCCGAGGACAACGCCCGCGACGTAAGATAAAGCGCCAGCCCCAGTTGCACCACCGAGGAAACGACGATCATGATCCTGCGCTTCACCGTGGGCAGCCCAAAGAAAATACAGCAGATCAATGCCGTCAGCACGGGAATCAGGAATGGCAGCACGATCAGGTTCATCGCCGACCTCCTTTTCTGGATTGAAACAGCGTTTCCGCATTCGTAGTCCGCGCGTCGAGGAAGATCCGGTACAACAGCATGATCAGATAAACGGTGAGGCCGAAACCGATCACGATCGCCGTCAGCACAAGAGCCTGCGGCAAGGGATCGACGACGGGGCCTCCTCCCTCCGAAAGCACCGGCGGGATTTTTCCGTCCGGGCTTCCCGACATCGCCAGAATGAACAGGTTCGCACCATTCGACAACATGACGAACCCGAACAGGAAGCGCACGAAACTTCTCTGCAGAAGCAGATACGTCGAGGTCGCGAACAGGATCCCTATCAGAATAGCCGTATCAACTTGCATCCTCTCCTCCTTCCCTGGCTTCGGGTTCCTCGATCGGTTCTTCCAGAACCGAGGCGTAATACCGGGCTTCCCCACGGGTGAACGCGAGGAGACCGGAAGTCGAACGCGCCAGAACAATAATCAGTTTTGCCGTCATGAAACCCACCAGCAGGAACACCCCCACGTCGAAGACCAGGGGAGTTCCGATGTGAAGCTCGTCCACCCACGGCAGAGCGTCGATATGCAGATTGTATTGGGTAAGGAACGGCTTGCCCGCGAACATCGGCCCGATCCCCGACAGGATGGCCAGCAGCAGGCCGAACGCGGCCACACGCAACGGAGGCACGGGCAGCTCGTCCTGCAAAGTGGTCCAGCCCCGGATCAAACCGAGCAGAATGAACGACATCCCCATCGTAAGCCCGCCGATGAATCCCCCGCCCGGCAGATTGTGCCCGCGCAGCAACAGATAGATCGAAATGATGTTCACGAGCAGGAACACCAGCCCGATCACCGCTTTGGCCAGAAATGAATCGACGGTTTTCATCGCTTCCTCTCCTTTCCAAGCAGGAAGCCCGGAGGCGGTTCCGGATCGTGACTCTTGCGCCGATAACGCATCATGAGGCCCAGACAGCCCAGGGTCGCGATCAGCAAAACCGTGATTTCTCCCAAGGTATCGAACCCCCGGAAATCCACGAGAATCGTATTCACCACATTGGAACCCTCGGCCAATGGCTGGGATAGCTCCACGTAATAGGGACCGACGGGATCAGGGTGGCGGTTCGGCTCAACGAACAGCACCAGCAAGGTCATGAAAATCCCCATGCCCACAGAAAGGAACAGTTTCCCCAAATGCCGGGGCGTCCATCCCGCATCCAGCCGGATACCGATTTGCAAAGACGACGGGAAACGGGAAAGCAAAAGCAACATCATCACCACCGATGCCGACTCCACCAGAATCTGCGTCATCGCCAGATCCGGCGCCTGCGAAAGCACGAAATACAACGTGATGAAAAACCCGCCGAGAGACAACGCGACAAGCTGGGCCGTCCACCGTCTCAAAAACACCACGCCCATCACCGCCAAGGTAATGAAAACAACCAGAGTCACGCGCAACGGATTGAAGGACACATCGAAAACCACGTCATCCAGCCACGCGTGCTCCGAGGTCGCGATCGTCCAGCACACCACCAGCAGCAGGAACGAAATCACGATCGGCAGATAAGCCGACGGGACGTCCGCCCTCAGCGCCCGTGTCAGCCACTTCGCGAAGCGGGTCAAGCCATCCAGACCCTTGTCGAATGCGACATCGAATCTCAGGAACGCCGGGATCACCGCCCTTCTCCACCCCGCCCTGTCTTCCCGCCGGTAGAGCCAGACCCCGGCGACCAATGCCAGCGCACTGCTCGCGAGAGCCGGATTGAAACCATGCCACAGCTTCAGAGCGACGGCCTCGCGCGTATGCAGCCCCGCCACCCGCAGCCCATCGAAGGTCCATTGGAAAAAGCCGGGAAACGTCCCCAGCAGCAAGGTTCCCGCAGCCAGCACCACCACCGGAAAACCGATTTTCCACCCGGGATGATGAAAGGCCATCCCTTTCGGTTCCTCGCCCCGGAAGACCTTGAAAAAGATCCGCGCCGCCACCGCCACCGAAAACACGGCGGATAAAAACACCGCGAAAATAATGACCCCGAACGAAACGGGATATTCCGCCCGGGACTCGAACAACTCCCCGAAAAGCGACTCCTTGCTCAGAAAGCCCGCCGTGAAAGGCAGCCCCGCCAAAGCCGCGGCGCAGACACCCGCGCACACCGCCAGCAACGGCATCCTCTTCATCAGCCCACCCAGTTTCCGCACATCCCGCGTGCCCGTCGCGTGATCCACGATGCCCGCGATCATGAACAGCCCCGCTTTGTAAAAAACGTGCGTGAGAATGAACAGATAGTCGAACCTTACCCCCACCAGCGCGCCAAGGCCGTAGCAGGCGATCAGCATCCCGAGCTGGCTGATGGTCGTATACGCGAGAATCGCCTTCAGGTCGTTGCTGCGAAGAGCCATCCACGCTCCGAAGACCATCGTGAAAAAGCAGACCGTCGCCAGCAGCGGGAACCACAGATCGAGCAGCGAAAACGTGGGGAAAATCCGCGCCGTGAGAAACACCCCCAGCTTCACCATCGTCGCCGAATGAAGATAAACACTGACCGGCGTGGGAGCCACCATCGCCCCCGGCAGCCAATAGTGGAACGGGAATTGCGCCGATTTTCCGAAGATCCCGAGCACGATCAGCACCATGCTCATGTTCATCCACCATTCGCCCCGCTCCGATGCCAGCCCCTCGGCGGACGCCATTCCGCTGAATGAATAAGTCCCCGCCGCGAGCCCCAGCATAATCAGGCCCGCCAACATCGCCAACCCCGTGCCGGCGGTGGTCAGCAAGGCCCGCCGCGCACCCGCCCGCGCGTCTTCCTTCGTGTGGAAAAAGCCGATCAGCAAAAACGAGGCGAGGCCCGTCAGCTCCCAAAACACGAACATCAGCATCGCGTTGTCGGAAAACACCGTGCCCAGCATCGCCGTCACGAACAGCATCAGGCAGGCATAAAACCGGCCGTGTCCCTGATAGCCGCTATCCAGATAAGACGCCGAATACCAGCTCACCAGCACCCCGACCCCGCAAATGACCAGCCCGTGAAACAGGGAAAGCCCGTCGATGAGAAACGTCAGGTTGATTCCCATCGATGGAATCCAGGCGAAGCCGACCGTCTCCGCCGTCGTTTCCCTGCCCGCCGACAACCCCACCAGCAGAGCACTGCAAACGGCCAACCCCGCCGCCGCCACATAGCCGGTGGCCGGTCCCAGCCGTTTTCCGGCCAGAACCATCACCGGCATCAGCGCCACCGGCAGAAAGATGGCCAAAAGAAGTAAAAGGTCGGTTGGCATGGAAGTTGGAAGACCGAATCATTTTTCAGGAATCCGTCGACCGGATCACAAGCACATCGGCAGGGATATTCTCGACGATTTGTTTCGCATTGCTGCCCACGAAAATCTCGAAAAGCAGCCCCCGTCCGTGAGCGCCCACGACGACCAGATCGATGGCATCCCTCTTCAGGCAATCATTCAGAGCCTCCACCGGACTTCCGATCTCGCAATGAACCTTCACGCGCTTGCGGTCTTCACTCGCGAGACCGGCGCTATCCAGAAACGCCACGATTTCGTTTTGAGCCACCCGGAAAGCCTGCTGCTGCAACTCCCCCCTCCCCGTATCGGCGAGGTTCGCGTGGAGCACCTCCACCGCATGGAAAAAACCGATCTCCGCATCCGGGAACCACGCCAGCGCGTGACGCAAGAGCACTCTTGATAGATCGGACAAATCCCCCGCGATCAAAATCCTACGGTACGGCACGCGGGCGCGCTTGCGCACCACCAGCACAGGCACTTCGGAATGCTTCATCAGCCCGTCCACCACCGTGCCGAGCACGGCGGATCTCAACCAATTGTTCCGGGCCACACCGGTGACCACCAGATCCGCCTTGTCCTCTTTGGACATTGCCAGAACCTCTTCCAGCACATCGCCACTGCGCACCCTGACCTCCGGATGGAGGCCGATGGACACCAGATCTTCCGCAAGCAATCTCCGCGCTTCCCTCATCGCTTCAACTTTGCAGCCGCCCCCCACCGGGTCTTTCGACAGTCCCAGCCAATTTTTCGCCAGGACCTCCTGATCCACCACCGTGGCCACTACCATCCGGGCTTTCCAATAGTCCGCGCAAATCGTCGTCCGGTCCAAAGCGCGGTCACAACGACAGCTCAAATCGGTAGCCAGAAGAATTTTGGTGGGGCGGGCAATAGCAGGTGTGGGAGTGTTCATGACGGTAAATGCTGAAATTTTTTGGAAATCTAACTGAATACTATATCAGATTCGGAAATCGAATGAAAGATGTGTTTTCTGGGAAAAGTGAAGACTCTGCCATTCCCGTGAATCCACCGTGCGCGAATCGCACGGCGTCATGTGAGATCCGTCGGCAGGATCATCACACGAGGAAGGGCAAACAGGAAAAACCCGTCACGGAAACGGGGTGGAGATTCATTCCGACCGGAACGAACGATCAGGCACGCTCCACCACCGGCGGAGCACGGCCCCGGGGATTGTCCGGGTATCGCCACGCAGGCGCCAGTTCATGAAGATCATGCCGGGCGCTGCACAGCACCGGCAGAGGAGCCATCCACAAATCCGTCTCCTCGCAAACGAGAGCGCCCGCCCAATCCGGATTCAACCGCCCGGTTCTTTGCGGCTCGGCATGCTGCCGGGAAAGCACCGACTCCCCCTGAGAACTCGTCTCACAGCAGGACTCGGAAACCGGGAGCGCCGCAGGCACCCATACATGGACCGCCATCGCCGCGAAAGCCGCAAAGATCCATACGATCAGTGCGGGATGCTTCCGTGTTTTTCCATTCACTGGCATTGGTTTGGCTTCCCCGGTTTTACGAAGTAAAATAACCGCAACAGGTTCGGTGCCCCTCCGGTTTTTGTCCACCTGGAATTTTCGTATCCGGCACGTCCTTTTGCCAACCATCGGCCCCGGCAACACGAACAAGCGCTTGGCATAAACCCCGCCCGCTCTCAAAAAAAGCGGCCCCGGAGTTCCTTACCTTCCCCCTTTACAAGCCCGGAGTCGGCCCGCATAGTCCCGCGCCCATGACTCTCGCTGCAATCGACTGGCTTTCCATCACCATCAATCTCGTATTGGTCGTCTTCGTCATCGTCTGCTTGCTGATGACCTTGCTGATTCTGATGCAACGACCTAAGCAGGAAGGCCTCGGCGCTGCTTTCGGTGCTGGCGTCACCGATCAGGTCTTCGGTGCCCGCACCACCAACGTCCTGCAACGCGCCACCGTTTACCTCGGTTCCGCCTTTTTCCTCCTCAGCCTTCTTCTCGCCATCCTCATCGGCCTGAAAAACAGACAGCACACTCTCGTCACGCCGAAAACACCGGCTCACAGCCAGGCCGCCGCTCCGGCCGAACCCGAGAAACCCAAATCCCTCGCGGACGAACTGCCCGCCGAACCCTCCGCTCCGGCCGAGTCTCCGGCTCCCGAGGAAGTTCCCGCCGATCAGCCTGCTCCCGCCGACGCCGCCGGTGAAACCGTCGAACCGGCTCCTGCCGAAACCGCCCCGGGTGCCGTGCCGACCGAGCCCGCTCCCACCCCCGAGCCATCTCCGGAATCTCCCGCAGATAAACCTCAGGGGCAATGACGCTACCCCTGCGTGAGCGACGCTGAAAACGAGCACCCGGACCTCCCCGTCTGGGCACGCCCCGATGCCTTCCCGCCCGCTCCCCAAGGATGGGGCTGGATCGACCACAAGAGCGACATTCACCCCTGCGGCTCGCTGGAAGAACTGCACCACGCCATCCGCGACGATGTCACCGGGGCCATCGTTCTCGCTTGGACGCCCGGACACGACCGGATGGTGCTACCCGAGGAAATCCCCGGTGCCAGCGACCCCATCCGCGCCGCCCGGGAAATCTGGACCCGCCAGGATCACCTGAATGCCACGAAACGCCTGCGCTGGACCAGCATGGCGTTTTTTTTCTTCACCCTTTACACCTTTTTCCAATACCGGCGCCTGGCCCGCGAAACGGCGCCCGACTTCAGCCTGGCCGAACCGCTGAAGCGAACGCTGGAATCCCCGCTTCTCGGCATCGCCCTGCTCGTTTTCCTCATTTTCTCTCTCATCCCCTGGTACGGCGCCTACAAACGCCGCCGGGAAATGGAGAGATGGACCGAACAACGGTTTGCCGCCTCCCTGCCCTCCCTGCGCTTCGAAACCTGGCTGGAACGCCAGAAAGCCCCCGTCACCCTTGGATTGCTCGTGTTGATCGGCGTGGTCTTCCTGAGCCAGAAATTATCCCCCGACTCCATTCACCGCGCCGGTCTGGTCAAGGAAAGCTACCTCGTCGGTGAATGGTGGCGGCTTTTCACCGCCCCGCTTCTGCACGGGAATCTCGTCCACCTCCTGATGAACGGAGCGGCCATGCTGTATCTCGGACGCCGCATCGAAGTTTTCGCCCGCTGGCCCCACCTGCCAATGGTTTTCCTGTTTTCTGCGATCATCGGCGGCGAGACATCCGTCCGCTTCCTGAAGGAGAACGGCATCTCCGTCGGAGCCTCCGGCGGCCTCATGGGTTGGCTCGGCTTCCTGCTCGTTTTCGAGACGCTGCACTCCCGGCTGGTGCCCCGCCATGCCCGCCGCCGCCTGCTCGCCGGGGTGGCCCTCACCGCGCTCATCGGCCTGATCGGCTATCGCTTCATCGACAATGCCGCCCACGCCGGAGGACTGCTGGCCGGAATGGCCTATGCCGCCATCGTTTTCCCGAAATCCTCCTCCGCCCTGCGCCCCGGCACAACAT
This sequence comes from Luteolibacter sp., assembly GCA_047606285.1. Lineage (GTDB taxonomy): Bacteria > Verrucomicrobiota > Verrucomicrobiia > Verrucomicrobiales > Akkermansiaceae > Luteolibacter. The sequence goes on along the minus strand of JASGEP010000005.1, from coordinate 4,318 downwards.
TCACGGACCGGATCTTCGGAGGAATCTCCCTGCTGGTGCTCGCACTCTCCGCCGGTTTCGCGATCGTGAAGATGCTCTAGACCCCTTGCCAAATTGGAGCACGGACTTCAGTCCGCTTGGCATTGTTGGCTGGATTCTCCGGGTCGGACTGAAGTCCGTGCTCCAATTTCCTCCAACGCTTCCGGAAATTCCTTTTGGCAATCGGCCTAATAAACCACCCGTCGCACCGTCTCCAGCAGCTCGCCGCGCAGTTGCCAGAAATTCACCTCCGGTCCCAGGCCATTCGCCATCAGCGCGAACGTAAAGGTCTTGCCGCTCTTCAACCGGACGAAACCGACATCCGTTTTCACTCCGGACATCGCCCCGATTTTCGATCTCACCTCGCCATTCATGCTGGCCGTCAGGCTTTCGAAAAACCGCTGCCCGTACGGCGCATTCCGGGCCACATGATTCACCCGCGCCAGATCCAGCGGACGGATCATATTCGCCCGCGCCAACCCGCTGCCATCCAGCAATCTCAGACCCTCGAAGGAAACCCCTGCCTTTTCCCAATACGCCCGCACCACCTTCGCGGGATCGGATTTTTCATGATTTCCCAACGTCAGGAAAAGACACTGCGACTCCAGATTATCGCTCACCCGATGCAGATGCTCGATAATTTTCGTTAGATCATCCGATCGATGCGTGACGAGCACCCTTTCTTCCAGCTCCGTCTCCGGTTTGCCCAGAACCTTCACGCCCGCACGCTCCAGATACTGCTTCAGAGACTCGAGCGCCACCGCGGGCGGATCGCTGATCGCCGCCCTCACCTCAAATACACCGCCTAACGGAACAGTTCCGTTCAGCTCGACCGTCCGCCCATACGGAGAAGCGTACACCATCACTCCATCGCCACTTCCCGTCGGCCCCGTGAGCACCTGATTCTTCCAGACCGTATCGGAAAGAGAAGGCGTGCCGCGCAAAACCACCGCGGGATCTCCCACCTTCGCCCCCGGCTGGAAACTCACCATCATCCGGTTGCGCTCCACATTCACTCCATAAGCACCCGCACCATAAGCGTTCCCCAGATCACCCCAATTCCAGTGATCGTTGACGGGACTGCTAGAAAACACCGAAGCATCCACGCGCACCCCGCCCTTCACCTCCTTCAGCCCGCCCGCCACTGCGTCCGCCACCATCGCCTCCAGATCCGCCAATGAAAACGTGGGATCGCCCCCACCCTTCAGCACCAGATCTCCTTCCGCGTTAACGATCAGTTGAGTCTCGAAATGAAACTCCTGCCCCAGAATCCCGAACGCCGCCCCTGTCGTCAGCGTCTTCAGCGCGGACGCCGGGCACATCGCCGTCTCGCCCATGGGTGACGAAAAAGCCGTTTCTCCCTTCTCATCCAGCAGCACGAACCCCAACGCCGCCGCCTTCAGTTCCGGCCTCGCCGCCCACTCCGCGAATGCTTGTTCCATCTTCGAACGCTCACCTTCCACCTGAACCTGCCGCCCTGGTGACGGCACCACAAACGTTTCCACCGGCCAGCATCGCCACGCCAGCCAACCCGCCAACAGCCAGCCGGAGAGAAACAGCAAACCTTTCGCAAACCCCTTCATCGCTTTTCAGATTAACCACAGAGATCACAGAAAACACAAAATTCTTACCAAGGCTGAAGATTCAAAGACCGTTTTACTGAGCTAAATTTTGTGATCTTTGTGATCTCTGTGGTTGAACCCCTCTAAAACTCTCCGAACAAATCCATCTGCGGCGTTTTCACCTTCGGTAGATTCCCCTGCGCCGTGTTCTTCGCCTTCGGCCCTTGCGTCTTCGCCTCCGGCTTCAACGAATGCAGCTCAAGGTGCGAGAGGATCGACTTCGCCCGCTCCACCACCGGCTTCGGCAAGCCCGCCAACCGTGCCACCTGAATTCCATAAGACTTATCCGCCGCGCCCGGCAGGATCTTGTGCAGAAAAATAATCTCCTCGTTCCACTCCCGCACCGCCACGTTGAAATTGGAAATCGCGGGCTTCGTATTCGCGAGGTCCGTCAACTCATGATAGTGCGTCGCGAACAACGTCCGGCAGCCGATCTCATCGTGCAAATGCTCCGCCACCGCCCACGCGATGGAAAGCCCGTCGAACGTCGCCGTTCCCCGCCCGATCTCGTCGAGAATCACCAGCGATTGCGACGTCGCGTGATTCAGGATCAGCGCCGTTTCGCTCATCTCCACCATGAAAGTCGATTGACCGCGCGAAAGATCGTCACTCGCGCCGACGCGGCAGAAAATCCGGTCCACCAAGCCGATCCGTGCGCTGTCCGCCGGCACATACGCACCGATCTGCGCCATCAGCGAGATCAACGCGATCTGGCGGATGTAAGTCGATTTACCCGCCATGTTCGGACCCGTTAGAATCTGCAACAGCGAGCTCTCCGGCTCCATCTCCGTATCGTTCGGCACGAACTTCGTATCCGTCAGCGTTTGCTCCAGCACCGGGTGACGGCCGTTCACCACGAAAAATTCGCGCGATTCATTCAGCTCCGGCCTGCAATGCCGGTGAAGCTGCGCCACTTCCGCCAGCGCGCAAAGCACGTCCACCTGCGCGATCGCCGCCGCCGTTTCCTGCAAACGCGGAAGATGCGTGACCACCTGCGCGCGCAACTGCTGGAAAAGCTCGGCCTCAAGCTGCTTCGAGCGCTCTTCCGCGCCGAGCACCTTGTTTTCCATCTCCTTCAGCGCCGGAGTGATGTAGCGCTCCGCGTTCGCCATCGTCTGCTTCCGCATGTAATCATCCGGCACCTTCGAGAGATGCGCGCTGGTGATCTCGATGAAGTAACCGAAAACGTTGTTGAACTTGATCTTCAGAGAATCGATCCCCGTGCGCTGCCGCTCGTTTTCCTGCATCCGCGCGATCCACTCCTTGCCGCCGCGCGAAGCGTTCCGCAGCTCGTCCAGCTCTTCCGACCATCCATCGCGGATCACCCCGCCGTCCCGGAGATGCGCCGGCGGTTCATCGACCAACGCGGCGGCTAACAAATCGGTCAGTTCGGTGAAATTGTGAAGATTGGTGATCAGTGCCGAGTGATCGGCGATCAGTGAAGAAAGATCTTCTTTGAGATTCGGGACGTGGGATAGCGAGGTGCCGAGCGATTGCAGGTCGCGGGCATTTCCGGTGCCTTGGGAAAGACGGGAGGTGGTGCGTTCGATATCGCGGATGCCTTTGAGGGATTCTCGGCATTTGGAAAGCAGAAACGGCTCCGCCAAAAACGCGGCGATGCAGTCCTGCCGTTCCGTGAGAATCTTCAAATCGCGCAGCGGATGGAGGATCCAGTCACGCAACAGCCGCGCTCCCATCGGCGTGGCCGTGCGATCCAGCACACCGAGCAAGGTATGCGCTTTCCCGGACCGCGAATCGACCAGATCGAGATTCCGCTGGGACGCCGCGTCGATCAAAACGTGCGCCGAATTTTCCCGCACCCGCGGCGTTTGCAAATGCTCGCATGGACGCCGTAGCTGATGGATCAGGTAATGCAGGATCGCCCCCGCCGCTCCGCTCGCCGAATGCAGATTCGCGCAGCCGAAGCCATCGAGCGAATGCACCGAAAAGTGGTTTTTGAGAAGTTGCGTCGCGTGCTCCGGCAGGAACGCGTAGCCATCATAAGCGAGGCAATTCGTGAGCGCACCGAACTCCGCCGTCTGATGATCCGGGATTAGCAACTCGGACGGCGAAAGCCGTGAAAGCTCATCGTGCAGCATCCCCGTTTCCGTGAACTCGCAAATCGTGAACTCACCCGTGGTGTGGTCCACGCACGCCAAACCCGCCGTTTTTCCATGCCGGAAAACCGCCGCCAGATAGTTCGGCCGCTGGTCGTCCAGCAACGTGAAATCATCGATCGATCCCGGCGAGAGAATCCGCGCGATTTCCCGCTGCACCAGCTTCCCCGGCACCGGATCGGACGTCTGCTCGGCGATCGCCACCCGCTTCCCCGCCTTCAACAACCGCGCCAGATAACTCTGCGCCGCATGATACGGCACCCCGCACATCGGCGTCCCGCCGCGCTTCGTCAGCGCCACATTCAGGATCGGCGCCGCGTTTTTCGCATCCTCGAAAAACATCTCATAAAAATCCCCCAGCCGGTACATCAGGATCACATCCACTGGCAACGACTTCCGCATGGCCAGATACTGGGCCATCATCGGCGTGAGGGTGGGTTCGGACATGAGGGGACCCTAGGTGACTCCGGTTTCCGGAATCAAGAGTGCATAATAGATCAAAAAGTGGTTGTGGCGTCCCGCCGCAATAAAAGCTCCCGGATGCATTGCGGCGGGACGCCA
>JASGEP010000004.1:0-20632 GCA_047606285.1 Luteolibacter sp. | reverse complement strand
CTATAAGCCCTATAAGCCCTATAAGCCCTATAAGCCCTATAAGCCCTATAAGCCCTATAAGCCCTATAAGCCCTATAAGCCCTATAAGCCCTATCCAGCCAACGCCTCCAGCTCTTCCCACCGACTATAGAGCTTCGCACAGGCTTCCTTGGCAGCCTCAAGTTCTTCTACCAGTTTCGGAATCTCCGAAAACCGCTTCGCCTGCACTTCCGGATCGTTGAGCAGCACTTCCAGCTCCGCCACTTTTTTCTCCGCAGAGAGAATCGTTTCCTCCATCCGCTCCAGTTCCTTTTTCTCGGCCAGCGTGAGTTTGCGGGGCTTTGGCGCGGTCACGGCAGCGGCTTTCTGGCGGGCGGCAGCATCACGAGCGGCCGCTTGCGCCTGAACCCGTTCCGCCGCCTCACGCGCCTTCCGCTTTTCCATGTAGTAGGAATAATTCCCCGTCTGCACCGTCACGCCACCGTCCTCAAAAGCGATGATTTGATCGCAAATCCGGTCGAGGAAGTAACGATCGTGCGAGACCACGATCACACTGCCATCGAAATCCGCCAGCGCCTCCTCCAACATCCGCAGCGAAGGCAAGTCCAGATCGTTGGTCGGCTCGTCGAGCACGATCAGGTTTCCGCCGTTTTTCAGGACCTTCGCCAGCATCAGCCGCGCCCGCTCACCACCTGACAGCAGATCGACTCGCTCGTTGATCCGCTGGTCGCTGAACAGGAAACGGCGGAGATAAGCCCGCGCACCGAGCGTCTGGTTTCCGAATTGCAGCTTCTCATTTCCATCCGCCACCTCATCCAGCAACGAACCCTTCCCATCAAGCTGCATGCGCGTCTGATCGATGTAATTCACCTTCACCCGTCTGCCGATTTCCGCCTTGCCTTCGCTCGGAGAAATCTGGCCAAGGCACAGCTTGAGCAAAGTCGTTTTCCCCACGCCATTCCTGCCGACGATCCCGGTGCACTGGCCGGCGCGCAGATTGAAATCCAGATGGCGGAACAACCAGCGCGGAGAAGTGGCCGTGCCGACGTTCACCCCGGCGTTTTCCAGCTCGACGACGATATTTCCCAACTCCGGCGGAGGAGGGATCAGCAGATCCATCTCGCGCTCCTCCGGCGGGGCTTCCATCCCCTCCACTTCGTAAAATTTCTCCAGACGATGCCGCGACTTCGTGCCCCGCGCCTTCACCCCGGAACGCACCCATTCCAGCTCTTCCCGCAAAAACCGTTGCCGACGGCGCTCGGTCTGCTCGGCGATCTGCTGACGCACCGCCTTGGACTCAAGATACACGGTGTAGTTTCCCGGATGCGAAAACGCCTTGCCCTGATCGATCTCGATGATCCGCGTGGCAATCACATCGAGGAAATAGCGATCGTGCGTCACGAAAATCACCGCCCCGGGGAAATCCTTCAACGCACCCTCCAGCCAGCGGATCGATTCCGCATCCAGATGGTTCGTCGGCTCATCCAGCAGCAACAGATCCGGCTGGCAAACCAGCGCCCGGCACAGCGCGACCCGGCGTTTTTCCCCACCCGAGAGCGGCCCCACGGCCTGCTCCAGCGGCGGCGTGCCCAGCGCGGTCGAGATCGATTTGATCCGGGCATCCAGATTCCAGCCGTCCGCGTGATCGATGAGATGCAGCAGGTCCGCCAGCTCCGCCTCGCTCCCATCTCCATTCTCGTAGCGGCGGATCGCTTCCACGATGTCCGCCGCTCCGGACGCGATGTTTTCCTGCACGCTCAGCTCGCCATCCAGCTCGAACTCCTGCGGCAGATAACCCACCCGCAAAGCCCGGCGCAGGGAAATTTCCCCGGAATCCGCCATCTGTTGGCCCGTCAGGATTTTCAGCAGCGACGTCTTGCCGCAGCCATTCCTCCCCACCAGCCCGACTTTTTCCCCCGGAGAAACCGCCAGCGTCACCCCATCGAGCAAGGTCTGGTAGCCGTAGGAGAGTCGGATTTCGTTGGCGGAGAGAAGAGCGGACATGGGAAACGCCGTGCTTGTCGCCGAAGAATCCGTAAAGGTCCATCGCAGATGGAACCGGTGACCCATGTGCCGTGAAATTTTTAAAATTAAATTGCGAAAAAGCTTGTCCCTATTGAGAACGAATCGCATTAGTGGGGCGCGCCCCACCACTTCCGTACGATGACACCTTTCCTCTATGCACTCAACGTAGGCACCCTCGCCGCATGGCTCAGTGTCGCGGGAGTCGGCACCGTCGGAATTGCGGTTCCTGTCACGGTCGAAATCCTTCAGGAAGAAAGCAAAGATCCTCTGGGTGACATGCAGTTCACCGAGTTCACGGGGGATTTCACCGAGGAGCTTCCGGCTTCCCAGGCCACCGATACCGGCACGACCGGTGAGGAACACAGCCAGGAAGAAGAAGTCCCCTTCGCCGAAGTGGAAACCCTGCCGACGCCGCCGGAGATGCCGGACGTCGCGGAAGAAGCCCCTCTGCCGGAAATCCCGGACATGCCGACTCCGAGCCTGACCTCCATTTCCCAAACCGCAGCCGCCCCGACCAAGGAACGCCGCGTCCGCCACACCAACAGCAAGCAGGCACGACGTTCCAACATGCCCACCAGCGCCACCGGCGGCTCGCCCCATGGCAAAGTCGGCGCCACCGGTCAGGTCGGCAATGGCGGTCGCAACGGCGGCACCGGCATGTCCGATGCGAAACGCCTCGCGGGCGGCTACCGCCCACAACCGCATTACCCCCAATCCTGCCGCGCCAAGGGCCAATCCGGCACCGTGGTGGTCGCCTTCATCGTGGAACCCGACGGAAAAGTTTCCACGGCTTACGCCAAAAAGCCGTGCCCATGGCCCGAATTGAATGAGGCCGCCGTCAAAGGCGTCCGCCGCTGGCGGTTTCCGAAAGGCAACAGCCGGATGCCCCTGACTCTACCCGTAAAGTTCCAACTGAAATACTAACGTAACCGTGCTCGCTAACATCGTCGTCGAAAAATTCATCGAAGGCGGCTGGGTCATGTGGCCCATCCTCGCTGCCTTCCTCCTCTCCCTTGGCGTTTTCCTGGATCGCATTATCTGGTGGTCCGCCCTTAAGACCAAACTCCGCCCCTCCCTCCAGAACCAGGCCCGCGAAGCCCTCGGCGTCGGTGATTTCGCCACCTCCTGGAAACTCTCCCAGAACACCGAAGAACCCTATCTGGTCAACCTGCGGGAAGGAATCAGCCACGCGAACACCTCCATGGTCGCCGCCATGCAGCTTCACGCCTCCCAGTTGATCGAAAAATCCGAGGCACGCATGTGGGTGCTGAGCACCATGATTACCCTCGCTCCGCTGCTCGGCCTCTTCGGAACCGTCGCCGGCCTCATGGGCTCCTTCGCCGCGATCGGCAGCGATGAACTCGCCGTCACCAAGGTCACCGGCGGTATCGGTGAAGCGCTCATCGCCACGGCAGCAGGTATCGCCATTGCCGTTCTTTGCCTGCTTCCCTACAATTTCTTCCGCAAGCGCATCTCCCTGCTACGTTCCTCGCTGGAACGCTGGATCAACCACTCCGAGCTTCTGGTGCAGTCCGCCAAGGAACACGGCCACGACCTCGAAGCCTTCTCCGCCGCCGTCAAACACTCACGCTGATGCCCGTCAATCTTCAAGGCAGCCACGGAGGTGACGATCACGGCGACGAAGCCCGCGTCGAAGTCGTGCCGCTGATCGACATCATGTTCTTCCTCCTCGCCAGCTTCATGATGGTCAGCCTGAGCATGACACAGCTCAACCGCGTGCCGATCAACATCCCTGAAGCCTCCACCGGCGTGGCGGAAACCAAGACACCGCCCTATCAGATCGCAGTCGATGCGGACGGCATCGTCACCTGGGACGCCCAGGTCATCACCCTTTCCGAAATCACCACCCGTCTTCAAAAGGAAGCGTCCCCGGATGAAACCCGCGTTCTGATTTCAGCCGATGCCGAAGCGCGCCACAAAAACGTGCTCGGCGTGCTCAATGCCGTGCGGGCCGCCGGGATCAAAATGGTCAGCTTCGAATCCAAATCACCAAAACCGTGATCCATAACAGCAGCATCAGCCGCATTCTTCCCATTCTCAATCTCGTCGGCTGCGTCCTCATCACCGGCCTGATCCTCTTCCAATGGCTCAAGGAGCGCCGGTTGGACCACCGCATCACCACCCTGACGCGGGAGCTCAGTGAGAGCCGGAGCAACTACGACGCCGAGCGCAAACGGGCGGAATCCCTCGAACGCGACATCGTCCAGCTCAAGGACTCCATCGAATCCGCGGCCGCTTCGAGAAAAGAACTCGAAGACGCCATGACCAAGCTCACCACCGAGCAAAACGAGCTCACGGCCAACAATCAGGCCGCCTACACCGAGCAGGTGAAACTCTGGGAAAAAGCCATCTCCGATCGCGACGAGCGCATCCGCGCCCTCAATGGAAATCTCGTCGCCACCCGTCAGCGTCTGAACGAAGCCATCGCCGCGCTGAAAAAAGCCGGAGCACGCTGAACCTTGTAGCGGCGGTCTCTGTTGACCGCCGCAAATTCGGCAAAGGGAATTGCGGCGGTCACACACCGCCGCGACACCCTCTCACTTCACCGCCGAGTACTCGCTGAAGACACCCAGCAGCGCCTTCCGCTTCACCTGCGTGAAGCCCGCGGCATTCAACGCTCCCAACACATCCGCCGGACGCACGCAGGAATCCATGGTTTCCCAGAAATACACCATCATTTCCTCCGCCTTGCCGCTGCGGGTAATCAGGCGGGAAAACCACGGATAAAGCCGACCGAAGTAGAGCCGGAAAAGCCACGAGCCGAATTTTCCTTCCGGCCTCGTCGCCTCCAGCATCAGCACCCGCCCGCCGGATTTCAGCACCCGGTGGAACTCCACGAACGTCGCTTCCAGATCGGCGAAATGGCGTAAGGCATAGCCCACCGTCAGGAAATCATAAGTCCCATCCTCCAGCGGCAACGATTCCGCCCGACTGTGCACGAAAGTCGCCGCCAGCTTCTTTTTCGCTTCCGCGATCATTCCATCGCTCGGCTCCACGCATGTGATATTTTCCGCGCCGCCGAGGATTTCGCTCGCCGCCACCGCCATCAAGCCGGTGCCCGAAGCTACGTCCAGCAGCTTCATCCCCGGGCGCAATCCATGGCGACGCTGCGCATCCTTGCGATACAGATTCCCCGTTCCGAAAAATCCCCAATTGCAGATCGGGTCATAATGCGGTGCCGCCTCGTCAAACAATTGTTTCACATAATCGGGGCGGTCTTCCGCGCGAGCGTAGCGATTTTCGATAACGGGGTGGGGAATCATACGACCGCGCCACTGAGAGGAGGAACGCCCTTGTGTGCGAGGAAAAAACGCCATTTTCCCGCAATCCGGACGACTCGTTTCCCCGATTCTTGCGCCTTGCCTCCGCTCCTCCCTCTCTGCACGCTCCGCGCATGAGCGAACAACCCCTCGTTGGCATCATCATGGGAAGCACGTCGGACTGGCCGACGATGGAGCACGCCGCACGCACGCTGGAAAATTTCGGCGTCGCCTGGGAAGCCGAAGTCGTCAGCGCCCACCGCACTCCCGACAAGCTCTTTTCCTACGCCGAAGCCGCCCGTGGCCGTGGCTTGAAAACCATCATCGCCGGAGCCGGTGGTGCCGCCCACCTCCCCGGCATGACCGCCGCCATCACCGATCTCCCCGTGCTCGGCGTCCCCGTGGAATCCAAGGCCCTCCAAGGCGTGGACTCACTCCTTTCCATCGTCCAGATGCCCGGCGGCATCCCCACCGCCACCTTCGCCATCGGCAAAGCCGGAGCCATCAATGCCGCGCTCTTCGCCGTGGCCATGCTCGCCACCACCGACGAAACGCTCGCCGCCAAGCTCGCCGATTTCCGCAAAAACCAGACGGACACGGTGAAAGCCGCCACCCTGCCTCCTCTGGCTTGATTCGGAGAAAAATTCCGCGCACTCATCGCGGCCCGCCAGCCCACTCCCTTGCCATGTCACTCCCCATTCATCCTCCCCATTGCATCGTCGGCGTCATCGGCGGTGGTCAGCTCGGCCGCATGATCGCCCTCGCCGCCCGCCGCATGGGCGTGCGCACCCTGATCTGGACCGGAGGCCTGGAAGCCCCCGCCGTGGAAGTCGCGGACGAAGTGATCGATAAGCCCTTCGACGACGCAGCCGCACTCGCCGAATTCTGCTCCAAGGCCACCGTCGCCACCGTGGAATTCGAAAACATCCCGCGCGAAACCCTCGAAGCCGTCGCCGCGAACACACCCCTCCATCCATCGCCCCGCGCCATCTCCATCTGCCAAAACCGCGAGCGTGAGAAAAATTTCCTCCGGGAAAACCACATTCCACACACCTGGTTCGCCGTCATCGCCAGCGCCGAAGACCTCGCCGCCGCGATGAAAGAACTCAACGGCCCCGGCGTGCTCAAGACCGCGGACTTCGGCTACGACGGCAAAGGCCAGCTCAAGCTGAAGGGTGATGAAAACCCGGAGGAAGTATGGGCCGCCTTCGACGCTCCCCGCGCCGTGCTCGAAGCATGGGTTCCTTTCGAGAAGGAAATCTCCGTCATGGTCGCGCGCGGCGCGGACGGCCAAATCGTCACCTACGATCCCGCCGAAAACCGCCACCGCCATCACATCCTCGACGTCTCCATCGTCCCCGCCCGCATCGACGCCTCCGTCGCCCTCGAAGCCGCCGCCATCGCACGCCGCATCGCCGAAGCGCTCGACTACCGCGGCATCTTCGGCGTCGAATTTTTCCTCAAGCCGGACGGGGAGTTGTTAGTCAACGAAATGGCTCCGCGCCCTCACAACTCCGGCCACCACACGCTGGACGCCTGCGCCACCTCTCAGTTCGAACAACAACTTCGCGCCGTCATCGGACTCCCGTTAGGCTCCACCCATCTGCTGAGTCCCGTCGTCATGCTTAATCTGCTAGGCGATTTCTGGCCCGCCGAAACGACTCCTCCCGATTGGCTTCCACTGTTCGAGGACGGCGAAGCCTTCCTTCATCTCTACGGCAAACGCCGCGCCATCGGCCGCCGCAAAATGGGCCACGCCAACTTCCTCGGCACCGACGCCCTCGAACGCGCCGAGGCCCTGAAAAAACAATGGCTCGGCAGCAGAGGTCTGTGACCGCTACTGGACATCGGAAAATTTCTTTTGAATTTTTTCACGCGACCGGTCGTTCCATCCGTTGTCATGAAACCATTCATTGCTATCGCATTCGCGACCCTTTTCACCCTGTCGTCCTCCAATGTGGCGGAAGCCCAATCCCGTTACGGTTATGGCCATGGTCATGGTTACCGGGATTCAGGCCATGACCGCCATCGCCTGAACCGCGTGGAAGCCCGCGCCCAGCAACGCCTCCGTCAGTTGGGCTACTACAGAGGCCGTATCGACGGTTCCTTCGGACCGCAATCCCGCAGAGCACTCGTCCGCTTCCAGCGCGACCATCGCCTGCCGATGAGCGGAAGGCTGGACTACCGCACGCTCCGCGCCCTGCGCATCCGCTAGATCAATTGCCAAAAGGAATTGGCGAAAGCGTTGGAGAAAATTGGAGCACGGACTTCAGTCCGACCCGGAAAATCCAGCCATCGAAGCCAAACGGACGGAAGTCCGTGCTCCAATTCCGAAGAATATGTTGGCAATGGGTCTAAGCCCGTCAACAAACCATCGCATCACCACCGTGGGACACCTTTCCCCGGTGGTTTTGCATTTCCGGGATGGACGAGGGAAAACGGAGATGCTTGCCTGATGCACAGACTCACCATTTGAACAGCACTTTTTCCATCCGTGACCTGCACTGGGAACCCCGTTTCGAGGACGAAATCCTCGCCGCCGGGCGCGGCTTCGTTTCCAAAGTGAAAGAACTGCGGATGGAAGAAACCGCTCCCGGCTGCTTCAGCCTCGTCGCACAGGTTTCCGGCGAGGAAACGGAAGTCAGCATCTGGCAGAACGACGCGTCGTGGGAGTTCGAGACCTTCTGCTCCTGCGATCTCGGCGGCTTCTGCCACCATGCCGCCGCCGTGCTCATGAAAACCTCGAAAGAGCGCGATCCCTCCCGCCTGCTCGGCCGAAGCGTGGCCGGAGCCGTCGCCGAGACGCTGCCCAGCGCCCGCGAACTGCTTCAGGAAGCCTCTCCGGACCTGCCCCGCCTGCGGATCGATCCCCGGTTCGAGCTGCACGTCATGCGCGAGCCGACCGATTCCTTCACCCGCACCCTGCTCAAATCCCTCGGCCAGCCCGCGCCGGATTTCTGGATTCACGCCGAGGCCAGCGTGCTCTACGGCGAAAAACGCATCGGCCTGCGCGCCGCCGCTCCGGACTGGGTTTCACCCGTTCATCTCGCCGATGGCCAACCCGCCCTCATCCAGCACGACGCCGCCTCGGAAAACGCCGCCGCCCAGCAACTGCGCGACACCGGACTTTCCTCCCTCCACTCGAACTCCGCATGGCGCTTCCTCGCCAACCTGAAATCCCGCGAACAACACCACGGCCCGGACCGCTGGTTTCCCGATCCCGCCCGCATCGCCATCGATGCTTTCTGGCACCAGTTCCGCGGTGAAATGATCGAAAAACTCGAAGCCCTCGGCTGGAACGTCCGCGTCGATGATAACGTCGGCCACCGCGTGCACGACGCCCCGCCCGAAGCATGGCGTAGCGAGCTGTCACCCGCCGATGGCGGCTGGTTCAGCCTCTCCGTCGGCTTCGATGTCGGCGGCGAGCGCCACGATCTGTTACCCATTCTCGCGAGATTGCTGGAATACGATTTCCTCGAAGAAACCCTGGACCGTCCCGATCACGGCTGGATCTACGCCCCCCTCCCGAACGGCGACGCCCTCAAGCTTCCCATCGGCCGCGTGCGGAAAATCCTGCGTCACCTATCATCTCTGCTCGATCCGAAATTCCCCGATCGCGTCCGCATGCACGCGCTCGACGCCGCCGGCCTCGGCGCACTGCCCGAACTCGGCCTCGATACCCCACCGGAGCTCGACGCACTCGCCGCGAAAATCCACGACTTTTCCGGCATCGACGCCATCCCCCCCGCCAGCGGCATCCGGGCCACCCTGCGGGACTATCAGCTCGCCGGTTTCCGCTGGATGCAGTTCCTCGCCCGCCACGGCCTGCACGGCATCCTCGCCGATGACATGGGCCTCGGCAAAACCCTCCAGACACTCACCCACCTCCTGACGGAAAAGGAAACCGGTCGCTCGCGGGGCCTGCCATCCCTCGTCGTCGCCCCCACCTCCGTCGTCCCGAACTGGCGCGCGGAAGCGAAAAAATTCGCCCCCGATCTCCGCGTGCTCGTCCTCAACGGCCCGGAGCGCAAGAGCTACTTCCGCTCCATCCCCCACGCCGACATCGTTCTCACCTCCTTCGCCCTGCTGCAACGCGACATCGAAAAACTCCGCGAGCATCCCTTTCACCTCATCGTGCTAGACGAAGCCCAGCACATCAAGAACCCACGCTCCAAAGTCGCCCAGGCCGCCTGCAAGCTGAACGCCTCGCACCGCCTTTGCCTCTCCGGCACCCCCATCGAAAACCACCTCGGCGAGCTCTGGAGCCTCATGCGCTTCCTCGTTCCCGGCTTCCTCGGCAGCGAGGAAACCTTCAACACCCGCTTCCGAAAACCCATCGAAAAAGACAACGACGCCGAGCACAATGAACTGCTGAAACACCGCGTCGCCCCGCTCATTCTCCGCCGCACCAAGGATCAGGTCGCCAAGGAACTCCCGCCGAAAACCGAGCTCGTCCACCTCATCGAGCTGCATACCGACCAGAAAGACCTCTACGAAACCGTCCGCGCCACCATGGACAAACGCGTCCGTCAGGCCATCGCCGCGCGCGGGCTGGAATCCTCCCAAATCGTCTTCCTCGACGCCCTGCTCAAGCTCCGCCAGATCTGCTGCGATCCACGGCTTCTGCCCGACGACTATCCGCACGAGGTCAAATGCTCCGCCAAGCTCGACTTCCTCATCGAGCTGCTAGGCGTACTCATCGAAGAAGGCCGCCGCATTCTGGTGTTTTCCCAGTTCACCACCATGCTCTCGCTCATCGAGGAGCACCTCGTTCGGGAAAAAATCCCCTACCTCAAGCTCACCGGAGCCTCGAAAGATCGCGGCAAGCTCGTCGAGGACTTCCAGACCGGAAAAATCCCGCTGTTTCTCATCTCCCTCAAAGCCGGCGGCACCGGCCTGAACCTCACCGCCGCCGACACCGTGATCCACTTCGATCCATGGTGGAACCCCGCCGCCGAAAATCAGGCGACCGACCGTGCCTACCGCATCGGACAGGACAAACCGGTCTTCGTCCACAAACTGCTCTGTCAGGAAACCGTCGAGGAACGCATCCACAAGCTCCAACAGGAAAAAGGCAAACTCGCCTCCGGCATCCTCGCCGACGCCGACCTCTCATCACGCCTCGACGCCACGATGGTCCGCTCGTTGCTCGATCCGTAATGGGCAGGCAGCGTTTGCGAATGATTTTCCGCACTGCAGTGCCGAAAGGTGAAAAGCTGGATTGCTTCAAAAACTACGGACTGGGGCCGGTTCATCGGATTTTCAAAAGGAGCTGCGAAATGCAGAAAACGGCAGGTCTCCTTGATTGATTTGTTGAACGTCAAGGGCATGAACTTCTGTCAGTTATAAAGATAGAAGCGGTCTCGCCGGTCAGCTGGACGCCGAATGACAGCGTCTGAATCGCCTCTTCCGGCAGACATCTAATACATAACTGATTTTCAATGCCTTAAAAAATTAAACATTTTTGTCAGATTTTTTATTGCAAGTGAGTCTCATTATTAAAAGGATCTCCGCGCGTTTTAAATGCCTCTTCGCAAAATCATCTTCCGGGCCCACTTCCTTGCCGACCTCACCGTCGGCGCCGTCATTACAACCCCCTTCGAAAAGAAGGTCTTGCGACGGCCTGACCGGCAAATGAACCGCTTGGAACGCGTTTCCCGAAAAGGAAAAAGGCTCACGACGCTGAGGAACGCAATGAATCACACGGGAAAAAGATTAACCCGATCGAGACCACCTCATCGCCCCATGCGGCGCTTAAATCCATCTCCTCATGAAATTGAAACACACCAACCTGTTTCGCACTCCGGGTGCGATTGTCATCTCCTGCGGTTTCGCCGCTTCCGGCCTGTTCGCGCAGTCCGTTCCGGCGACCCAGGAACAAAAAAAGGAAACGAGCACCGGCAGCCACCTGCCGACCCTGGTGGTCACCGGTGAATCGGTCTCCCCGATCATGTATCAGGTCCATTCCTCCTCTTCCGCCCTGTTCGCGGACACCCCGCTCATCGAGACCCCTTTCAGCGTAAGCGTTTATGACGAGCGATTGATGGAGGACCAGCGCGCCTTCACCCTCAAGGAAGTGCTGGAAAACGACCCCAGCGTGGCTCTCCACATGCCCGGCGGATACTACAATAACCAGAACTTCAGCTTGCGCGGGTTCCAGGTGGAAAATTTAGGCGGCTACCGCGTTGATGGACTTGCTATCGTCCAGACCGCTGCTCCGTATCTGGATGATAAAGCCCGCGTGGAACTTCTCAAAGGACCGGCGGCTCTCCGCTTCGGCTTCATGCCACCGGGTGGTGCTATCAATCTCATCCGCAAGCGTCCTACCCAGGACTTCTCCACCAGCATCAGCGCCGATATCAATACCTTCGGCAATTTCTATTCCCAACTGGATGTCAGCGATACCGTGACCGCAGGCACGGGCACCTTCGGCTACCGCGTTGTCCTCGCCGATGAGGAATTCGACAGCTTCTACGACCATGCCGATGGCGAGCGCCGGATGGGATCGCTCTTCCTCGAATGGAAACCCACCGAAGCGGTGAGCATCTGGGCTTCGATCTCAGGGCAAAACTCCGATCGCAAGGGTTACTATGGTCCGATGATCACGGCGACGGGCACCGTTCTGGATACCGGAGTAAAAACGAATATCATGCAGGATTGGGCACACAACGATCACTCAATCACTGAAGGCGCTGTGGGTGCAGATTTCGAGTTCAACAAGAACTGGAAACTGCGCACCTCCTTTAACTATCAGGAAACAGATCGCGATTCCGAGTTGACTTATCCCTATGCCGTTCAAGACAACGGGGATTTCATCGAGGGAGCGTTGTTGCAAAGCAGCGAATGGACAGCTTGGGGCGCGCATGCCCACATCGAGGGAGTTTTCGAAACAGGTCCCTTCAAGCACAACGTCGTTTTGGGTGGTGAATATCGGACGACTGACACCTATAGTGTGCGCACCTTCCCCGATGTCGGTCCGAACAATGCCTACGATCTTGCATCCTTGCCGAAACCTGCTCCGGGAAGACTTCGAGTAATCGATTACAACTCCGATGAATCCGCGTTTTTCCTCACCGATACGGTGGATCTCACCGACCAATGGTCGGTCCTGCTGGGCGCGAGGTATAATAAAATAGACAACACCGATAATCTCTATCCGGAAGAAAACTATTCACAAAATGCATGGTCTCCCGCCGTTGCCTTGATGTATGAGCCGATCAAAAAAGTGCATACCTATGTGAGCTATACCCAAGGCCTCCAGGATGGCACCCTTCAATACGACATCAATGACAACCCGGTGAACCTCGGACCGCAAGAGTCCGAGCAATGGGAAGTCGGCGTGAAGACTGAACAATTCGATGGTCGTCTTGCCGCCGAACTCGCCTTCTTCCAGATCGAACGGGATCTCGCGCTGCAATCCGGTGACTCGTGGGCCTACGACGGACTCCAGCGCCATCGCGGTGTCGAACTCTCCGTTCGTGGAAAAATCACCAATGAACTCCAGGCCGGATTCGCCGCCATGTTGCTCAATGCCAAGCAGGTGGATACCGACGATGCCGAAGCCAAAGACAAGCGCCCGAAATATGTTCCTGAATATCAGGTCAATTTGTGGTCGGTCTTGGAAATCCCTCAAGTTCCCGGTTTGGCCCTCACCGCGAATGCCCGCTTTGTGGACAAGCAATACCTCGATCAGCATGAAGGCTTCGCTACGGACTCCTACACCGTCGTCGATCTCGGTGCCCGCTATCGTTTCAAGGCCGCCGATGCCGACTGGACCGTCCGTCTGAACGTCCAGAACGTGCTCGACGAGCGCTACTACGAATCCGGCGAAGTCTGGGACCAAGGAACCGTATGGGGCGGAGGCGCCATGTCCTACGGCGCGCCGATCGCGGCCACGCTGTCCCTGCAAGTGGAATTCTGATCCTTTGCTGAATCATACCACCGCAGCATCCGGACATCCGGATGCTGCGGCTTCCCGAACTGCCTTGCTGGAAAGAAATGTTCTCTTCGGAAAAACCATCACCGCCTCTTCAGGCCCCATCCTCTCTAACAAAACTTCTCGCGATCCTTTCGGCCTGCACCCCATGCCTTCACGCGGAGGCTCCCATCGCCGGCCCCAAGAGTACCTCCATCTTCAGCGGCGAAACCGGCGTCACAGTAGCGAACCAATACATCACCCGCGGATTCGTCGTTCAGGATGAGGGAATCTCTTTCCAGCCCCATCTCGATCTCAGCGCCAAAATTTATCAAGGCGATGGGTTGATCGACTTCGCCTCGGCCTTCATCGGCCTGTGGTCGGTCATCGGCTCCACTCCCTACGAATACCATGGTGAAAATGGCAACCGGTTCACGGAATTCGATTACGGCCTCGGTTTGACCGTCGGATTCGCCGAACGCTGGGCCATCACCTGCTTCTACAACCGCTGGACCAGCCCTGCGGGTGCCTATCCGGACGGCCATTGGATCAGTGCGACGCTTGAGTTCGACGACCACGGAATTTTCCCGGGGAATTTTTCCCTAGAGCCGTTTCTCCAAGTCGCGCACGAATTCGGCAGTGATCTCGCACCCGGTCTTTGTTTCGAGCCGGGCATCCGCCCGAACGTGACTTTCTTCGAGAAAAGTGACACTCCCGTCAATGCCGCCCTGCTGGTCATGGCCGGACTGGGCAGCGGCTACTACGGAGTGGATTACGGCTACCTCGCCATAGGTCCACAATTGTCCGTCCCTCTGGGTTTCATCGATCCCTCGGCCGGAAAATGGACAGCCTCCGCGGAGTGCCTTTACTACGATTTCGGCCGTACCACGACAGAGGTCAACGGGAAGGCTCACGATTGGTTCATCGGCTCCAAATTGGCAGTTGAATTCTAGATTGTTTGCCGGAATGGGTTAGGAACCACAGATGAACGCGGATGAACACAGATTAACGAATCACATCGAAACCTTTCTTCCATGATCTGTGTCCATCCGTGTTTATCCGTGGTTCAGGGAATTTTCGGAAATCGCCTCTTCTGGCCTGTTTCGGTACTCACTCCAGGCGACTCCTAACATTACCTGGCACTTGGAGAGACCCATCCCTTCAAAAAATTAAAAAATCAGTTGCGGTTAGGGGAAACATATCATTATCGTGATTGAGACTCATTATCAACAAAAGCAACCGAGGCATCCATTTGTTCGCTGCCCGATCAGGATATTCAGCTCCTGCCACTTCGAAAAAGAGTCCCTTTGTTTTCATGAATTCCTTATGTATTGAAACCGAACAGGAACACGCCGGACGCGTTCCCGATGACGCTGAACGGCGCGTGATCCGCCAGTTCGTTGAAGCTCTGCTTTTCGAACGACTGGTGGAATACCGGACCCAAGCTCGTATCACGGGAGATTTCGGATTCCCGGACACAGAAGCGCTCTATGACCAACAAGTGGAATTCTCGGTAGGGAAACTGGATTTCCAAGGTCTGGCCACGTTCGGTGCCTTCGGCCGGGTAAGAATCGCGGAGGAAAGCCTCGTCCGGATCGTGGAAGGTTCACCGGTTTCGTTTCACATGGAGGAACTCCTCCGCGCCATGGAGATTGATCCCGCAGGAAAACGTCGCCTTCTCGGAGAACTGTCGCAAACCATCGAATTCCATCGGTGGAACCACACCCATCTGGACCACCATCGGAAGCCGCGCCGGGAACTTGGATTTCAGGCCTTGGAGTCCGCCATCGTCGAAGGCCACCAATATCACCCGAGTTTCAAGACCCGGACCGGTTTTTCCCTTACGGATCATCAAACTTACGGCCCCGAAGCAGGCAATACCTTCCAGCTGCAATTCCTGGCGGCAAGCCGCGATCTTCTCCGCTCCGCTCTACCCATGAACGAAGCCGTTTTTTGGCGGCTTGAGCTGGGTGACGCCGCCTATGAATTGCTCACAAACCGGTTGGAGGAACTCGGCGGCGACTTCGAACGTTTCGCCCTCGTTCCCGTCCACCCGTGGCAGGCAAACCACTTGCGCGAGTGTGGTTTTGCAGAAGCACTCGACTCGGGAACATTGATCCCGCTCGGCGCGGCCGGTGATTTCTATCATGCCAGCCAATCGCTGCGCACCTTGTGCAACGCCACGCATCCTCTGAAAGCGAACATCAAGTTACCGCTCGACATCGTTTGCACGTCCACCCGCCGCAATCTCGTGCCGCACTTTGTCTGCTCGGCCCCGCAGCTCTCGAAGTGGCTCGTTTCCCTCGTGAAGGAGGATGCCTTCCTTCAGGAAAACAACCGCCTTCAACTCCTGAGCGAGTATGCCGCCATCTCCTACGAACCGGAGAATGATGAACATACCGCAGGACTGCTCGGCGTGCTTTTCCGCGAGAGTATCTTGGGTAGATTGAATGAAGGAGAATCGGCGATTCCTTTCACCGCTCTGGCCCTGATCGAATCGGATGGCCGTCCTTTTATCGCGGACTGGATTGAAAAATATGGGGTGCAATGCTGGGCGGAACGCCTCGTCGAAACCGTCGTCATCCCGATCTGGCACATGCTGGTCCACCATGGCATCGCCTTCGAGTCACACGCGCAGAACCTCATCCTCGTCCACGAAAACGGCTGGCCGAAACGGGTCGTCCTCCGGGATTTCCACGAAGACACCGAATTCGTTCCGGAATTCCTCGGTCGCCCCGAAACCGAGCCGGACTTTGCCTCCGTCGATCCATTTTTCACCACGATTCCGCTAGACGACGGCTATCGCATGGAGTCGATCGAATCCCTGCGTCAGCTCTACGCGGACACGGTTTATGTCTTCAACCTTGCCGAGATATCCTTCCTTCTGGAGCGCTTCCACGGCTTCTCCGAAGAGAGCTTCTGGAATATCGTTAGATCCAAACTCGACGCCTATGCCGCGTCCGGAGTTACGGAACCCTCGCGTATCGCCAGCCTGAATGCGGACATGCCCCGCATCATCGTGGAGTCTCTCCTCTCCAAGACCATCCACCGTGGCCAAAGACTCGACTACTACGAGCACGAAGTCCTCAACCCGCTGCGCCATCACGCCCATGATCCACGTTGACGAAACATTCTACGACCGACGGTATTTTGAAAACCGCTTCGCACGGTTCGATGCCCACCCCATTCTTTCCGGATGCACCGGGAAACGTCTCGCGGTCTGCTTGCAGGATACCTCCCTATGGATCGCGCTCTGCCTTTATATCAAAGAAAAAGGGGGCACGGTATTTCCCCTTCCCCTCGACACCCCGCTGGAAGGAGCACTCCGTCGCGCCGAACGCAGCCGCTGTGAATTGCTCATCGTCGCGGAAAACGCGGACTACCTCAGGGTTCTCGAAATCGATCCGGAAAACCCCGTACCGACCGGCGTTCCGGCCGGTCTCATCCAAACCAGTTCCGGAACCACCGGTGAGCCCAAATTCATCGAACGCAGCTGGGCTGACATCGATACCGAAATCGAGAGCTACATCCGGCATTTTCCCGAAGCGGACGCATGGACTCCCATCGTCGCCTGTCCGGTGACGCACTCCTACGGACTCATCTGCGGCGTGCTCGTCGCCCTTCGGCGTGGCGTGCAACCGGTCATCATCCGGAACCTCAATCCGAAATACATTCTCCGGAAACTCCGCGAAGCCCCCTCGTCCATCCTCTACTCGTCTCCGGCCATGATCGCGACGCTCGCCATGTTCGTAAAAGAGGAGGAACCGCTTTGGGCGGTAATGACTTCAGGCACCGTCCTGCCGAAGATGACCTTTGAAAACGTCGGCAGAAAAGTGCGGCATCTCTATCAGCAATACGGATGCTCCGAAGCCGGTTGCCTTTCCCTCGGCAGCTCCCTTCTCGGAGCGAACGACGTGGGCGCACCGCTTCCTCAGGTGAACATCCGCGCCGGAACGGACGCCGGTGCTCCATCGGACATCATCGCCACCTTACCCGATGGCCGGACGGTGGACACGCGGGATCTCGGTTATCTGGAAAACGGCCGTCTTCACTTTGTTTCCCGGCTCGATGAGATGATCAATGTCGCCGGATTCAACGTGTATCCCGGCGAAGTCGAAGAAGTCATTCTCGAGATGCCGGGCATCCAAGACGCGGTGGTCTTCAAGAAAAGCCGCGGATTCGGCGGAGATCAGGTCTGCCTCCACTTCGTCTCGGAGGAAGCGATCACGACGGACGCCGTGCGCGGGTTTTGCTCCGGTCGGCTCGCCACCCACCAGATCCCCATGAAAATCGAACGCGTGGAAACCATACCGCGCCTTCCGAACGGAAAAATCAGCCGCAAGGCCCTCTCGGACGCACCTTCCCACGTCCTCACCGTTTCGAACTAACATTCTGACATGAAAACGAAGCAACAAATCGCCGAGAGCATCTATCGTTCTCTCGTCCGCAACATGAAGCATCTCGACGTCAGCGGCTTCCAAAGCGACGCGCGGCTGCGCGAGGACCTCGGGCTGGATTCGTCCGACACGCTCGAACTGCTGGTCAGCCTCGAAGTGGAACACGGCCTTTCCCTGCCGGAATCCGCCATCATGGATACGGATTTCTCCACCGTGCGGGCCGTGGCCAAGCTTTTCTTCGACGCACAACCCCGCACGGATGCCTACAAGCTTCTCGAATATGAAGAAGACATCAAGCTGCACTGCTTCGTGAGTTGTCTGAGCGAGGTCATCAAGCGCCTCGATTTCGACCAGCGCGCGCTCTATTTCGGCGTCTGGGATTCGGAAATCGTCGTCACCGATCAATGCTGCATTTCCTACCACAGCGAGCGGATCAGCCATCAGTTCTTCATCGATTGGTATGAAAGGCTCTTCGGAATCAAGGTCGAGCCATGGTTCGATCACGACACCGACCGGGAAGAAAACGTCCGCAAGCTCGTCTCGCTCGTCGAAAACCGCACGCCGGACCAGCACATCATGGTGATGCTCGACATGCACCGGCTGCCGGAACGCGTCAACGAGTTCAACAAGGACCCTTTCCCGCACTACCTGATGCTCGGCACGACCGACAAGGCGGATACCTGGTTCGTTTACGATCCCGACTACCGTTGGGAAGGAATCGCCGCGAAGGAGCGGCTTCTCCACGCCGCACGCCACCCCGCCGTCGGCGGCGGTTACATTTTTTCGGATAGAAAGGCGCACGAACCCGAACCTTCGGAGATCCGCGCCTACTTCGAGCAGTGCATGCTTCCCGACCGCTATCCCATGTCGGAAGCGATTCGCGAAATCATCGAGGCCCACCTGAACGGCCTCGACAAAAACGGGGACGACCTCCCGCTTTCAAACCTGCGGCACGCGCTTGTCGATGTCCCCATCCTCGCGATCCGAAAATACGCCTACGAGCACGGCCTCGCTTTCTTCTGGCGGGAACTTCAGCTGGAAGAAGCTGAATTCGACGACTGGTGCGATGTGATCGCGGAACTGGTAAAGTCTTATAAACTCATCCAGTTCAACGCCATCAAGCTGGCCACCACCGGAGACCGGAGCATCGGCGACAGGATTTTCGAAGTGCTCGACCAGCAGGTAGAGCGCGAGCACCGCCTCAAGAGCCGATTGCAGGAAGTCTTCGCAATGTGGTGCGAACAAACCTTTTCCCGACAGGAAGCTTCCGTCCCCGAACTCGAGGTCGCCCGATGAATCTTTCCCTCTGCACCATTTCCCTGCGGCACAGCCTGATCTCGCTCGGACAGATCGTGGAATGGGCCGTTCCTCACGGTTTCTCCGGCATCGAGCTCTGGGGTGTGCATGCCATGAACCTGCGCGATCATCCGGGCCATGACGTTGATCGGCTCAAGTCCAGCGGACTTCGCGTACCAATGCTCAGCGACTACCTGCCCGTGCAGGGAGACCGGCAAGCGATGATCGACAAGACCATGGAACTCTGCCGCCTCGCCCAAGGCTGGGGCGCCGGGAAACTCCGCACTTTCGCAGGAAACAAAGGCAGCCACGAGGTATCTGCCGAAGAGCGCCGCAACTGGACACGCCGGATGCACGAACTCTGTGTGATCGCCGAAAACCACGGCGTAAACCTCGTCGTCGAGACCCATCCCCAGACACTTGCCGACACGCGGGAATCCACACTCCAGCTCATCGGGGAAATCAACCACCCCGCCCTACGCCTCAACTTCGACGTTCTCCACATTTGGGAGTCAGGAGCCGATCCTTTCGGATTCATCCGCGAGGTCGAACCGCTTGTCGCCCACATGCATCTCAAAAACGTGCGCTCCCGCTCCTTCCTTCACGAGTTCGCTCCGGGCAATGTCTATGCTCCTTCCGGCAGTCGTGAAGGCATGGTGGGACTTTTCGAGGGTGCATTCGACTATCATCAGTTCCTTGCCCACGTCATGACCGAAACCTCTCTCTGGCCCACGCTCGACGCGTCGCTCGAATGGTTCGGCCCCGATGTTCTCGCGACTTTGGAACAGGACGCGAAGAAGCTGTTTCTTCTGGAAGCCGAAATGTCCGCCCCCACGATCTAGCAAAATGCGGTTTCCCACTCCCTACTACCTGATCGACGAGGCACGGATGCTCCCCGCCATGGAGCGCATCCGGTTTGTCCAAAAGCATTCCGGAGCAAAATGCGTGCTCGCCCTGAAGTGCTTCTCAAGCTGGTGCGCCTTCGACTTCATGAGCCAATACCTCGTCGGCACGACGGGCAGCAGTCTCTGGGAAGCCCGACTGGGCCATGAGAAATTCGGCGGCGAAACCCACGGTTATTCCGTCGCGTTCGCCGAGGACGAAATCGCGGAAGTAGTCCGCTACTGCGACAAGATCATTTTCAATTCTATCAGCCAACTTGAGCGCTTCGGGCAATACGCCACCGGTATCGAAGTCGGCCTGCGCCTCAATCCCGGGGTCAGCCATTCCAGCCATCACTTGAGCGATCCCGTCTGCCGTTACTCCCGCCTCGGCGCAAGGGCGGAAGAGCTGCCGGAGGACATCGGCTCCCGCATCCGGGGTGCGATGATCCATGTCAACTGTGACAACGATTCTCTCGACAGCTTCGCCTCGCAGCTCGTCGTCATCGAACAACGCTTTGCCAAACTCCTTTCCCGGCTCGACTGGCTCAGTCTGGGCGGAGGGATCGCCTTCACCGACGAAGGTTATCCGCTCGACGATTTCTGCCGACTCCTCCGCGAATTTTCCGAACGCCACTCCCTGCGAATCTATCTGGAACCCGGCGAAGCCTCCGTCGCCCACTCCACCACGCTGGTCGTCAAGGTGCTCGACATCGTGGAAAACGAAGTGCCTACCCTCGTCGTAGACGCGGGCGTCGAAACCCATCTTCTGGACGTGCTGACCTATGCCTACACGCCCGAACTCGATGGTGCCATCGCCCTGCCGAGAAACGCAGCGGATCTCGAAAAACATCCCGG
>JASGEP010000003.1:0-17324 GCA_047606285.1 Luteolibacter sp. | reverse complement strand
TATAGGGCTTATAGGGCTTATAGGGCTTATAGGGCTTATAGGGCTTATAGGGCTTATAGGGCTTATAGGGCTTATAGGGCTTATAGGATTTTTATTGATAGATCGTTTTCTGTCTGATAGGTGAATTTCATGAGTGAACACCGTTTTCTTCCGCCGCATGGGAACTATGAGGATCTGCTGTCATATCAGAAGGCGGAGGTGGTGTATGATCTCACGTTTCATTTTTGTGAGAAGTTCCTGAAACGGGGAGACCGGACGATCGATCAGATGGTGCAGGCGGCGCGCTCGTGTAAGCAAAATATCGTCGAAGGCAGTAAGGCGGCGAAGACCTCGAAGGAAATGGAGATCAAGCTTACGAATGTGGCCCGGGCGAGCATGGAGGAACTTCTTCAGGATTTTCTGGATTTCTTGCGCACCCGGAAGCTCCGGCTCTGGGAGAAAAACTCGAAAGAAGCGCAATATGTGCGGAATTTGGGTAAAGGAACACGGGTGACCTACGAAAACTACCGGGAATATTGCGAAACCCGCCAGGCGGAAGTGGTGGCGAATATCGCGATTTGCCTGATTTATCAGACGAACTACCTGCTCGACCGGTTGCTCCGCCAGTTGGAGGTGGATTTTCTGAAACATGGTGGACTGCGGGAAAAAATGACGCGTGCTCGGCTGGAAACGCGGAAAAGAACAATCTAACTGCCAGTTGCGTTCAGGGTTTTTGGTGTAGGCTTCGGGGGTATCAGCCATGAGCACGAAGTTTCTGGAAATTGGCAAGGCATGGGTTTGGCGGGGTGAGACGGCGGCTTTGACCGATTTTTCACTGGATCTGCACGAGGGTGAGAGCGTGGCGATTCTGGGCCCGAACGGTGCGGGAAAAAGCACGTTGCTGAAGCTCCTGACCGGAGAGGTGAGACCGGAAGCGGGGCGTGGATCGGTGTGCCGGTTGTTCGGAGAAACGTTGTGGTCGTTGGAGGAATTGCGGCACCGGATCGGGATCGTGATGCCGGAGGAAGTGGCCCGTTTCGATGACGACGAAATCGCGGAAGACGCGGTGCTTTCTTCATTGCGCGGCGCTTACGGGCGGACGCGGGACATGAGGTTTTCCCGGAAGGACAAGGAGCGGGCGTTGGCGGCGATGGAGGTGATGCACATGTCCCACCTCGCGAAGAGGCCGTTCGGGGCGTTGTCGTCGGGAGAGAGGAGGCGCTTCCTGATCGCGCGGGCGCTGGTGCATGAGCCGGAGGTGATCGTGCTCGACGAGCCTTCGACGGCACTGGATTTTTCCGCCTCGCTGCAACTGAGCGCCACCTTGCGGACGTTGTTGAAAGCAGGCCGGACGCTGGTGTGGGTGACGCATCATCCGGGCGAAATCCCGCCGGAAATCCAGCGGGTGATCCTGTTGAAAAACGGTCGTGTTTATGCGGATGGGCCGAAGGAGAAAATCCTGACGGGCAAGGTGCTCAGCGGGCTTTACGATGTGAAGCTGCGGGTCGGCTGGACGGGTGGATGGTGCGATGTGAGGTTGAAGTAGAACCTTACGGCCGCGAGGGGCACGCGGTGGGGGCGACGTGGGTTTCCTGGAGGTGGTCGACGTTTTTCCCTTCGGTGAGCTGATCGAGCGAGGCCGTGCTGAGTTTTTCGCGGCGTTCGCGGACGAGGCGGACGACGAGCGAGGTCCAGCCGGTCTGGTGGGAGGCACCGAGGCCTTCGCCGGTTTCACCGTGAAAGTATTCGTGGAAGAGCAGCAGGTTTTGCCAATCGGGCTCGTCGGCATAGCGGGTGGCGTCTCCGAAACAGGGGCGGTAACCATCCTCGTTCGGAAGGAAGAGGGAAATGAGGCGGTCGCAGAGATCGATGGCGATTTCCCGCAGGGTGGCGGTTTTTCCGGAGCCGGTGGGATACTCGATGGTGAAGGAGTCGCCGTAGAAGTAGTAATAGCGCTCGAGGGCTTCGATGATGAGGAAATTGGTGGGAAACCAGATCGGGCCGCGCCAGTTCGAGTTTCCGCCGAACATGTCGGTGGTGGCTTCGCCGGGGGTGTAGGGGACTTCGTGGCGCTGGCCGCCGTGCTCGAAGACGAAGGGTTTTTCCAGGTGGGCCTTGCTGAGCGAGCGGATGCCGTAGTCGGAGAGGAATTCGTTCGGGTCGAGCATCCGCGAGAGGCTGCGGCGGAGGCGGGACTCGGTGGGGATGGCCAGCAGGCAGCGGCCGGGATTCTTGCTGTCCGGGACGCGGCGGAAGGTGACGTATTTCAGGAGGTCCGGCCGGTTTACGAGGAACCAGTCCATGCGCTTCCGGAAGCCGGGCAGGGCGTCGATGGTTTTTTGTTTGAGAACGGTGACGGCGCACATGGGGAGTAGGCCGACGAGGGAGCGGATGCGGAGGGGGATGGGCTCCTGGTGGTCGATGATGAGCTGGTCGTAGTAGAAGCCGTCTTCGCTGTCCCAGAGACCGTTGCCGCCGATGGTGTTGATGGCGTCGGAAATGTTGACGAAGTGTTCGAAGAATTTCGACGCGATGTCTTCGTAGGCGGGTTTTTCCAGGGCCAGTTCCAGCGCGATGGAAAGCATGGTGAGGCAATAGGAGGCCATCCAGGCGGTGCCGTCCGCCTGGTGAAGATAGCCGCCGCCGGGCAGGGCGTGGGAGCGATCGAAGACCCCGATGTTATCGAGTCCGAGGAATCCGCCGCCGAAGACGTGGCGGCCCTCGACGTCCTTGCGGTTCACCCACCAGGTGAAGTTGAGCAGGAGTTTCTGGAAGGCTCGTTCGAGGAAGAGGAGGTCGCGATCTCCTTTCGGGGAGGTGATTTTGTAAACCCGCCAGACGGCCCAGGCGTGGACGGGAGGGTTGACGTCGGAAAAATTCCACTCGTAGGCGGGGAGCTGGCCGTTCGGGTGCATGTACCATTCACGGAGCAGGAGGAGGAGCTGGTGCTTGGCGAATTCCGGATCGATGGCCGCGAAGGGGATCATGTGGAAGGCGGAGTCCCACGCGGCGAACCACGGATATTCCCACTTGTCCGGCATCGAGAGGATGTCGCGGGCGAAAAAGTGGCCCCAGTCGGAATTCCGGCCGAATTTCCGCGATTCCGGCGGGGTGGGGGCGTTGCTGTCGCCCTTCAGCCAATCGGCGACGCAGTAGTAGAAAAACTGCTTGGACCAGAGCAGGCCGGCGTAGCCCTGGCGACAGATCATGCGCTCCTCGGGAGAAATGTTGTGCGGGATGATTTCGTCGTAGAATGCGTCGCTCTCGGCGATGCGGGTGGCGAAGGTCTCGTCGAAGCGATCCATGCCCTTGCAGCCGTTGGTTTCCTGCTCGGCGTGGAGACGGCAGCGGATGACGATGGATTTCCCGGCGGGGACGGTGAACTGGTAATGGATGGCGGCCTTGGTGCCGCGGGGCTCGGGGGAAACGGCGGTTTTTTCTCCCTTGGTCAGGTAGCGGTGGAAGGCGTCCTTGACGTAGAGGTTCGGATCGTCGGTGCCGTAAACGCTGCGGAGGTTCGTTTCGTTTTCGGTGAAAAGCCAGGGGGCGGCTTTGCGCTGGCTCGGGCAATCGGCGTAAAAGCGGAATTTCCCGAGCGTTTCATGGGTGATGACCAGCGAGTTTCCGTTCAGCTCGATTTCCGGTTTGTGCAGCGGCTTTTCGCGGTCTTTTCCCCAGCTCCAGATATTGCGGAACCAGACGGTGGGAAGCACGTGGATGGGCGCGGCGTCCGGGCCGCGATTGGTGATGGTGAGTCGCCACAGGATGTCGTCCGGCGAGCGCTTGCAGACCTCCTGCAAGACATCGAAGTAGCGGCCTTCCTCGAACATGCCCATGTCGGCGAGTTCCAGCTCCGGACCGGTGCGACCGAGGCGCTGGTTTTCCACCCGGATCTGGGTGTAGGGAAAGGCTCCCTGTGGGTATTTGTAGAGCCCTTTGGTGTAAGAGTGAGTGGGTGTGGAATCGAGGTAATAGTAGCATTCCTTCACGTCCTCGCCGTGATTTCCCTCGTTGCCGCCGAGGCCGAAGAGGCGCTCTTTGAGAATGGTGTCCTTGCCGTTCCAGAGCGCGGGGGCGAAGCACAGACGGCACTGGCGGTCGCACCAGCCCATCAGGCCGTCCTCGCCCCAGCGGTAAGCGCGGCGGCGGGAGTGATCGTGCGGGAAAGCGGCCCAGCTATTTCCATGATCCGAGTAATCCTCGCGCACGGTGCCCCACTGGCGTTCGCTGAGGTAGGGGCCCCAGCGGCGCCAGTTTTTCTCTCGGGTCGCTGCTTCGGTGAGGCGGGCTTGTTCCGGGGTCATGAGGGCGGAATAAAGCAGGAACCGTGCGGGCGGGCCAGAAACAACCCGGGAATATGGCCGATTTTTGGCAAATTCTTGTCAGGTCACGCCATTTGACAGCCGGGCCGGGATGGATATGGTCGCGCCACTCACACGCTTTTTTTCCTGAAATGAGCACAATTACTTCCGAAAAACACACCTTCCAGGCCGAAATCCAGCAGTTGCTCGATCTCGTCGTCCACTCGCTCTACACCGATAAGGAAATTTTCCTGCGGGAGCTGATTTCCAACGCATCGGACTCGATGGAAAAGCTCCGTCACCTCGAAGGCACCGAGAAAAAGGTGCATTCGCCGACGCTGCCGCTGGAAATCCACATCACCACCGACGAGGAGGCGAAGACCCTGACCATCGCCGACCACGGCATCGGCATGACGCGCGAGGAGCTGGTGGAAAACCTCGGCACCATCGCCCACTCCGGCACCAAGGCGTTCCTGCAATCCGTGAAGGAAAACGGCGGCCAGGCGGGGAACATGATCGGCCAGTTCGGCGTCGGATTTTACTCCGCTTTCATGGTGGCCGAGGAGGTGACCGTGACCACCCGCAGCTGGCGCGAGGAAGGCGAAGCGCTCGCCTGGACCAGCGATGGCAAGAGCGGCTATGAAATCGAGGAAGCCGCCGAAGCCGAGCGCGGCGTGAAGCTGGTGATGAAGCTGAAGGAGGAAAGCAAGGAATACGCGACCGAATCCCGCGTGAAGCACCTTATCCAGACCTACAGCAATTTCGTCGGTTTCCCGATCTATCTGAACGGCGTCCGCATCAACGAGGTGGAAGCGCTGTGGCTGAAAAACAAATCCGAGATCTCCGACGAGGAATACAAGGCGTTCTATCAATTCGCCTGCAAGTCGTTCGACGAGCCGTCCTATCGCCTGCACTTCAGCGCGGACGCGCCCATCGCCATCAACGCGCTGCTGTTCGCGCCTTCGGAAAATCCGGAGCGTATGGGCTTCAGCAAGACCGAGAGTCAGGTTGCGCTGTATTGCCGCAAGGTGCTGATCGATGCCGAGCCGAAAGGTCTCTTGCCGGAGTGGATGCGCTTCATGAAAGGTGTGGTCGATAGCGCGGATCTGCCGCTCAACATTTCCCGCGAAACGATGCAGGACAGCGCACTGGTGCGGAAGCTCAACAACGTGATCAGCAAGCGCGTGATCAAGATGTTCGAAAAGGAAGCCGAGTCCGATCCGGAAAAATACCGCGCGTTTTACAAGAAATTCGACCGCTTCTTCAAGGAAGGCGTCGCCACCGATTTCACCAACCGCGAATCGCTGGCGAAGCTGCTGCGTTTCGAATCCTCGCTCACCGATGCCGGAACGGTCTGTGGTTTCACCGACTACGTTTCCCGTATGAAGGACGGTCAGGAATCGATCTACTACCTTGTCGGCTCGAGCCGCGAGCAGATCGAAAGCAGCCCGTATCTGGAAGCCTTTAAGGCGCGCGGGCTGGAGGTGATTTACTTCAACGACGCCGTGGACGAATACGTCGTGGACGCGCTTGGCACCTTCGATGGCAAGAAGCTCGTTTCCATCCGCAATGCGGGCGTTGATCTCGACGATCACGCGGCGGAGGGTGAAGCGCTGTCCGAGGAGAAAACCACGGAGCTGTGCGAGTTTCTGAAAACCGAGTTGGGAGATCGCGTCGTTTCCGTTTCCAGCGGCAAGCGCCTCGTCGACAGCCCGGTGATCGCGCTGGTGCCGACCGATGGCCTCAGCCCGCAGATGCGCCAGATGATGAAGGCGATGGACGAGAACTTCAAAGACGAAGTGAAAGTGGAGCTGGAGATCAATCCGCGCCACCCGCTGGTGAAAAAGCTTTCCGACGCCAAGGAAGTGAACCCGGAGCTGGCGAAGCTTGTTTCCCTCCAGTTGTTCGACAACGCACTGATCGCCGCTGGTCTTCTCGAAGACGCCCGCGACACCGTTTCCCGCATGAACAAGCTGATGGAAAAAGCTATGGGCTGACGCTCTCATAAAAAGGAGGGGTGGTTTTCCCGCCGCCCCTCCTTGAATTTCCTGACCATGCGAAAACACCAGACCGTCCAGACCGATTTTCAGAAAGTGGAAATCTGGAAATCGACGCAGGCGGTCGAGTTCCGCGTCGCCGGGGCGATCCATGCCTCGTTTCACCGAAAACGCTTCATGACCGGTCTGGTATGGGACACCATTGCCGCCGCCGCTCTCCTGCATCCGAAAGGTGAGCCGCGCTCAATCTTGATGTTGGGTCTGGCGGGCGGCACGGCTTTTCGGACGCTGCGTCACCTGCTGCCGGATTGCCAGTTCACCGCCGTGGACATCGATGGAGGGATCGTCGGGCTGGCGCGAGAGCACATGGAGCTGGAAGCCCTCGGCATCGAAGTGGTGATCGGCGACGCCTACGAATGGCTGGCGAAGAACGACCGGAAGTTCGACATCGTTTTCGACGACATCTATCTGGCCGGAAAAACCGACGTATTCCGCCCCCGCGAATGGGACGGAAAAATTCTCAAATACCTCAAACGCGCCGTCGCCCGAGATGGATTGCTCGGAGTGAATCTGGTGATCGGAAAAGGCCACCGCACGATGCAATCGCACACGCGCAGGATGCTGCGCGATGAATTTCCCGTGGTGCGCAGCCTGACCACTCCGTTGAGCCAGAACGAAGTGCTGATCGCAGGGAAGGAAGTGGCGACGAGAACTCGGTTACGCGATTACACGGATCGCTTCACCACCTGGCAGGATCAGGATTTCTGGAAGCTGATCGAGGTGAGGAAACTGCCTTGAAAATGGTTTACCGCAAAGGCGCGAAGATCGGGAAGGGGCGCAAAGCTTCGGGAAATGGCTTTTAGGTTGAATCGAAACGCGGAGCTGGAGAGGTCGCAAAGGGTTGCGCTGAATTGACTGATTTTTCCATCAACACAGGTGTAACACTTTTGTGATCTTTGTATTTTTTGTGGTTCAGAAGCTATCTGTAAGCAGAACAAAAAGACTCAAACTTCGCGGCCTTAAAAATAAAACTCTGTATGGCTCTCCTCATCCCGGATCGCCGTAACCGATCTCCAAAACCTTATTCTTTTCCGTTTTGAGGATGTAAAAAGTCATTTTGATTCCCTTGTGAAGGTTTCGGGGTTCACGAGTGAAAAGCACGATCAGACTGTTACTGTAAGAAAAGGTAAAATCGCCTTCCTTCGGTTGTTCTCCTTTCAGGAATTTTTCGGGGATGAGCCGCACGGTGAATTCAATTCTCCGGACGGGGGAATCTGTCGTGTAGAAGAGAGGCTCAAGAGAGGCCGGTTTGGCAGCGGCAACCTCTTCTGGTGTCAATACTCGTCCATTTTCTCCCAGATACTTCATATGCAGTATTTCGGCATGACCGATGAACGCCGCTTGTGACTTGTCTTGAAACTCAGCCTTTTCTTCAGATGTTTTCGCGAATCTCTTCTCGTAGGATGCCTGCGAAAAAGTGAAGAACGTAATCCAGAGTAGAATGGTGAAGACGGCCTTCATATCATGATAAAACAACATCAAGGGTCGGCCATAGGCCGGTTGCCTACATTAGCTTGTTCAGCAAGGCAAAGCCCTCACTTCGCGCTTCCGGTATTATCACATGAATAACACTTCTGATTCTGCTGATCGAAATTTCCCGGCAGGCATTTCGGGCAGGGGGAGGCGGTCATGGGGTCGAGCGGAACCATGGTGGCACAGGAACTGAAAACGAAGGCGGTCAGGAGGGCGATGAGCGGGAGTTTCATGGGCGGAGGTTGGGTGGCTTCAATCGATTAGCAGAAATTTTTCTCAAGACGAGCCGTTTGTGGAGGAAGAGTTCACCGTGTTTTCAGCCCATGTTCCCGTCCGCCCAAAATCTTGACCGTCCGGGGGCGGCGGACCCATGCTCCGCGCCATGCGCATTCTCACCGGTCTCCAACCCAGCGGAAAACTCCACGTCGGCAATTACTTCGGGGCGATGGAGCCTG
This sequence comes from Luteolibacter sp., assembly GCA_047606285.1. Taxonomy (GTDB): domain Bacteria; phylum Verrucomicrobiota; class Verrucomicrobiia; order Verrucomicrobiales; family Akkermansiaceae; genus Luteolibacter. The sequence continues at coordinate 9,059 of JASGEP010000003.1, read as the reverse complement.
CCGTGCGGCTTCAGGATGCGGGGGAGACGTTCTATTTCATCGCGGATTACCATGCGATGACTTCCTCGCAAAATGCCGTGGCGCTGCGGGAAAACGTGCGCGAGCTGGCCATCGATTTCCTCGCCTGCGGTCTCGATCCGGAGCGGGCGGTGTTTTTCCGCCAGAGCGCGGTGCCGGAGGTGAACGAACTGGCGTGGTTGCTCTCGACGGTGTGCCCGATGAGCCTGCTGGAAAAGTGCCATTCCTACAAAGACAAGATCGCCAACGGGATTTCTCCGAACCATGCGCTATTCGCCTATCCCGCGCTGATGGCGGCGGATATTCTGCTCTACGATTCGAATCAGGTGCCGGTCGGCAAGGACCAGAAACAGCACCTCGAAGTGACCCGCGATCTGGCGGTGAAATTCAACGAAGCGTATGGCGAGGGCACGGTGGTGATGCCGGAGCCGATCATTCGCGAGGATACCGCGGTGATTCTCGGCCTCGATGGCCGCAAGATGAGCAAAAGCTACGACAATACGCTGCCGATTTTCGGCGAGGAGAAGCCCTCGAAAAAGCGGGTGATGAAGATCCCGACGGATTCGACTCCGGTGGAAGCGCCGAAGCCGACGGAAAATTCGACGATTCTCGCGCTCTACAAGCTCTTCGCTAGCGAGGCGGACTACGCGGCGATGGTGGCGGATCACGAGCGCGGGGGAATCGGCTACGGCGATTTCAAGAAACGGCTGGCGGACGCCTATTGGGATTATTTCGCTCCGATGCGCGCACGCCGCGAGGAGATCGTAGCGGATCCCGGTTACGTCGATGAAGTGCTGAAACGCGGTGCCGAGCGCGCGCGGGAAGAGTCGTCGAAGGTGCTGAAGCGGATTCGACAAGCCGTGGGATTGAGCTAGGGTGTGGCAATGTCCAAGCGTGTCCTTTGCCTGCTCGTCGATGGTTTCGAGGAAATCGAGACCGTGACTCCGATCGATCTCCTGCGTCGCGCGGGAGTGGAAGTGGTGCTCGCGGCGCTGGTGCACCGGCAGGTGAAAGGCCGGTGCGCGGTGACGCTGCTGGCGGATGACTTGCTGGAAAACGTCGATCCATCGGCTTTCGATGCCCTGTTCATTCCCGGCGGGCCGGGGGTGGGGGAAATGCGCGAGGACGAGCGGGCGGCGGCTTTGGCGAAGGCATTCGCTGGGCAGGGAAAAACGGTGGCGGCAATCTGCGCGGCTCCGCTGGTGCTCAAGGACGCCGGATTGCTCGAAGGCAAGCGTTTCACTGCTCATTTCAGCGTGCATGAGGATCTCCCGGGAGTCATTGACGAACGGGTGGTGACCGATGGGAACCTGATGACTTCCCGGGGTGCCGGGACGGCATTGGATTTCGGTCTGGCCCTGGTGGAACGGCTGGCCGGTGCGGAGGCGTCTGAGGAAGTCCGGGCGGCCATCATGGCCTGATATTGGAGCACGGACTTCAGTCCGATTCCTTGCCTGAGAATATCAAGATCGGACTGAAGTCCGTGCTCCAATAAATCCCCCGTTTTCCGATTCAGTCATTGGTTCGTCCAGTTGTAGGGGCTGCCGGCCGGGCATCTGCAAACGATGCAATATCTCCGCACTGTTCGCTTGCCATCCAGCCATGCGTCGGGGAAGTTCCGCGCGTGGTGAGTGAAGAGCGCCCCAAGCCTGTATGGCTGTACCCGAACCTGCTGAGCCTGGATGCTCCGCTGGTGGCGATGGCGTGGCTCTACATTTTTTCGAAAACGTGGGGGATCTGGCGGCTGGGTTATCATCCGACGCTGACCTACATCACCCTCGCGCTGGTGGTGTGGATCATTTACGTGCTGGACCGCCTGTTGGACGCGCTCATGCACAATGAGGAATCGGTGCGGGTGCAGGCGCGGCATGAGTTTCACCTGCGGCACAAGAAGAAGTTCCTGATGGGTGTGGGTGTGGCGGCGGTGCTGGCTCTGGGCTTCGGCATTTTCAGCATGCCGATGATGATTTACAGTTATCTGGGCGTGGGTGTCCTGTTCGTGATCGGATTTTTCGCGCTCTCGCTTTTCTCGAATCAACCGTCGGGCGAGATTTCCTATGCGAAGAACATTCTCGCCGGTTTTGCCTTCGCGTATGGCACGGCGATGGTCGCACACGTGCATTCGGGATTCGGCTTTTTCGAACTGTTGCGCTCGAAGGAACTAATGTGTTTCGCGGCGCTGTGCATTCTCAATATCCTGGCGATCGATCTGTGGGAACATTCGAGCCGTTCCAGGGATCTTGAAATCACTGCTCGTGATGAATTGAGATTGACGATCCCGTTGACGCTTCTGGGGGCGCTTTCGCTGGTTTTCGCGCTGCTGGACCACGAATTCACGACGCGGCCTTTTTATTACGCGACGTTGACGGGTGCCGCTTTGTTACAGGTGCTGAACCGGACGCGCTCGCGGTTTTCCCAGGAGGCGCTGCGGGTGCTGGCGGATGTGGCGATCCTCGTGCCGTTCCTGATTTTTTGGGGGTTTCCGGTGGATTGATTTACCGCAAAGCAAGCAGTGAAGGGCGCTAAGCTTGAGTTTTTTGCTCCTCGTTCCGCATTCCGTGTTCAGATAGTTTCTTAACCACAAGAGCACAAAAAACACAAAATCTGCCAAGCTTTAGGAGGGTTTGGCTGAACCTTTGTGATCTTTGTGGTAGCTCATGAACTTTCCGCGTTCCGACTTCACAAGCCTGCTCTTTCCATCAACTGCCAAAAACCCCGGAAAGCGCGGGGCTCGCCGGGGTTTGGTGGGTGAGGAAAATGCTCAGCCGATGGACGGGACGGTGACAGAGGTGTCGCAGTCCGCGTTGTAGTCCACGCCATCGAGACCGAAGCCAAAAAGGCGGAGGAAACCGGCCTGATAGCCTTCGAGATCACCGAGCTCCGAGAGGTTTTCGGTGCAGACTTCCTGCCAGCGTTTACCGACGAGTTCCTGCACGGCGGGGGCCATTTCCCAGTCGTCCACGCGGATGCGTCCGGCTTCGTCCGGTTGTGGATTTCCGTTGTAGAGGCGGTCGCGGAACAGGCGGTCCATTTGTTCGATGGTGTCTTCGTGGGTGCCATCGGCTTTCATGACCTTGTAAAGCAGGGAAATGTAAAGCGGCACGACGGGGATGGCGGAGCTGGCCTGGGTGACGAGCGCTTTGTTGACGGAGACCCAGGCTTTGCCACCGAGCGGGGCGAGTTTGGCGTCGAGCTCGCGCTGGGCGGCTTCGAGGTCTTCCTTGGCCTTGCCGATGGTGCCGTTTTTGTAGATCGGCCAAGTCACTTCCGGTCCGATGTAGGAGTAGGAAACGGTCTGCACGCCGGGAGCGAGCGCGTCGGCGGCGAGCAGGGCGTCGATCCAGAGTTTCCAGTCGTCACCACCCATGACGGCCACGGTTTGCTCGATGTCGTCGCCTTCGGCGGGCTCGATGGTGATTTCGTTCACCACGCCGGTGTTGGTGTTGACGTTCTTGTTGGTGTAGGACGCGCCGATCGGCTTGAGGACGGATTTGAAAACCTCACCGGTTTCCGGATGGGTGCGGCGTGGGGATGCGAGTGAGTAGATCACGGCATCGACCTGCCCGAGATCGGCCTTGATGGCGGCGATGACCTCATTTTTGACAGCGGTGGAAAAGGCGTCGCCGTTGAAGGAACGGGCGTAGAGACCGGCGACTTTCGCTTCCTTTTCGAACGCGGCGGAGTTGTACCAGCCGGCGGTGCCGCATTTGTCGGGTTCACCGGGTTTTTCGAAAAACACGCCGACGGTGGCGGCTCCGCTGCCGAACGCGGCGGCGATGCGGGAGGACAGGCCGTAGCCGGTGGAGGAACCGATCACGAGCACCTTTTTCGGGCCGTTTTCGATCGGGCCTCGGCTTTTCACGACGGCGATTTGTTCGGCGACGTGCTTGGCACAGCCTTCCGGATGAGCGGTGGTGCAGATGAATCCGCGGATCTTGGGAGCGACGATCATAGTCCCAGCGAACGTAGCGACCTCGCCCATCGTGGCAACTGTTTTCAAAGGGAGATCAGCCGGATCAGACGATCGGACCGATCTTTTAAGCACACTGGACAAAACCGCCGCCCTCTGCCATCCATCCGCCCCCATGTCCGAGTTAGCGAAAGCCTATGAACCCCAAGCGGTGGAAGCCAAGTGGTATGCCGCGTGGATCGAGGGAAAATGTTTCGAGGCCGATCCTTCGTCGCCGAAGGAAGGTTACTCGATCGTCATTCCTCCGCCGAATGTCACCGGCATCCTGCACCTCGGACACGTCCTGAACAATGCCTTGCAGGATATTCTCGCCCGTCGTGCCCGCCAGAACGGCAAGGAGGTGCTGTGGCTTCCGGGCACCGACCACGCGGGCATCGCCACTCAGGCGAAGGTCGAGCGCGAGCTTCGCGAAAAGGAAAGCATGACCCGCCATGACCTCGGCCGCGACGCCTTCCTGGAGCGCGTCTGGGATTTCAAGAACAAGCACGGCGACATCATCATCAATCAGTTGAAACGCCTCGGCTGCTCCTGTGACTGGAGCCGTGAGCGCTTCACCATGGACGAGCCTTACACGAAGTGGGTGAGTCATGTTTTCGTGGAGCTTTTCAAAAAAGGCCTAATCTACCGTGGCAAGCGGATGGTGAACTGGTGCCCGGTTTCCCTCACCGCGCTTTCCGACGAGGAAGTCATCATGACGCCGCAGCGCTCGAAGCTGTATTTCATGAAATACGAGCTCGCCGACGCTCCGGGCGAGTTCCTCGAAATTTCCACCACCCGTCCGGAAACGTTGATGGGAGACGTGGCGGTGGCGGTGAATCCGAAAGACCCGCGTTTCTCGAAAACCATCGGTCGCAAGGTGAAGCGTCCGTTTCCGCATGCGGAAATCCCGGTGATCGCCGACGAGCATGTGGACATCGAGTTCGGCACCGGCGCGCTGAAAATCACGCCTGCCCACGACAAGGCGGACTTCGAGATCGGCGTGCGCCACAATCTCGAAATCCTCGACGTGCTTACGCCGGACGGCCACGTAAACTGCCCCGAGGTTCCCGAGCTGCACGGTCTCGACCGCTTCGTGGCCCGCAAGCGCGCGGCGGCGAAGCTGGAGGAAATGGGTCTGCTGGTAAAAGTCGAGGAACACGAAAACAACGTCGGCTATTCCGAGCGCGGCGGTGTGCCCATCGAGCCGCGCATTTCCATGCAGTGGTTCCTGAAATACCCCTGCGTGAAGGAAGCGGCGGACGCCGTGGCGAATGGCGAGATCAAGTTCCGTCCCGAGCGCTGGGCGAAGACCTACGCGCACTGGATGGAAAACCTGCAGGACTGGTGCATCAGCCGCCAGCTCTGGTGGGGCCACCAGATCCCGGTTTGGTATCGCAAGGACAAGCTCGAAGCGCTGAAAAACGCCGAGTCGCTCGGCATGGCGGACTTTTCCTCCGGAGACATTTTCGTCGGTCTCGAAGCTCCGGCCGATGCCGAAAACTGGACGCGTGACGAGGACGTGATGGACACGTGGTTTTCCTCTTGGCTCTGGCCGTTCGCCACCATGGCCGACGTCGGCGAACAAAGCGCGACTTTGAAGAAATTCTATCCGACGGAAGATCTTGTGACTGGTCCGGACATCATCTTCTTCTGGGTCGCCCGGATGATTATGGCGGGCTACGAATTCACCGGCGAGCTGCCGTTCCGGAACGTTTATTTCACCTCCATCATCCGCGACCTCAAGGGCCGCAAGATGTCGAAATCGCTCGGAAATTCACCCGATCCCATCGACCTGATGGAAAAATACGGTGCCGACGGCCTGCGCTTCGGCCTGATGCGCATCGCGCCGACCGGCAGTGATTTGCGTTTCGACGAAAGCTCGGTCGAGGAAGGCCGGAACTTCGCCAACAAGCTCTACAACGCCTGCCGCCTCCGCCAGATGAGCGGGGAAATCACGGACGAAACCGCTGTTTCCCTTCGCCCGCATCACGTGGACATCATGGCGAAGCTCGATGAACTCTCTGCCGATCTCGTCCGTCTTTACGCGGACTATCGTTTCGGTGAAATCGCCCAACGTTTGCACGAATTCCTCTGGTCCGAGTTCTGCGACAAGTTCCTCGAAGCGGTGAAGACCGATCTTCGTGAATCCGCCACGCCGGAAGCGCGCGATGCCACGCTCGTCACCTTCGATCGGGTCATGGCGCGTTACCTCCAGCTTCTCAGCCCTTACATGCCACACATCACCGAGGAGCTTTCCTCGCGCATGGGCTTCCTGACAGACGGCGAATTTCTCATGAACAAGGAGCTGTCCGCCGAACCGCTCATTCCGACCGGGAATGCGGAACAAGCGGTCACCGCCGGCAACATCGCAAGCGCCATCTACGAAACCGCCGGGCGTCTTCGCAACCTGAAGGCCGAATACAACGTGGCGACCCGTCGGGATGTGACCTTTGTCGTGAAGCCGTCCGTGGATTGGCTGGAAAATGAAAAGGACACGCTGGCACTGCTCGCCGGGGCGGGGGAGATCCGTATCGATGCTGCCTACGAAGGTCCCAAAGGCACGCCGGTTTCCCTGACTCCTGTCGGAGAAATCTATCTGCCGCTGGAAGGATTGATCGATGTCGAAGCCGAACGTGTCCGTCTCGGCAAGGAGATTGAAAAAATCCGGATCGAGGTGAAGAAATGCGAAGGCAAACTCGGCAATGCGAGTTTCGTCGATCGCGCTCCGCCGGAAGTCGTGGCTCAGGAAAAGGCACGTATGGAAGACTGGAAATCCAAACTCGAACAGCTTTCGGAAATGTTGGGTTCCCTCACCTGATGTCTTGAAGGTATCCGGAAGTTTCCTCTAATCAGAAACGCACATGATCCCATTGAGCGGCATTTCCGGTATTGGCGAAACCTCCGGGAAACTTCTCGAAGCGGTCGGCTATCAGGATGCGGAAGCATTATCCCGTGCGGATGCCGTGAAGCTTTTCGCCGAGTTGGAAAAGGCGAACCGGAAACTCAAAATCGCGTTGCGTGCTCCGACGTTCCAGCAACTCAATCAATGGATCGAGGAAGCGCGAAGAGAGATTCTGTTATCGGAATCTTCTCTTCCGTTGGAGACGATCAATCACGAAGAAAAGCCGGAAGTAAGAGTGATGTTAGCGGAAGCGCCGCTGGCCATCCCTCTGCCCGGGAAACACTTCGTAGAGGCCGGAGTGGCCGTTTCAGACATTCCTCCCGCGATGTTTCTCAATCGATTTCCTGAAAATCTGGAATTCAGAACCGGCCGGGAAAAAGAAGAGGAGGAAGTCCACGAGGAAGATTCTCCGGCGTCCTTGTCCGTGAAACCGGCTGCCGTTTCCGAAACGCCTTTCTCTCAATCGGGACAGGTGGGAATCGACGTTTCAAGGCTGCGCTCCACCGCTGAAGTAACCGGACGGCAGAGCAAACGGGCGTCCTCGTCTTCGGATGGCAGTCGTTTGAAAAAAGCACCCCTTGATGAAACGAACCGCGGAGTTTCCCCGGACTCGCGTCGCTACATCCGCGGAGTGTTGGTCGATGAACGGCTTACGTTGCGTTTGTTGGCGATTTTCACGATCCTCGTGCATGTCCTGCTCTGGTGTTCGGTGATATCGGTGGGCCTGCTCATGTTGTCCGATGGCAAACCGGCGAGCTTCGGGTGGGTGCCGAAGGGGCTGCTTGGGTTTCCGTTTTCACTTCTGTTTTTCGGAACCGCCTATTTGTTTTTCGCGCCCCGCTGCGGTTGTCAGATTTGCCGCCAGAAATTTTTCTGGCCCCGCCATTGCATCAAGAATCCCAAGGCGCACCACATCAAGGGATTGGGCTATATTTTGCCGCTTTGCTTGCATCTGTTGATCTTCCGGTGGTTCCGCTGCACCTACTGCGGCACGCCATTGAGATTGAAAGAATGAATTTTTGGCGTTTGCTCCGCCCGGTTTTCGCTCAAGCTTCCGGGCCATGAGGTTCAAGCATTCCTGCGCCATTTTCACTTTGACGTGCGCCATCACTGCCTGTGCGTCGAAAGCACCCGAGTCCGGGGAATCTCCCTTTGGCCCGACCGGTATCCCTGAAATCCTGCGCCCCAAAAGCAACGATCCGGCAGGGGGCACCCCGGTGCGGCCGGGAGGAAATCAGCCGCAGGCGATCTTGCCGAAAAACATGACGCCGGAAGAAGACATCGTTTTCACCGATCCCGATAACCCGGATGCGAAGATCCCGGAACTGGCAGCGGTTCTGGACGCACCCAAGGTCAAATCCTGGGAGGAAAGCGAAACCGTCGCCAGACGCCGCGCCGCGCGGGAAGGCAAACCGATTTTGATCTGGTTCACCGACTCCGCCCGCAGCCCGCTCTGCAAGGCATTGAGCGAGGAGCTTTTTTCCACCAATGAATTCGACAAATGGGCCGCCGATCACCTCGTCCGCCTCCGGGTGGATACGAATGTGCGGAGAGACGAACCCGATTTGTCGTTGGCGGACAGCAACACCGCCGAATCGAATCGCCGGGCGTATGTGGAAAACCTCAACAAGCGTTACAAGATTCTCGGCTATCCGGGGCTGGTCATGCTGGATTCCAGCGGAGCGGTGCTCGCACGCTTTCGCGGCTACAAACGGGGCGAGGGGAATTACCTTTGGGGACAGATCAAGCACAACGAGTCCGCTGCCGCCGAACGGTATCGTTCCTGGCGCGCAGGCTTAGAAAAGAAAGGCTATCGCGAATGGAAGGATCGCAAAGACCGCAAGGTATTCGCGAAGCTGAAATCCTATTCGAAAGGGCAACTCGTGTTGGTCGAACCCGACGGCACCGTGTCTCAGGCGAAGGAGAGCATTTTTTCGGATCAGGATCGGGAATGGATCAAAGAGCAGAAAAAAATGCGGGGGATGGAATGACCTTACCTCTGGTAATCAGTGTTTTGTAAATCCATTGAAAGTTAGATCCCGGAATTTTCAAAAAGGGGCGAAAAACGTATTGACCTGTGGGGCTGGGGTGGGGTAGCTTTCGCCGTCGCCACGACGCAGGGCGGCGCGAGAGACAGACAGTCGATCGAGGTTTTGCAACCAGTGCAACCCGATCGGCTTTTTAGTCCCC
>JASGEP010000002.1:0-86043 GCA_047606285.1 Luteolibacter sp. | reverse complement strand
CGCGGACTTCAGTCCGCTTGGCTTTGCTGGATCCTCCGGGGCGGACTGAAGTCCGCGCTCCCAGTGAAAATCCCGCCTTGAAATGCCTAGGGCGGCGTGCATTCTCGCCGCCCGCCCATGGCCGGTCTTACATTCCAAGCACTTCCGGGATTCCGCGATTTCACGCCTCGTGAATGCGCGGTTCGCAATTATTTGTTCGAAACCTGGCGCTCCGTCGCCCGCCGTTGCGGCTATGTGGAATATGAAACGCCGATTCTCGAAGACACCGCCCTCTATCTGAAAAAATCCGGCGGCGAGCTTTCTTCGCAACTCTTTCGTTTTGAGGACCAGGGCGGCCGCGATGTGACCCTGCGCCCCGAAGTCACCGCCTCGCTTGCCCGCCTTGCCGCCCAGCACCAGCGCGATTTCCCGAAACCGCTGAAGTGGTTCGAAATCGGCCAGTGCTTCCGCTACGAAAAGCCGCAAAAAGGCCGCGGACGCGAATTTTTCCAGTTCAACGTCGATATTCTCGGCGAACCCGGTCCCGCCGCCGACGCGGAGCTGATTTCCCTCGCGATCGAGACCCTGTTTGCCTTCGGCTTCCGGCAGGACGATTTCGTCGTGCGTATTTCCGACCGCAAGGCGTGGATGCGCTTCGCGGCGGAGCGGGGGATTTCCGACGATCTGGTGCCGGATTTCCTCAATATCATCGATAAGATCGAGCGCGATAAACCGGAAGCCATCGAGGAAAAACTCGCGAAACTCCTAAAGGACAGCGGTGCCGCCCCGATTTCTCACGCGGACATCCGTGCCTTTATGAGTGATCCCGGATCGGCGTCCGAGGATTACACGCACATCCAGCAGGATCTCGCCGCTCGCGGCTTCGCCGATGTGGTTGAGCTGGATCTCTCGATCGTGCGTGGCCTTGCTTATTATACAGGCGTGGTTTTCGAGGTCTTCGACGCGAAAAAATCCATGCGCGCCGTGGCCGGTGGCGGTCGCTACGACACGCTGGTGACCACCATTTCCGACGGCGCCGTCGATCTTCCCGCAACCGGTTTCGCGATGGGAGACTACGTGATCCGCAACCTCATCGAGGAAACCGCCCACACCGCGATGCGGCTCGAAACATGGCTCCAGCGCAATGGCACCAACTGCGACATCTATCTGATCGTCGCCGATGAAGCGAAGCGACCGGAAGCGCTCCGTCTCGTCACCGATCTGCGCCGCGCGGGCATTTCCGCCGACCTGCCGTTGAGTAACGCCAAGGTGAACAAGCAATTCCAGAACGCTGAACGCGCCGGAGCACGCTTCGCCCTCGTCATCGGCAACGAATACCCGACCCTGAAACTCAAAATCCTCGCCAGCCGCACCGAAGAATCCCTCGAAGCGGAAACCGCCGTGCAATGGCTCGCCGACCGCTTAACCCAGCCGGACGGTCCTTTGCTGGCCTAAAAACTGAACTCTGAAAACTAGCAAACTTTCCTCAAATGCGTTCCCATCACTGCAACGAACTCCGCGAGTCCCACATTGGCCAAACCGTCACCCTGATCGGCTGGGTGAATTCCGCGCGTGACCATGGCGGCGTGATCTTCGCCGACCTGCGCGACCGCGAAGGTCTCACCCAATGCGTGTTCCGCCCGGAGGAAAGCCCGGAAATCGCGGCGCTTTCGCACACCTTGCGCGAGGAGGATGTGGTGCAGGTGACCGGCAAGGTTTCCAAGCGTCTCGAAGGAACCGAAAACTCCAAGATCGCGACCGGCACCGTCGAGATCGTGGCGACCGGGCTGAACATCGTGAACAAGGCGGACGTGCTGCCGTTCCAGCTCGACAAGGAACTTTCCAACGAAGACCTGCGGATGAAATACCGCTATCTCGATCTGCGCCGTCCGCGCATGAGCCGGAATATCCGCCAGCGCAGCAAGATCACTTCCGCCGCGCGCCGTTATCTGGACGATTCCGGATTTTTCGAAATCGAAACGCCGATCCTCTCGAACCCGACGCCGGAAGGCGCGCGCGATTTCCTCGTGCCATCGCGTTTGAATCCGGGCCGCTTCTACGCACTGCCGCAGGCTCCGCAGCAATACAAGCAGCTCCTGATGGTGGCTGGCCTTGAGAAATATTTCCAGATCGCCCGCTGCTTCCGCGATGAAGACCTTCGCGCGGACCGCCAGCCGGAATTCACACAGATCGATATCGAAGCCAGCTTCGTCGGTCAGGAAGACATCATCGGACTCGTCGAAGGCCTGCTCGGCTCGATGTTCAAGGCCGGTCTCGATCTTGAAATCCCGGCGAAATTCGAGCGCATGACCTATGCGGACGCGATGGATTTCTATGGTTCCGACAAGCCGGATACCCGCTATGATCTGAAAATCACCGACCTCGGCGAAGTCTTCGCAGGCACCGAGTTCAAGATCTTCCGCAGCGTGATCGATGGCGGCGGTGTGGTGCGCGCGATCAACGCGAAAGGCTTCGCGACGATCACCACCGGCCAGATGAACCGCTTGAACGAAATCGCGGTGCAGGCTGGTCTGCCGGTGAAAAACCTCGCGTTCATCAAGCTGGAAAACGGCGAATACAAGAGCCCGCTCTGGAAGATTTTCACCGATGCGGAAAAAGCCGCCGTCACCGCCGCGATGAATCTCGAAGAAGGGGACATCGTGTTCTTCGCCGCAGGTTCCCGCGAAAGCGTGAGCACCATCCTCGGCCGCGTCCGCACCGAGTGTGCGGAGATGATGGAACTCACGAACCAGCCCGGCGTTTACAATTTCCTGTGGGTCGTCGATTTCCCGCTGCTCGCGCAGGACGAGGAAACCGGAAACTGGGTGGCCGTTCACCATCCGTTCACCCGTCCGCATCCGGATGACATCGCGAAACTCGATGCCGGAGACTACGCGAACGTCCGCGCCGTGGCTTACGACGTGGTGCTCAACGGTTACGAACTCGGCGGCGGCTCGATCCGGATTCACGAAAAGGACCTGCAATCGAAAATGTTCGCCGTGCTCGGCATCAACGAGGAAGAGCAGCAGGAGAAATTCGGCCACCTGCTCGATGCCTTCCGCTTCGGCGCGCCGCCGCACGGTGGTCTGGCGCTCGGTCTGGACCGCATCGCCATGCTCGTCGCCGGTGAAGACAGCATCCGCGAAGTCATCGCCTTCCCGAAAAACAACAAGGGAGCGGACCTCATGGCCCACAGTCCTTGCCTGATCGACTTCAAGCAACTGCGCGAAGTTTACGTACAATCGACCTACAAGGACCCGAAACTCTCTCAGGAAAAGGCGTCGGTGTGAGCCGGAGCGCCGGTGTCCTCACCGGCTTGTTTCAAATCTCCTCAAGGCTTCGACTTTTCCGTTGGAGCCAGCCTTGGACTGCGGCAGCCCTAGGGTATGCCCGGCGGGGTCATTCGAGAATCTCCAACATCAGCACGCCGCACGGAGCCATGCTGGAAACCGTCAACTCTCCGTCCCAGATGAGGGGGGCTGAGTCCGTGAGACGGTCTTTGAATTTCCAGAGCCGGTCGGCGCAGCGTTTCATGAAACTCCACGCATGGACGGGTATCTCGACGCGGATGTGTTTGAGTTCGAGATCGGGATGAAAATTCACGATGACGAGAAAGGACTGGCCGCTTCGCGGATCGTGGCGCAGGAATGCGTATAGCCACTTGCCGGACCATGTTTCATCATTCGTCCGTCCGAACAGAGGATTGCCAGCGTTCGCGTGATTGAGACCGTAAAATTCGCCGTGGGTGAAGGCGGGGGCGGAGGTCACCTGAATAAGTTTGGCGTACCACTCGCGCAGCTCGAGTTGTTCCGGGGAGAGGCGTCCTCCGTCGTATTTTCCGCCGTTCACCCATTTGGCGAATTCCGGCATGCACCAGTAGTCGAAAATGGTGGTGCGCGAATTGTCCCCGGCGAAGCCTTCGGAACCGATGGCGGGTTCTCCGACTTCCTGACCGTTGTAGAGCATGAGCGGTCCGCGTCCGATACCGAAGGCGACCGCGCTGGCCGGCTTGCCGACTTTCATGCCGTGGCCGCCCCAGACGTTGGGATTGGAAACCCTTACTTCGTCGTGGTTTTCGACATAGCGTAGCGATTGGTGGAAATAGCCGCCGTCGAAGAACAACCGGTCGATATCGTTCGTCCATTTGTCGGCGTCGTAGATGCCTTCGAGGATGTCGTAGAGGGGATCGTCGTAAACCGCATCGAAGCCCGCGGCGATGAGTTCCTTGAAGATGTTGTTAGGTGTGAGTTTGGCGGGATCGTTGTCGTAGGCTTCCGCGCAGAAAAACACATCCGGTTGGCGGTGGCGGGCGCGTTTGACGGCCCAGCGCCAGAATTCCATCGGCACCATGTGAGCCATGTCCACGCGGAATCCGCCAACGCCCATTTCCTGCCAGTAGGCGAGGATTTGATCCATCGTGCGCCATGTTTTCGGAACGTCCGCCGGATCGGCATCCGGTCCCGGCAGGCCGGAAGTGATACTGCCGGTGGTGAAGTCGTGACCGTAATTCAGTTTGACCGTTTCATACCAGTCGTGAAGCGACGGCTGCCAGGTGACGGAGTTGTTCCCGGTGACGCGGCCGTATTCGGTTTCTCCTTCGAAAATCCCGTCGCAGCCGGGAAAATGAGCAGTCGGGAGGCGAAGCGGCGGGCCGTTTCCCTGATCGGTTTTCCGGAGGTAGTAGAAATGGTTGTCGCGGGAGAAGAAGGTGTGCACGTCATCGTCTTTTCCGAACGAGAGTTCCGGACGAACGTCGGACTGATAGGAACGGGCGACGTGGTTTGGAATGAAATCGATGATGACGCGCAGGCCCTGATCCTTGCAGCGTTTGAGCAGGGCCTTGAATTCCTGTAGACGTTTGGTGGGATCGACGGCGTAGTCCGGGCAGACGTCGAAATAATCGCGGATGGCGTAGGGGCTGCCAGCGATGCCTTTGAGAATATCCGGATCGTCGGCGGGGCGGTTCGGATAGGCGGTGCCGCTGGCCTGCTCCAGCGCGCCGGTGAGCCAGACGTGGGTGAATCCCATGTTCCGCAGGGACTTGAGCGCGGTCACCGTCACGTCGGCGAATTTACCGCAGCCGTTTTCCGCGAGCGTGCCGTGCGGTTTGCGCGTTTCGTTGGTGTTCCCGAACAATCTCACCATGAGTTGGTAGATGACGGGACGATTCGTTTTCGGAGAGGGAGAGGGGGAACGCATCGGGGTTAATAGTTCAATCGCTTGCGGAAACCGTGCCAATTCACTCTTCGTCGTCGGACTGTGCCTTTTGGCGTTCTTCCCGCACCACGGCGAGCATGTCGTAACAGGCGAAAACCATGACCAGCGAGGTCAACAGGGCGCAGGCGGCCCACCAGACGAGGAAGCGGAGGGGAGAGGCTTGCAGCCAGTCGTCGATGACCCACAGACCGAGCGCCATCTGGCCCAGGGCGAGCGACAATCCGCTGGCGAGCCATTTCCGGCGTTGGGTGCGGTCGTGCAGGATCGCCCGGGCGAGGGTTTTCGAGTGCTGCCAGGAATCGCCGTTGGTGGTCATCGGCTTTAATTTCAGCGAGTGGCGCGGAGTTCCAAGGGAAAAGTGAAATGGCCGTTTCGGAGAAAGCTTTCCAAAGGAGATCGAGGATGGGAAGCAGGGCACCCGAATCCGGATTTTCTAACCGCGAATGAATGTTAATAAACGCGAATTGAGAGTCTTTCGGATCTGTCTTGAGTGAATGGAATCCGGGTTTTCCCGATTTTTTGGAAAATCATGATGAATTCGCGTCCATTGGCGTCCATTCGCGGTTGAATTTTTCCCTGAAGCCTTCCGTCATGAAAAATCTTTGCAGAATTGGCGGACGCCTGCTTGGGTGGATGAAGCATGAATTGTTTCCTGGTGATGACGATTTTAGGAGCGGATCGCCCCGGTTTGGTGCGTTCGCTGGCGGACGGTGTGGCGGCTCAGGGCGGAAACTGGCTGGAAAGCCGGATGGCGCGCCTCGCGGGGCAGTTCGCGGGGATCGTGCGGGTCGAATGCGCGGCGGACAAGGTAGACGCGCTGCTTACCGAGCTTGGAAAACTGGAGTCTTCCGGACTGACGATTCAGGCGGTGCGTGAAGAGGCGGCCGCTTCGGTGAAAAAACCGACGTTGAGCGTGGAAGTGATGGGCAATGACCGGCCGGGAATCGTGCGTGAACTTTCCGCCGCGATCGTGCAGGCGGGTGGCAATGTCGAGGAGCTGACGACGGGACTGGAGAGCGCGCCGATGAGCGGCCAGCCGATGTTCCGCGCCCATGTGCTTATTGGTCTTTCCGAAGGGGCGGATGACTCGGCCCTGATTTCGGCCATCGAGGGGCTCAGCAGCGACCTGACGGTGGACGTGGCGCAGGCCGGAGTGAATTCAACCGCGACCGTTTCATGAAATATCTGCCCAACATCGCCGGTGGTTTGTTAGGGTGCGCGTTCATCGCGTTCGGAGCCATGTTTTTCCTGAAGCTCGGTTCGGCACCGGCTCCTCCGCCTGCGGATTCTCCCGCCGGGATGTTCATGGGCGCTTTTTATCCGACCGGCTATCTGCACTTCGTGAAGGCGCTCGAAGTGATCGGCGGCGTGCTGGTGGCGATCCCGCTGACGCGGAATTTCGGCCTGCTCGTGCTGGGGCCGATTCTGGTCAACATCATCGCCTACCATCTTTTCATCATGGGAGGTGAGGGGTTGTTTTCCGCGCCGCTGATCGTTCTCTGCCTGCTCGCCGTTTACCTGCTGTGGGTGGATCGCGGGAAATGGCTCGGTTTGCTCAACTACTGCCACAAAGGCACCAGCCGCTGAGGTGGCACCACTCCCATGTTGCCGACACCGGATGAATTGTTTGCCAGTTTCGAGCGAGGAGAAATCGAGCGCGAGGAATTGCAGGCGATGATGAGCCTTCACGCGCGGGAGCTGATCCGAGAAATGGAGGAGGATCACCTGAATCCGGTGGCGGCGATGATCGAGACCTTGTTGGCCAAGCGAGCGATGTCGAAACTTGTGAAGAGACATGGGGAAGCGCGGGTGCGCGAGATTTTGGTGGCGCTTTCCGGAATGAGGGAGGAGCCGTTCGCGGCATATCTCTGGAACGCTTCGCATCCGGACCTGCCGTTGTATTCCTTTCTGAGGATGCGCCGGGAGCCGGTGTTGCGGGTGGTGGAAATGGAGGAATCCCGTCAGCGCTTGAGCGTCAAAGTCGAGTTCGGCCCGGCGAAACGCGGGAAGACCCGTTCGGAGGTGTATCATTTTGTCCGGGATGCTGCCTGGAAACTGGTGCGTTCCCGGTAATGTTTTGATGAGCGGTGGGGGAATTTTTTGAAAAAATCATATCATTTTGAACGTGTCGGTCCGTTAAGGGTCAAAAGTTCACGGAGATATGAAATTAGCATTCCGTGAAACCCATGCATCCGAGGCGCTGTGCCACTATCATATCGATGTCGCGCGCCGGTTGCGCACCGAGACGTATCAGGGTCGGGTCGGGTTGGAGGAAATGCGGTCGATGGCGCAATGCATGGTTTCGGATCCGCTGTGGTCGATGGAGCATCACAGTTTGATCGATTTGCGGGCGGCGGACCTGGAATTGACCGCCAATGAAATCCTGCGCCTGGCTCTTTTGCAGCGGCAGGACGCCCACTACAGCAAGGGCTGGCGGGCTTACGTGGCGACGACGAGTACGACCTTCGGGGTGGTGCGGATGCTGACGCGCTGGGCGAGAACCTCGGAGCGCAGCCTGTTTTTCCGGACGCTGGCGGAAGCGGAGAACTGGCTGAATGCGAATGCCGAGGGGTGGGGGCCGGAACAGGAGGCGGTTGCGCCGCTGCGGAAGATCGGGTAGGGCAGGGAAAACGTTTTCCCGATTTTGCAATCTTCATCTATCTCCGCATCTTCTTCCGTTTCCGGAAATTCGCCTGTTGATCGACTCTGGCTGGTGCGTCTGGCGGATGTTTTTTCTCCGGAAGCGCGGTGGATTTTCGGGGAAGCGGGCGTCCGGCTTTCCCGGGAGCTGAGCGGCGGGTATTTCATCGTCCATGCGCCGGATGGGTGGCATCTGCGGGCGGCTGAAGCGGGGGTGTTCCTGAGATGGGGGATGAGGGTGGATCACGGCTGGCCGTGCAATCCTCAGAAAATGGAGGGTTTCATCGAAAAGGCGGCTCAGGCGCTGGCGCGGAAATTTTCGTCTCTCCGGCCGCAGGCGGTATTGGTCGGCGCGCTGGATCCGGCGAACCGCTATTACAAAACGCTGGCGTCGAATCTGCGAGGGCGGGCGTTGCAGGTTTTCGGAGATGAAAACATCGGGCGTGGTGGTGTGGAGGAACAGGACCCATCGCGGCCCACCTTGTTCTGTCTGGTGGGAAAAGAAGGATTGTTCTGCGGATGTGTCCCGCCCCGGGAAGCGAACGGATTTTTCCCGGGCGGGACGAAGTTCATCCGCCAGAACGCGCCGGGCACGATCAGCCGGGCCGGGGCGAAGGTCGCGGAAGCTCTGCATTATCTGCCGTTGGTGAAATCCGTGCGTTGGCTGGAGGGGAATGGCGATGCTTCATCCAAGGCGCATTGGCTGGAGCTGGGGGCCTGTCCCGGCGGGATGACTTCCGAATTGCTCGAACGCGGTTTCCGGGTAACTGCGGTGGATCGCGCACCGCTGGACAAGCGGCTGGATGGCGCGGCGGGGCTGAAGTTTTTCCTGGGCGATGTGCGGGAATTCCGCCCGGCGGCAGGGGAGCGCTATCAGGCGCTATTGTGCGACATGAATGGTGATCCGCTGGAGGCTTTCCGGCAGGTGCTCCGGCTCTCCGGGCATCTGGAAACCGGAGGCGTGGTGATTTTCACGCTGAAATCGACCGGTGCGGAGGATTGCCGGGAAATCCTGAAACTGCTCGGCGAAGTCCTCGCGATCGCGGCGGATGGAGGGCTGGAATGTCTCGTGAAAACGCACCTCACTTACAATCGCTACGAATTGACGCTGATTTTTGAAAAAATCGAAGGTGTGGAAATTCGACGAGCGGCTAGGAATCGTTCCCCAAAAGATCCGGTTGGGAAAGATGAATAAATCCGTAGTTGTCATGGATCTTTCTAAAAAACGGTTTGTTACGTGTGCTATTTAACATGAAATGCAGTCACCTTTAACCGCTAACCGGACCGTCGCTTGCGGTAGTCCCGAGGAGAACAGCCGACAATCAGACGAAATTGGCGAGAGAAATAATTGCTGTCGTTGAATCCCACATTCAATGCGATGGTGGTGATATCTTGTCGGGTTTCCCTCAGTAAACGTTTCGCTGCCTCAATGCGGATTTGAAGGAGAAAGGATATGGGTGATTTTCCCGTGACTTGCCGGAAAATGCGAAGAAGGCTGGTCCGGGATAAATGGGCGATGGATGCCAGTTGGGCTAATTCCCACGGTTCATCGAATCGTCTTTCCAGTATGCTGATAACGTTTCCGATCTGAAGGAGGGAATGGCTTTCATATGTGTCGCTCAGATCATATTTTCGGGATAGAAAGGTGATGAGTTGGGTCAGTAGGCAAAGGAGAGATGCTTCGTACCCCGGAACTTTCAGATTCGATTCTTTGCTGATTTCTTCCCCGATTTCCTTTGCGGCGATAAGATCAGTTTGCTTCAGCTTTAGGCGGCTGATGAACTGGTGCGAGTTCCGGAAATTGGGCTCCAGCAAAAACATGGCGCTATAACCGGGAATTCTCTGGAGAAAGCTTACTGATAATGGAAGGCGTTTCGCATCATACATGATGTTCATCAGCACCAGACCGTCCCTGTCTCGGAAACTGTGGATTTGACTACCCTGAATCACAAACACATCCCCGGCTGAAACCGGCCAAGGTTTTCCATCAAGCAAGTGTGTGCCCCTGCCTTCAAGAACCATCACCAGTTCGATGAAATCATGATAGTGATCCAACTCCGTTACATCGTGGGCGTGGGATACAATTCCGTCTGATTCTGTTTTGACCAGTCGGACGGTGATCGGGAATCCATTGATTCCAAAGTAGTCGCTTCCTTGTGCTAAAATTGCCATGGTTCAATACAGTCCGGGAACCAGAGAGGGGAGTTTTGAGTCCAGCAAAGATATAGTATGAAATAGTTTTTCAAAGCTTCTATTTTTGGTCTTTTTGTGCTAAAATAAGCGGAATTCCACCCGATTGTTAAGGTATTCGGTGGCATTTCACGTTACTTTTGGCATCCCTTGGATAAACCCCGAGCTGGAGTTCTCCGCTCCCGCTGACCCCAATTTTCATGAAAAGCCCATCAAGAAATCATTGTTGCAACGTCCCGCCCTTCCTGGCCTTGCTAGCGTTCTCGTTCGGAGCAGCAGCTCAGGCTGAAGCTCAAGGCGAAGCTCCTTTCCAACAGGTGAGAATGGCCGTAGATGGCTCCGGTACCAGCGGGCCTGGAAAACCCGTGGCAGGAAACGGCTGGGGTGGTTGGGCCAGCGGTAGCAAGGGGACGAAAATCGCCAAACCGACGGCCTCTGTAGTAAAGGATGGTCTGCTTCCTCCTATCAAGCCGTTGTGGGACATCCAACTTCGTGACACCGTCATCACTTTAGGTGGAGATGGACATTATTACATGACTGGCTCCAGCGGAACCAACATCTGGGATTTCAATGACGGGGTGGAGGTCTGGCGTTCCGTGGACATGCGAAAGTGGGACTACTTGGGAGTGGTCTGGAATGTGGAGCGGGATGGAACCTGGGAAAAGGCTCCTCGCATTCTCCACAATAAACCAACGGTTGTGGTATGGGCACCGGAGATCCTCTATCTCAAGAAAAAGGATACCTTTGTCATCGTGCTCAGTATGGCCCCGGGCGGCATCACGATTCTGAAAAGCATCACTGGCAAGGCGGAAGGTCCTTATGTAAATACCGTGCCGGACGGCAAGCCCCTGCGCTCCTCAGGGATTGATGCCACCATTTTTGAGGATGACGATGGAAAGATCTATTTTACCAACGGAGGAGGCGGAACAATTAGCCTTATGAAGGACGATCTCAGTGGTTTTGTCGAGACGCGGAAAGTGGAACTTCTCAATCCGGATTTGAATCCTGCGCACCATGCCAAAAAGCTCGTGGAGCGCGGCATGAGGGGATTCGGTCATGAGGGGGCTGTGTTGTTCAAGGCGAATGGGAAATACTATCATGGGGCTGTGGACGACTATGAAGGGCGCTATTCCTCCTGTATTGCTGTTTCCGACAATATTTGGGGGCCTTACGACAAATGGCACGAAACAGTGCCATGCGGGGGAGGGACTAATTTTTTCAAAGACAAGGAAGGCAAGTGGTGGTGCGCATTTTTCGGAAATGACGACAAGGCTCCATGGCGTGAAAAACCGGGTGCCGTTCGAGTGGATTTTGATGATAAAGGAAAAATCAAAGTGGCGGAACAGCCGCTGTGGAATGTTCTGGGTAATCCTCCGATAAAGTAAAAAACCGAAAAATCCCGCATCGGCCCCGCGTATGATCCTGAGTTTTATTCCATGAAGCATTTCTCGTCCACCGTGCTTCCGAGGGCTCGCCGCATTACGGTGAGGGGCGGTCCTTTCAAGAATATCGTCACTTTCCGGAATACTGATGGCGACAAGGTGATCCAAATCGTCAACAAAGCGGATCAAAGGGTGTCTTCCACTCTTGATCTTGGAGTTTCTTCGATGCGTTTGGACATCTCACCCAAGTCGATGAATACCCTCCTGATTCGCTGAAAAACTCCGTCAAAGTCCCATGAAAACACCATCCTTCATCGCAATCACGTTGGCTCTGGCCGGAGTAGCTTCCGCGCAGGAAGTTTCCGGGAAGAAGTCCGCCGGTATTCCTCTTTTCCAAAAAGGCTACGAAAAGGAATGGTATGTTTGGCAACCTTCTACGGGGCCGACTGCGAATTGGTCGGGGAGGGTCAAAATGCGTGAGGATGGAGTGATTCATGTGCTGGATATTCCCGTTACGGATATCCCGGAAGAGTTCGGTTACTTCGCGACGAACGATGACTACCGGAACTACCGGCTGGATTTCGAATACAAGTGGGGCGAGAAAAAATTCGCTCCCCGCAAGGATAAGAAACGCGACAGCGGTGTGATCTATCACATGTGGGGTGCGGATCAGATCTGGCCCCGTTGCATGGAGTGCCAGGTCCAGGAAGGGGACACCGGCGACTTCCATCTGCTGTGGAAGGAAGACAAGCCGAGCATGGAAATTTCCGTCAAACCGAACGGCCACAAAGGCCCGGATGGACGGCGGGTTTTTGATCCGGCTGGTGAGAAGTTGATTCGCCAGACCGGCAGCGTCCAGCGCTTCCCCGAGATGGATCATCTCACGGAATGGAATCGTGTCACCGTGGAAGTTTCCGGAAACAGCGTGCGCCACCTCGTCAATGGAACGCTGAACAACGCGGCGGAAAACCTTTTGTATCCGGATGGAAAACCGCTCGATTCCGGCAAGATCGCCTTGCAGGTCGAGGGCGCGGAAATGTTTTACCGCAATGTCACCATTTCCCCGATCACCTGGCCTGCGGACCATGCGCCTTTCTCGGTGCTGGTGTTTTCAAAAACAGCCGCCTTCCGCCATGATTCGATCCCGGACGGAGTGGACGCCATCCGCCGCTTGGGCGAAACCTACGGCTTCAGCGTGGATCACACGGAAGACTCAAAGGAATTCACGGCTGAAAAGCTCGCGAAATACAAGGTGGTGATCTTCCTTTCCACCACGGGTGATGTGTTGGATGACCCCCAACAACAGGTATTCGAAAAATACATCCACGCTGGTGGCGGATTCGCGGGCATCCATGCCGCATCCGATACCGAATACGACTGGCCGTGGTTCGGCCAACTGGTCGGAGCTTACTTCGCGGGCCATCCGAAGCAACAAACCGCCGATCTCCATCTGGTGGATGAAAACAGCACCTCCACCGCCATGCTGCCCCGCAAGTGGACGCGCTACGATGAGTGGTACAATTTCAAGAAAGGCCCTGACGACAAAAAGGTGCACGTCTTGATGCGCATCGATGAAAAAAGCTACAAAGGCGGCAAAATGGGTGAGAACCATCCCATGAGCTGGCAGCACGAATTTGACGGTGGCCGGGCGTGGTTCACCGCCTTGGGACACACCAAGGAAAGCTTCACTGAACCTTTATTCCTCATGCATCTTCTGGGAGGCATCCAATACGCGGCGGGCATCCCTGCGGCCAAGTAACCATCCCGTTTCGCCACTTTCGATCATCCCTCTAATTTCAGCATGAGAACATCATCCACCTCCATACTCCTCGCATGCTTGGGCATGGCGTTTGGCCCCGCCACGCTATCCGCCCAACAGCCTTACGATGCCCGCATCACCGGTCGTGAAATCCTTACCCCAAAGCCAGCCGCCGCACCCAAGATCACGGGAGCCAGCATCTTCGGCGTGCGCCCGGGTAAACCGGTGAGCTTCCGCGTGACTGCCATCGGTGAAAAACCGATCACCTTTTCCGCAAAAGGACTGCCTGCCGACGTGACGCTGGATTCCGCCACCGGCTGGATCACCGGCCGCGCACCCAAGCAAACGGGAGACAGCCTCATTCAAATCGAAGCCACCTCCGCCAAAGGTAAAAACTCCCGCACGCTGACATTGCGGGTCGGCGATACGATCTGCCTCACCCCGCCCATGGGCTGGAACAGCTGGTATGTTCACTCGGAAGGCGTGAGCGACAAGTCCATCCGGGAAATCGCCACTTCCATGTCCGAGATGGGCCTCACCGATCACGGCTGGACCTACGTGAACATCGATGACTGCTGGATGGGCGAGCGTGATCCGAAGACCAAAGCGATCAAGCCGAACGATAAATTCGGCGACATGAAAAGCCTTTCCAAATTCGTGAACGAAAAAGGTCTGAAGCTCGGCATCTACTCCACCGCCTGGATGTCCACCTTCGCAGGATACATCGGCGGCACGGCACCGAACGAAGCGGGCGACTACTCGGAATTCTACCTGGCGGAAAAAGACCGCAAGAACCCGCATCAGGTATTCGGCCGCTACCCGAGCGGAATCCAAAAGGGACTCGGAAAAGTCGGCCCGGTCTGGTTTGTTGATCGTGATGCGAAACAGTTCGCCGAGTGGGGAATCGACTACGTGAAATACGATTGGGTCGATTGGACGCTCGTTCCCGGTCCCAAAGGCTTCCAAGCATCCAAGGATGCGCCGGAACGCAAGACCGAAGAACATGCCAAGCGTGTTTACGATGACTTCCGCGCTCTTGATCGCGACATCGTCGTCAGCCTTTCCCCCGGCCACGATGCCGTGGAAGACGAGTTCATTCCCAAATATTCAAACTTGCGCCGCCTGACCAAAGACATCCACGCCGAGTGGGGCCGCATTAAGGCACCGTTCGGCTTAGAGAAAAAACTCTCTTATACCAAGCCCGGCCACTACGGGGATCTGGACATGCTTCAGATCGGACCGCTCGGCAAACCAAACCGCGCGGAAGTGGTTTTCAAACCATCTCCACTCACTCCATCCGAGCAATACTTCCAAGTCACCCTCTGGTGCATGTTCACCCAGCCGCTGCTGCTTTCCTGCAATGTGCCGACGATGGATGACTTCGATCTCAACCTTGTGACGAATGACGAAGTGCTCGCCATCGACCAGGACGCCCTTTGCAAGCAGGGTTACAAGATCGCGGGCCGCAGGAACAACTGGGAGATTCTGGCGAAAGATCTAGTAGATGGAGGAAAAGCTGTGGCTTTCTTCAATCTATCAAATGAAGACCAGATTATCACCGCCACCTCGAACCAAATCGGCCTCAAGGGGGAAGTCAGAGACCTCTGGAGGCAGAAAGACCTAGGACCACTCGGTGAGCGCCTCAGTGCCAATGTAAGTCCCCACGGCGTCGCTCTTTTCAAAGTGAAACCTTAAGAACACCAACAACCAAGATTACCAAAATCCAATCATGAATAAAAAAACTATCATCGCGCTGCTTATGGTAGCCGCTGGAGTTTCCTTCGCAAACTCGCAGGAAATCACTTATCCCCACAAGTTCAAAGCGGAGGGGAATCCGATCGTGCGCCATATCAGCTCCACCGACCCGGACGTGCATGTATGGGATGGCGTGATCTGGATGTATTGCGCCCAGGATCATCCGATGGAAGAAGGGGACAAAGGAGAATATGAAAGAATGGACGGCTATCACGTGTTTTCCTCCACAGACATGGTGAACTGGACGGACCATGGTGAAATCCTGCACTCCCGCGATATTTCATGGGGCCGTGGTGGCTGGCTGTGGGCTCCATGTGCGGCGCGCAAGGACGGAAAATATTACCTCTATTTCCCGATCAAAGATCAACGGAACAAATGGCGGATCGGTGTGGCCATAGCGGACCATCCTACCGGACCATTCAAGGAAATCGGCAATCCAATCGCCGGAGCCGAGGGGATCGATCCTTCTGTTTTCATCGATGATGATGGCGAAGCCTATATTTATTGTGGGCAAGCGAAGGTTGCCAAACTGAAGCCAAACATGATAGAACTCGCTGAGCCGCTGCGCCAAATAGATTACGCCCCGGAAGAGGTTCTCAAGGATGGCAGCCGTAGATTTTTGGAAGCCTCTTACATGCATAAACGGAACGGCATCTATTACTATTCTTACACCAATTTCAGGGGTAAGAAATTGCAGGGATTTTACGGAATGGGTAAGAGTCCATATGGCCCGTTCGAATGGAAGGGTGCGATGGCTCCAAAGCCAGAGGGTTCTCAGTACCACCACTCTATCATTGAGTGGAAGGGCCAGGCATATGATTTCTATCATGTAGGAGGATTTGAATTCAAACCGGATGGATATAAGGGAAGCCGCCGTCTCGTAGCCGTAGATAAGCTCTATTACAACGAGGATGGTACCATTCGCATGCTGGAGCAGACTCCCAAAAAATAACCTGTCAAATCTTCGAAATCGGACCGATGAAAAAAATATTCAAACTAATTTTGAGGGTTATCTCTTTTTTACCCTGTCTCACTTCGTTGCAAATCATTGCACATGCTGAAAGCCCGAAAATGATTTGGGTCTCGAGCAGCGAAAAAGCCCAATGGCAGGAGATGCCGATTTCCGAGAGAGGGAATGAAAAAGGATCTCCGGCGTCCACCATCACTCTGGATCCAGGAATACTCTACCAGAATATTGATGGATTCGGCGGATCATTCAGCGAACTTGGCTGGGAGGCTCTTGTGGCTCTTCCGAAAGAAAAGAGGGACACCGCCCTGAAAGATTTGTTTACCGCACAGGGTGCGAACTTTACCTTGGGTCGTGCTCCAATCGGGGCTAATGATTTTTCACTCGGCTGGTACTCATTAAACGAAACGCCTGAGGACTATGTGATGGAGCACTTCAGTGTTGATCGCACGAAGGATGCGCTCCTCCCATACATCAAGGCGGCTATGGAATATCAACCGAAGCTCGGCGTATGGGCAGTGCCGTGGTGTCCTCCATCATGGATGACTACCACAGGAGAATATTCTTTAGGCCGTATGAAGCAGGATCCACAGACTTTGGGAGCTTACGCCCTTTATTTCTCCAAATTTGTCCAAGCCTGGCGAGCAGAAGGGATCAATCTTTACGCCGTCCAGCCTCAAAACGAGCCAAATTATCACAACAACATTTATCCGCAATGCGGCTGGAGTGGAGAGGAACTCAATGTGTTTCTGCGTGATTATCTTATTCCACAATTCAAAAAGGATAATGTAAATGTGGAGGTGTGGTATGGTACGATCGTAAATAAGAATCTCCCGGTATTCATCGATCCCGTATTGGGGGATGAGAAAACTTCGGCTGGAATCACGGGTGTGGGATGCCAATATGCAGCCCGCAGCTCCTTTGCTGTCATTCATGAGAAGTATCCCGACAAGAAGCTCATGCAGACGGAGACGGAGTGTAACAAGGGAGCTAATTCATGGGAGGAGGGTCTGACGACCTATCGACGCATCATCGAGGACACCTCCAATTTCGCCAGCAGCTATTTTTTTTGGAACATGGTACTGGATGAGTCTGGTTTGAGCCGTTGGAACTGGAAGCAGAACAGTATGCTGACAGTGGATCGCAAAACACGTACGATTAGATACAATCCGGAATTTTATTCCATGAGACATTTCTCCGCCACAGTCCGTCCAGGAGCTCGTAGAATGGCTGTAAGTGGGGGACCATTTCAAAACATTGTGGCCTTCTTGAACTTGGATGGCAGTAAGGTGCTTCAGTTTGAGAATGCATCCGAAAACATAGTAACAGCATCTATCGATTCCGGGGATGATTTTGTAAAGTTGAATGTTCCAGCCAAATCCATGAACACCATTATTATCTGGTGACTCGACAGTTCTATCCATCTTAATGTAGATTTGCGTGTTTTTATTGTGCGATTCTCGATAAGAAGAAGTTCAGTGGCTAGACCTTCAGGATAGCGGTGTCGGCCTTTGCCAGAAGCCAAGCGCCTTGGAAGCTTGCGCATCGGTGAGGGCGAGCACGTCCGCAGGGGTGAGGCCACGTTGTTTCAGGGCTGCGAGAGATAGCGATTCGTTGCGTTTGGCGAGGCGTTTTCCGGATTCGTCCCGCATCAGCCCGTGGTGCAGATAAACCGGCGCGGGGTAGCCGAGAAGTGTCTGCAACAGCCGGTGGACGTGGGTGGAATCGAGCAGATCCTCGCCGCGCGTGACGTGGGTGATTTCCTGAAATGCGTCGTCCACCACCACCGCTAGATGGTAGGCGGTGCCGATATCCTTACGGGAAAGCACGACATCACCGAGCAACCGGGGATCGACGGGTGTTTTGCCGAATCTGAGGTCGTGAAAGGTCAGCGGACCGGTGATGGCGGTGGCTTTCGCCGCGTCCAGTCGCCAAGCGTGCGGGAGTCCGGCGGCGATTTTTTCCTGCCGCTCCGTATTGGAAAGCCGGCGGCAGGTGTCGGGGTAGAGGTCGTGTTCCGCGCCGTGCGGGGCATTGGCCATGCGGGCCTGCTCCTCTTGAATCTCGCGGCGAGTGCAGA
Source organism: Luteolibacter sp. (assembly GCA_047606285.1). Lineage (GTDB taxonomy): Bacteria > Verrucomicrobiota > Verrucomicrobiia > Verrucomicrobiales > Akkermansiaceae > Luteolibacter. Next base: position 68,074 of record JASGEP010000002.1, on the reverse strand, counting down.
AGCAGGGATAGAGCACGCCGAGCGAGTGGAGTTTTTCAAATGCCTCGGCGTAGGCGGCTGAGCGTTGGCTTTGGCGGATCGGAGGCTCGGGCCAGCCGATGCCGAGCCAGTGGAGATCGTCCTCGATTTCCCGGTAGTAGGGTTCGCGCACCCGGGTGCGGTCGAGATCTTCGTGGCGGAGCAGAAAGGTGCCTTTTTCGGAAATTTTCGCGATTTCCCATGCGACCCGCGCCGCGAGCAAGTGGCCAAGGTGAAGCTTGCCGGTCGGGCTGGGGGCGAAGCGGGTGCGGATCATCGTCGGGTGAGCGTTTTGCGCCCGAAAAGAAGGAATGGCGCACCGATGAGCAAGGAAATGAGTGCGACGAAGGGCCAGGCGCGGACCGGGGCGACCGGGTAAGGGCCGGCCCTCAGCGAGGATGCGTAATCGCGGTAATGCGCCGCCGCTTCCTCCGCGTCTTCGTCCGCGACGACGACCCGGACGCCGCCGATGGCATTGCTGTATTGCCAACAGAGCTGGACCGTGAATTCGTCGCGCAAAAATGCCTCGATGCCTTCGGAGGCAAGATAGGTCCGGAACAGATGGGCGTCTTCAGCGGTGGAAAAGGAGGCGACGGTTTTCATGATCGGGGCACGGGTTTCAATGCGTCATATTGCGCGCCAGCGGTCTGGAATGTCAATGAGGCAGGCTTGGCGGAGTGTGCCCCGATTTTGCGTCCTTGTGAAAACTTTCACAATCGGCTTGAGGAATGCGGCGGGAAGTCCAGTGTGTAGCCAAGCACACGTCCCATGGCTATTTCCGATCCCACGACTTCCTATGCGGCTTACGATTCCAAGATCGAAGGCAACGTGATTTTCACCCGCGTGGATGCGGCGATCAACTGGATGCGGAAGAACTCGCTGTGGCCGATGCCGATGGGGCTGGCCTGTTGCGCGATCGAGCTGATGGCGACGGCATCGAGCCGATTCGATATTTCCCGCTTCGGTGCGGAAGTGATGCGCTTTTCCCCGCGCCAGAGTGACGTGATGATTGTGGCCGGCACGGTGACCTACAAGATGGCGCTGGCGGTGAAACGGATCTGGGATCAGATGCCGGAGCCGAAGTGGTGCATCGCGATGGGTGCCTGCGCTTCGAGCGGCGGCATGTATCGCAGCTATGCCGTGCTTCAGGGGATCGATCAGCTCATTCCGGTGGATGTTTATATTTCCGGCTGCCCGCCGCGTCCGGAAGCGCTCATCGAAGGCTTGATGAAACTGCAAAAGAAGATCGAAGGCGAAGAAGCCATCTCGGAGCAGAAGCGTTCGTTCGTGGAATCCCTTTCCTGAAATTTTATCCCGTTACCCAATCATGTCCGCCGCTGACGATGCCGCCCTGCTGCAAAAGGAATTCGGTCACAAGGTGTTTTCCGTTACGGAGTTCCGCTCCGAGCACACGCTTCAGGTGGAGCTGGATGCCCTGCACGCCGTTCTGGAAAAATGCCGGAAAACGCTGGGCTACGAGATGATTCTGGATATTTCCAGCATCGACCACTTCGGCGACGATCCACGGTTCGAGATGGTTTACGAAATCGCGTCCGTGGATGATTCCAGGCACCTGCGGGTGAAGGCGAAAGTGGAGGAGGATCAGAAAGTCCCGTCCGTCGTCGATCTCTGGAAGGGTGCGGACTGGCACGAGCGCGAGGTTTGGGACATGATGGGCATTCCCTTCGAAAATCACCCGAACCTGCAACGCATCCTGATGTGGGAAGGGTATCCGTTTTTCCCGTTGCGGAAGGATTTCCCGCTGGCGGGCCGGCCTTCGGAAATGCCGGACGTGGCCTTCAGCGGCATCGCTCCGCTGGAAGGCGGGCCGTTCGTGACCTGTGCCGGTGAGCGGGAAGTGGCTCGCCGCGAACCGCGCGCACGGGTGATGAAATGAGGTGAGCGGGGTGCTGAAATCCCTCCTCCGTTCTCGCAGTGTGGCGTTGGCGCTCCTGCTGGTGGCGCTCCATGGCTGGATCGCGTGGACGGGTGGGGTGGCTGGGAATTGGCCGCTGTATTCCACGTTCGGGCTGCGGCTTCCCGCGATGCCGGAGGGACGGATCTGGCAGTTGGTGACGTATGGATTTCTCCACGGTTCCTGCTCCCACGTGTTGCTGAACGCGGGGGTGGTGCTATGGATCGGCCCACGGCTGGAGCGCATGACGGGGGCGTGGTGGATGGTGGCGACGGCGCTGGCGGGCATAGTGGCGGGCGGGATTTTCCACCTCCTGCTGGGAGTGACTCAGGATGCTCTGCTGGTGGGATTTTCCGGCGGATGCATGGCGCTGCTGCTCTTGCTGTGCACGATTTTACCGGATTCACGCGTTTTGTTCCCCGGGCTCTCTGCCGGAAACCTCGGACGGGGGATTCTGTGGGCGGAGTTGATTCTGATGTTGATCGACCCGGCGAAAAACTGGCCGGTCCTCGGTGAAATCGGGCGGCGGATCGAGCCGTGGGGCGGCGCGGTTTTCCAGATGGGGCACGCCTGCCACTTCGGCGGAGCCCTGACCGGGTGGGCGATCGGGAAATGGTGGGAGGGTCGGCGTTAACGTTGGCTCGCATAGAGGGAAGAGCTAGAAAAGAACTATAGAAGAGCCGACGTGGACGTCGGCGCTCCATTCACGCTGGCCAGAAGGGCCGGATCATGCTGAGTTCCCGCCGTGGCCACGATTACGAACATTTCGACCTACCTGTTCGCGGAACTCTCCGGTTTGAAGGAACTGCGGGAGGAACTGATTTCGCTCTGCAAATCCTGGGAACTCAAGGGGACGATCCTGCTGAGCACCGAAGGCATCAACATGTTCGTGGCGGGGGATGGCGAAAAGATCGAGTGTCTGCTGGAGCGCTTGCGCAAAATTCCGGGTCTCGAAATGCTGACGCCTAAGATCAGCTATAGCGATCACCAGCCGTTCAACCGTATGCTGGTGCGGATCAAGAAGGAGATCATTTCCTTCGGCGTGGAAGTGGTGCGTCCGGCGAATTACACCTCGCCGAAGCTACCGGCACGCGAATTGAAGAAGTGGCTGGACGAGGGCCGACCGGTGACCTTGCTGGACACCCGCAACGATTACGAGGTGAAGCTCGGAACTTTCAAAAACGCGGTGATCCCGAACATCGATACCTTCCGGCAGTTTCCCGATGCCGTCCGCAGTCTGCCGGAAGAGCTGAAGGATCAGCCGGTGGTGATGTTCTGCACCGGTGGCATCCGCTGTGAAAAGGCCGGGCCGTTCATGGAGCTGGAGGGCTTCAAACAGATTTATCAGCTCGAAGGTGGTATCCTGAAATACTTCGAGGAAGTCGGCGGCGACCACTACGATGGCGAGTGTTTCGTGTTCGACCAGCGCGTGGGCGTGGACCCCGCGTTGCGAGAGACGGATTCCGCCGTGTGCTACGCCTGTCAGGCACCTCTCGACGCGGCGGATCAGGAAGATCCCCGCTATGTCTCCGGCAAGTCCTGCCCGCATTGCTACAGAAGCGAACCGGAAATCCTGGCGGAAAAAACGTGCGAGCATCAGGCGGCCATCGAGCGTGCCTGCGATCCGCTGCCGGGTTCCGTTCCTTACGAAAACCGCCGCCACATCAACGTGCCCGCCATTCACGAAGGGAAATCCCTGCTGGAAACCCTGCTCGCCATTTTTCCGCACATTTCCCGGGAAGAGTGGGAAAGACGTATCGCGGCAGGACGGTTTCTTGGCGCTTCCGGTGAGGTGATTTCCGCCGACTACCGGGTGAAAAACGGCGAGCGGTTGGTGCAGATCCACCCCGAAGCCGCCGAGCCGCCGGTGGCGACGGACATCCGGATTCTGCACGAGGACGACGCGCTGCTGGTGATCCAAAAGCCCGCGCCGCTGCCGATGCATGCGAGCGGCCGCTTCAACCGGAACACGCTCCAGCATATTCTCAATCTCGCTTACGGACCGAAGTGCCTGCGCCCGGTGCACCGGCTGGATGCGAACACTTCCGGGCTGGTGCTGTTCGGTCGTACTCGCCTTGCCACCACCCAGCTTCAGGGGCTCTTCCTGCATAACAAGGTGGAGAAAACCTATCTCGTGCGTGTGCAGGGGCACCCGGCGAGCGATGCGTTTTTCTCCGAATCCCCGATTTCCACCGAAGCGGGGCCGCTGGGAACGCGGGAAATCGACGAGGACAATGGGCGATCGGCCCGCACGGATTTCACGGTGATCGAGCTCCGCGCCGATGGTACCGCGCTGCTGGAAGCGAAGCTTGGCACCGGTCGGACGAACCAGATCCGCGTGCACCTGTGGGAACTCGGTTTCCCGGTGGTGGGAGATCCGGCCTATCTGGCGGATGGCAAGCTCGGTGACACCCAGACGCTGGATGTGGATTCCCCGCCGCTCCAGCTTCACGCCTGGAAGCTCGCATTCAAACATCCGCGCTCGAAAGAACGGGTGACGTACGAAGCGTCACGCCCGGACTGGGCGTGAAATAAGGAGGCGAGACTTTTGTCCCGGTTTGGAAATCTATCAGGGACAAGAGTGTCCCTGCTCCTTATCTTCCCAAAATACTGCGGGATTCCTGGATGGACATCTGGCGTTGAGATTGCCAATCGACGACGGAGGGGGCGTCGAAGACGCGGCGGCGAACGTCGGTTTCGGCGTCCGAGGTGTTCGAGATGTTGGCCTTTTGAGTCTCGCGCGCGGAGGCGGTTTTGTAATCGGAGGTGGCGTAGGAATTTCCGGCTTCGTTCGCTTTGCGGGTGGCCTCACGGGAGGATTTCCGGCTGTTGCGGTTTTCGGTCTGGAAACGGCTGCCGTCGGTGTTTCCGGCGTAGGCTTTCTTGTCGTAGCTGGTGTCGCCGCCCCACCAGGTTTTTTTCGTATATTCGCCCGCCTTGTATTCCTTTTTGCCGTATTCGCCTTTGAAGTGGGAGGATTGGCGTTGCTGCTCGAAGGAGCTGCGCTTGTCGTTTTGCGGTACCCATTGACCGTTGGCGTCCTGGGTGTAGCCGTTTTTTTGATTCATGCGGGCTTCAAGTCCCGGACGCTCTGGAGCGGCGGTGGGTTTGGATTCCGTGCCGCACGAGGCCAGAAAGCCCAGCAGCGGAAGAATCGGCAGGAGGGTTTTCATGGAGTGGAATCGAGCCATTGTTCCAGGGCGGGATCGGGCACGGCACCGCGTTCGAGCGCTTGCTGATAGTAGCTTCGGGTGTCTTCGGCGCGGTTGTTGCGGGCGTAGATCCAGGCGAGGTTGAAGTAGGGTTCGCTGAGCACCGGATCGGCGGTGATGGCGGCTTTGTAATGGGACTCGGCTTCCTTGACGCGGCCGTTGCGGTAACAGAGGGAACCCATCAGCATCTGGCTCTTGGCGTCTTCGGGGGCGAGCTCGACGCTGCGGCGGGTGTGTTCCTCGGCGGACCGGAGGTCGCCCGAGGTCATGAAGGCGTAGCCGAGCATGCGGTGGGCGTAGGCGTTCTTTTCATCCATCTCGACGGCGCGGCGGAAGGTGTCGATGGCGGCCTGGGTGTCATTGAGGCGGAGGTTGACGACGCCGAGTTTGCACAGGGCGGAGGTGTTGCCCGGGTTGGCGTCGAGAATCATCTGATAGAGTTCGCGGGTGGGCAGGAGACGGCCGGAAAGGAAGGCTTTTTCGGCGGCGCGGTCGTAGCCTTCGAGCTCGATATTGAGGGAGGTGGTGGCGCGGTTGACGAAGCTCCGATCCCGCACGAAGGGGGAAACGAATTCGCCGTTGACCTGCTGGCTGGCGATCAGACGTTGTTCTTCGGGAGAGAGCTGGATTTCCTCGGCATCGAAGAGTTCCACGGCCTGGGCGATGCGTTCGTCCTTGCTGCCCATTTGCTTGGCGGCTTCGACGAGCAGGTCGCGCGCCTGTTTGCGGCGTTCCTGGGCGAGAAGCTGGCGGCGGATGATGTCGCGCAGGGTTTCAACCTCGGCGGGATCGGCGGAGGCGGAACCGGCGGCGAGGGCGGCTTCTTCCCCCTTGAGGCGGTTTTCAAGCTCGGCGAGGCGTTTATCCTGATCGCGCTTTTCCTGATGGAGCCGGTTGATCTGGGATTTGGCCATGGCGAGATCGCGCAGGGCGTCGGTCATCTCGTCCTTGGTGGCGTTGTTGTCGAGATTGAGACGTTCGACTTTTTCGTTGGCTTCGCGGAGGTTTTTGGCGAGGGCCATGTTCTGCTCGACGAGTTGCTGGATGCGGCCGCCTTCGTTGAGCTTGAGGAGGGCGGACATCTGGTCGCGCTCCTGCACGAGGGCGTCGCGCTCGGCGAGGAGTTGGGAGAAGCTTTCCTGGCTTTCATCGAGCTGGCGTCTCAGGCCGGTGATCTGCTGATGGGCGTTGGCGAGCTCGGTGTTTTTCTGTTCGAGTTGTTTTTCGAGTTGCTCGATCTGGCGGCGCTGGCCGGCGACGACTTTGTTGGCAACGTCCTGCTGGGTCTTGAGATCGCGCTGCTGGTTGGCGTTTTGCTGCCGGAGTTCGGTGGCCCGCTCTTTCATCAGCTTGAGATCGGTTTCGAGCAGGGCGATTTTCGCTTCGGCATCGAGTTTTTCGTTGCGGCTTTGGCTGAGTGCCATGCCCATGGCGGCCTTTTCCTGTTCGAGTTTTTCGATGCGGCCGTTGAGGGCTTTCATTTCGCTTTCGACGGGGGAACCGGCGAGTTGGGAGCGCAGTTGCCGGACGGAGGCTTCGGCGGCTTTGAGCTGGGCTTCGGCGAGATCTCGCTGGCGTTCGACGTCGCGCAGGCGCGAGGCGTTGCGGGACGCTTCGGTGGATGATGTGCGGGCATCGGCGATGGATTGGCGGAGGCGCTTGACCTCGGCTTCCGCTTCGCTGAGGCGGCGGGAGGCGAGGGGATCGACTTCGAGGATGCCGGGAGTGAGCGGCTGCACGCCTTGCCGGGGATCGATGTCGTGTCCTTTGCTACGGGTGCCGCCTTCGAGTTCGGCGATGGCTCCGGATTGTTTTTTCTGCTGTTCCTCGGCCTTCGGGCGGACGGCTGAGAGGCTTTCGTGGGTCTTTTCGGCGCGACCGCGGACCATTTCGGGTTTCCAGCCGGGATAGTATTGGAGGACGGATTGGAAGAGTTTGTTGGCTTGGTCGAGCTTCTGCCATGCGCCGATGTAGTCGCCGTCGCGTTCCAGTTGTTCGGCGGCGCGGGCGGCGAGGTAGCCCTGGAAATAAACGTCGGACGGATCGAACTGCGCGGGTGGCGTGGCAGGTTCCTGTGCGTGAAGGGAGAGAGGCAGCAGCCATAAGGCCGCGCCCGCGATTGTGACCGCCGGGTGGCGGAGGGTTTTCACAAGCCGGAAAAGCATTGGGCCGCGAAGCTACGGATTTGCGGCTCCCGGCGCAAGAGGGATTCTCGGACGGTCAGGTGGCCTCATTTGAACCTTCTGAAAACCAGCATCATCGACGGAAGTCTTTTGAATCCGATTTACCACAGCTTCGCGTTCCTTTGCGACCTTTGCGGCTTTGCGGTGAAAACCGATTCGGCGAAATTACCGGAAATTCAGGGACCGGTCGATCAGGCTGAGTAGGGCGGAGCGTTCCGGGGTGAGTTCCTTGCTGAGCATTTCCCGGGCGAGGGCGGCGAGCACCTGTTCGTCGATGAGCTCGGGACGTTCGTCGGCCAACCATTGGCTGAAGGCGCAGACGAGGGTGGCGAAACGGGCGTCGTCGGAAGGGTCCTGGCTCGAGCGGTAGGAAACGGGGACGGGTGCGACGGGTTGCTGATCGACGGACCACTCGATGGTGCCGAGCTCGCTGGCGGAAATCGAGGGGTCGATCTCGATGGCGACGGTGGCGATGGAGCGGGCGGGCAGGGAGATGGGAGAGGTTTGGTTTTCCCCGGATTGCGCGGAAGGATCGGTTTCGAAGCCGAGCAGTCGGTAGCGAGCGACGTTGGCACGGTTTGGCCGGAAGGTGGCGCTGACGAGGTGGGGTTGATCGGTCGCGCCACGGAAGGAAACGAGGAAAAGGATCGACGAAGGTTTCCAAGGGCAGGCGATGGCTTCGGTGGAGAGGGTGACGCCCCGGGAAATGCCGGTGGGGCCGGTGGGACGGAGGGCGAAGAAATTCAGGATTTCCTCGGTGCGGACGAGGCTTTTTTCCGGCAGGCGCTGGTGGAGCTGGATGCTTTTGGCAATGCGGTCCATGCTGCCGGTCTCGGTGTAGATCGGCAGGGCGAGGCCTTCCGCGAGCGGTGGGCCGACGCGAAAGCGGGGTGCCAATTGCGGCAGCGTCCGGGGAAGCACCTTGATCGCGCCGCTTGCGGACGGCGGGTTTTGCGTCGGCTGCGGGGACAAGGAGGGGGTGACGGTGGGCGGAGATTCGGGCTTCGGGGTCCGGTTGAAACCGAGGAACAGGATGATGGCGATCAGCAGGGCGAGGCTGCCGAGAATGAAGGTGAAGGGCGGCGCGGTCTGGCGGCGCACGTTTTTCGGTTCCCGCGGGGTTTGCGGATCTTTATCGAACAACGGCTCGGAAAGAGGGCTGTCGTCGTCGGGTGGCGGAGGCGTGGACATGGCTCAGCGGATGTAATAACCGAGGTGCTCAAGCTCGAGGGCGAGGTCAACGTTGTTCACGGTGACGTCGGACGGAACTTCCAGCACGATGGGAGAGAAATTGAGGATACCCTGGATGCCGGCGGCGACGAGGCGGTTGACGACGGATTGGGCGAATTCCACCGGCACGCAGAGGATGGCGAGCTTGATGGAGGATTCGGAAAGGAAGACCTCGAGGCCACTGTCCGGATAGGTCGGGATGGTGACGCCGCGGGCCTTGGCTTTTTCGGGATTTGCATCGAAGGCGGCGACCACTTCGTAGCCTTCTTTTTCGAATCCCTGATAGCGGATGAGGGCGGCACCGAGGTTACCGGCTCCGACGAGAATGACCGGCTGGAGGTGCTCGCGGCCGAGTGTTTCCCGGATGATGGAGGCCAATTGGCCGACTGGGTAGCCGAGGCCGCGGGTGCCGAATTGGCCGAAATAGGCGAGATCTTTGCGCAGTTGCGACGGTTTCACTCCGGCGGCGCGCGCGAGGGTGGTGGAGCTCACGGTTTCCAGGTCGTTGCTTTCCAGTTTCTGGAGGCAGCGGTAGTAGATCGAAAGCCGGTAGATGGCCTTTTTCGGGATGTCCACCTTGCCGATTTTTTCGGGGAGGTCCACGGCGCGAAATTAAAGGGAGTGGGGTTCCTTCAGGAGGGCGGCGACTTTGTTCAGGAGGAAACCGGCGCCTCCACCGTCGACGACGCGGTGGTCGAAGGTGAGCAGGAGATCGGCTTCGGTGGCGGGAAGGAAGGTTTCGACTTCCGCGCTCCAGACCGGTTTTTTCACCCCGGCACCGATGCCAAGGATGAGGGTTTCGTTCGGCAGCGGGATGGGTGTGCCGATGGTGAGGCCGAAGGTGCCGAAATTGGTGACGGTGGCGATGCCTCCGCTGCAATCCTGCTCTGTGAGGCGGCGGCGGCGGGCGCGATCCACGAGGTCGTCGTACTCGGCGATCAGTTCGCGGAGGGGTTTCTGATCGACGGCGCGAAGCACGGGCACGAGCACGCCGTCCTCGACCTGCACGGCGACGCCGATGTCGAAGGAACGGGGATGCACCACCTTGTCACCGATCAGATAGCCGGCGGTGGTGGGGGATTCCTTGAGAGCGAGGGCGAAGGCGCGCAGGAGATAAAGGGTGAGGCCGGGTTTCGGCGATTGTTCGCGACGGTGGTCGAGCAGGCGATCGATCCGGACGGGCAGACCGACGGTGGCGAGCGGACGCGTCCAACTGCGGCGCATGGCATCGGCGACGGCGAGGCGCATGGGGGAGGCGTTCGAGCTGGGCCATGCCTGGAGGTAGTCGAGGAAGCGTTCGAGGTCTTCCACGGTCACGCGGCCACCGGCTCCGGTGCCGACGACGGCGGAAATGTCCGCTTCGCGCAGGCCGAGATCGTCCATGCGGGCGCGCATGCGGGGGGAGATGTAGTGGGCTCCCATGGTGCCGGTGGGGACGGGCAGGCCTTTCACGCTGGGAACGACGGCGGGGGATTCCTCGTAATCGTCTCCATCCAGCGCGAAGTGGAGGTTGGCTTCCTCTTTCCCGCTTTCCGCCGCGGCAGCGGCCTGGGTGGCTCGTTTTTCCTCGGCGGCTTCCAGGGTGTCCACGCCGGTACGGGCGACTTCTTCGTCGGTGACGGTGAGCAGTCCGAGCAGGCTGCCGACGGTGTAGGATACGCCTTCTTCGGCACGGATTTCGGAAACGATGCCGTCGCAGAGGGTGGTCACGCCCATGACGGCTTTGTTGGTTTCCACTTCGATGATTTCCTGGTCGGTGCGGACGGCGTCACCCACGGCGACTCCCAAGCGGATGACGGTGGCTTCGGCGATGGATTCGCCGAGTTGGGGCATGAGAATTGGGACTGTAGGCATCGGGAAAAAAGGAAGCTCTTCGGGATTTACCGCAAAGGCGCGAAGGTCGCAAAGGGGCGCGAAGATTCAATCAACTTTGCGTTTCTTGGCGACCTTTGCGGCTTGGCGGTAGTTCTTTCGGAATGGGATTCAATGGACGGGAAAGCGGAAAAAATCAGAAGGCGAGCAGGCGGCGGAGGGCGTCGCAGATGGATTCCGGGGTGGGGCGGTGGGCGGCCCAGAGTTTGGGGTGGTAGGGGACGGGGGTGTCGCGGGCGTTGAGACGTTGCGGCGGGGCATCGAGAAGATGGAATCCTTCGGCGACGACGCGGGAGACGACTTCGGCGGTGACGCCGCCCCACGGGAAGGCTTCGCCGACGGCGAGCAGGCGTCCGGTGCGGGCGACGGAGGCGAGCACGGTGTCCATGTCCAGAGGTTTCACGGAGCGGAGGTCCACGACCTCAATTTCCCAACCGTCCTGCACCAGACGGTCGGCGGCGCGGACGGCTTCGTGCACCATGGCGCTGTAGGCGACGACGGTGGCGTGCTTGCCCGGGCGGGTGATGCGGGCCTGGCCGATGGGGAGGTGGTCGCCGTTGATCGATTTCGCCTTCAGCCAGCGGTAGAGGAATTTGTGCTCGCAGAAGATCACGGGGTCCGCCAGTTCGACGGAATCGAGCAACATGTGATAGGCGTCGGAAACGGTGGCGGGGGTGACGACGATGAGGCCGGGATATTGGGCGTAGATGCCTTCCATGCTCTGGCTGTGGAAGGGGCCGGAGCCGGGGGTGCCGCCGGATGGCAGGCGCACGGTGATGGGGATCGGCACGCCGGTGCGGTAGTAATGGGTGGCGGCCTGGTTGATGAGCTGGTTGAAGGCGATGGACGAGAAGTCGGCGAACTGCATTTCCACGATGGGCCGCATGCCTTCGATGGCGGCTCCGACGGCGAGGCCGATCATGGCGTCTTCGGAAATGGGGGCGTCGAACACGCGGCCGGGGAATTGCTCCGCCAGTCCTTTGGTCGCCTTGAACGCACCGCCGAAGGTGGCGATGTCCTGGCCATATAGGAAGACACGGTCGTCCTCGCGCAGCAGTTTTTCCTGCGCTTCACGGATGGCATCAATGTAGGTCACACTCACTGGAAGAAGAAAAAATAGGAACGGGGAAAAGCTTATGGAATGGGGAATCGCGTCGCGAGGGCGGTCCATTCTTCCGTATAGGGATCGGGGGCGGCCTCCTGTTGGGCCTGGGTGACGGCGCGCTGGACTTCCTCGGCGATTTCATCCTGCCAGGCGCTGAGTTCCTCGATGCTGGCGAGGCCGTGTTCGACGAACTGCCGCATCGCGACTTCGATGCAATCCCGTCCGTAATGTCCGCGACGGACGGCATCCGGCACGTAGGAGGCGTCGTCGTGTTCTCCATGGCCGGAAAGCCGGAGCAGGCGGGCGACGACGAGTTGCGGACCTTCCCCGGTGCGGGCGCGGCGCACCGCTTCGGTGACGACCTGGGCGCAGGCGAGGAGGTCGGTGCCATCGACGGCGAAACCGCCGATGCCGTAGCCCTTGGCGCGATCGACCAGATCGTGGCAGGCGAATTGGTGCTGGTTCGGCGTGGAGTAGGCGAACTGGTTGTTCGCGACGACCACGACCATCGGAAGTTTTTCCACGGCGGCGAGGTTGAGCCCTTCGTGAAACGCGCCGGTGGAGGTGGCTCCGTCCCCGATGCAGGTGGCGCCGACCACGCCGGAGAGTTTGCCGGTGAGGCGCTTGGCGAAGAGCATTCCGGCGATGACGGAGACTTGGGCTCCGAGGTGGGAAATCATGGCGGGCATGCCTTCTTTCGGGCGACCGCGGTGGATATTGCCGTCGCGGCCCCGCATCGGCCCTTGGGCGGAGCCGAGATAGGTGCGGGTGCAATCGATGAGCGGCTCGCCGAAGGCGGTGCGTCCGGCTTGATCCCGGATGAGCGGGGCGAAGCAGTCCCGCCCCTGGATGAGGGCGGCGCCGAGGCTGGCGCTGATGGCTTCCTGGCCACGTCCCAGATACACTCCGCCGACGATTTTCCCGGCCTTGTAGAGACTGGATAGCTTGTTCTCAAGAATCCGGGCTTTCAACATCGAGCGGAAAACCGACCGCAAGTAATCACGGTTCAACGTTACTCCATCCGCACTAGGTTGCATTTCCAATTCAGGCACGGCGGCGAGGCTAAGACAACCCGGCGGGCTGCTGCAACCGCTTTCCGGGGAGAGCTGAAAGAGATTTGTCAAAAAGGGGGGGGATGGGTCACGAGTCATGGGTCATGGGTGAAGAAGAGAAGGAGATCCTTTCCTTACCAACGGCTCCGAACAATCCAGCCCACGGAAAACGAAACGCCACCTTAGGGGGAGCTACACAATATATCTTCCACCCAATGACCCGTGACCCCCGCACACGAAAAAGCCGACCGGGTGTGTGCTTTGGAGTAGCGAGGGGGGATCGCCTGCTCCAACACCCGGTCGGCCTGTTTATCAGGGGGAACTTTTCGTTTTGAATCAGTCGGATGACGCTCCGACCTGCATGGCGCGGACCCGCAGGGTTTTGTTGACCGTCACGCTGGTGGAAGAAAGGGTTTCGTCGGTTTTGAAGGGGGTGGTGGTGACCACGTCGATGTTGTAAACTCCATCCGATGGCAGGGCGGCGTCGTAGCCGCTGACGGTGAAGGTGATGCTTGTCGGCGTTTTCGCGTCCACGGTGATTTCCGATTTCGGGAGCTGAATGGCCTTGGAGCGATCGGAGACGGGGTAGGCGATGATGCGGGTGCTGCTGGAAGGATAGAGATTGGTGTAGGTGATCGAAAGAGGAGGGGCGACGCCTTTGATGATAGGATCTTCTCCTAATCCGGTGACGGTGGCGGTAGCCAGGGGCCAGATCTGGATTTTATCGGAGGCGATCTGGGTCTGGGGAAGGGTGCCGTCCGGCAGGAGGCGCAGGACGAAGTGTTCCTCGCCGCTGGTGCCGGTGGGATTGACGGCGTAAAGGGAGGATTTATCGGGAGTCAGTATTTTGTTCGCCGTGATGTAGGCCGAGGCGATCGGATCGGTCGCCAATACGGTGGCCGCGTCGAGGTTGGGATTGTGATCGGCGTAGAGTCCCAGATGCTGTTGAAAGAGAACCTTCGTGGCGGCGTCGGGGATGCCGGTGCCGGGGGCGAGGAGGTTGGAAACGGTAGCGGTAACGGTGAACGGCTGGTCGATGCGGGTGCGCTTCACGCCCCATTTTTCCCCGGTGGGATCGTTGGTGGTGATGGTGAGCGTGCCTTTCGGAAGGTAGGCTCCTACGGCTTTCTGGTCCAGCAGGTGGGAGCTGCCGGTGGTGTTATGGATGGTCCAGAGCTGGAAAACGGAGCCTTTTTCGGAAATAGCGGTGCGAGAGGTGGTGGAGCCGGAAGAGGAGGAGGTGGAAGTGTTCGAGCTGGGAATCAGAGCCGAGGAGTCCCATGTCACGCCGTCCTGGATCTGGCGGATGAAACTGGTGTAGGCGCTTGCTTGGCCGAATGCCTCGGGAGCGAGCAGGGCCAGCAGGAGAAGGATCCGTTTCATGGCGTTGGGGAGTCGGGTGTTTGAGAGGTGGTGGAAGCGGGTTTCACGGAAATCGGCCCTCCCTGGTGAACGGCGACGACGATGTTCTGCCGGGTTTGCCAGAACTCGACCTGTTGGGCATCGAGCGGGGCTTCGCCCTTTGCCTGATCGAAGTTCACTTCCTGGGTGGTGAGCCAGCTGCGGTTTTTATTGAGGAAATCTCCCCAGCTCAGCAGCGAGCCGACGGGTTTGGTGCTGATCCGGGTTTGCAGGCTCTTGGGAGTGTGGAGCACCGCGCCTTTGGGGACGATCGCCCAATGGGTGCCATCGGTGAGAATGACGGATTCATTCAGGAGCGATGGAGCGGCGGGAGGCGGGGTGTTGGCGTGAGAATCGTCCGCCTCCGGCTGGGTCAACTGAGCCATCGGGGAGGTTCGCTTGATTTCGGCGAGGGCCTCGGGCGGGATGGCAGGTGGAGCGGCCCACAGGGAGCCGGTGAGAGCGAGCAGGAGGACGGTCGGTTTCATCTCGAAGGGGAGTTGAAGGAGGTGGATTCTCAGGCGGCGGTGAAGGTCACCAGGATGACGAAGTCGTTGAGGTCATATCCGGTGTTGCCGAAGCCGTTGAAGTCGCCGAGGAAGATGACCTGATTGTCACCGATTTTGGCGGTGTTGTCGCGGTTCATGTAGTTGGCGATGTAATCCAGCGCGTTGAGCTGCATGTTCGGATAGGCGCTGGCTTCGTGTTCCGGAAGGGCTTCACCGTTGTAGAGCGCGACGATGGAGTGATCTCCGGCGGCGGTGGAGCTGGTCATGGTCTTGGTGCCGGTGGCTTGGCCGCGGCTGTTGTAGGTGTAGTCCCAGGTGACTCCGGTGACGTTGATGACGGAGCCGGCGGCGAGCACCTTGTCATAGACGATTTTGTTGGTTTTGACGTCCGGCTGGATGCCTTTGAAAATCTGGGTCTGGCTGCCGTTGACCACCACGTAGCCGGTGACTTCGCGGTAGGTGGTGTTGTTACTGAAAGCGGCGGCGAGCACGCGGATCTGCATCCGCACCTTTTTCTTGGTGGTGCAGGTGCCTTTCTTGTCCTTGTTGATGAGCTGGGTGACCGGGCTGGGGTAGTTGATAGACCAGTCGAGCTGGGAGCTGCTGCCGACGCGGACGAGGGTGCTATCCACGGTCAGCCTTCCGGTGGGGATATCATCCGAAGCTGCGGCGATGCCGGGAGCGAGAAGGGCCGCACATGCGAGGATGTTTTTGACGAGCCTTCCGCCAAGGGTGTAACGGGCGAGTTGCATAGGTTGTGGGGGGTGGGGGATAAGTCAGCGCGGTGAAGGGGGGGTGGCTGACGGGCCCATAAAAGCCACGCACTCGGGGCGATTTCAAGAGATGGAGGGGCTTCCTACGTGATTGCGTAGGAGAATCCTGGGTTTGCTTGGGTGTTTTTTCTGTGTTGTAATTATTTGAAAATGAATGAGTTAATATGAAAATAAAAAATCCCTCTCCGATTTCTGACAAACCGAAGAGGGATTTCTAACTATTTAAGAAATCTTAAGTATTCTTCCGGAAACGGCTTCCCGGGGTCATTTGGAATTCTTGTCGAGGATCGAATTCCAGTGTTCGACGTGGTCTTTCTGGGATTCGAAAAGCGCGGTTGGATCGTCGTGGATGGTGATGGAGGTGATCTTGTCGCCCACGCCGTTGTATTTGCAGCCGCGTTCGCCGGTGTTATTCTTGCCGGTGATTTTTCCAAGCACGTCGAGGCCGTTGGTCACTTGGCCGAAAACGGAGTGGCGGTTATCGAGGAAAGGAGTGGGGACGGTAGTGATGAAAAACTGGGAGCCGTTGGTGTTCGGGCCGGCGTTCGCCATGGAGAAGGTGCCGGGAGCGCGATGGCGGAGCTGCGGGTGGAATTCATCGGCGAACTTGTAGCCCGGTCCGCCGCGACCGGTTTCGGTAGGGTCTCCGCCTTGCAGCATGAAATCGGCGATTACCCGATGGAACGCGATGTTGTCGTAGTAACCCCGGCGGGAAAGGTTCAGGAAGTTCGCGACGGTGAGAGGTGCCTTTTCGGCATACATCGTGGCGTCGATGTCGCCCGCGGTGGTGTGAATCGTGATTTTGATATCGGACATGGTGAAGGAGGAAACACGGGGATTTTCCGGCGGGCAAGCATCCATCGGGGATTTGGAGGCGGGACTTGCGGCGGCACGGGAGATGGTGTGAGGTGCGGACGTGTTTGCCACTTACGTTCATCATCTGGATCCGATCGCGCTGCCCTTGTTCGGAGGACTGGCGTTGCGCTGGTACGGGCTGGCGTATCTGATGGGATTTGTCTGCGGATTTCTTTTGCTGAAATATCTCGGTCGCCGGGGGCTGTGGGTGCTGAAACCGGAAAAGGCGGGCGATTTCATCGCGGCGGCGGCTTTGTTCGGGGTGTTTCTCGGCGGGCGGCTGGGTTACGTTTTCTTTTATTATCTTCCGCGCGAAGGATGGGACGCGCTGTTGAGAGATCCGGGCATCCTGTATCGGGTCTGGGAAGGCGGGATGGCCAGCCACGGAGGGATTCTGGGATTGGTGATTTTCACCTGGTTCTATGCGCGGAAGCACAAGGTTTCATGGACCGGGCTGGGAGATGGCCTGTGCGTGGTGGCTCCGTTGGGGCTGTTTTTCGGACGAATGGCGAATTTCATCAACGGCGAGCTTTACGGGCGGATTTCCCAGACGGCGGCATGGACGATGAAATTCCCGCTCGCGCTGATGGACCACGCGGCACCGGAGTTCCGGCGTTTTGACGATGCGGCCTATGCCGCCGCCCAGGTGGAGCCGAAACTGCATGCCGCCTACGAGGCGATGGAAACGGCGAGCGCGCAGGATTATCCGTATGCGAAAAACGTGTTTTTCGAGCAGCTGCTGGATGCGAACCGGCATTCCGAGGCGGTGAATCAGGCGATCGCGCCGTTTCTCGAACCCCGCCATCCCTCGCAGCTTTATGAAGGTGCCTTGGAAGGGTTGTTGTTGTTCGCCATTCTCTGGACGGTGCGCATTTGCCGTCCGAAGGCTCCGAATGGCCTGTTGACCGGCCTGTTTTTCGCACTTTACGCGATTTTCCGGATTATCGGGGAGCAATTCCGCGAACCGGATTCCGCGATGGTGGGTGTGCTTACCAAAGGGCAGTTCCTTTCCTTTTTCATGTTCGCCTTTGCCGCTGCGTTCCTGATTTACGCTTGGAAAGGCGGGAGGAAAGCGGTGGGGGGGTGATTTTTTTAACCACAAAGATCACAGAAAACACAAAAGGGATTCACTCCGAGTTGTCTTATTTTGGGGTTATTGATTTTCAAAGTGAGCGGGCCGTGGGGATTCACCGGAAATTTTGTGTTTTCTGTGATCTTTGTGGTTAAATCTCCTGTTCCCAAGCTTTCTTCAATGCCGCGCCGATCGGGCTATCGAGGGCGGTTTGCCAATCCGCGTCGGAGCGGATCACCGGCAGGGCTGGCAGCAGACGTTCGGGGAAATTCCCGGCCGTTTCCGCGAGGAAGTATTCTTCTCCATCCGGGGCGAGGCCGCGCACACGGGAAATCGTGCGTCCGAACCCGAGTAAACCAGTGTGTACCCAGCGGGCGCTGAGGTCCGGGCAGAGGATTTCCGCGTAAGCGTGGATCTCGAAATCACCGGATTCCCGGGAAAAATCGATTTCCCATCCCTCGGAACGGAAGGTTTCGGCTTCGCTTTGCCAGCGGTCGGCCAAACGAGGCAAGAGCCAGAAGCGAACCGCTTCCCCGGCATCGTCCGGTGTGATCTTCAGGCGGATGCGGGTGTTTGCGAGACCCTTCATTTGGTTCAGCGTCGTCAGAACGATGGCCCGATAGCGCCGGGCGGCTTCTTCGGGAGAAATTTCCGCCGTCATTTCAGGAAGAACCAAGCCGGGAAGCGGTTCGTGGAGATGAAAGGTCAGCAGGTTCACGAAGGCAGGGTGGATGAGGTGTGTGGCTTCTGAAATGCGGAAGTGCCGTGGGGACATTGGCACTCGGTTTTTCCTTCGGAAAGGTTGATTTTACACTCCCGAAAACAACCTTGCTGAATTTCCCGTCTCGGGGGATGCTACCGGTGTTCGCAAGATCATGGCATACAAGGACAACAAAAAACGCGGCGAATTGCCCGAACCGGGCAGGTGGTCGAATGAAATCAACGGGATCATCCTGATCGCCGCCGGTCTGATGCTGCTGCTCGCGTTCATTTCCTACAGTCCCGCGGATTTGCCGAAGTGGGGGATCTTCGAAGCGTTCGCCGACAAATCCGGCGAACCGGGAGGAAACTTTCTCGGTCTGGCGGGTGGATTGCTGGCATTCGTGCTGATCGTCCTGTTCGGTGCGGCGGGCTGTCTGGTGCCGGTCGCGCTGATTTTTTTCGGCATCGTGAAAATGACGCGCAACCAGCGCCTGTGGCCGCGTTTCTGGCTGGGCTTCGCCGCGATGGTGATTTCCGCCGCGACCTGGCTGCACGCGGTGAATTTCTTTTTCATCGACTGGACCCAGCAGTGCAAAATCAACAGCCCCGGCGGGGTCTCCGGCACCCTGTTCGGCGGGATGCTGCTGATGAATATCCTGGCCCGGCCCGGCACGGTGATTCTCTCCAGCGCGGTGTATCTCGTCTCCCTGATCTATCTCACCGGGCAGGAACCGGTCGGCTTCACCCGGTCGTGCTATCACCTGATCCGGCGAAAACTCCGGGAATGGCGCGAACGGCAGGCGGAAAACCAGCAGGCGTCGGCGCGTGAAGCGTTGGTCGCCGCGGAACGCGAACGCCAGCGGGAGCAACGTCGGATCGAGCGCGAGGCTGCGAAATCCACTTCCGGGACCGCGATTTCTCCGAAAAAAACCGCCGCGATTTCCCTTCCGTCCGCCGAGGAAAAAGGCGAGCCGCAAGCCATGTTGCCGCTGCGGGAAATCCCCGCTCCGAAGATTATCGATGGTTCACAGCGCCGCATCACGGACGATCACGTGCCCGGTGCGAAGCCGTTCGAACGCAAGAAATCATCGGGCCACCAATCGCTTTCCGTCACCGGCTACGAAGATTACGAACTGCCCGGATTCGACCTTCTGGACGAACCGGAAACCAGCGACGCGCCGGAGGCGAACCACGAGGAACTCATCGCCACCCAGCGTGTCATCATCGAGACGCTGAAAGCTTTCAACATCGAAGTTACCGCCGGTGACATCACCCGCGGGCCGACCATCACCCGCTACGAAATCTATCCGCCGATCGGGCTGCGCGTTTCCCGGATTTCACAACTCGAGGCCGACCTTGCACGGGCGACCTGCGCCGAGCGGATCAACATCCTCGCGCCGATCCCTGGGAAGGATACCGTCGGGATCGAACTGGCGAATTCCAGCAAGGTTGCCGTTCCGCTGCGCGAGCTGCTGCACGATCCGGAATTCAGCTCCGCCAAAAAGAAAATCCCGCTCGCGCTCGGCAAGGACGTTTACGGTAAGACCGTCATCGGAGACCTCGCCGCCATGCCGCACCTGCTCGTCGCTGGTGCCACCGGATCGGGGAAATCCGTCTGCATCAACTCGATCATCGCCTCCATGCTCTTCAAATTCGGGCCGGATGAACTCCGCTTCATCATGGTGGACCCGAAGGTGGTGGAAATGCAGATGTACAACAAGCTGCCGCATCTCGTCGTTCCCGTCGTCACCGATCCGAAAAAGACTGTCGCCGCGCTGAAGTGGGTGGTGAACGAAATGGAAAAACGCTACCGCATTTTCGCGAAGGAAGGCGTTCGGAATTTCGACAGTTTCAACAATCGTCCTCGCAAGGAAAAGCCCGTCCCCGTGGCGAAATCCGCGCCGGAGCCGGAAGAGGAAATCCCGTTCGCCGAAACCGTGGCTCCCACGGCGGAAGTGGCCGGTGAAGAATCTTCCGTTCCCGCCAGCCATCAGGCGCCGCCATGGGCGGTGGACGATCTGCCGGACGAGCAGATGGATGACATCGCCGCCGCGCTCGCATCCGGCGAACTCGGTCCGGAAGCCGATGAAGACGATCCGGAATTCGAGCCCGACGAAGACCAGATCCCGGATCGTTTCCCCTACATTGTCGTGTTGATCGACGAGTTGGCCGACCTCATGCAGACCGCCCCGGCGGATGTGGAAATGTGCATCGCCCGCATCGCGCAGAAAGCCCGTGCGGCGGGGATTCACCTCATTATCGCCACCCAGACGCCGCGTGCCGACGTGGTGACCGGCATTATCAAGGCGAACATCCCGAGCCGCATCGCCTTCCAGGTTTCCTCGGCCTTGGATTCCCGGGTCATTCTCGATACCAAGGGAGCCGAAAAACTCGTCGGCAAGGGCGACATGCTTTATCTCCCGCCCGGTTCCGCCAAACTCGAACGCTCGCAGGGAGCCTTCGTCACGGATGCCGAAGTCGAGCGCATCATCGCCCACTGCTCGGCCCACGGCGAACCGCGTTTCGAAACGGACATCCAGGCCTCGCTGGACAATGACGACGATGAGGAAGAGGAACTTTCCGATGCCGATGAAGAACTCATCATCAAGTGCATCGAGGTGGCGAAACAGGAGCAGAAATGCAGCACATCCCTGCTTCAGCGACGCCTGCGCCTCGGCTACACCCGTGCCGCACGCATGGTGGATATTCTCGAAGCCCGCGGAATCATCGGCCCGGGTGATGGTGCGAAACCGCGCGAAGTCTACGTGAAATGAGGTGAGCTGGAATTGACCGAAAAAAACTCACCTTTGTTTCATTTTCAGGTTGTCAAATCCTCGCGCCCGACTCTTACTTCCGGCCCGCCCGCGAGGGTGGCAGCCTTCCCAAAGGCCCGATAGCTCAGTTGGTAGAGCAGCGGATTGAAAATCCGCGTGTCGCTGGTTCGAATCCGGCTCGGGCCACCACTCTAAATCGTTGAAAAAGAGTTGGTTGTATGGAAAAATAAAGGGGAAATTGGGGTCTACACCAAAGATTGGGGATGAGGCGATTTTTTGTTATTGCTCGACGAGCTCGACGCGGCGGTTGAGGGCTTTTCCTTCTTCGGTTTTGTTGGTGGCAACGGGGGAGATATAGGAGGCTCCGTGGGGAGTGAGTCGGTCGGGATCGATGCCGTGTTTGGCGGTGAGTTCTTTCACGACGGCGGCGGCGCGGCGTTGGGAGAGGTCGCGGTTGAAATCGAAGGTGCCGACGTTATCGGTGTGACCGACGACGAGGAGTTTGAGGGAAGGGCTGTCTTTGAGCAGCTTGACGATTTCGGAGAGAGTGGGTTCGGATTCGGGTTTGATGTCGGCTTTGTTGAAGTCGAAATGAATACCGTAGAGGGCGACGCGACCGGCGGAGGAGATGCGGTTTTCCATTTCCTCGGCTTTGACGAGGACCATTTTTTCTTCCATGGGCTTGGTCTCGATGAGGTCGAGCTGGATGAGGATGGTGCCGATGGGGAGGTCGATGTCGGCCCCGGTTTTGTTGGCGGGGCTGTTTTTCTTGAGTTCGCGTTTCCAGCCGCCTTTGGTGACGTAGAGAGCGGCGTAGAGTCCGCCTTTTTCGGCGCAGAGGTAGGCGCGGGATTCGGAACCGAGGAGGAGCTGGCGGAGGGTGGGTTCGGGGAAGTAGGTGTCGCGGGGTGGTCCGTTGCGGAGGTCGCGGTCTTTACCGGTCCAGATGGTGGTGAAGCTTGCGTCCGCGAGGGCTTGCTCGTAGTTCCGGAAGACTTCGAGGGCGGTTCGGTTACCGTCTTGTTGGCCGAGGGCGTAGGTGGTGCGGTGGGTGGCTCCTTCGACGATGCGGATTTCTTTGGGGTCCTTTGAGGCGGGGGAACTGAGACCGGCGATCTGGAGCTCGAAGGAGGCGAATTTTTCTTCGGATTGGGAGATGATTCGGGAGCCTTCGTAGCGGGGAAGGCCGGGGTAGTCTTTGGTCCCGGGAGTGTCGGCGGAAGGGATGGCAAGAGCGGAGAAGTGGGAAAGGCCGACAAGGGACAGCATGAGAAGCGGCTTTTTCATAAGGTTGGGAAGATTGGGAGGGAGATTAGATAGAAAAACACGGTTCGTCGATACACGATTGAAGGGGTGCGGGGGAAGCTCCGGATTCAGCCGCCGCTGTGCGCGGGCGGTGCTGGAGGCTGCGTTGAAACAGTTGGCCGGAGAGCAGGAGGTGCTCAGGCGGTGATGCTTGGGTAGCTCAGTAGAAATCCGTCGAATTGATCCAATCCATGTTTTTCATCCGGCCCCATGCCGGTGGGAACACCGGCGTTCCATGGGAGCTTCACACCACCCGTGCCCAGAGGAGTTTGAGGTAGCGGGACTCGGGATAGTTCGAGAGGGTGGGGTGGTCGGGGCCGGCACCGGTGCGGTTGAAGACTTGCAGGCGCTTGTTCTGGCGGTGGGCGGAGCCGACGACGATTTGCTCGAAGGCTCCGGAGCCGAGTTGGCCGGAGCAGGAGCAGGTGACGTAGAGTCCTTCGGGTTTCACGAGCTGGAGCGCGAGCTTGTTAAGATCGGCGTATTTGGCGACGCCGGTTTCGTCTTCCTTACCGAAGATGAACTTCGGTGGATCGGCGATGACGAGATCCCATTTGCGGCCGTTCTCGATCATGGTGCGCAGCCAGGTGAAGGCGTCGGCGTGGGTGAATTTGATGCGCGCGTTGTTCAGGTTGGCGTTGCGCTTGGCCATTTCGATGGCTTTTTCGTCGAGATCGACGGCGGTGACGTCGGTGGCTCCGGCGAGGGCGGCGGAGATGGAAAAACCGCCGGTGTAGCAGCAGAGATCGAGCACGGATTTTCCGGCGGCGAGTTCGCCGAAACGTTTGCGGTTATCGCGTTGGTCGCAGAAGAAGCCGGTTTTGTGGCCGTTTTCGAAGTTCACTTCGTAGCGGATGCCGTGCTCGGTGATCTTGACGGAGCGGATGGTGTCGGATTCCACCCCGCCGAAGCGAGGAATGCCCTCTACGCGGGCGAGATCGGGATCGACGCGGACGACGGTGCGCTTCGTGCCGAAGGCTTCGTGCATCAGCGGCAGCCATTGGGGCAGGCGTTGCCAGGCGGCGAGGCTGGTGAGTTCCACGGAGAGGACGTCGGCGAATTTATCCGCGACCATACCGGGGAGGAAATCCGCGTCGCCGTGGATGGCTCGGTAGCTGTCCGTTTCGGCGTCGAGATTGAGCATTTCCCGGCGGAGTTCGGCGGCTCGGACGATAGCGCGTTCGAAAAACGTTTCGTCGAGATCTTCCTGTGAGTGGCTGATGACGCGCAGCGGCATGCGGGCTTTCGGATTCCAGAGGCCCCAGCCGAAGGGGGTGCCTTCCTTGCCCAGCACCTGCACCAAAGCGCCGGGAGTGGCGTCGCGGGACACCTCGCCGATCATTTTCGGCCAGATGGAGGGGTGGAAACTTTGGTATTTGAGTCGGACGGTGGGCACGTCGGCGGAATACGCCGTATCCGGGGGAAATGTCGAACGTTAAGCGAAGAAGCTGCCAGTTTTAGACCTATTGCCAAAAGGAACTTCCGGAAGCGTTGGAGAAAATTGGAGCACGGACTTCAGTCCGAACCGGAGAATCCAGCCATCGAAGCCAAACGGACTGAAGTCCGTGCTCCTGAATCCATCTCCATGTGAAATCGACAGGTCTGAATCTGAAAAGCCGTATGTGAAATGGGATTGTGTCATGGAATTTGCCGGTTCAAAACGTTGAGAGGAACTTATGGCGGGATTTCATCTGGTGCTAACAAAAGATCCGGATCTCCGGAGTGCTTCCCTGGAGCGGGCAAAATTGCATTTGAGTCCCGTGCCTTGTCGCTTTCATGTGGAAACAAGCGGCTTTTTGCAAATCACGTTCGCGTTGTTGCCGCACACGCCTTTTTCGACCGATCTTGCCGAGGATGGAACTCGGACGTGGGTGCTGGGCCAACCGATAGACGATCATGGACCGGTGGATGCGAAGCAATTGGCGCGATCCATTCGCGGCGGTGAAGTCCCGGAACTGAGTGGTCTTTTCGCCTGGTTTTCATTGCAACCGGACGGCGCGTTTGCAGTGGCGGGAGATGCCTTTTCCGTGATGCCGATTTTTTATTCCGAATCAGGCGACACTCTGGAGATCAGCACGAGTTCATCCGCCATTCGTGCGCGGGAGGATTTCAATCGTGAGCTTGATCCGATCGGTCTTGCCCGATTTCTGATGGGAAATGGAAGCAGCGGGGAACGAACGTTGGAAAAGAAAATCCGACGGCTGAAAAACCGGCATCGGCTCGAAGTTTCCGCAAACGGTAAGCTTCGGATCGTGGAGGGTCCGCCATTTTCCGTTTTGGGAAAAGCGAAGCCTGTTTCATTCGAAGCGGCGCTTGATGAGGCGAATGATTTGTTGGCTTCGGCATTGCGCCGCCATTTGTCCGGGAGGTGTCTGGAAAATCTGGACAGTTTGTTTTCCGGTGGGCTCGATTCGCGATTGGTTCTCGCTTATCTAACTAAAATGAATGTTTTTCCGAGGTGCCGGACACATGGTTTTCCGACGGATGACGAGGTGATTCTCGCGAAGAGAGCGAGCAGGAAGATCGGCTGCGAATGGACCGGAGTGCCGGACGATTTCACCTACATGGAACCCGCTGCAAGGGCGGAGGTCGGCTTGTTTTCTCTGGGTTCCGGGATGAGCTCCCTTTTCCTGATGATGGATGTCCTGAGGCCGGAGCCCAAGGCTGAGGCCACGGTGAATGGTTTTGCGTTGGATACGGTGTTTGACCGAATCAACGGCATTGAGGATTTTACCAGAGGACGGAGCTTTGAGGAAGAATTCCAACGGAAGATGAACAATTTCGGTATTCCCCCGGAACAACTGAAGCGGTTGTTCCGGTCTCCCGAGCAGCGGGATGCTGTCGACGCGGCGATTGAGGAAATGAAAGAGGAATGGAACGGGCTTTCGGAAGATCCGCTTCTTCGGATTTGGCAGACGACCCAGCATTTCCGGACGAGCCATCACATAGGTGGTGTCGTTTGGAAAAATTCATTTGCGAGCTGGCCGGTTTCCGTCGGTTACGATCTGCCGATGCTCCGCAGACTGTTGGAATTTCCTGTCGAGATGTATGAGAAGAGGAAATTGCAGAGGGAGATGTTGGCGAAAATAAATCCGGCACTCGCCAGGATTCCGCTGGATGGAAATTCGCGGAAACCGATGCCGGTGATCGATACCTTTGTGGAGCGTTTGAAAAGAAGTCTGCGGAGACGTCGAGGGCGCGGACAAAGGAGAAAAGGTGGAGGAATCGAAACGCGCCGGTATGTCCGGATGCTCGACGTAAATAACGAAGCATGGGCCGATCTACGCCGGACGGCGGATGCGAAACGTGCGTCTTTGGAACGGATTTTCGATTCCGGCGAATTGAACGAATATTTTCCACCATTTCCGCAGCGGGTTCCCATTGAAAAAGATCCGATTGGCGAGCACGCGGGCCGACGGATGCTGGTGGGCCTCGCGCTTTATCTCGATCCACTTTAGATTTTGCCGATATTGTTTCGGTAACCACTTGCGCTTGGCCGGTCCATGGATCACGAACGGTTCATGAAGATCCATCGCATCCTGGCCGAGGCCGCTTCCGACATCGCGAAATCCGTGTTTCGCGAGCACAAGGTGCTGGATCACGCGCTGGCGGCGGCGTTCGAGGAAAACCCGAAGTGGGGGAAGCGGGATCGTGGGTTCATCGCGGAAACGGTGTTCGAGGTGGTGCGCTGGCGGCGGGCACTCGGTTTTCTCGTCGATAGCGAGGAAACGGCGGCGCTGTGTGCGGCGCAGTGGGTGCGGATGGGATATGAGCTGCCGGACTGGTGGAAATACAAGGGTGCCGGGGTGGAGGAAATCCGGTCCCGTGAGGCGGAACTTCCGGCGCAACCGCGCGCGGTGAGGGAGTCGATTCCGGACTGGATCGATGAACTCGGTCATTCGGAGCTTGGCGATGCGTGGGATGCGGAAATTTCCGCGTTGAACCGGCGGGCTTCCGTTTTCCTGCGGGTAAACACGCTGCGGATGACGCGGGAAAAGGCGATCGCGTGGCTGGCGGAAAACAACGTCGTAGCGATGCCGGTGGATGATTTGCCGGATGCTCTCGTGCTCGCTCCGGGCAAGGTTTTGCCGAAACCGCTGAGGCTGGACGGGCGGGTGGAAATTCAGGATGCGGGATCGCAGTTGATTTCACCGTTGCTCGATCCCCGGGCTGGCGAGCGGGTGATCGATGCTTGTTCAGGAGCGGGTGGGAAGTCGTTGCATCTTGCTGCATTGATGAAAAACGACGGCCGGATTTTCGCGATGGATGTGGAGAAGAAAAAACTCGCCGAACTGGAACGCCGGGCGAAGCGGGCGAACGCCACGTCTATCAAAACACGTCTCATCAGCGAGACGACGCCGCAGGATTTCTCCGGTATCACGGATCGTTTGCTGATCGATTCTCCATGCTCGGGACTGGGAACGTTGAAACGCCAGCCGGACCTGAAATGGAGGTTGAAGCCCGCGGCTTTGGAGCGGGTGCGCGGCATTCAGAAGGAGTTGCTCGCCAGCTATACGGAAATGCTGAAACCCGGTGGGCGTCTGGTTTACGCGACGTGTTCGATTTTACCGTCGGAGAATCGCGCGGCGGTGGACAGCCTGCTGGAGCGCGGTGGTTTCGAGCTGATCGAGGAACGTCCGGTTTCCCCGGCGGAAACAGGTTTCGATGGATTCTACGCGGCGGCGTTGAGAAAGATGGAGCGCTGACGTTCACGTCGGCTCTATTCGAATGGGATCTACGCGAGCCAACGTGAACGTCGGCGCTCCATCTCACCATCCCCACACCAATTTCGGTAAGATGATGGTCGGGTTATGGCGGCGGCGGTCTTCGCTTTGTTCGATGGCTTTGACGAGGTTGTTCTCGAACTCGACGATGGTTTTGCCCTTTTCCTCGCGGGTGACGTAGGCGAGGACCCGGTAGACTTGGCCGGTGCGTGGATCGATCTGGTTGGTGTAGTGCTTGATGTCGACGTAATCGATGAATTCCCAGCGCCCGGCCTGTCCTCCGCCTTCGGTGCGCATGGTGGTTTTGGTCGGCTGGCCGAGGGATTGGACGACTTCTTCGGTGGTCATGCCGATGGCGACCTGCCGGGCTTCGATGAGTTTTTTCACCTGCATCTGGCGGTTGTAGAGGTCCTTGAGATGGGTCACGAAGTCGGGGTCTTTGTCGTAGGAAAACGCCCAGGGTGCGACCCAGCCAGCGATACCGCCATTGGCACCCTGACCGCGGACGCGGTAGCTGCGATCCGTGATGGCCTCCAGGGTGACAGTCTGATTCGCCAGCAGGACGCCGAGGCGGTTCCGTCCATCGTGGCTGGAGAAGACGGGTGCTTCCTTGGTGACGCGGACCTGGAGGGGCTTCTTGAGCGTTTGGTCGAGGTAAACGACCTCGGGATCGGAATCGAGCAGGGATTTCCGTTCGGTACGGATGATTTGGGCCTGCGCCGTCAGAGTGAACAGGAAAACGAGGAGGCAGAAAAATCCCGGTTTCATCCTGAAGAACTTAGCGGGGATTTCCGAAAACGGAATCGGCAAATTTTGAGGAAAATAAGCCTTATACGTCGTATAGGACTCATTTCTTTTTACATCAAAGGTTGATGAACCGGGTGGTGCGATGAAAGATGCGGTTCCACTTCATTTTCATCATGTCCACGATTTCCCGGAAGCTTTTCGCCACTGCCAAGAACTACATCCCCGGCGGAGTGAATTCTCCGGTAAGGGCGTTCCGGAATGTCGGCGGCGAGCCGTTTTTCGTGCGTCGGGCGAAGGGCAGCCGGATCGAGGATGTGGATGGGAAGCATTACATCGACTACATCGGATCGTGGGGGCCGAATATTCTGGGGCACGCGCCGACGGTCATTACGAACACGATCCACGAGGTGGCGAAGGACGGGATTTCCTTCGGGATTCCGAATCCATTCGAGGTGGAAATGGCGCGTACGATCACGGAGTGGGTGCCTTCGGTGGAAAAGGTGCGGATGTGCAATTCGGGCACGGAGGCTACGATGTCGGCGATCCGGCTGGCGCGTGGATTCACGAAGCGCGATGTGATCGTGAAGTTCGATGGTTGTTACCATGGGCACAGCGATTCGTTGCTGGTCGCGGCGGGATCGGGTGCGTTGACGAATGGCGAGCCGGATTCGGCGGGCGTGCCGAAAGCGTTCGCGGAAAAGACGATCGTGCTGCCCTACAATGATTTCGAGGCACTGGAGACCTTGTTCGCGGCACGCGGCGAGGAAATCGCGGCGATCATCGTGGAATCGTATCCTGCGAACGCGGGGCTGGTTTTCCCAAAATCGGGATATCTGGCGCGGCTTTCCTCGATCACGAAGGAATACGGTGCACTGTTGATTTTCGATGAAGTGATGACTGGCTTCCGTCTTGGAAAAGCGGGGGTGCAGGGGCTGGAAAACCTGACGCCGGATTTGAGCTGCTTCGGCAAGGTGATCGGCGGCGGTTTGCCCGTCGGTGCGTTCGGAGGTCGGGCGGAAGTGATGGATTTGTTAGCGCCGATCGGTCCGGTCTATCAGGCGGGAACGCTTTCCGGAAATCCACTGGCGATGGCGGCGGGCTTGGCGCAATTGAAGGAACTGGCGAAACCGTCCGGCTTCCCGAGGCTGGATCAGCTCGGCGCGCATTTCGAGAATGGTTTGCGCGGGCTGATGGAAGAGAAGGGGATTCCATATCGCCTGAACCGCGTCGGCTCGATGTTCTGCCTGTTTTTCACGGATCGGGAAATCGTGAACGTGAACGACGTGATGAAGCAGGATCTGGGGCTGTTCAAAAAGTTCTTCTGGGGCTGCCTGGATAAAGGGATCTACATCGCGCCATCGCCCTACGAAACCGGTTTCCTGTCGCTCGCGCATACCGAGGCGGACCTGGACGATACGCTGACGGTGTTTGGCGAGGTGTTGGCGAAGATTTGAGCCGAGTTCAAAAGCAGCCAAGTTTGTCGAGCAACGCGGCGAGCTTGGGAACGTTGGCGTTGAAATCAAAAACACTGGGGATTCCCACGGCGTTTTGCTGACGGTGGCCTGTGCTTTCGCAGACAAAGCAATGATAGTCGTGGCCAGCCGTGCGCGAGGCGGACAAATAATATTGGGCTTGGTGGTCCGACGGCATAAGTTCAACAACCTGAGTGTCTGGACGGTTGAAAATGATGTCAGCCAATCCGGCTTGATGACAAGAGATGACAATGCCGGCATTGGAGTATTCGCCAAACCGTGCACTCGCGGGATTTACGACTCGGAATCCTCGAGGAATCAACATTTCCAAGACTTCTGCTTCATTGGAAAGTATTCTGTTGGTTCCACTACGGTGCAAAAATACTCTGTCGGTACTGTCTCCGGTGGAAACATTCGCACTTTTTCTTAGGAAGTCCGCCATACAGGGATGATAGTGAACGTGGCCACCGGGTAGTGTGGGGCGAACAAGGGTCTCGAACTTGAATAAAGTTTTTTTTGAGGGAGTGGTGAATTTCGAACGATCAATTCCCAAACGATCCAACAGATCTCCAGCTTGTTTGGATTTACCCAAAGGGAGGTGAATGTGATCGAATTCATTCATATGAAACCCAGCGCGGTCCAGCACGGCGAGTCTTCCTACAGCATCGTATAACCAATGGCCGTAATTTCCGGCGCACCATGTGCTGCTCAAATCAAGACAGGTGCCCCGGAGGTGATAAGTTTCATGAATGGGAGGAGGAGAGTATCCGAGTGATCGCATTTTTTCTTCGGTCCGAAACCAAGAAAAATCAATGAGCAGATCCTCGTCCGAGGTAATCGTCCAGCCGTCCACTCCTAAAGTTCCACCGCCTTCGAGAAATAGAACACCGGTTTCCGGAATGATTGGATTGTAAGGAATTCTGGAAAAGGGGGAATAAAGATGAACGTCGCCATGAATACGATCTTCCGATAGTTGATCGAGATGAAGAGGGGTGGTTGCCGAAACCCAACGTCCTCCGGAATCCGCGCGTGTAATGAAATTACGAACATTGCGAGGTGGGCTACTTTTTCCAAGCCAAGGTTTCAAAAATTTCATGGGATCATTGCTACCTATCTAGCAATCAATGACAACTGCCGAGGGCTTTTTCGTGGAGCTGGTCGAAGACGTTTTTCGGCATCGGTGACGGGTCCGGGTATTCGAAGATGCCGCCTTCGTAATTGCGGAGGGTGACTTTGCCGGGGGTGGATTCGACGACGTAGTTCGGGTTGATCGGGATTTTGCCGCCGCCACCGGGGCCGTCGATGACGTATTGGGGAATCGCGTAGCCGGTGGTGTGGCCGCGCAGGCCCTCAATGATGCCGACGCCTTCCGCGACGGAGGAGCGGAGGTGCGAGGAGCCGTTGATGAGATCGCATTGATAGAGGTAGTAGGGGCGCACGCGGCACATCAGGAGCTTGTGCACGAGGGCTTTCTGCACCTCGACGGAATCGTTCACCCCACGTAGAAGCACGCTTTGATTTCCCATCGGAATCCCCGCGTCGGCGAGGCGGCCAAGTCCTTCGCGGACTTCGGTGGTGAGTTCGCGCGGGTGATTGGTGTGGATGGAAATGAAAAGCGGATGGTGTTTTCTCAACATCGCGCAGAGTTCCGGTGTGATGCGCTGAGGCAGGAAAACGGGGATACGCGAGCCGATGCGGACGAACTGGATGTGCGGGATCGAGCGCAGACGGGTGAGCAGGCGGTCGAGGATGGAATCGGTGAGGAGCAGCGGGTCGCCGCCGGAGAGCAGGACGTCGCGGACCTGCGGGGTACGTTCGAGGTATTTGAACGCTTCCTCCCACTTCATGAGAAGATGTTGCTCACCTACGCCGGAGACGACGCGGGAGCGGGTGCAGTAGCGGCAGTAGGAGGCGCAGCGATCGGTGACGAGAAACAACACCCGGTCCGGATAGCGGTGGACGAGACCGGGAACGGGCATGTGGGAGTCCTCGCCGCAGGGATCGGAAAGTTCCTCAGGAGCGGTCCAGCCTTCTTCGATACGGGGAATGACCTGACGGCGGATCGGGCAATCGGGATCGTCGGGATCGATGAGGTTGAAAAAGTGCGGGGTGATGGCCATGGCCAGCTTGGTCCCGGCGAGCAGGACGCCGGCGCGTTCCTCATCCGTCAGCTTGATGCGCGATTCGAGATCGGCGAGGGAGTCCACGCGATTCCGGAGCTGCCATTTGTAGTCGTCCCATCTGGAGGTGTCCTCAGCGGACCAGTAACCGGGAAAATGGGAAATGAAGGAGGATTCGAGGTCGGTCGCACGCATGGTGAGCAGGCCAATAGTTTCCGATGGCATGGAGATTCCGCAACGGATTTTATCTCAAACAGCGGCGGATCAGTTCGATGAGGCGACCGGTGGAGGTGGTCAGCTTCTGGATGTCCGGGAGTTTTTCGTCGGCTTCTTCCGGGGAAACCATTGCCCGGGTGGCGATGCGCACGGCGGGCAGGTTCATCTCGAACAAGGTGCTTGAGAGATCGACATCGTCGCCCAGACAGAGGATCTCCGCACCGTAGACGCTGCCGAGATCCTGGTAACGGCTCAGCGGCAGGGAGGCGGTGTCGCGGCTGCTGAGCCAGAGCGAATTGCCCGCGCCCATGGCTTCGACGCACAGCACGGCGGCGGGTGTGGGTCCGCTTTCGATCAGTTTTTTAAGAGCTGCGGCGGTGTCGATCACCGGGGAGTTGGAATCGTTGGAATGAGGGAGAAAAACGAAGTGCAGCGGGCGGTTCGGTTTTTCTCGTGCCAGCGATTGTGCGGCGGCGATGGTGGCGGCCATGCCGGTGGCGTTCGCTTCCGAGCCGGGAGAGCCGGTGCGGCTGTCGCAGGACGTGACGACCCAGACGGGTGCGGCTCCCGGGTTTTTCCCCGTCACCACGACCGAGAGCAAAGGCCACTGGGCGGGTCCGCGGTGCCGGTGGACGGTGTAGCCGGTATTCGAAGGGCCGAGCAGGCCTTCGATCATGGAAAGGGTGCGGCTCAGGTTTTGCGAAGTGGTCTCGGACGAGGGATTTCTTTCTCCGATGACCTCGATGAATTTTTTCACGTCGTCGGCCATCAGGGACTCGGAAACTTCGTGGGCATAACGCTGATGCTCAAGGGCTTCGCGTTCCTTTTCACTGTGAAAATTCCACCACAGGGCGACGACACCGCCGATGAACAGGCCGAGGGGGAAAATGCCGAGAGCCCAGGCGAGCCAGCGGACGCGGGGTGGGGATTCACTCATGATTGGATTCTGTGTCGGAAAGGGAGTCTTCTTCGGCTTCCACCTCGAGTTCTTTGCGCAAGCGCTGGGAAATCCACGGGCGCACCCAGCCGTAAATCAGGTAAATACTGAAGAGGATGACCGGCATCACGTAGCGGAACTGCACGGTGACGGCCACCAGCAGCAGGGCGGCGACGATGGCGCTGAGCGTGCCGCGGGTGCCCCAGTCGAGTTTCTTGAAGCTCGGGTAGCGGACATTGCTGATCATCAGCCAGGAAAGCGCGAGCATGGCTCCGGCGAGGACGTATTTCCAGTAGCCGATTTCCCGGTCGTTTTGATGAAAATCGATGAGCAGGAAGGTAAGCGAGGCGATGAACCCGGCGGCCATGGGGATGGGCAGGCCGCGGAAATCCTGCGAATCTCCGGGTTTTTTCGGGATGCGGGCGAGGCAGTTGAACTTCGCCAGACGCATCGCGCCGCAAACGAGGTAAATCAGGGCGATGCCCCAGCCGATGTTGTTCGGCAGGGGAAAAAGCACGGCGCGGGAAAGCAACATGGCGGGGGCCATGCCGAAGGAAATGATGTCCGCCAGCGAGTCGAACTCCTGCCCGAAGGGAGAATCCTGCCCGCCGAGCCGGGCCAGCCGCCCGTCGAGGAGATCGAAGATGCACGAGCCGAAGATCAACAGGATGGCGTATTCGTAATACTTGTGGGAGACCTCGTAGTAGGCCTTCGCGCTGAGCGTGGTGCCCCCGGCTATCTGCACTTCGTTGAGGCCCTTGAATATCATCAGGACGGCGAAGAACCCGCATGCGAGATTGCATGCCGTCATCAGGTTCGGCAGGAAATAGATTTTCACTTCATCCGTCTCGGGGGACTTCGCCATGCCGGAGCTTATTTCATGGGAAGCCGGGACAAGACAGCGGAAAATGGTGAGAAGATGTGCCAAGTGAGCAGTGATCGGTGATCAGTGTCTTGATTTCGGGTTTCGGTAAAAATTGAAATGCGGTGGTCCGGGGACTAGGGTCCGCGCATGCAAGCCGCCGAACTTTCCGTGGATACGCCGATGGGGGTGATTCTAGAGACGCTTCCGGGAGCGAAGCGGGCGATTTTCGCCCGTTATCATCTCGGAGGGTGCCAAAGCTGCGCATTTTCCAATGACGAGACGCTGGCCCGGCTCGCGGCGCGCTCGGAGGCGGACGCGGCGGAAATGCTGGCGCACCTGCTGGCCAGCCACGAGCACGATCTGGAAATGCTGATTTCGCCGAAGGAGGCGGAGGAAAAGCTCGGTCACGCGCGTTTCGTGGACCTCCGCACCCGGGAGGAGCACGAGGCGGTGAAGATTCCGGGCTCGGAGTTTTTCACCCAGGAACTCCAGCAGCGGATTTTCGCCGGAGATCCGGGAGCGACGATCATTCTTTACGATCACACCGGGAAAAACGTGCTGGATCAGGTGGCGTGGTTTCGCGGCCACGGGCTGAAGGAGACTTACGGACTTACGGGAGGGATCGATGCGTGGAGCCGGGAGGTGGATGCGACGGTGCCGAGGTATCGGGTGGAGGTGGGGTGAAGTGGTGAAGTGCCGGGTGGAAAGTGATCAGTGATCGGTGGAAGAATTGGATCGATGGAAATTCAACCTTGTCCCTGGCTGCCGGAGATTTCGGGGGTGGTGGATTTCAATCACACGCGCAGGCATGGCGGGGTGAGGGGGGCGGAGTTTTACCGGGATGCGCTGGTTTATGCGCAATCGCAGTGGCGGACGGGAAAACCGGCGCAGGCGATCTTACAACTGAACAAGGCGTGGATGGCGGACTTGAAGGGGGATGAGCCGGTGTTGTGGGCATTTCCTCCTCCTTATCGGGCGCTGGATTGGATGCTGAGGCGGCTTGCGGAGGGACATCCGGGATTTTTCGGCAATCCGGTGCGGCATTTCCAGCATCTGGCGAGCCGGGTGAGCGGACCGCACGCGGAAATCCGCACATGGCGTGCGTGGGTGTGTTTTCACCTGGCGGAGCGGATTTTACCGGGATGCGATCGGGACGGGAAACAGATTGTTCGGGAAGGATTGAGGATTCCTTTGTTAGGGGAGGCAGTGAGGGGTGTGGAGAGATGCGGATGGAAGGGCGAGTTGGAGGAGATTTGGAACATCGAACATTGAACGTCCAACATTGAAGATTGAAGGGAGAAGAGGGAATTTCGATCTATTATCCATGATCATCTATCAACGATCTTCCTGGCGCAGCGGTTGTGAGTTTCGATGACTTCGCGCATGTCCATGGTGACGATTTCGCCGTGATCGACGATGACTCTGCCATGGACGACGGTGTAGCGGGCTTTTTCCGGGGCGCAGAAGACGACGGCGGCGACGGGATCGTGGAGGGCTCCGGCGTAGTTGAGTGTGTGGAGATCGAGGGAAAAGAAATCGGCGCATTTTCCGATTTCGAGGGATCCGATGTCGTCGCGGCCGAGCACGCTGGCTCCGCCGAGGGTGGCGAGTTCGAGCGCTTCGCGGGCGGTCATCCACTCGTTGGCGCGCAGCGGATGGGAAGGAGAGAGAAGGAAATGTTTCCTCGGCCCTTCCGGAGGGTGGAGGCCGAGGCGGAGCCGGGCGAGCAACATGGCCTGGCGCACTTCCAGCAGCATGTTCGAGGAGTCGTTGCTGGCGGAGCCATCGACTCCGAGGCCGACTTTGACGCCCGCGGCCATGTATTTTTTGATAGGTGCGATGCCGGAGCCGAGCCGCATGTTGGAGCAGGGGCAATGGGCAGCTCCACAACCGGTCCGGGCGAAGGCGAGGATTTCATCGTCATCGACGTGAATGGCGTGGGCGAACCATACGTCGTCGCCCAACCAATTCAGATCGGCCATCCACTCGACCGGGCGTTTTCCGTAGCGTTCGAGTGTGTAGCGTTCCTCGTCGAGCGTTTCGCAAAGATGGGTGTGGAGTTTTACGCCGTACTGGCGGGCGAGGGCGGCGGAGTCCCGCAGGAGTCCCTCGCTGACATTGAAGGGGGAACAGGGGGCTACCACGATCCGGGTCATGGCTCCGTGAGAGGCGTCGTGATAGGTTTTGATGACGCGCTCGGTGTCTTCAAGAATGAAGGCTTCGTCCTCGACGCAGGAATCGGGAGGCAGGCCGCCCTGGGATTCGCCGAGAGACATCGAGCCGCGACTGGCATGAAAACGTATGCCGAGTGAGCGGGCGGCCTCGATCTGGCAATCGACGTTGTTGCCGTTTTGATAGAGGTAGGTGTGATCGAAGGCGGTGGTGCAGCCGGAGAGGGCGAGCTCGGCGAGACCGACGAGCGTGCTGGCCCGGGAGGCGGTTTCGTCGATCTTCGCCCAGGTCAGGTATTGGGCCTTGAGCCAGGCGAAGAGGTTGTTGTTCTGGGCGGCGGGAAAGTTCCGGGTGAGCGTCTGATTGAGATGGTGGTGGGTGTTGACGAAGCCAGGCAGGACGATCTGCCCGCTGAGATCGAGCACGGTATCCGCGGAGGTGGGGAGATCCCGAGTGCTGCCGACGTAGGTGATGATTCCGTTTTCCGCGAACAATCCTCCATCGGGGATCTCCCGCCGCTCGCGGTCCATGGTGACGAGCACCTGGGCGTTTTTCACCAATAGTGTGGCCATGGGAATGGCTTAGCAGGAAATGGAATGAAAAAGAAATGAAAGGCACCGCGAATCGAACGAATCAGGCGAATTTTCTTCATTCGCTGGATTCGTTCGATTCGCGGTGCCTATTCTACATGTCAGCCTCCTATCCGGGAAACCTCCTTCTCCGGACTTCCCATTCCCACTTTACCGGAACGGCGCAGCCGTCCCGCTACCTCAAAGATCCGTGAAATTCGTATAATCCGTGGTTCCCTTCCTAAGAAATAGGGATGATTCGACTACGGATTAACGGATTTTACGGATTGGTTGATGGGTGCGAAGTTGATTCAAACTTCTCGCCCCTTCGCGCCCTTGCCGTCTTGGCGGTAAACCGGATCCGGAAAAGGAATGAGAACTCGGCGGTTTTCTGAGGTGGTCAGGCGGTTTCGTCCTTTTTCCCGACGATCAGGGATGTGATGACGCCGGTGGCGAGGATGGCGAGGATGAGTCCGAGGACGACGATGTTGAAGGACTCTCCGAGCCATTCCTTGAGCCATTTCGCGGTGAGCATTTTCACGCCGACGAGCAGCAGGATGAGAGAGAGAGCCGGTTTGAGGTATTTGAATTTCGCGATCATGCCGGCGAGTGCGAAGTAAAGGGAACGCAGGCCGAGGATGGCGAAAACGTTGCTGGTGAAAACCAGGAAGGGATCGGCGGTGATGGCGAAAATGGCGGGGATGGAATCGACGGCGAAAATGAGGTCCGTGACTTCCACCAGAACGAGCGCGATGGCGAGTGGGGTGAGCAGGCGCTTTCCGGGCATGGCGGAGGTGACGACGGGGTCGGGGATGACTTGTGCCCCGGGCTCGACGGCTTCGTGGGATTGCGGGCTGCCGGCTTTGACGAAAAAGTGTTGGCCGTGGTAGTCCCGGGTGATCGGGAAGCGTTTTTTCAGGAAGCGGACGACGGGATTGTTTTCCGGGTGTTCTTCCTTTTCTTCCATGAACAGCATCTTCAGGCCGGTAAGGATCAGGAAGACGCCGAAGATATAAAGAATCCAGTGGAAGTGGGTGACGAGGGCGGAGCCGATGCCGATCATGGCGCCACGCATGAGCAGGGCGCCGAGAATACCCCAGAATAGCACGCGGTGCTGATAACGAGCCGGCACCGCGAGCGAGCCGAAAATCATGGCGATGACGAAGATGTTATCGACGCTCAGCGATTTCTCGACGACGTAGCCGGTGAGGTACTTCGTGGCGGCGAGACGGCCGTTGTTGATGACTCCATCCACGGCATCCACCCGGTTGCCCAAGCCGAACCAGTGCAGGTCGTAGGCGTAATAAACGGCGATGGAGAATGCCAGGCCCAGCGAAATCCACAGGGCGGACCAGCCAAGGGATTCTTTGAAACCGACGACGTGGGATTTCCGGTGGAACACACCGAGGTCAAGCGCGAGCATCACCAAGACGAACGCGATAAAGATAAGCCAGGGCCAAATCATCCCGGGAACGTGGAGTAGGAGGCTGGAAAATGCCTATTGGAAAAGGAGGGTGAGATTCCACTGGAAGAGTGGACGCCGGTTTTCCTCACAGGAAAGAAAAACGGGTGTGGAATCCCGAGACTCCGCACCCGTTCAAGTAGCAACACCGGGAATCTTAGAAGTAGTAACGAAGGCCGAGGTTGATTTGCTTCGCGAAGTCATCGCCTTCGGGGAAGCGGTCGGAGTTCCATGCGGCACCGCCGGACAAGGAGGCGGCGATGTTCGGACGGAAGAAGTATTTCACACCGAGTTCGAGACCCAGACGCAGGGCGTCGAGGTTGTCGCCGTTGTTTTCGAGGCGGTTGTAGTCGGCGCTCACACCCACGAAAGGAACCCATGGGCTTTGGGTGAGGAAGTTGTATTCGGCGAAGACGCCGAGTGTGTAGCCGGCGTTGCTGTTTTGTCCGTCGATTCCGGCACGGGCACCCAGAAGCCAGTTATCGGTGAAGAAGCGACCGTAGCTGAAGTTCAGGGCGTAGTTGGTGTTGGTTTCCCAGTTCAGATAACCTGAAAGACCGATTTCCTGAACGCCTCGGGCGATCATTGGAAGGCCGGTATCAGTCACCGGACCGGAGGTCGTGACCTGCAGGCCATCCTTGCTGGAAGTGGTCGCGGCGAAAGCCTGGGTACAAACAATTAGTGAAGCGGCAATTGGGGTGATGGATTTCATAGGTGGCGCAAATTTGCCTGTCATTCGTGCCTTGTCAAAAAATCTTGAGAAGAAAAAATTCGTTGTTTTATGCAATGGGTGAATTGCATAACGCAACCGGATTTGATAGTGTTGAAATCCTTATGAAATAAGGGAAAATTTGTATTGATAGATTCAATCCGAGAGGTGCGTTGCAATATTCACGAAGTGGATTTTTTGTGACTTTTTCTGACATGGAGAAAAGAGTGTGAATGAAAATTTCTGAAGGAAATTGTGACTTATTCGATGGAGAAATGGTTTGTGATCTATCAATATATGAAAGGTTGTCTTTTAATCTATCGAAAAACTTCCGGAATTCCGGCAGGGTTCCTGCATTAGGGAGAGGATGGGTGAAAATAGGAGAAAATGAACCGCAGATGGACGCAGATCGGAAGAAAGCAGACGACGATTTGAATCATTTTTCCGCCTCTTTCAACCGATGGACCGGGAGTGATTCAGAGATTTTCTCTTCATCTGTGTTCATCTGCGTCCATCTGTGGTTGAATTTTTCCCTAATGTAGAGACTCTGGGGATTCCGGCGAGGGTGCCGTTTTTTGAAGTCGCTAAGGAATAGGAAAGCCGACGTGAACGTCGGCGGTCCTTGCTTTCTCCGGGAGAGAGTCCGGAGGGAAAAATGGTGGAGGCGAGGGGAGTCGAACCCCTGTCCGAGACGCCGTCGGCACTGGTATCTACACGTTTAGCATACGGTCGGTAGTTTCGGAAACGTTCGGCCCGTATGCGGCGTCCTTTTTCCTAGGAACCTGTTGAATCTCGGTGGAAGGCCCGGTTCCCCGGCTTTCCACCCAGCCTGCTGGAGTGTCGCCGTCCCCCTCAGCAGGTGTCGGGGTTCGGGCGTGGTCGTCAATTAAGCGGCCAGTGCGAGCTCGTTAGAGTCTGCATTTATTTGTTTTGAGCGGCTTTTTAAGAGGCCAGCCGATCAACCTCTACGTGCAACCAGCACATCGGATGTCCCGTCGAAACCAGAACGCCCCCTGAGCTGAGTTGGTGGAAGATGCACCGGCCGGGGGTAAAATCAAGGGAAGATTTTCAGTCTTTGCGACGGGAGATCAAAACAAGGGGGAAATTCAACCGCGAATGGACGCCAATGGACGCGAATTCATCATCATTTTTTAGAAATCCGAATCCCACTTCTCTGGCTGACTCCCGGAAAC
This sequence comes from Luteolibacter sp., assembly GCA_047606285.1. Classification (GTDB taxonomy): domain Bacteria; phylum Verrucomicrobiota; class Verrucomicrobiia; order Verrucomicrobiales; family Akkermansiaceae; genus Luteolibacter. The sequence goes on along the minus strand of JASGEP010000002.1, from coordinate 28,910 downwards.
TCCTCAATTCGCGTCCATTGGCGTCCATTCGCGGTTGGAAAATTCTGATCCGGATGATTCGTTTTTCCTAACTTGACTGTTCTGTCTCCTTGCGGGTGATCTCGTTCCAGAAGGTCGCGGGATCGGGATCGGTTTCGCTCAGGGGTGCGGCGATGGCGGGGGTGAGCTGGGTGATGAGGCCGCAGTTGAGGCGGTAGATCCAGCTGTGAATGGCGATTTCCTGGCCGCGTTGCCAGGCGTCTTCGAGGATGGAGGTGCGGGCGACGTTACGGGCCTGGGCGAGGACGTTGAGTTCGCACAGGCGATCGAGCGCTTCCTCGGGCGGGAGATCGGCGAGATATTTGCTGTATTTTCGGCGCAGCGAGCGGATGCCGGCGAGCCAGTTGTCGATGATGCCGTAGCGGAAGTTCTGGAGGGCGGCCTGGACGCCGCCGCAGCCGTAGTGGCCGCAGACGATGATGTGCTTCACCTTGAGGACGTCCACTGCGTATTGAATGACGGCGAGGATGTTGAAGTCCGTTTCGGCGACGACGTTGGCGACGTTGCGGTGGACGAAGATTTCGCCGGGGGCGAGGTTGGTGATCTGGTTCGCGGGGACGCGGCTGTCGGAACAGCCGATCCAGAGGTATTCCGGGCTTTGTTGTTTGGCGAGTTGCGAGAAGAACGTGGGATCGGCCTTGATGACGTTTTCGGCCCAGGTCCGGTTGTTTTGGAGGAGTTGCTTGAGTTGTTGCCCCATGAGTGTGTGCGGGAGGTTAAGGAGGATTTGCGGATGGAGAAAAGAGAAGTCCGGGGAAAACGGGATTTTTTCAGGATGCGGAGGCGCGTTTGGCTTCCGCGCTGGCGGCTTTGCGGCATTCGGCGACGAAGTGGTTGCTCGCTTCGCGGCTGAGCAGGGGAATGGCGGCGGGATGGGTGAACCCGGGCGGCATGCCGTTGAAGCGGCTGGCTTCGCTGTTGTCGAGCGGGGCGCCGGCATCGAGTTGCCAGAGGATTTTCTGGGCGCAGACGTGATCGGGACCGTACACCTGCCGGACGAGGTCTTGGGCGCCGGAGTCGCTGATGTTGCGGGCTCGTTGGTACATGCCGGTCTGGCGGTTGAGTTTGTCGCGGAGGTCCTGGACTTCGAGCGCGCCTTCCTGGTGGGCGAAGTGGAGGCCGAGGGCGGCGGGGTAGAAGAGATCGAGCGCTTGTCGCAGGGCTTCTTCGTCCTGAAGGCCGAGTACCCAGCCGCGGGAGAGGTTCGGCTGGCTTTTGCTGAAACGGTAGCTTCCGTCGGGTGCGTAAATGGAGAGGTCGCGGGCTTTTTCGGGGGATTCGTGGAGTTCGAGTCCGCCCAGGCCTCCTTCTCCGGAGAGGTCGTAGTCGAGGTGATGGCAGAGGAGGTAGGGGTAGCCGTAGACGTCCTGCTGGATTTCGATTTCCCCGATGCGATGGAAGCCTTGGCGGAGCAGGGTGTGGAGTTTTCCGGAAATGGTGGAGGCGGCTGTCCCGGGGAGTGTGGGATCGATGGAGTGGGTGTGGTCGAAATCGTGGACCTGATCGAGAATGACATCGGCCATGTGGGGTTCGGTGCCGATGGCGGAGGAGTAATAGAGGGTTTTCCCGCGGAGTCGGTAGGGGTTGTGGCGGAAAACCTCGCGTTGGCTGGCGGCGGCACCCACTTCGCTCTCGATGCCGAGGAGCACGGGGATGTCCTGATAGGAGTGGAGGCCGTCGGAGATGAAGAAGGGAACGACGATGACGTTTTCGGTGGTGGCCATTTCGTCCCACTTGGCGATGAAGGGGGGCTCTTCCATGAAGGCGTCGAGCACGGCGGCGTAGCCCGCGCCGGAGGAGGCGATGAGGGCGACCTGGTCGCGGATGGCTTTGGTGGAATTCTGGTTCAGGCCGGTGCCGTGGCCGGTGATGATGAGGGTGGTTTTTTCCGGAGGGACGCCGGGAGCGACTTCCTTGGCCCGCCGGAGGATGAGGTCGGTCATGGAGGGGTGAACGCCGACGGGGAGGCAATAGTGGTAGGTTTTCCCGCGAACGGTGGTGGTGGGGCCGGTGAGTTCGAGTTCGCGCGGGATGATGTCCTGGGTGAAATAGCCTTCGCTGATGAAGGCGGGGACGACGTAGACGTCGGTGGAGTCGATGAGGTAGCCGGCTTCGCGGAAAGAGGGTTCTTCTTTCCAGAAGCAGCAGTGGACTTCGGCGAAGAGGTTCCGGCGGCGGATCGCTTCGGCGTATTGGAAATAGGGAGTGGAGGAGTCGGGGTTCTCGGTGGAGCCGTGACCGACGATGAGAAGGGCGCTGTTTGGTTTCGGCGCGATGGGCATGCGGGGAAATTGACGAGAGACGGATGGATTGCAAGAGATGAAGGTTGAAGATCGGAGATCGAAAATCGAAGGTGGCGGGGGATGTTCGAGAAGTTGAAGCTCTGGATGGATCCGGTGGCCCGGTCGGGACCGGAGGCGATGGCGGTGGACGAGTGGTCGCTGGGGTTGGAAATGGGGGCTTTTTTACGGGTGTATCGCTGGCAGGGAGAATGGGGGTCGGTGGGGTATTTCGGGAAATTGCGGGAAGCGGAGGCGGATTTTCCGGGGTTGCGGTGGGTGAGGCGGTGGACGGGTGGCGGGACGGTAGATCACCGGAGGGACTGGACATACAGTCTGGTGATTCCGCCGGGGGAAGCGGCGTTTTTTCTGAAGGGGGCGGAAAGCTACCGGCTCATCCATGAGGCGCTGGCCGGGGCGCTGAATGAGGTGGGGATTTCCGCGAGCTTGAGTTCGGGAAAGGGAGAGACCGGAGCGAGTGCGTGTTTCGAGAATCCGGTGTGCCATGATTTGATCGACGCGCAGGGGGCGAAAGTGGCGGGTGCCGGGCAGCGTCGGACGAAATCCGGGTTGCTGCATCAGGGATCGGTGGCGTTGAAAAATTCCGCGGATTCGCTGGGGGTGGCGGAGGCTTTCGCCGGACGGCTCGCACGGCGATGGGAAGGGGTGGAGCTGGAACCGAAGGAGGCGGAGATTGCGGTTTTTCGGGAGCGATACGAGAGGGAGGAATGGCTTGGGAAGCGCTGAAAGTTTTCGGGAAGATTTTGCAATAATTGCAGGTTTTCTTGCAATAATTTCTGGATGATCGGTGGTTAAATCGGCACCGGTTGTATTCGGTTAATTTATAATCAATTGATAATAAGTAATAAGAAATCCAAATGCTCGCATGGCATGTTGCCTGCATTTCTTTTGATATCTCCGGGGGGAGAAACCAGGGACCCTTTGGTCCCCATCCCTGCCGGTCCATCTATTTTGGTGGGCTGGCGGGATGATTTTTTCGTTTTTGGAGCAAGATGGGTTCTTCCCGGCGGAAAAATGTCAGCGACGGGGGATTGGGAGCGAGTAAGTTGATTTTATGGATGCATTGTGGGATTGGGTCTGTTCGGACAGCCGGTTTTGGGGGAGTGAGGGGTACCATCGGCTGATGGGGAGCGGTGTTTCCGAGGGGGATTTCTTGATGGAGAACTGGATGGGAATGATTCATCCGGAGGACCGGGAAAGGGTGCTCCGGAAATTGCATGAAACGTTGGCGGGGAGTGGTCTGGTGTGGGGGGAGCGGTATCGTTTGCGGCACGCGGATGGCAGGGTCTCGCATGTGCTCGATCGCGGGAAAATCATTCGCGGGGAGAACGGGAAGGCGGAAAGGATGGTCGGGGCCTTGACGGATATGACGGCCCAGCATGAGGCGGATCGGGAGCTGGCGCGGAGGAATCGTGCCCTGCATTTGCTCAGCGCCTGCAATGAAACGTTGATCCGGGCCATTGGGGAACGGGAGTTTCTGGGCGATGTGTGCCGCCATGCGGTGGACATCGGTGGATGCGTGATGGCCTGGGTGGGATACGCCCGGGAGGATGAGCGGCAAACGGTGGAGCCGATCGCATGGGCGGGGCGTGAGGAGGGTTTCCTGACGGAGGAGGGATTGCACTGGACCGAGGAGGATCCTTTCGGGAAAGGGCCGGGCGGACGGTGTTTGCGGAGCGGCAGGTTCGAGGTTTGCGAGGATCTGACGCTGCCGGATGCGGGATTTTACCGGAAAAAGGAGGCGCTCGCGCGGGGATTCCGGAGTGTGATTTATCTGCCTCTGATCGATCAGGGGAAGGCGTATGGATTTTTCGCGCTTTTTTGGTCGGAGCCTTTGGTGCTGGGAAAACAGGAAACGAAATTCCTGCGGGCGCTCACGGAGGATCTGGCATTCGGGATCGGCCATTTGCGGAATCGCCGCCGGATGGAGCTGATCCAGAATGCGGTGCTGAACGTTTCGCAGGCGGTGCGCTACGGGCGAGGGGACGAATTTTACGAGCTGATGCTCCGGAGCTTGGTGGAGGCTCTGGGCGGGATGGGTGGAATGATCGGTCGCGTGAATGCGGGAGGACAAAGCGTGACCACGCTTTGCTGGCTGATGCGGGGAGAGATCCAGGAAACCGTGACATATGGACTTTCCGGGACGCCGTGTGCCGAGGTGTATCAGGGAGAAATGTGCGTGTTTCCTCATTCCGTGAGGCAGCGCTATCCGGAGGACGAGTTTCTGGAGCAATGGGGCGTCGAGGCTTACGCGGGGATTCCCTTGCGATATCAGAGTGGGGAAACGACGGGCATTCTCGTGGTTTTGTTCGAGGAAAGAGTGGAGGACAATCTGCTGGTGGAATCGATCCTGCGGCTTTTTTCCGCCCGTCTCGCCGCGGAGCTGGACCGGCAACGGGCTGACGCGAGGATCATCGAGCAGGCGTCGTTGCTGGACAAGGCGCAGGACGCGATTTTCGTTTGCTCGCTCGATCATACGATCACGTATTGGAATAAAAGCGCCGAACGGCTGTATGGCTGGAGCGCGGAGGAAGCGGTCGGGAAAAAGGCGGATGCCCTGCTTCACCCGGATCCGTGCGTTTATCTCCAGGCTTACCGGACGGTTCTGGAACACGGAGAATGGGTGGGGGAAATGCGCCGTCATTCGCCGCATGGGACGGAACAGGTGATCGAAGGACGATGGAATCTGGTGACGGACGATGCGGGAAAAGCGAAGAGCATTTTCGCCATTCATACGGACATCACCGAACATCGGAGATTGGAGCGGCAGTTCATCCGCGCGCAACGCCTGGAAAGCATCGGCACGATGGCTGGGGGATTGGCGCACGATTTGAACAATATCCTCGCCCCGATCTCGATGGCGACCGAGCTGCTGAAAAGCCGCACGACGGACGAACGCGGCCTCGAATTGCTCGGGACGATCACGAACAGCGCCCGACGCGGAGCGGAGATGATCGATCAGGTCATGGCTTTTTCCCGTGGCATGGAAGGCCGCCGCATGGAGGTGCATCCGAGGATGCTCATTCAGGAAATCGAGAAAATCGGTCGCGAAACGTTTTTCCGGGAGCTCGATTGCCAGGTGGATGTCGGCGACGATTTGTGGATGGTGCGGGGAGATCCGACACAGCTTCACCAGGTGTTGCTCAACCTGTGCCTGAACGCGCGGGACGCGGTGGCGGAGGGTGGATGGATCCGGATTTCGGCGGAAAATGTGCGGATCGACGAGGCGTTTTCCGCGAGGGTGCTGGAAGCCCGGCCCGGTCCCCACGTGTGTCTGAGTGTGGAGGACAATGGAACCGGTATCGCACCGGATGCGATCGAAAGGATTTTCGAACCGTTTTTCACGACGAAACCGCTGGGGAAAGGGACCGGTTTGGGACTGCCCACGACCATGGCCATCGTCAAGAGCCATGGGGGGTTCATCCGTGTGAAGTCCTCGCCGGGCGAGGGTGCGTGTTTCCGGGTGTATCTGCCCGCCCGCCCGAGTGCGGCGCGTAGCTATGAAGCTCCATCTCAAGAGAGCGAAATGCCGCGAGGAAACGGGGAAATCATCCTGATCGTGGACGATGAAAAATCGATCCGGGAAATCACTCGCCAGACACTGGAAACCTACGGTTACCGCACCCACGTCGCCGCCAGCGGGGATGAGGCGCTTGTGTTGTATTCCAGACATCCGGGGCAGATCGCCGCCGTGATTATGGATATGATGATGCCGGTGATGAGCGGACGGGAAGCGATCGAGCGACTTGTCAAACTCGACCCCCGGGTGAAGGTTATCGCCGTCAGCGGCATCGCTTTTTGTGAAAAGTCCCTTTTCGAAACGCACCCGGGCGTCAAGCGCTTCCTCTCGAAGCCTTATCGTACGGGGACTTTGCTTCAAACACTCCATCGACTGCTTGCTCCACCCTGAGGATTGATATCAATTTACTTGTTCGCAGTTCTCAAATGTATATGATTTTTAATCAATTCCCCATGCGGATTCTTCATGTCAGTTCCCCCTTCCACTCCGCCGAATCTCTTGATCGTCGATGATGACGAGACGATCCAACGCCTTCTCGCGATCGCCGCTCAGGATCATGGATGGAGACCCCAAACCGCCTCGAACGGAGCGCAAGCACTGGAGTTGCTCAATGGGTATCACGAAGCGGTGATTCTGGATCACGGCCTGCCCGGAATCGACGGGCTGGAAACGCTGGTCCGGATCCGAGAAATGAATCCGGATATCCCGGTCATCATTCTCACGGGATTGAACGACGCGGAAACGGCGGTGCAGGCACTGCGCGCGGGAGCGAACGATTACGTGACGAAGCCGTTCGAACTCCGGCGGCTTTTCGACATTCTCACCGCCAGCCGTGAGAAGCATTCGTCGCTGCCGGTGGTCTCGAAAAACCGTGCGAAGGCCGGGAAGTCCGAATCGATGCAGTTCACCAGCTCGAACCCGATGGTGCGCCAGCTTCTCAAGCAGATGGAACTGGCGGCGAAGCTGGACAGCACGATTCTGCTGACCGGGGAAAGCGGGACGGGAAAATCGTTCTTCGCCCGGGAAATCCATCGGATGAGCCATCGCAGCCAGGAGGAATTCATCACGGTGAGTTGTCCGGCGCTGCCGCGCGAGTTGCTGGAATCCGAACTCTTCGGCCACGAACGGGGAGCTTTCACCGGGGCCACCGCCTCCCGCGCGGGGAGATTCGAGCAGGCGTCCAAGGGAACGCTGTTTCTCGATGAAATCGGCGATTTACCGCAGGAGCTTCAGCCGAAATTGCTCAACGTGTTGCAGGACCGGGAGTTTTTCCGCGTCGGTGGCAATCGCCTGCTGAAAACGAATGCCCGCGTCATCGCGGCGACCAACGTGAACCTACGGCACCGCATGGATGAAGGCCTGTTTCGCGAGGATTTGTATTACCGGCTGAATATCATCGAGCTGCACATTCCTCCCTTGCGCAGCCGGGCGGAGGATATCGAGGACATCGCCTACGAACTGCTGGGGCGGATCGCCGGGCGGCGGGGTAAGGGGAGTTGGAAAATCGATGCATCCGGCGTCGATACGCTGAAGTGCTACGACTGGCCGGGAAATGTCCGTCAGTTGGAGAACGTCCTGGAGCGGGCCACCGCTTTTTCGGAAGATTCCACGCTCACGTCCGGGGATTTCCTGCCGTTGCTGGAAGATCGCCGCATCACGCGCGGCCAGAGTCTCGAAGGGCTGACGTTGCAGGAAATCGAGCGAAACGCGTTCATCCAGACGTATTTGAAGAACGGCAAGAACAAGGCGAAAACCGCCCGCGATCTGGGGATTTCCGAACGCTCGGTTTACAACCTGCTCGGGCGTCACGGCTTGAAATAATCCGGAGAAATTCCCGGACGGGTGAGCGGCGTGGAAGATCCGACGTTCTCCGAATTTTTCAATTTGCGTGTGGTAATCCGTGGCTTTCTCGTCAAACTTCGAGTGTGGAATCCGCTTTAGAAGCAGCCAAGGAACACCCCGTGGACGATTTGCCACGGGTCGAGCCTGCGACCATCGAAGACCTGCCGGCCCTGACCGAGCTGGTGATGGAGCTGTTTTCCGGTTCGGGTGATTTTACGCCGGACCGCGCATTGCAGGAGCGGGGATTGCAACTGGTGCTGGAACAACCGAGCCGGGGACGGATTTTCGTCGTGCGGAATCGCGACCGGATTTTCGGCATGGTCAACCTTCTCTTCACGATTTCCACGGCACGGGGCGGCTTCGTCATCCTGATGGAGGACGTGGTCATTCATCCGCAACATCGGGGCCAAGGATATGGGACCATGCTGCTGAACCACGTGGTGGACTTCGCCCGGCAGAAGCAATTCAAGCGCATCACGCTTCTGACCGACCGGATCAGCGCCGCGTCGCAGAGTTTCTTCCAGAAGAACGGATTCGATTATTCCAACATGATCCCGATGCGGAAGATCATCGATTGAAGGAGCTGCCATGATCGCGATGACGTCAGCGGATGGGATGGTGCTGGTCTTGTTTGTGGTCCTGGCTTTGAGCTTCGGCATCGTCCTGACGATGGTGCTGACCATCCGCGCCAGCCTGACGAAGCGAAATCGCGACGTGGAAGAGCTGCTGGAGGAAGTGGCGGCGGAAGTCGCGAAAGAGGCCCGCACCTTGCCCGCCGCGGGGAGTGCGCTCTATCAGGAACGCCAGCCGTGGGAGCGGGAAGCGGATTGGTGGAAAAAATAGCCGACACGTTTTCCCCCTCGATCCGGGCGTTTTTTCGGTGCGTTCTGCATCGGCCCACAGTGCGCTTTTGCAATGTAAAACCTGCTCGGAAGGGTGGCGATGAAGCGGAGTGATGGACTTTTTTCGGAAGAAAAATCCGCCGAAGCCTCATGGTTGGGAGAACCGCTGAAATTTGTGAATAACCTGGGTAAAACTGGCATGCGGAACGCTATAGAATCCCCGCGCGTAGGGAGTTTGTCGGCGGTAGGTGCCACCGGACAGGGGGACTCCACGTTCGAACCGTTCATCACCGTTCCATCGCCATGACCACACTCAGCGTTTCAGCTTCTCCATTGGTTCAGAAATCGCCAAAGAAACTGAGACGTCCGAGGATTCTCATCGTCAGTCCCGAGTTGAACGGCAGCCGCACGCTTTCTCAAAACGGTTGTTTCGCACCAAGAGCCAAAGCCGGAGGTCTGGCGGATATCGCGACCCTGCTGGTGGACGAATTGATTCGTGAAGGACTGGATGTCCATGTCGCCATTCCGGACTACGGCAGCCTGACGATGGATGGATCGGTAAAGATCTCGCCGCAACTCCACCTGTGCCCGGACCGGGAATTCGCCTATCGCCGTTCGGTCTACGATGGATCGCCGGAAGCGAATCGCCGGGCCGCGCTCGCCTTGCAGCGGGAAGTGATTCACCACGTGCTGCCCCGGTTGAGGCCGGACATCGTGCACTGCCATGATTGGATGACCGCGTTGATCCCGGCCGCCGCCCGCAATATGGGAATCAAGAGCCTGTTCACCATTCACAATCTCCACGACGAACGCACCAGCCTGGCGGAGATCGAGGATCGGGGGATCGATGCCGCGCGTTTCTGGGATCGCCTGCATTTCGGTTATCAGCCGCATTGCTACGAAGAGAGCCGGGACCGCAATCCGGTGAACTGGATGGCCTCCGCCGTGCATGCGGCGGACCGGGTGAATACCGTCAGCCCGTCGTTTATGGAGGAAATGATTCAGGGACGCCACTTCTCCGGAGCGGGGGTGATGGACTGCCTGCGGGCGAAGCATCACTTCGGCTGCGCCTCCGGCATCCTGAACGCGCCGGATCCGAGCTATCAACCGGACACGGACCCCTCGATCGCGGAAAACTACGATGCCCACAGCCATGCGTCTGCCAAGGTGGCGAACAAGGTTCAGCTCCAGAAAATCCTCGGTCTGGAAATCGATCCCGAGGCTCCCTTGCTGTTGTGGCCATCCCGCTTGGACCCGGTGCAGAAGGGCTGCCAGCTTCTTGCGGAAGAGCTGTATCAGGTGGTCAGCGATTACTGGGCTCTCGGCTTGCAGGTCGCATTTATCGCCGATGGTCCGGCACGCGGGATTTTCGAGCATATCGCCGATTTCCACCACTTGCGGCATCGCATCGGAATCCGGGGATTCGACGAAAACCTGTCCCGGCTCGGTAACGCGGCGGCTGATTTCGCCCTGATGCCTTCTTCCTACGAACCTTGCGGACTGGCCCAGATGGTCGCGCTGAAATACGGTTGCCTGCCGATCGCCCGGAACACCGGAGGCCTGCGGGATACGGTGCGGCACCTGAATTGGGATGAAGAGACGGGAAATGGTTTTGTTTTCGACCACCATTCGCCGCAGGGCCTGCGCTGGGCGATCGATGAAGCGATGAGGTTTTACATCCGCCCGCCGCATGAGCGGGCTCGCCATATCACCCGGGTGATGCTCGAGAGCGTCTACGCGTTTTCCCCACGGCGCACCGTGGAATATTATCTCCACGAATACAGCCAAATCGCGGGCCGGGACATTCGCATGGTAGAAGGGGAGTGAATCCCGCGTTTTCCGTTATGGAACGACCGGCCGGATTTCGTCCGCCTGGATCAGGGAATGCAATCCGTTCTCATCCCGCAGCAGAAGCTCGCCACCCGGACCGATCCCTTCGATTTTCCCTTGGCGCGGGCCATCGGCGGTGCTGAGCGTTACCTGTTGGCCGGTCAGGACACAGCGTTCCCGGACCTTGGTGAGCAATTCCGGAAACTCCGCGCCGATCTGCGTGTGGCGGTGGGCGAAATGACGAATGATTTTCGCCAGCACTTCGGGACGGGAAATTTCCTGCCCGGTTTCGAGCTTCAGTGAGGTCGCGATTCCGGCCACTTCGGCGGGGAATTCGGAGGTATTCAGATTGAGGCCGATGCCCACGACGGCGAAGTCTTTCCCGGCTTCCACGAGGATGCCTCCGAGTTTGCTTCCGTTCAGCCAGATGTCGTTGGGCCATTTGATGCCGGTGAGCGGCACGTAGGATTCGATGGCCTCCGCCACGGAGAGACCTGCCGCCAAGGCGAGGCGCGGCCAGAAGGCCTTTGGCTCTTCCGGTCGGACGAGGATGGAAAACGCGAGCGATTCTCCGACCGGCGCGAACCAGGCCGCGCCCCGCCTGCCGCGCCCGGCAAGCTGCTGGCGGGCGAGAATGACCAGGCCATGCGGCGCTCCCGCTTCCGCGAGAACGCGCACTTCGTCATTCGTCGAATGCACGGTTTCCCGGATCAACAGCCGGAAAGGATCCGGCAGATCGGAGCCGATCTGGCTGAAGTCTTCCATTTCCCGGTGCCGTTCAGATTTGCGCCGCGGGAGGAGGAACGGACTTCGTGCGGAGCTTGAGGTTCAGCAGCTCGACGCCCAGCGAGAAGGCCATGGCGAAGTAGATGTAGCCTTTCGGGATGTGGAAATCCACGCCCTCCGCGATCAATGCGGTGCCGATCAGGATCAGGAAGGAAAGAGCCAGCATTTTCACCGACGGATGCTTGGAAACGAAGGTGCTGATCGCCCCGGATGCGAGCATCATGACTCCGACGGAGATGATGACGGCGAGCGACATCACGCTGAGATGATCGGCCATGCCGACGGCGGTGATGACGGAATCCAGCGAGAAAATAAGATCGATCATCGCGATCTGCACCAGAACCCCCGCGAAGCTGACGGCTTTCACGGTGTGATGCGCTTCATCTCCTTCCAGCTTGTGATGGATTTCCTTGGTCGATTTCCAGATCAGGAAGAAACCGCCGAAGAGCAGGATGAGGTCTTTCACGGAAATACCGACCTGGCCGGCGTGCTCCGCCGCATGCGGCATCATGCTCCACAGCACCGGATGCACGTCGAAGTGGAACAGGGGATGCGTCATTCCCATGATCCACTTGATCGTGAAGAGCAGCAGCAGCCGCATCACCATGGCGAGGCCGAGACCGATGAAACGGGCCTTCGGGCGCAGGCTCTCGGGCAGACGATCGACGAGGATGGAAATGAAAACGATGTTGTCGATGCCGAGTACGATTTCCAGCAGTGTCAGCGTCAGCAGGGCAGCCCAGGCGTTGGGATCGGCGAACCAGCTGAAATCCAGCATGGAAGCGGCGAGAAGGGGATCGAACATGGTGGATCAGGCTTGGGTGGAAAGCTGGAGCGCGCGTTGCTTCATCTGCGTGGCCATCAGCGAAAGCGCGTTGGCACGGGTGGGGGCGAGATGTTCCTTCAGCCCGGTGCGATCGATAAAGGACATGTCCGCGGTAAGGATTTCGTCGGATGTGGCGCCATCGAGCACCTTGATGAAGAGCGCGATCATGCCCTTGGTGATGAGGGAATCGGAATCCGCGAAATAATGGATTTTCCCGTCTTCGGCGGCGGCGTCGAGCCAGACCTGCGATTGGCAGCCTTTGATGAGGTGCTCGGACGTTCTGGCGCTTTCCGGAAGGGGCGGCAGTTTTTTTCCGAGGCCGATGACGTATTCGTAACGCTCGGTCCAGTCCTGGAAGAGCGAGAGTTCATCGAGAAGTTCTTCCTGTCTGGCGGCGATACTCATACCGGGTGCGAGTGGAGCGATTCGGGCCTCGAAGATCAAGCCGCGGGAATGGCTCTTTTCAAAAAGAAAGCAATGCCCCCATCCGTCGAATTTCCCGAATCCGCGGGTGGACAAGCCGTTTTTATCCCGCTAATTTCGCCACAGTGCAAAGAAACCCAATGAAACCCTACCTCGGACCGCGCTCCGCACGCGGCTTTACCTTGATCGAACTGCTGGTGGTGATCGCGATTCTCGCCGTTCTCTGCTCGGCCACTTTCATGCTGTCTGCGAAGTTTATCGAAAAAGGCCGCAAGGTGCAGGCGATGAGCCAGTTCAAGGATCTGGAAAATGGTCTGACCATGTACGCCACCGATTTCAATCGTCCTCTGCTGCCCATGGACAAGCGGGCGACCGGTGAGGATATGGTGTTCGGTGAGGCCCCGGGTTTGGGCAACGATGCCTCGAATGGCCTGATCGTGGCCGTCCTGGCGGGGGAAGCGGAAGATCTGCCTTACACGTCTTCCTACGACATCCGCGACTATAACCCACGAGGCGAAACGATCCTGAGACTGTCCTACAGCGCGAATAACAAAAATGGAGTCGGCAAGGACGGAAACCTCTACGATCCATGGGGACGCCAGATTTTCATCGCGATCAATGCCTTCAAATCCACCAACCCGTCCGATGTGTTGGTCGATCTCAACGAAGACACCCCGGGCACCAACGACAGCCATCTGGAAACCTACGGCTATGGCAAGTACCGGGAAACCGCACCTCGCGATCAGTCATTCGTTTTCTGGTCCTACGGCACCGATGGCAAGAAAGGCAACGGCGCCAAGAGTCCGAAGCAAGTCGTCGGCTACACCAAGACGGACGACGTGATTTCCTGGTAATTTCGAAAAAATACGGCGGCGGTCGATGACCGTCGCTTTTTTAATTTAATGCGAGATCAGCGCGGCTCCATTTTTCAACTCGTCCAGAATCCCGGCGCAGCCGTCTTCCAGAAGTTCGATCACGCGGTCGAAGCCTTTCTGTCCACCGTAATAGGGATCGGGAACCCGTTCCGCTGAGGTGTGGACTTTGCAGAAGCTGACCAAGGGCCGGATTCTCTCGTGAAACCGCTCCGATTCGTCGAGCTGCCGGACATATTCGAGGTTTTCTTCATCCATCGTGACGATGAGGTGGAATCGTTCAAGGTCCGCTTCCTCGATGCGGCGGGCTTTGCCATCGATCGTGTAGCCCTTGAGACGGAGCGTTTCCGCCATGCGGGCATCCGGGGGCGAGCCGCGATGGTAGCCGATGGTCCCGGCGGAATCGATCTCGATGTGACCGGTCAGTCCCGCGTCATCGACCAATTTCCGGAAAATAATCTCCGCTGCGGGAGAGCGGCAGATATTGCCCATGCAGACGAAAAGCACACTGGATGGCGGAAAACTCATGGTGGCCGGGGTTATAGGGTGCGGGGTTCTTGCGAAAAAGTCTGAAACTTTCCGAATTTGTCACGGTTCATCCTTCTGCAACCTACCATTTCATGAAAAATCCTTGGATTCTCCCAGCTTCCGCCCTCGCCATCGGTGCCATCGGCGGATTTCTTTCCGGCAAGCATTCCAGCCCGGACACCACGGCGGCACAGGCGGAACAATCCGTTCTGCGCACCCGTTCCTCCGCTCGTGCGACGGCCATGGAAGCCGAAAGCAAACGCTCGCGTCTCGACAAGGTTGAGGATGCGTTCCGTTCCGGAAGCTCGAGTTCGCGGGTGCAGTCCCTGCTGAATTATTATGCGAACCTCACCACCGACGAACTGGCTGAAGAAGCGAAGAAGCTCGAAGGCCTGCCGATGAGTGAGCGGATGATGGCGTCCATGCTGCTTTTCGGACGTTGGGGTGAAGTGGACCCGATGGCCGCCATGGCGTTTACCCGCACGCTGGGATTCGCCGGAAACTTGGTGCGTCCCACCATTCTGCAAAGCTGGGCCAGTTCCGATCCGGTCAATGCCGCGAAGTATTTTTCCGAAAATCCCGCCCAGTTCGCCGCCATGAACGGCATGGGTGGCGGACGCAATGGTCAGAACGCGGCCTCGATCATCGCCGCGGAATGGGCGAAGCAAGATCCGGATGCCGCGTTCACCTGGGCCAGCACGCTCGGGCAGGGCAAGGGACAGGCGTTGAGCTCCATCGTCGGCGAAGTGGCGAAAAGTGATCCTCAAAAAGCGGCGGCTCTGGTTGCCAAGATGGACCCCGCGGATCAGGCGGGAGCTTATCACGCGATCGCCAGTCAGTGGGGAGCGTCGAATTTTTCGGAAGCTCAAAACTGGATCAACACCCTCCCGGCCGAGTTGCGGGCTTCCGCTCTCTCCGAAGCCATTCGTGGCCTTTCCACAAGCAATCCGGAGCTTGCCGCCCAGCAGATCAGCTCGCTGGAACCGGGGCGTGAGACCGACCAAACCATCGACGATACCGCCCGGAATTGGGCACGTCAGGACCCGCAGGCCGCCGCCACCTGGTTGATGAGTCAGGAAAGCGACCGCGCCAAGCGCCGTTCCATGGATTCCATCATGCCGAACTGGGTCGCTCAAGATCCCGAAGGAGCCCTTGCTTTCGTCAACAGCCAGCCTTCGGGTGAAATTCGTGATAGCGCGCTCGGCTCCTATCTGCAATCGAACACCTCGGCGGACCCTTCCACACAGACCAATCTGGCGGAAAGTATCTCGAACGATCGCGAGCGGAACCGGGCTCTCGGCATGGTCACCATGCGCTGGATGCAAACCGATCCCACTGCTGCGAGAGCCTACGTCGAGCAATCCAGTAGCATTCCCGACAACATGAAGCAGCGAATCCTGAACGGTGGTCGTTGGGGCGGTGGCCCGGGCGGTTTCCGTCGTTGATCTTCGGGATCACTCACTGACGCTGCTGGATCAACACTCTGAACGCTTCTCCCACGCCTTGCTCGTCCGCGAGCAAGGCGTCGTTTTTCGCGGTGAATGGTTGAAGGAATTCGCGGAAGGAGAGCAGGCGTGATTCTCCGAGCCAGGGAGAGGACCATTCGATCAGGTCGGTGAAATTCACGTCGGCGGTGAGGTCCTGACGTCCGATGTTGTCGTAGATCGCCGGACCTTCGAGGCGATGTTGAAGCAAATAGGCCCGGACGCTGCCGTACGGGCGGCGATGATAGAGATTTTCCGCGGTGGCTCCGTAGTCGATGGTAAGCAAGCTTCCATCTTTCCAGTGAGGCAACCATTGCTTCAGCCAAAGGTGATAGGATTCGTGGACTTCCACCCATTGGCCGGGAGGATGGTTCTGTCGGAAAATTGACGATTCGGGCAATCGGGCGACCGGAATGAGCTTTTCCACAAGCTTGCCGTGATCGCTTTTTTCAAGAGCCAGTTCTTGCCAGCCTTCTTCGGTGAACCGGAAACGTCTGACGGGAAAGGCATCGACGAGTTCGTTCGAGTAAATCACCGCCTTGCCGCCGCATTGTTTCAGGGCTTGTGAAAGGTCGGTGTGCCAGAGTGGCTGGGTTCCCAGCAGGGATCGCTGGTGTGCGGCCAGCGGTAAGGAAGTTTCCACGAGATGAAGCCGGGTTTTCAGCCGTTGGAAAAACGGCAGGTTTCGCCACACGCTTTTCGCCAACGCGCCGGTGCCGGGACCGATTTCGATAAGGTGGGAACAATCGTGTTTTTTCAATTCCCGGCTCGCCCAGGCGGCGATGGCCTTCGTGGGCATACCCGAGAGCAGGGGAGCGGTGGTGAAATCGCCACGAGATCCGATGTTGGAAATGTTCCGGGCATAATAGCCGTGCTTCGGATCGTGCAGCGCACGCCGCATGAAGTGCTCGAAGGTTTCCATGAAATAAGGAGGCGGGACATTCCTGTCCTGCTTTTCCAGAAGTTCGGCCCGCATGAAAGCAGGACAGCAAGGAGTGTCCTGCCTCCTTAACGAAAATCCCGGCACGGAAACCGCACCGGGATTTTGGAAAGTTCAAATGAACCGAGGCTCTCTTAGTATTTCTGGGAGCGGCTGTGGCTGAAGTAGCTTTCGGCACCGAGTTCCGGCGGGAATTCGGAGAGGCCGTCATGCGGGTTCATCTCGATGCGATTGTCTTCGCCGCAACGCTCGTATGGCGGTTTGAAAGTGCCGCGATAGGTAGGGCAGGTGAAGGTGAAAAGCTCGTAGAAGCCGTAGCCCAAACGACGCAGCGCGCGATGCGAACCATCGACGGCACCGTAGGTGTAGCCTGCTTTGCGACCGTATTGGTCGGTCTTGCGAACGACTTGCTCGGGGATTTCGACAAAACCGTAAACGATATTGCTCAGGGCGCGGCCGAGCTTACGGGTGGCGGTATAAGTGGAGCCGGGAGGAGCCTGAATGTCCGCGGCGGCAATGCCACTAAGTGCGGCAAGTGTCGTAGCAACGAGGATGAGTTTTTTCATGCTGAAGGGAAGTTAAGGAATCCCGAGTGGGCTTGGCAACGGGATTTTTGAGAAAGATTCAAATGGGTCATGAGCCGTAGGTCATGGGTGTTTCGTGGCACCCATGACTCATCAACTCATGGACTTGATTTCAGAGCTCGAAGCTGAGCACCCGCGTGATACCGGCGGTGCCGCGCAGGGAATCGAGCAGACCGGAGGTTGGCTGGGTGTCCACTTCGATCACGGTGACGGCGGTCTTGCGCTCGACGTCCCGGCTCAACGACATGTTGGCGATGTTGACGGAGGCGTTTCCGAGAGCGGAACCGATGACGCCGACGATGCCGGGGCGGTCGTCGTTTTCGACGAACAGGAAACGACCGGTCGGGCTGGTTTCGACATAATGACCGGCGATGTGGACGATCCGGGCGGAGCTGCCGACGAGGGTGCCGGCGACGGTGACGATCTCATTGCCCTTGATGGAGGAGATTTCGATGAGGTCGCTGAAGGTCGTGGCGAGGGAAGGCGGAGCTTCGCTGATTTCAATGCCGTGGTTTTTGGCGAATGCCGGGGCATTGATGAGGTTGACCTGGGCTTCGTGGTGGGCGTCGGAGAGGTAGCCGCTGATGACGGAACGCTTGAGGAGTTCGGTGTCGATCTGGGAAACGGGACCGACGAACGAGAAGCGAAGCCGCTCAGACTGGGCGGGGCCGATTTTCGCGAGCAGCTTGCCGAGCGCGTGGGAGAGGTCGAGGTAAGGACCGACGCTTTGCAGGGTGCGGCTGTCGAGATTCGGCATGTTCACCGCGTTGACGATTTCGCCGGTGGTGAGGAAGTTTTTCACCTGGTGGGCGACTTCGATACCGACGTTTTCCTGGGCTTCCACGGTGGAGGCGCCGAGGTGCGGGGTGAAGACGACCTTTTTGGCGGAAAAGAGCGGGAAATCGGCCGGAGGAGGCTCGACTTCGTAAACATCGAGGGCGATTCCGCCGAGGTGGCCGTTGTCCATGGCTTCCTTCGCGGCGGCTTCATCGACGAGACCGCCGCGCGCGCAGTTCACGACGAGGGCGCCGGGGTTGAGCAGCTTGATGCGTTCCGCGTTGATGATGTGCTTGGTGTCCGGAGTGAGCGGAACGTGGAGCGTGACGAGATCGGCTCCGGTGAGAGCTTGCTCGGGGGTTTCCGCGAGTTCGACCTTGAGCGTCTGGGCGCGGGCGGCGGTCAGGAACGGGTCGTAGGCGACGACGGTGATGCCGAATGCCTGGGCGCGGATGGCGAATTCGGTGCCGATACGGCCCATGCCGAGGATGGCGAGGCGCTTGCCGAAGAGCTCGACGCCTTCGAATTTTTTCCGGTCCCACTTGCCGGCGACCATGGAGGTGTGGGCCGAACCGACGTTGCGGGCCAGGGCGAGCAGGAGGGCGAAGGCGTGTTCGGCGGTGGAAATGGTGTTACCGCTCGGGGTGTTCATCACGACGACGCCGTGATCGGTGGCGGCATTGCGATCGATGTTATCCACGCCGACACCTGCGCGGCCGATGGCCTTGAGATTTTTCGCGGCGGCGAAAACCTCGGCGGTCACCTTGGTTTGGGAGCGGACGACCAGACCGTGGTAATCGCCGATGATTTCGAGCAATTCTTCCGGAGCGAGACCGGTTTTCACATCGACAGAAATTTCCGGGGAGGAGCGCAGGGCATCCACACCTTTTTCCGAAATGGGGTCCGAAACGAGCACGCGATAGGTGGCCATAGGCGCGTGGACGTAGCGCACCCTCCCGGGGCATGCAAGGTTTAGCAGGGAGGAAAGTTCGATTTTTGGAGAGGGGACGCGATGCGATAAAAGAGCCGCCCGGTTTCCCGAACGGCTCTTTTTCGACAGCAACCGGAAATTGTTCAGAAGTTCCAGCGGTAACCGAGTTCGACGGCGTAGTCGGAATTCAGATCGTAGTTTTCCGCGTCGTCGAAGTGGATGAAGCGGCCACCGGCGTAGATCGCGGAACGGGAATCCAGATGCCAGGCAACACCGGCGAAGAGCTGACTGGTGAAAACCCAGTCGCTATCCGAGTAACCGGCTGTCGAGAACTTGGTGTGGGACGTGCCGAGACCACCGCCGAAGTAGAGGCCCCATTGATCGGAGAGGGCTTTTTCGAGTTTGATGTTGGCGGTGATGGGCACGACCTTGAGGTCGGCGTCCACTCCGGTGATGCCGAAGGCGTTTTCGGCAGCGTCGTTGTCCTGTTCCATGAAGCCGCCTTCCAGGAAGAAACCGATGTTCCAGCCGTAGGCGCTCCACGGTGATCTTACACCGATGTTTCCGGTGTAGAGGACCTCTTCATAGTCGAAGAGGTAGGCGGCGGAAACTCCGGCCGTCAGGCTCCAGGGCTCGGCCTGTGGCTGGGGCGCGGGTTGGTAGGTTTGGACTTCGGTGCCTGCGAAGGCGGGCACGGCGAGGGCAAGTGACATGAGGATGATTTTTTTCATGGTAAGAAAACAGATCATCCATTCCGGAAATTTGTCTAAAGATTTTTAAGAAAATTTTTTGTGTAATTGCTTTGTATTAAGAGTGTTGCAACTTGCAAGAAAGGGTGGATTTTTGCACGGCGGGAAGGACGGTCGTTTCCGCCATCGATCCGGGATGGAAAAGGAGCCCGGCTTTTCACTAGGATGAGGCGTGGCTGAAAACCCCGAGATCGAACTCATCGCACCGGAAGTCCTGCTGGAAGCATACTCGCAGGGGATTTTTCCGATGGCGGACAAGGGGAAAATCCTGTGGTTTTCACCGGTCCGGCGCGGGCTGATTCCTCTGGACGAGCGCTTTCACATTCCGCGCGGACTGCGGAAGAGCCTGCGGAAAAAGCCGTTCGAAATCCGCATCGATACGGCTTTTCGCGAGGTGGTGGAAGCGTGCGCGGATCGGGAGGAAACGTGGATCGACGGGACGATTCTGGAAAGCTACTGCCTGCTGCACCAACTGGGCTACGCGCATTCCGTGGAGTGCTGGGATGACGAGGGGTTGCAGGGAGGCCTTTATGGAGTGGCGCTGCCGGGGGTGTTTTGCGGGGAGAGCATGTTTTCCCGGAAAACCGATGCGTCGAAAATCGCACTGGTGGCCTTGGTGGAAAGACTGCGGGAAATGAACTTTAGTCTGCTCGACACCCAATGGCGGACGGAGCATCTCACGCAGTTCGGTTGTTACGAAGTGCCTCGTGAGGAATACGAACGGCTATTGAAGGAAGCGCTGACGAGGTGATCCGTGAGGAAATGGCGTGGAGTTCGGCTGCCCTGCTGCCGCTTTCCTGGAGCCAGCCTGCTAGCGTTACCTCGCAGCAGGCTGCGAGTTCTTAAAGCGGCAGCAGGGCTGCCGCAGTCCAAGATTCCAAGGGAAGTCCGCGCTTCCGGTTATTTCCGGAGCATGATTTTCACCATCGCTTTTTTGCGTTTGCTCTCGATCCAGCGCTCGTATTGGGCGGAGGTCTTTTTCTTGCGAACGCGTTCTTCGATCATTTCGCGGACTTCGCCGAGGGATGGGGCGGGACCGTATTGCTTGGAGGTCACCTTGACGATGGTGAATCCCTGAGGATCGACCAAGGGGCCGGTGACCGTGCCGATCGGCGCTTCCATCAGGATCGCGGCGAATTCGGGTGAAAGATCGGTGCGGGCGACGTTTTCCTGCACGCCTCCTTCTTCGGCATAGGCATCGCGAGAGTGGGCCTTGGCCAGCTCGGTGAAGTCCTTGCCACCTTCGATTTCCTTGGCGAGGCCTTCGGCGAAGGCGAGCTGGGATTCCGGCGTGGAGGTCGGATTGTCCGGATCGGAAGCGGGGATGAAGATTTTCTGGAAGGAAAGCTTGTCCTTGGTGACGTCGCGGATCTCGTTTTTCACCGCGCTGTATTCGCGCTGGATTTCGTTCGGCAGGGGAGGCGGGGCGTCGGAAAACTGCTGGGCGCGCATGGCCTGGACGACCATTTTTTCCTGCGTCATCGCGCGGTAGCCTTCCATGGTCAGGCGGCTGCGCTTGAGTTCTTCGCGGAATTTGGCTTCGTCGCCATTGTAGAGTTCGCGGATCTGGCGCTTGATTTCCTGATCGATGAGATGCGGTCGGATGGTGGCGCCGAGTTGTTTGAATTCATCGAGGATGATCTGGCGGTCCACCAGTTCCTGAATCACCTTGTCCTGCGCTTCCTTGAATTTAGCTTCGAACTGCGGTCCACGGCGTGGATATTGCGAGCTGAGCTGCGCGAAAATCGGTGCCAGCATGAAGGAAACCTGATTCTCCGTCACGACGCGGCCATTGACCGTGGCGGCGATGCCATTCACCCGGATGGGACCCGAGTGCGTCCGTGGCGCGGGTTGAGCCAGGACCAGATTCGCGGAAAGAAGCGAACCCGTGAGGGCCAGGGCAAGGGATTGGCGAAACTTCATGAAGGTGGGGATGAAAAAGGGGAGGTCAAAAGTTTTGCAGGAGCTTGACCGCTTCCGCGAGCTTTCCGGCTGGACTTGCGGATTGCAAGCGGGGAAAGCGCCGTCCTTCAAGCAAGATATAATCACCATTGCGATAAAGCATGAGCCGCTGTCCCTGGATTTCCACGGAAGATATGCCCTCAGCGCCACCGAGTGCCTTGATTTGTGCAATTTTGATCAGATTTTCCGCCGCTTCGGGAATCCGGCCGAATCGGTCGCGCCACGATTTCTCCAGAGCGGCCACGGCTTTTTCGGTCCCGGCCTCGGAAAGTTCGCGGTAGGCGGTGATGCGCAGTTTGGTTTCCGCGAGCCAGCCGACGGGCAGAAACGCGGGGAGCGTGCCGGCGTCGTTTTTCCAGTTTGCCTCACTGGTGACGATGAAATCCGCCTTGAAGGAAACGTCGCCGCGCGGGGCGTCCTTGCGGCCCTTGAGGCGATCCACGGACTGGCGGAGAAGCTGGCAATACAGGTCGAAGCCGATCTGGGAAATGTGGCCGGATTGTTTGGTGCCGAGCAGATTCCCGGCGCCACGGATTTCCAGATCGCGCATGGCGATTTTGAACCCGGAGCCGAGGGCGGTGTATTGCTTGATGGCGTGGATGCGCTTCCGGGCGTCGCCCACGGTCATCATGTCGCGCGGCAGCAGGAGGATGGCGTAGGCTTTTTCCCCGGCGCGGCCGACGCGGCCACGAAGCTGATAGAGGTCCGCCAGGCCGAAGCGGTCGGCGCGGTCGATGAGAATCGTGTTCGCGTTCGGAATATCGAGGCCGGTTTCGATGATGGTGGTTGCTAACAAAACATCGGCATCGCCCTTCACGAAGGTGTGCATCACTTTTTCCAGATCGTCCTTATCCATCTGGCCGTGGCCGATGACGATGCGCGCTTCCGGGACGAGCTGGCGGATTTTCGAGGCCATCAGCTCGATGGTTTTCACGCGGTTGTGGAGGAAATACACCTGCCCACC
Source organism: Luteolibacter sp. (assembly GCA_047606285.1). Lineage (GTDB taxonomy): Bacteria > Verrucomicrobiota > Verrucomicrobiia > Verrucomicrobiales > Akkermansiaceae > Luteolibacter. Next base: position 6,711 of record JASGEP010000002.1, on the reverse strand, counting down.
GCGCTTCATCTCGCGGAGGATCGCATCGCGGATCACGCGTTCGTCGTAGGCGCAAACGGTGGTGGAAACCGGGACGCGGTTCGGCGGCGGCGTCTCGATGGTGGACATGTCGCGCGCGCCCATCAGCGCCATGTAAAGCGTGCGGGGAATCGGCGTCGCGGAAAGCGTGAGCACGTCCACCTGACGGAAGAGCTGCTTGAATTTTTCCTTATGCGCGACGCCGAAGCGCTGTTCTTCATCGATGACGACGAGGCCGAGGTTTTTGAACGAGACATCGCCGGAAACGAGCCGGTGTGTGCCGATCACGATGTCCACCGAGCCGTCGGCGAGTCCTTGGATGGTATCGCGGATTTCCGATGGCTTGCGGAAGCGGTTCATCAGGTCGATGCGCACGGGGTAGTCCGACATCCGCTCGCGGAAGGTGCGCCAGTGTTGTTCAGCCAGAACGGTGGTCGGAACTAACAAAGCGACCTGCTTGCCGCTGGTGACGGCCTTGAAGGCGGCGCGGATGGCGACTTCGGTTTTTCCGAATCCGACGTCGCCGCAGATCAGGCGATCCATCGGGCGCGGAGATTCCAGATCGAGCTTCGTTTCGTCGATCGCGCGGCGCTGGTCGGTGGTCTCGGTGTAATGAAAGGAGCGCTCGAATTCCCACATCCACTTCGTATCCGGCGGGTGGGCGAATCCTTGCTCGTGCTGGCGCTCGGCCTGCACGCGGAGGAGCTGCGCTGCGTAGTCGAGGATGGATTTTTCCGCCGCCTTACGCGCGGTTTTCCAGATATTGCCGCCGAGTTTGTTGAGATCCGGGGTCTTGCCGCCGAGGCCGACGTATTTTCCGACGAGGTGCGCCTGTTCCAACGGCACGCCGAGCAGCGCGCCGTCCTTGTATTCGAGCACGAGTTCATCGCCATCGTCGCCTTGCTGGATGCCGCGGAATTTCGCGATGCCGTATTCGTAGTGCACCACGAGATCGCCTTCCTCCATTTCGTCGAGAGTGGCGCGTGCGCGCGCGGCACGGGCTTTTTCCAGCGAAGTTTTCCGGACGGCTCCGGGCGTGCGGTAGCGGCCGAAAAGCTCGGACGAGGAAAGCACGGAGAGCTTGCAGACGGGGAAGGTGAATCCGGCTAACAATTCGCCGTGCAGCGGGAGCAGCCCGAGATCGCGTCTGAGATCTTTCCCGGCAAGCTCTGCGAAGCGTTCCTCCTCGCCCTTGTTTCCGAAAACCATGGCGACTTCCCAGCCGTCACGCTTCCACTCGTTGAGCTGGCGGAAGAAATTTTCACGCCGAGCTTCCTCCAACACGAAATCGCCCGCTTCGAAATGCCCGAGCGGCGAGCCGTAGGTGGCGAGCGTGAAATCCTCCTCGCTGTTCAATTCCGCCGCTTCTTCGAGAATGCGGACGTCGGGTCGCGCGATATCGGCTTCGAAGGAAACGATGAAGTCGTTTTTCCGATGGTAATCCGCGACGATCGCTTCGGCGGTCGGTTCGGTGAGGAGAAGCTCGGCTTCGGAGAGCTTGCGGGTGGACGCTTGCGAATCGAGGTCGAACTCGCGGACGGATTCCAGATCGGTATCGAAAAATTCCAGCCGCAGCGGTTTGGCGGCCTGCCAGGCGAAGAGGTCGATGATGCCGCCGCGCACGGCGAACTGACCGCGTGCGGAGACGGTGGGAACGCGTTCGTAGCCGTGCTCGGCGAGTTGCGAAGCGAGGTCCGCAGGATCAAGGGAAGTGCCGGGTTTCAGCGTTGTGCGGCTGGAGCGCAGGGCTTTGGGCGATGGTGCCGGGGCGGAAAAGGCATCGCTGCCGCAAATGACCACGCAGTTTTCCGAAGAGGCGAGCACTTCCAGCACCGCGAACCACTCGGCTGCGGATTCGGGATCGGCGATGGTGCCGTCACCGGTTTCCACCGGAGGTTCGGGGAGGACGAGCGCGTTGACGCCCCACAGCTCCAGCTCGGCTGCCAGCCGTTCGCGATGACGGGGGAACTCCGAGACCAGCCAGCAGCGCGTTTTTTTCGCGTTTTCCGCCGCCCGGATCACCGACGCGGCGAGAAATCCGTGGGACGCCTCGGCGGAGTGATCGAGCACGACTTCCCGGTCGCCCTTGGCCAGCGGGGCCAGACGTGCGGCGAAATCCGGATGAGTCACGGCGCGCCGGAGCCAGCCGTGAGTGAGATCGTCCGTGTGGGACACGCGGGAGAAATAGGCGTGAACGGGAAGGCGTGCAAGAAATCGCGTGGGGGAGGTCCGAGTCCGCCTTTTACTCAACAAACCCGGGGATGGCTGCGATTTTTTTAGGATGCCGTAGGACGCACTCTTGACCCCGGGGCGGGCTCGGCTCTACCTCTTTCCAATGACACCGCTTTACGAAGGCAAGGGCAAGCGCCTCTGGACGACGGACAATCCCGACACGCTCCGCATGGAGTTCAAGAACGACGCCACGGCCTTCAATGGCGAGAAGAAGGCGAGTTTCGAAAACAAGGGCCGTCTGAACAATGCGATCAGCACGCTGATTTACGGATTTCTCGAAAAAGAAGGTGTGCCGACCCACTTCGTCCGCCAGATCGACGAGACCAATGTCGAGGTGAAAAAGGTCGAGATCCTGATGGTGGAAGTCATCGTTCGCAACGTCGCGGCGGGTAGCTTCTGCAAGCGCACCGGCATGGCGGAAGGTACGCCCTTCAGCCAGCCGATCATCGAATTTTCCTACAAGAGCGATGAACTGGGCGACCCGCTGATTAACGACGACTACATCCGCGAAATGAAGCTCGCCAGCCCCGAGGATCTCGCCCACCTGCGCAAGAGCGCGCTGAAGGTGAATGAAATCCTGATCGATTTCTTCGCGAAGTGCGGCCTGAAGCTGGTGGACTTCAAGCTGGAGTTCGGCCGCCTCGCTTCCGATCCTTCGATAATCGTGCTCGCCGATGAAATCAGCCCGGACGGTTGCCGTCTGTGGGATTTGAAAACCGGCGAAAAAATGGACAAGGACCGTTTCCGCCGGGATCTCGGAGGGGTGATGGAAGCCTACGAAGAAGTCCTCAAGCGCCTCAATACGGAGTTTTCGGCCTGACGCGGGGAACCGCTTGTTTTGGTTTCAAAGCCCGGTCCAGGAAATCGATGGCCTCGTCCACGGTGGATTCCGAAAGGAAAAAGCCGCTGATGTGGCCGCGTGCCGGAAGCCAGTGGATTTTCGGCTTTTCCCCGTAACGGGCATAGGCGGCCTGCATGCGCAACGCATGGTCCGGCGGGACGAGGCGGTCGCGCGTGGCGTGATAGATGAAAATCGGCGGGTTGTTTTTTCCCACATGATAGAGCGGCGAGGCATCCAGGAAAACCTCCGGGATTTCCTCCTTGGTGCTTCCGAGGAAAGCGGGCAACAGATCTCCGCCGGGGTAAAACGTCAGGTCGAAGGGCGCGCCACCGGCGACGATGGCCCGGACTCGGGCTTCGCGGGATGGGTCGTTCAACGCGACCTGTGCGGCGAGATGACCGCCCGCGGAATAGCCGAAGGTGGCGATGCGGTCCGGATCGATCCCGTAAAGATCCGCCCGCTCCCGCATCCAGCGGATCGCTTCCCGCATATCGTCCAGAGGCGCGGGATAGCGGTAGCCGGGAACCGTCCGATAGGTGACATTGACCACCACGTAACCACGCCGGGCGAGCTTGCGGGCGATGCCGTTCATCAGCCAGCGGCCATCACCGCCCCGCCAGGCGCCGCCATGAATCAGCAGAACCGCCGGGGCAGGGGAGGGCGACCTGGCTCGATAGACATCGGCGCGCAGGGCAGTCGGCCAATTTTCCGGGGTGTACACCACGTCACGGGCGACCCGGAAGCGCTCTCCGGACAAGGATGGCGGGCCGATCGGAGACACACAGGCATTCAGGAGCGCACAGGCGATTCCCAGCCGGATGAGTTTCAGCGATGCGCGGGAAACGACGGAAAACATGACGGACGCACGACCCTCCGGCAAATCGCCTTCCCTTGCCAGTCCCAATCCTGGATTGACGGAAGCGCTTGTCCCCGCTGAACTTTCCGCCCCGCCGGATGGCGGTGAGTTTATGGACTACCAAGCGAAAATCGCCAGACATGTCGCCTCTATCCCGCGTTCCGGGATTCGCGACTTCTTCGAGCTGGTCCAGGGCCGGGATGACGTGATCTCCCTCGGCGTGGGCGAGCCTGACTTTGTCACTCCATGGCATATTCGCGAAGCCGCCATCTACTCTCTCGAAAAAGGCCAGACGACCTACACGTCGAATCTCGGCCTGCTTTCCCTGCGAAAAGCCATCTCCCGCTATGTGGAGGATTTTTTCAAGGTTCCCTACGATCCCGCCCGCGAAGTGCTGGTGACGGTGGGGGTTTCCGAAGCGATCGATATCGCCCTGCGCGCGCTGCTCAATCCGGGCGACGAGGTGATTTACCACGAACCGTGTTACGTTTCCTACAGCCCGAGTATCGTCATGGCCTACGGAAAAGCGGTGGCGGTGGAAACCCGCAAGGAACACGGTTTTTCCCTGAGGCCGGAGGCACTCGAAAAGGCGATTACGCCGCGCTCGCGCGTGCTGATGCTGAATTTCCCGACCAACCCGACCGGTGCCTGCGCGACCCGCGAGGATTTGGAAGGCATCGCCAAACTCGCCATCAAGCATGACCTGATCGTGCTTTCGGATGAAATTTACAGCGAGCTGCGTTATGACGCGACCGAGCCGCACGTTTCCATCGCTTCCCTGCCCGGCATGCGGGAGCGCACGGTGTTGCTGCACGGATTTTCCAAAGCCTTCGCCATGACCGGCTTCCGCCTCGGCTACGCCTGCGCGCCCCAGCCGATCATCGAAGCGATGATGAAAATCCATCAGTATTCGATGCTCTGTGCTTCGATCATGAGCCAGAACGCGGCGATCGAAGCCTTGGAAAACGGTCAGGCGGCGATGATCGAAATGCGGAACAGCTATCATCAGCGCCGCGATTTCCTCGTGCGCCGCCTCAACGAAATCGGTCTCGATTGCCATCTGCCGGGCGGTGCGTTCTACGTCTTCCCGGACATCCGCGGCACCGGCCTGACGAGCAAGGAATTCGCGCTGAGGCTGCTCGAAGAAGAGAGCGTCGCCTGCGTGCCGGGTAGTGCGTTCGGTGCTTCGGGAGAAGGATTTTTGAGATGCTGTTATGCGACCGCTTTCGACGACATCCGCACCGCGACGGACAGGATCGAGGCGTTCGTGAACCGGCTTTGAGTTGGTTGATAGATGATGGTTGATTGTTGATGGTGAAGAAAAACATCGTGCTTCCTTCCGCCATGTCCTCCGCGAAATTTGACGATCCCGCACAGCTCACTCGCGCGCACGTGATCCCGTTCGCGGTGTTCATGGGATTTCAGTTCCTGCTGATGCTCATCGGTTACACCGGGCTGGAGTGGAAACACCCGGAAGCACCATGGTGGCGGCAGGAACCCGCCCAGATCATTTACCCCCTGCAGGCGATCTCGGTATTCGGAGCGCTGCTGTATTTCTGGAAATGTTACCGTTTCGACTGGTCGTGGAAATGGAGCGTGACCGGGGCATTACTCGGAGTGGCGGGCATCGGCGTCTGGCTGTTACCTACGACGCTCTACGATCACTGGAACCTGACGCAAAACCCGGGAGGTGCGCTGGAATTTTTCGGAGTGGTGCAGCGCAAGGAGGGATTCGATCCCCATTTGTTCGAGCATCCCGCCGCGTTTTGGACATCGCTCACCTTGCGGTTTTTCCGGGCGGCGGTGGTGGTCGCGCTGATGGAGGAAATTTTCTGGCGCGGTTTCATGATGCGCTTCGTGCTCGATTGGGAAGGAGACTACTGGAAGCAACCTTTCGGCCGCGCCCACTGGCTTTCCTACGCGGTGGTCACTGGCCTGTTCGTCGTCGCACATACCGCCCCGGATCGCCCTGCGGCATTTGTGTATGGGAGCCTGACGTATGCGCTCTGCGTCTGGAGCAAAAACCTCGGCGCATGCGTGGTCATGCACGCCGTGGCGAATTTCCTGATGGGCCTCTACATCATGGCCTACGGGAAGTATGGGCTTTGGTAGTTCAAAACTGCCGGGAGACGAAATCAGGCGGTTTTGAGCGCCTCGAAAGATGCCGAAAACATCCTATTCTTTCGTCGAAAACCTGATAATGAGGGGTGTTGCCGTGGATTTATGATAGAAAAAACCAGTGAGATTGTTGAGTTTAATTATCAGAAAAGTAAGGATTATCTCAGGAAATAAAGATTTCTTAACCTGCACACTACGAACAGGTCACAAAAGCGGCCATAAGCGGGGTAAATTCATCGTTTTGGGGAAAAGTGCTTGCAAGTTGATGTTGAAGGTTGCTAGCCCTGAGTTTGGTTTTTTCTCGGTCATTCTAACTATTACTTTTTCTCTTCATGAAACCCACCCGTCGTCGCGTTGTGGCGCATGTTCTGTGTCCGGATTTGTGTAGAGGTCTGTTGTTGGCGGTGGGTTTTTCTTCGCTGGCGGGTGCCGGGGAAGCGGGAAAACTCCTTGAGGAAAGGTGGACCGGGATCAGCGGGGAGGCGGTCAGCCTGCTGACCTCGCATGCGAATTTCCCGAACAATCCCTCGCTGGTTCAAAAAATCACAGGAGTGGTGCCGGATAACAACGTGGGGGATCGTTACGGCAGGCGGTTGAGGGGATTTATCACGGCTCCGCAAAGCGGCCATTACAAGTTTTGGATCTG
>JASGEP010000001.1:0-18964 GCA_047606285.1 Luteolibacter sp. | reverse complement strand
CGGGACCAAGCCATCGAAGCCGAGAATGCCGGAGATCACGAAGCCTGTTGGATGAACATGGCCCTACGTGCTCACAATACCCGATTTCTCGAACGCGTGCGGGCTGATCTGGCTCGCATGGAGAACGAAATAGGTCTGGCAACCCAGCCAGCGCCAGAGATGCCTGAAAAACACGAATGAACTCGCCCGCTGGCAGGGGTTGCCAGCACCGCCTTGTTATGCCTCTTCCGAACTACCGAAAAAACTCCGATGAATACTACAATTGAACACCATATTCCTGACGCCACGAAAATGGTCGAGTCCGACTACTACGCCGTCTATGTCCAACGGGCCGCCAAAGCTCGCGGCAGATTCCTCCTACACGTCCACGCCAAAGGGAAATCCGACGCGCTGCGGATCGCTCGCGCTCATGGTCACAAACTCCCTCGATGGTCATACGCCGTCCACGTCGGCAAGGCAGGCTACTACGCCGCGCTCCGAGCCGTCTTTCCTGCATAACACCCAAGCCCATGAGTGAGCGAAGCGAATCTAATGCGGCGAATGGTTCTGGTTTATTCCAGGCCCCGCCGGTGACGCCCTTCACCTTCCTGTCATTGGGGGCTGGCGTGCAGTCCTCCACGCTGGCGCTGATGGCTGCAAAAGGAGAGATCGGACCGATGCCAGATGCTGCAATCTTCGCCGACACGCAGGCCGAACCGGCGAGCGTCTATCGCTGGCTGGATTGGCTGGAAACTCAACTGCCATTTCCGGTGGTTCGCGTCACGCGCGGCAGCATCACGGAGGAATCTCTGCACGTCCGCACCTTCAAGGACGATCCCGAGCGCAAGTGGGTAAAATCACTCATCCCTGCTTTTGTCTGCAACCCAGACGGCACGAAAGGAATCATGGGACGGCAATGCACATGGTCCTACAAGGTCGAGATGCTAGAAAAGACCTCCCGAAAGCTCGCGGGAATCAAGCGCGGACAGAAGGAAGTGACCGTCACGCAGTGGATAGGGATATCATGGGACGAACTCCAACGCATGAAGCATGGACGGAAGCCATGGGTGCAACACCGATGGCCTCTGATTGAGCGCCGTATGACTCGCCGCCACTGCCTCGAATGGATGGCAGCCAATGGCTACCCGGAACCTCCTCGCTCCGCTTGCATGTATTGCCCGTTCCACTCGGATGCCGAGTGGCGTCGGCTCCGCGATGAAGAACCGGAGGCATTCGCCGCCAGCATCCAGTTCGAAAAAGACCTGCAAGCGGCCAAAGCACAAACCGATAACCAACGTGGAATCCCATACCTACATTCAAGTCTCACGCCACTCGACCAAGTGGACTTCTCCACGGACATCGAACGCGGGCAAGGTGCTTTCGACTTCCAAGCGGAGTGCGAAGGCATGTGCGGCGTATGACCAGAACGAAAAAAGCCAGCCACCCACGAACGAATGATGACGAATCACCGAACAGGCCGCTTTGAGCGGTTGGCTGCGCTGCCTTGTTGGGCAGCGAGGGCGCGGATGGCCAGCGCGGCCTCCTCCGTTATCGGGGCTGCGTCAGACTCCCGATTTATGATGGTGCGGCGACTCACGCCTAGCAGGGCGGCCACCTCGATTTGCGTGCCGACCAGCTCTCGGGACGATTTGTATTCTTCGGCGGTCATATCAACCGGGGCGGTTTGCCTCAATCTCGTCGAGGATCAGTTGGGTGGCCACACGGGTCATTATGTCGATGTGGCTCTCGCGAGCAGCGTCCAGCATCTCGACGGGGATGCCCAGAGACTCCGCAGCGTCAATGGTGACGCTGCGATGAAACGTCTCCGCATCCATCGACCCGATCCGGCCGCGAGATTTGATTCCGGCGGCCTTGGCCGCGTCCATCGCCGCAGACAACTTCGGGTCGCTGCGACGAAAGCATGGTTGGTTGAGGGGGATCATGTCTCAGGCGACGATCTCGGGTTGGCTGAGAGCCCATGCGCTGGCGACTTGAGCCATCGCGCTGGCGACGGCTCCCAACTCCGTGAAGCCGTATGCGACGACTGGGCGTGTGCCGCCCATCTCGGTCATCTCGGCACGGAATCCATGGTCTCCCCATTTGAGTTGCCGGCCGTTCTCCTCGGCGAGGATGAGGCCCTCGTTGAGGAAGTTCTCCTCCTCGTCTCCGTAGGAGAGGCGGGAGACTTGAGCTTGGCCGAGTGGAGTGGTGATCGTTGTCATGGAATTGGGCGGGCTGGTGATTTTGGTTGCGGCTCGCGTCATGCTCACCGTCAACGCAGGCAATGTGCAGGATTTACACATGGAGAGCAAGCAGGAAATGTGAAAATTTTGCACACGGGTGATTTCCCCCGTCTGCCCAACCACTGATTCAACGACGCTCGTCGTTTTATTGCGCCTCATGAGAATCCCAATCCCCGCAGCTAATTTAAGAAAATGCCCGTTCTGTGGGTGTAAACCCGCAATCATCTCCAAAAAGAATCCGGAGCTTGAAAGATTGTTTTCTTGCGCCGTCTCCTGCCAGGCAAAGCGATGTTCTGTTAATCCATCCACTCCAAAATATAGCGGACGCCGCATTTGGGCAAGAGAGCGTGCTTTTGCGGATTGGAATGGGTCATCAACCTCTATCTGAAAACCAATGCATAACACCGACTCAAAAGGCGAAGCCGGGAAGTTCAAGTCTCAGCTTCAGCTCGGCCAACTGATCAATAATCGCCCTGCTTCAAAATTTACCTAAACGACAACAATATGGCTGAAAACTCATCAATCGAATGGTGTGACCACACGTTCAACCCGTGGACTGGATGCGCCAAAGTTTCCCCGGGCTGCGCTCACTGTTATGCGGAATCTTTTTCCAAACGCGCTCCTAAAACCATCGGAGGTTGGGGCAAAGGCGTCCCACGCTTGCGCACGTCGGAAAACAATTGGCGGAATCCCTTGAAGTGGAATCGCAATGTAGTCACCCGGAATTTTCAGGAAATTCATCTCAAGGACGGCCGAGTAATTCGCGATTATGCCGACAAGATCGCAAAGATGGGAATCCTCATGGAGGATATCGTCATGGCGGGTCCGGTTCGTCCTCGCGTGTTTTGCGCGAGCATGGCCGATTGGCTCGATGATGAAGTGCCAATTCAATGGTTGGCGGACTTGCTTCAACTTATCTGCCAAACCCCGAATCTGGATTGGCTATTGCTCACGAAGCGTCCCGAGAACTGGCTGGAACGTGTGATGTTTCAAATTTTAGAGACGGATCGTCGTTTCGCCGACTTCGAGGGATTTCCGGAATGGCTCTACGATTGGAAATACGGAAATCCTCCGCCCAATGTCTGGATTGGGACTTCGGTCGAGAATCAGGCGATGGCGGAAAGGCGGATTCCGAATTTGCTGAATATTCCGGCGAAGGTGAGGTTCCTGAGCTGCGAGCCATTGCTGGGATCAGTGGATTTGCGGGCCATGAAATTTCAGGATCATCACCCATTGTTCCGCGCCAATCCTCTTACGGGCGCTCATCTTCGAGACGGATTGAATGAATCGATTGCTTACCCTAATGCTCAGAAAATTCACTGGGTGATCTGCGGCGGAGAATCCGGCCACGGCGCACGTCCGATGCGTCCAGACTGGGCGCGGAGTCTTCGCGATCAATGCCAAGCGGCGGGTGTGCCGTTTCTTTTCAAGCAGTGGGGAGAATTCGGCATCTGCCCGCCGCCGGTAATCCGAGGCATGGACGGAAATCTGGTCCAAACTTCCACTTTCAAAAGCACTGCTCATTACGTTGAAGATCAGACAAACCACGAATGGCTGGAGCGAATGGGTAAAAAAGCTGCCGGACGCCTGTTGGGCGGTCGCGAGTGGAACGAATTTCCGAAGACGGGAGGTCAGCCATGATCGAACGCCCAATACTCTTCAGCGCGCCGATGGTGGTTGCTCTTCTCGAAGGACGCAAAACGCAGACGCGCCGGATCATTAAAGGTGATCCGTTCGTCGTGGAGGTAGATTACCTGAAACACAATTTCGATTTCGACGGTAATCAAAGCGTCGAGAAAACGGGGGAAGGTAAGATTATTTACACGAAAAAAGGTGTCACTGCCTGCCCTTACGGAAAAGTCGGAGATCGACTCTGGGTCAAAGAAACCTGGAAGACGGATCAGGTTTGGGACCATCTTCCTCCGCGCGGTATCCCCGAAGATCAGTCGATCTACTTCTGCGCCGATGAAGACGCGACAGGATGCGTTCCCTTTGATTGGGGCAAATCCCGTCCATCGATCTTCATGCGACGTTGGATGAGTCGGATCACGCTGGAAATCGTTTCGATCCGTGTCGAGCGACTGCACGAAATCAGCGAAGAGGACGTGATTGCGGAGGGCGTAGATCCTTGTGAAGCGCTCCTTGGGTCAGACGACATCATGGTTGGCGCAGTTGCAGATAACTATCAGGTATCTAAACCGAAAGCACGTTTCATTTTGCTCTGGAATAAAATCAACGGCGAAAAACATTCTTTCGAATCGAATCCATTCGTCTGGGTGATCGAATTCAAACGCGTGGAAAGGGGTGATGCGTGAAAAAATATCGCATTGCAGACCTCTTTTGCGGTGCAGGCGGCACCAGCGCCGGCGCAGTGGAAGCATCGCAAGCTCTCGGCTACCTGCCGGAAGTCACTGCTGTGAATCATTGGCCGGTGGCGATCGCTACGCACACGAAAAACCATCCCGGTTCCCGCCACCTCTGCACCGGAATCGACTCAATCAACCCGCGCGAACTTTTTGGCGAAAACGAACTGGATTTGCTTTGGGCTTCACCGGAATGCACGCATCACAGCATCGCACGCGGCGGAAAGCCGATCAATGACCAGAGCCGAGCCACGGCATGGTGCGTGACGCGCTGGGCCGAAGCACTGCGACCGCCGGTGATTCTCATCGAAAACGTTCCTGAGTTCGCCACCTGGGGGCCGATCGGCAGCAATGGGAAACCGCTGAAATCGAAAAAGAGCGAAACGTTCGCGGCGTGGTGCGCTGCGCTGCGCTCTCTCGGGTATAAGGTCGATCACCGGCTGCTCTGCGCGGCGGATTACGGCGACCCAACGACCCGCACCCGGCTTTTTGTGCAGGCAGTGCGCGGCCGACGTCGCATCGTTTGGCCGAATGCTACTCATTCAAGCGATGGTGATTTGCTGGCCACACGCCGGTGGACTCCGGCGCGGGAAATTATCGACTGGGACATTCCTTCTACTTCGATTTTCGAGAGGAAAAAACCGCTGTCACCGAAGACAATGGCACGCATTGAGGCGGGGTTGAAAAAATTCGGACTGAAGGGGTTCATCGTGCCCCAATTTGGCGAGCGCGAAGGGCAAGCACCACGGACTCACAATCTCGATCATCCCGCACCAGCAGTGACGAGTCATGGCGCAGGTGCGCTTGTCCGTCCGTTTTTAGTGGAGCTGAAAGGATCTACAGAGGCAGCGATGGAGCGCACTGCAAAAAGCGTAGATCAACCCTTGGGTGCGGTCATGGCTGGCGGAACTCACCACGCGCTTGCCGAGCCTTATCTCGTCAACATGAAGGGGCAAAGCGACGCCTCTGACATTGATGCGCCCGCCCCAACGATCACCGCTCATGCACCGTACCTTTACATGGTCGAACCTCATTTGCTGCCTCAGCAAAGCGCGGGCCGGTTGCGTTCCGTGAATGAACCCGCGCCCACGGTCTCGACAGCCGGAGCCATCGCGCTAGTGAAACCCTTCCTCGTGAGTTTTTACGGAAATGGGCAACCGCATGATCTTGGGGCACCAACGCCGACCGTAACCTGCAAGGATCGTTTCGGCCTCGTGAAGCCGGTGGTGGAAGTCAACGGCGAGCGCTACCTGCTCGATATCCATTTCCGCATGCTTCAACCGCACGAATTGGCGTTGGCGCAGGGATTCCCGGCACACTATCGATTCACCGGCACGAAAACCGATCAGGTCAAACAGATCGGGAACGCCGTTCCTCGCCGACTTGCCCGCGCACTCGTCGCCGCCGTGCTCTCCCAAAATGAAGATGTGTCCGCGCTCGTGGACGCGGAAGAAGGAGCGGAGGTGTCTGCATGAAACAAGAAATCGACGCCCGCCTCCCCGCCGCGATGGCATGGAAAGCATCCGAACACAGTCTTCAGGTGGAAGTGATGGCCCAGCTTGCGATTCTTTCTCATGAATATCCTGAGCTGGATGAGGTGTTTGCGATTCCCAATGGCGACCTCAGGAATATCCGGGTTGCGACCAAGCTCAAAGCAGAGGGCGTGCGTTCCGGGGTTGCGGACCTCTGCCTGCCGGTACCGGCGGGCGGATACCATGGCGCATGGATCGAGTTGAAGAAGGCCAAGGGGCAAATCAAAAAAGAACAATGGGAGTGGCTGCTTGCCCGCCATCGTTCCGGATATTTCGTCCGGATCGCGAATTGCGCCGCAGTCGCCTCGCGCCTGCTCTACGATTATTGCGCGGGAAAATACACACGGCCATGATCCTCCGCCCCTACCAAATCGAGGCGGAAAACGCCACCTGCAAGGGCTTCGTCGAGTTTGACCGCCAGTTGGTCGTCATTCCCACCGGAGGCGGAAAGACCATCCTTTTCGCCAAACTCGCGGAACGTTTCCACCGGAAGCGCAATGAGCGCACGCTCATCCTCGCCCACCGGGAAGAGCTGGTGAATCAAGCGGCGGACAAGATAATGAAAGCCACCGGACTCATGGCGGAGGTGGAGAAAGCCGAGCGCCGCGCTTCGCTCTCCTCCCCCATCGTCGTGGCATCCATCCAGACTTTGCAGAATTCCCGGCTGGAGCGCTGGCCGGCCGATCATTTCGGGTTGATGGTTGCCGACGAGGCACATCACGCTTTGGCGAACCAATGGCAGAATGTTCTCACCCGTTTTTCGGCGAAAACGTTGGGTGTCACCGCCACGCCGGATCGGGGAGATAAACGGGCGCTCTCCGGCTTTTTTCAGAACGTCGCCTACGAATGCACGGTGCTGGATTTGATCCGGGATGGCTTCTTGTCGAATATCACCATCCAGACCATCCCTCTCAAAATTGACTTGTCCACGGTGCGGCAGGTCGCCGGGGACCTGGAATCCGGCCAGCTTGCCGACGCTCTCTTGCCCTACCTCAAAACCATCGCCCAAACGCTGAAAACGGAGTGCAAAGGCCGGAAAATCCTCGTCTTCCTCCCTCTCATTGAGACGTCCAAGAAGCTTGTCGAAGAGTGCATCACCGCTGGAATTTCCGCCCGCCATGTCGATGGCGAAATGAAAAACCGGGCGGATGTGCTGGATGCCTATTCCCGCGGCGAGTTCGAGTTGCTTTCCAATGCCATGCTCCTCACCGAAGGCTATGACGAGCCGTCCGTGGATTGCGTCGTCATTCTCCGTCCCACGAAGTCCCGCGCGCTTTATGCACAAATGGTCGGTCGCGGCACCCGTCTCTCCCCCGGTAAAAAGGACCTGCTGTTGCTGGATTTCCTCTGGCTGCATCAAAAACACAATCTCGCCAAACCATCCTCCCTGATCGCGAAGTCGGAGAAAGAAGAAGCCTCCATCAACGAAGTCATCGCCAAGGCGGAATCCATCGACCTCTTGGAAGCGGATGCCAATGCGGTGCTGGAGCGGGAGGCAGTGCTCGCCCGCGAACTCGCCCGCCTCAAAACGAAGCAACGTCAGGCGCTTTCCATCGAGGAAGTCGCCATCCTGCTCAAGGATACCAAAATGTCTGAATACACGCCGGTCATGAAATGGGAAGGCGCGCCCGCCTCGCCGAAACAACGCGAGGTGTTGGCCAAGTTCGGCGTCCGTTGTCCTGTTTCCCGGGGCGAAGCCTCCATGCTGCTGGATCGTCTGTTCTCGCGTAGCCGGTCGAATCTTGCCAGTATCAAGCAGCTTCTTTGGCTCATGAAGATGGGCCACCCCTCCCCCCTCTCGGCCACCGGCAAAGAGGCAAAAGCTTTCCTTGATGCCAAATGGGGAAAACGCTCGAAATGATTTTTACCTAAACGACAACAATGATTCCCAATGGAACCCTTGATGCGATCCGGGACCGTCTCAATACCCGGTCTGAAGACGTGTGCCGCCTGCTCCTTCCTGGAGGCAAGCGGAAGGGAAAGAAGTGGGTTTGCGGCGACATTTCCGGCAATCCCGGATCTTCGTTGGAAGTAGAGTTGGAAGGCCCGAAAGTTGGGGTTTGGAATGATTTTGCCACTGGCAACGGTGGAAATTTCCTGAAGCTTTGGCAGGAGTGCCGTGGAGTCGATTTCCGTCAGGCCGCGGAGCAAGCCGCCGAATTTGTGAATCTCACCATTCCGAAGACCAACGGGCTACGACGGATTCCCAAAGACGAATACCATTTCACCGATCCGGACCCCGCTCCGCCGCCCACCCCACCCCAGCCTGCTCCGAAACTTCGCAGCCGCAAGGACGCACGGAAGCAACTCGATTGGGAAGCGTGCGTCGCGGCCGTCACCGCCGAGGCGAAATACAAGCTTTCCGGCTGGCGCGGCATTTCACTGGAATTTGTTGAATACCTCGTGGCGGACCATTGGATCGGCCTGCTGGATGGGAACTGGGCGTTACCGGTGCATGACACCACGGGCAAAGTCGTCCGCGCTCATTTTCGCACGGATTCCGGAGATTGGATGTATTCGCCCGGCACCGTCAATGCCCCTCTCATCATTGGCAATCCGGCGGAAGCAGCCACCACTTTCCTCTTCGAGTCCCAATGGGACGCCTTCGCCGCGCTGGATGCGCTCGGATACCACGATGATCCGGGTCGCTTTTACGCAGTCATCATCACCCGCGGCGCGAGTTCGAATCTCGATCTTGCCCCCCATCTTGCCAACTCGCCTCTTGTCGTCGCCGTTCCTCAGAACGACCCGCCGGGGAAGAAAAACAAGGAAGGGCGGACCCCAGCGGAAGAGTGGCTCTATCGCATCAGAAAAAGCCTCCCGGAATCGCTCGATTTCCGTGTCGCCGCCACTCCGAAGGATTTTAAGGACGTCAATGACTGGGTCAAAGCGAAGCGACCCGCGCGCAGCGAGGTGGAAAGTATTCTCATCACCAAGGCGCAGGCCCCGGACATTCGCCCGTTCATCGGTATCAAGCAGTTGCTTGCCTACCCGGTGGAAGATGATCCGAATTGCGTGCTCGGGAAACGCTGGCTCTGCCGTGGCGGATCGCTAGTTATTGTCGGTCCCTCCGGCGCGGGGAAATCCACCCTCATGACATCCATGATGTTCCCTTGGGCGGCAGGAGACCCTTGGCACGGGATTTCGCCAAAACGCCCGCTCCGTCAGCTCATCGTGCAGGCGGAGAATGATGAAGGAGACATTGCGGAAATGACCCGCGGTGCCATCGCCGCCATCCGCCACGATTGGGGTACTCCCGCCGAGAATCCGGAGCGCTATCGCCTCGCCAATGAAAATCTCAAGTTCACCCGCATCACCGATGTGATCGGCGAGGAATTCTGCAAAGTCCTCGAACGCCAGATCCGCTACCATAAGGCGGATTTGGTTTGGATCGACCCCCTGCTCTCCTACGTCGGAGACGACATTTCAAAACAGGATGTCGCCAGCCGCTTCTTGCGGAATTGGCTCAACCCCGTACTCGAGCGTACCGGCGCGGTGGTCGTTTTCATCCACCATTCCGGAAAACCATCGTCTGATGCAAAAGCCCGCTCCCACTGGACGACCGGAGATTACGCTTACTTGGGGCTGGGATCGTCGGAAATTACCAACTGGGCACGCGCCGTCATGGTCCTCTCCCCCACCAAGGCCAAAGGCATCCACCGCCTCATTTTTGCCAAGCGCGGCGGACGGTCGCAGGTGAAGAATTTCGAGGGGAATACTCACGATGGCGATGGGAAACCGGTGGATTCCATCTTCCTCAGCCATGATGCCACCGGGCGCACGCTCTCTTGGAGCCAATGTCAGGAACCGGTGGAAGAAGAGGAAAAGAAACCGGCGAAAAGAGAAAAATCCGAAACCTCCGTTCAAGCTCCCCGTGTCGATCTGAAAGAGTTCATCGGCAAAATCGAGTGGCCGGCCAAGTGGCAGGATGCCATCGACCAGCTTGCCGAAGCCACCGGCGAGCAGGTTGGAACCGTCAGAACGCTGCTGGGAAAGGCCATCAAAAGCCATCTACTGTTTCGGGAATCCAGTGGTTATTACTACCTTAGAATCCAATCTCCGTAGGGATGATTGAAACTTGCTTTTTGCCTAAACATTCATAATATTGCCTGCTGTGAAGCAGGTAATTTTAGGAAATGAAATGCAAACGTTGCGATCCACCCGAAATCTCACGCTCAGGGAAATCGCTTCCAGTTGCGACATGTCCACTCGTCCGATCTGGAATGCCGAGAACGGGCGCCCGGTCAAATGGGAAACGCTGCACCTTATCCTCACCGTGGGGATGAAAATCCGCCCTGCCAGCGAGGAATACAAACTGATCCATGACTTGTGGCTTGAACAGCGACAACAACAGGCGGATACAAAACCGGCTACAAAATACAAACAGTTGGCCCCTGTCCATGAAATCAGCGCTGTCGCTGCCTTCCGCCGAGCGATCAAGGGCCTGACAAAAAGCGACGTAAAGAAGATCGTCCGGAACACAAAAGCCCAAGCGTTCAAAATGAGAACTTCGAAGAACCGCGCATGAGGGTGCGGTTCCGCTCTTCAATCCACCTTTCGTGGCGCTCGATGTCCTTGCGTTGGTAGTCCTGGATCGCCTCGATGCGTCGATCACGCTCGTTGACGAACATGTGGCCGATGGCGGCTGCGCCGGAGACGATGGTCAGGACAAAAGTCGCCACCGTGATAATCAACGGCACGGTGATCCGGTTTTTTTCGCTCAGAGCGGAAATCGCTTGGTTGAGTTTCTCACCTAAAGAATTGTGAGCTTCCCACAACAGCGTGAATTCACGCTTCTGCTCATCGCGGTGCTTTTCCGTGTTGGAAATGAACGCATCGAGAGCCTTGGAAACGTGGGACACGTCCTCGATCATATTGGATTTCTCACGGGCAGCCATAACGTTAGGACAAGCAGTCGGGTTTTTTACCGGAGAGAATCGCATCCAGATCGTCGGCGATCTTTTCCACAGTGAAGGATGATGGATGGCGGCGAAGGAAGGCGGTGAGGTGGCGCACGCAGAATTCCATGTCCGCTAGCTCATCTCCCCTTTCCGCATGGCGCTTCAGGGCGAGCGCGCGTTTCGGCATGTCGCGTACTTCGCAGCCGAGCACTTCCCGCAGTTCCGAAATCGCCAGTGCATCCATCATGATTTCGGCGGGGTGTAATAGCCGCGTTTTGCCAGCGCCTTCAGGACGGTCGCACAGCCGAGTTGGCTGTCCCATGCGGTTTTCGAAAACTTGCCGTCCGCGATATATTTCCCCGGCTGTTGCAGACTGCTCCCCGCAACGACGTAGGGCGAGCGCAATCCTTTGTTCCGGTAACCGAGGCCGTTGAATCTCTCAATCCAGTCCAGCGTGGCATCAACGGTCGCCCATTTCGCCGGGGCGTCGTAGCTCTTGATGACGTACAGCGCATCCCGTGCGGATTCTTCCCAGGAAAACGGAGGGGTGCCTGCCGCTGGCCGTCCTTTCGGAACCCACTTGGTGCGCCCAGTGAGCGGACTGCCTTCGTGGAGGTGCTTCGCGAAAGACCACGTGCTTTCCCGCATGTGCAGCACGAAGATCACGGCGGGCGGAATCCCCTTCGCTACCTTTTCGTAACGGCTTTTCGTCAATCCATACCGCGTCACCGCCTGTTCGACAGCGAGCACCTTTTCCGGAGCGGCTTCGATGTCGCGCCAGATGGTTTCCCGCTCGGTGAGAGGCTTTGTCAGCTCACTTGGCTTCAGATCCCAAAGCGAGGCGCTCGCAAGGAATGCGATGGCAAAAAACGCTTTCATTGGTCATCGGCGGAGGGGCTGGATTGTTCAATGGCCGCTTTCGCACCGACGAAGGTGCCACCGCCCACCAGCAAGCCGTGCATCAGGATTGCCATGACGAGCGCGAGGATTGTGGTGATGTAGAGGCCGATCTTTACCCGCTCGCTTTTTCGGATGTCACCCCAGCCGTCGCGCGTCTCCTTCTCGTCGTCGAACGTCTTGTCTATCGTGTTTTGAAAAAACAGCGAACGGACGAAAAGCAACGAAAGTAGAATCCAGCACAGCAGAAGCGGCGGGATTACGAAAACGCGGAACCCGGCAGGCAGCGGCGATTGGTAAAGACCGATCAGAATCGCAAAGCCGATCCAGAGACGGCACGGTTTGACGAAGCTCCAGAATGGGAGGCTTTTTTCAGTGTTCATGGCAATTTCAGGTAAAGCTTCACGGCAATCCAAAGCGCCACCGCGGCACCGATTCCGATCAGCCAGTTTCGATAGAGAGATTTTCGCGCATCCACCGCTTCCAGCTTCGCGGTTGCTTTCTGCCGCCCGGATTCGGCGGCTTTATATTGAGTCGTCACACTTTCCAATTGCGCCGCCGTTTGTTCCGCCACCTGGTCCGCCTGTGCGGCCGTAATGGTCGCATCCGCGAGTTGCTTTTGCAGGGTCACGAGGTTGACGAACTGCTCTTTGTGGATCGCGCTGAGTCTTGCCACTTCCTGTTTGAGCTTCGCCACACGCGGTTCCACCTGGGACGCGAGTTCCGCCGCTTGGAGTAGTTCCGCCGGTGTCGCCGTCTTCTGGTGCGCCAGCCGCCGCGCTTCCGACGCGGCTGCACCCACCACCTGCTGAGCTTCGGCCACTTCGGATTCGATCCGCGCAATCCTTTCGCTCGCCCGCGTCTGGATCTCGGCGGATTTATTCGCCGTATCCGCCGCCGCCCGCACCTCCCCCGTCACCGGCTTGCCCTTCGGTGGTGGCAATATGGGAGTGGGGGCTTTGGACGCGCAAGCAGCGAGGGCTAAGCAAAGGATGGCAAGGATCGGTTTCATGGTTCTTCCTCAGGCTCGGGTTTGGCGGCGAGGTATTCGGCTGCAGAGATTTCTTCCACGCCGGGAATGGCGAGAAACTGAGGTAGGTAGGGCGCGAAAAAACCGGTCGTGTGATGTTCGGCAAGCGCTTGATAAACAGTATCTCCAACAATGAAATCCCCATGCTCACGCATCGGCTCATCCGCGTTGCCGTTGGGTTGCTCTAAATCGTTGCGGAGGGTTTCGCGAATTGCGGCAAAGACGCCCGCCGGTGCTTTGAAATAACGATTCATGGGGCTGGGGTGTAGGCTGGAGGATTGAGCACGCCGCCGTAGAGCATCGTAAATCGCTCCAACCGCGCCTGTGCGTTGGCGGTGAGAGCCGCATTGTAGAGGATGAGCGTGCCGATATCACCCGGCAGCGCGGAGGTTGCATGGTTGCTGCCCATGGTGACGGTGTTTGAGTGAGTGTCGGATGTCGCCCCCGCGGTGATCGGTGTTGACTCCATCACCATACCATCCAGCCGGAAATGCAGTTGCCCGGCCTGCCAGCGGTGCAGGCCATGGAAGCACCTGTAACCGGCGGCGCTTGGAGACAGAAGATTGGTAATGCCATCGCTATCAAGCGTGCGGGAACCTACCGAAATCTGAGCGGTATTGAAATAGCGGCTCATGATCGCCGCCCGGACCGCATTTTGCGCGGTAGTGCTGATGTTGATTAGATAATGAGTGGCTGCAAGTCCCGCTGGATTACTGTCCACAGCTCCGACGATGCATCCGCCCTCCAGTTTGTTGCGAAACACCCCTCTCACCGCGCTCTCTGTGGCCTGTAGCACGTCGTTAGATCCATCAAACCTCACAACCGGATTGCCATCGGCCCCGGCATCGACAAACAACGGTTGCTGTGCGGCGGTCGCTTGCGCAAAAGCATAGCCGTTTTTGACGCTCCGCCACTCGCGGATTGTTTGGCCATCGATCGCCGGGGTATCAGGGCCTACAGCATGGAGCACGCCCCGATGTGCGGCCCAGAAATCAAATACTCCGGCCTCGTCGGACGGACTCCAGCACGGCACGACGTTGGATACCTGCCCTCCTGCAACCTGATGGATCGGCAGGCCGATGTCGTTGACGCTGACGACATAAGAGGTCCCAGTGGATTTCATTTCACCGTCCACATACCAATCTCCCGACTTGGTTGAGGTGAGAATCTCCCCCGGAAAAGAATTCCCTGAAATAAAGGGAGCAGATCCTCCCCGCTTGATGCGCGGAACATCGATCGCTGTCACCAGCGGACTCACCAAAGGACTGACAAGTTTCGTAATCATTCCAGCAGGTCGAGTTGGCCCTTCGCATCGTAAGGGCTGGTGATGCGCAGCTTCGTGCCGGGAAGGCCGTTGATGACGCCGGATGAGGCAGAGCTAAGTTCGCTCCAGCTTCCTGCCGCGTTTTCAGCCTGGATGGACATCAGCCCATCCAGTGCGGCGTTGAAGAAAAAGCGATAAGTCCCGTTCGTTGTCAGGCCGGTGACTTCCTGCGGCGTGTTTGCGGTAAGGGTGATTTCCATGATTTTTCAGAGTTTAATGATCGCAAAGAGCACTCGCGCTTGCGGGCGGGTTTCAGCACCACCGAAAGATAACGTATTTCCGCCCGGCTCCACGTAAGGGACCCATCCACCCCCACCTTCCGCCACAGAGTCGGTTTCGCTGACCACCGCAAGCGGGATGCCGTGGCTATGCGACTTGATCATGTCTTCCTGGTGCGCTCCCAAAGTTGGGGCAAACGTTGGGCCTTGCGCCCGCGGGAAGCGATCCCGCATGTCCAGTATTTTGATGCGCTTGTTCGCCGCCCAGTCGGCGGCGGCGGACGCACCTCGCGTCGAGGCGCCTCCTGCAGAGGTATAAACGGGATGATCCGCCACCTCTCCGCGCAGCCAGAAGAGCGTAAAGAGCGCTTGGCAATCCGCATTGGCGCGGTCGGCTCCGGATGCGGCATTGCCGATGGTGCTGCCATTCGCTGCGAGCCAGCCCTCGGGCACATCATCATTATTGCCAAAGATGAGCTGAACGAATCCTGTATGCGCCCCATCCACTACCGGATCGTCCTGCCACGAAGTATCATAATTGGCTCCAGAATTCTTCCTCAATGCCTGCCCTGTCGTGCCTCCTGTTGGCACACCTACGCCGGGGCTGCCGTCTGCCCCGGGGCTGCCGTCTGCCCCTTTCAGACTCTCCAGCCACTCCTCTTCCGTCCCCACGAAACCGTTATCCGCGGCGACTTCGTAGGCAGATTGGCCATTAGTCCCGTTCGTGCCATCAACACCGTCTTCCCCATCGGTTCCATCAGCCCCATCTTGGCCCTTCAAAGAAATCAACCACTGAACCTCCGAACCCGAAAATCCGTTTTCGACAGCAATTTGGTAAGCAGATTGGCCAATTGCACCATCGCTCCCGTCTGCTCCATCTTGTCCTTTCAGAGATTCCAACCACTCGGCTTCCGTTCCTGAGAAGCCATTCTTGACCGCCGTCTCATAAGCAGAGTCGCCATCTTGTCCCAGTCCGATGTTCGCCAGGCGTTCTTTCTCCGCCAAAGTAAAGTTTTCATCGGAAAGTTGCTTCCCTTCCTCCCGGGTCACTTTCTGATTCAATGCCTCGGCCAGCCCCGGGATTTCCAGGTAATCCGTCACCCGAATAGCAAATCGTAAAGCTCGTGTTCTCAGGTTCATGGTCAGCAACTGGCGCTGGAGTTGGAAAGCGTGGGGAAACCTCCCCGAATTTTCACACTGAAGGAAATGGTGCAGCCGATGTTGGCGCGGGCGGAAGATTTCGCGATCTGTTGGGAGACATTGGAAAAGTTCCGGTTGCTCTCCGTAGTCGTCACCGCTTGGCCGGTGGTGTTCGTCTCATCGTTACTGGAACTGTCAACTGTTGCCTGACGGTTCCGGGACGACGATCCTGAGGATTCCCGGGTTTCTTCGGAAGATTGAGAAGAGTTGGCACTTTGAGTCTGGTTATTGTTCCGAGATTCCGCAACCACGCGGGTGCCCGCCGTCTGTTTGACTGCGATAATCCTCTCGTTGTAGGAGAGCTGGGAACTTTCAGAGGTCGTGCTCATTCGGAGTAGGTGCTATTACTGCTGCCGGACTGGTTGTGCCCGTTGCTGTTTTCGGAACTCTCGTTCCCCGTGTCCGTTACGTTAGACGTGGTTGTGTCGGTGCCCGATGTGTTTCTTCCTTCATTGGTGGTTCCTGTCTGTTGACTGGTTTGCGAGGTGTTCTCCGCCCCTTCCTCAGTCGATGATTCTTCCCGATGTTCCGTTCCGCTGCGGATCTGTTGCCCCGTTTCATTCCTGGTC
The DNA here is from genome assembly GCA_047606285.1 of Luteolibacter sp. GTDB lineage: Bacteria > Verrucomicrobiota > Verrucomicrobiia > Verrucomicrobiales > Akkermansiaceae > Luteolibacter. The sequence continues at coordinate 2,708 of JASGEP010000001.1, read as the reverse complement.
TGGGTTTCCGTTTGTCCGCCGCCTTGCGTTTCGTTGGTTTCGGTCGTTTGGCCGCCCACGATTTCCAGCTTTTGCCAGTCCTGGATCACCACCACGTCGAACTTCACCTCCTCCGGCAGTTCCGCGAGGAAATCGCCCGAGTTCCGCGCCAGCGCCACTCCTTGGCGGATGCCCAGCAGGGTCCGTGAAACGAACTCTGGTAGATCATCGATGAGAACCACGTTATCCATACGTTAAAATCCTTTCGGGGTGCCCGCCCGGTTGGCCGGGACGGAGAGTTGAGGAATGTCGGTGATGCCTACCCATTCCGTCGCCCGCTTGATGGCATCAGCCCGGGTCGCGTCCAACCGCCACAAGGGAGACGCCGCCAACTCGCCGCGGATCAGCGGAATCAAAGTGGATTCGAGCGTATCTTCACGGAACAGGACCGCCGCGTCATTATCCGTCAAATCAGTGATATTCAGCCGCAACGGCCCCATGTAAAAAGTTCCTTGAATGCGCAATGCGGACGGGGGGAGCGAATCCACCCGAAAGATGGAAGGAGCCACCGGACCGGAAACACGGCCGTTGTTTTCCGTCCACCAGCACCACGGCTCGCGCAGCGGCTTTTGGGTCATGGTTTTCGCTTCCACTGTTTTGGCCGCATCCTGAAGCAACAGTCGTCCGCTTTCCAAAACCCGAGGATTGGACGCCAGACCGATCACCGGCTCGAACAAGGCGGACGCATCGCCGTAAATCGTCGCGTTCACCGTGCCGGATGGCCCGGCATACGGATGTAGCAGTTCAGTGTCGGACACCATCTGGTTGTCGATGCCGTCACCATCCACCCGCACCGTGCAGTACAGATCTTCCAGTGCCGCCGCGTAGCCGGAAAAAACCGGACTCCCCTGCTCCACCTCCAGCGTCACCGTTTTCGGGCCCGGCAGGAAAAGTGCTCCGGTCGTGATCTTCGTGTTGTCGGGAGACAGCGCGTGATAGCGCTGGAATCCGGCATTCATCGCATCCACCAGCACCAGCCGATCATCGGCGGACATGGTAGCCAGATCCGGATTCACCAAATCCCGCGCCAGGCGTTTTGCGAGAGCGATCGCTTTCATGCCCGCTCCTCCCTTCCGTTATACTTCCGGCTCACACCGGCAGGGTCCGCCGCATCAAGTTGCGCCATCGCATCTTGGAAATCCGCTTCAATCAGCGGCTTACGGTCCGGATCGACGAATAGATGGAAACTCATCGCCTTGTAACGAACGATGGGAATCAGCAAACTTTCCACATACCGATGGGGCATGGGGATACGGGTGCATTTTTCCACATCCCGCTGGGAATACCGAGGTGCTTCTAGCACCACATCCAACAGGAAATTCGTCAAAGTCACCGGAGCCGGAGAGACATACAGCACCGCACGGGCGGAGTCGTTTTTCGCCTGATTCTCCCGCTGGATGAAGAAGGCGGATGGCTCGTCGGGAATTTCCCCATCGCAGAAGGTGTCCACGAAACGTTCCAGATCATTCAAAGTCTGAGTCACCATCAAGGGACGCCGAGAACTCTCCAGCTTCAGCGGGCCGAGCACATTCTGCACCGTATCCGGCAATGGCCAGATCCCGGCGGAAAGCGGAATCGTCAGAGTGGAGCGGGTCCAATAATTCCGGTCCCGCGCCTGATTCCACACCATCTGCATCGCGCTGTTCAGGTCATTAAGTGCCCGCTGCCGGGCGAACCATGGAGCCACTTTCGCGCTCTCGATTCCCCACAGCAGCAGGATTTCCCGAATCAAATCACAAACTCCCAACCCATCGCGCCCTGCATCGAGGCAGGAAAAACTTTTGCTGGAGACAGCAAAGCCACCGTTCAAACCAATCAGCTTGGATAGGAATGCTTCCGTGCTTGTCTGGTATCCGACAAAAGCGGAAAAGCGCACATCCCGGGATAGAAATCCACTCGCGCTGGATGCCATTTGGGCGGACGCATTTAGCTTTTCACTGCGGATCGTCAAATCGCTTGCAGGAACCGAACTCATCATGACCGCGGCTGCCAGTTGGCGGGAAACGCGGAGTGTTCCGGCAGCGGATGCCGAAATAGCATTCAGAGACGATAATGTCAGCCCTCCCAACAATCCGGAAACCGTCAGGGAAACTCCCGCCTCAGCCGCTAAATCCACATCCGCCATCGATCAATCGAGTTGGAATTGCAAGGCATTGACACCAAAGGATGGCGTGTCACCGCCGCCCACCGCTTTCGCCACGTCCAACGCACCCCATGCCAAAAGGTTGCCCCCGGAGGCTGCGTCAAAGATGCCAAAAGCGACAATCGTCCCCCATGATGTCGAGGCAGTGGGGAACGTGATGGCCGCTCCATTTCGTTTGAGTCCGGATGAAGCCGTAGGCCAATTGGTTGAGTTATTCGTAACCGCTGCCCGGGCGTATCCGCCACCGCTCAATTCCGTCCCGCCCCCGGAATCCGTGGGTGTAGACGTATAAAGGGCAACATAGATCGTAGCCGGACGGGTGTAATCACCTCCGCCAAAAACATGGTCGGCGATCTTGTTTTCAAGATAATCGGAAAATCCTCCCATAATTCAAAAAAGTTAGAGTTTGGTTTTCTTTTTGCCACCTTTCGACCTAACAACCGGTTCCTGTGGTTCCTGTGGTTCCTGTGGTTCCTGTGGTTCCTGTGGTTCCTGTGGTTCCTGTGGTTCCTGTGGTTCCTGTGGT